>NZ_JBFREX010000003.1:23577-657062 GCF_052114525.1 Pseudomonas sp. KB_15 | reverse complement strand
ACCCTAAACTTGGCTCAGCAATCGTTGGTTACATCTTTGATTTCTCGCGGAGTAACTTGTGATGCTGATAATCTGTTGACTAGCAGTCTGACTCCACAAGCACCCACACGAATTGCTTGATTCAGTTGTTAAAGAGCGGTTGGTTAAGAGCTTTCGTCTCAGCCGAGGCGCGCATTTTACTGCCTCCTCAAATAGCACCCTTAAAAGTTTATGATTTTTTAATAAAATCAACTACTTAAGCAACAATCAGCCTCAAGCTGCTCGTTAGCGGGAGGCGAATACTACAGCATTAAAATACGTGGTCAACCCCCGCCTAAAAATTCTTTTTCCTTACTAAAGAACCTAGGTTGCCACTATGAAATATCCTAATGTCTGCACAAAGCATCCGCGTTGGCAGGCGTCGCAGCGCAGGAAGTGCAAATAGAGGGCGCCAAATGACCCAATCTAGATATTGGTGATAGTCTCCAGTCTAATGCTACTTTGGCAATCATCCCCCCGCATTCAGCCACTGCTCAATCCTTCGTTCCAGTCGATCGAGTCCAGCGCCTTGCGCCGAAAACCCACTGATGGAACCGACGCCGTGCTGCTCGATAAATTGGTCGGTTTCAAGCGAAGGGACGCATGTATCCCCAGGCAATAGCAGCAGGCAGGGAGTCGGCGGGGTACCCCCAAGGCGAAGACTATCATGGTAGATATGCGCGGATTCCATGGCCTCCAGCACATTCTTCCGACCGCTGCGCCATTTAGCGTCCAGCACCATACTGCGCTTACCCAGTCCGACACTGTCCACCAGCAGAATGTCAGGGTAGCGTTCGCGGGAAATACTGCGGGCGAGCGGGTTTGTCTCCGCCTGCTCGGAGGGAAACCGTGCCTGGAAGAGTACGTCGATCGAGCGCGAATTCGGTAATGAAAAACGGTACGACAGTTGCGCGCCGACCGCGGAACTGTGGGCAATCGGAGTACAGTTTTCGAGCAGCCGCGGCACAATTGCAAGCACTTGCACATAGCACCAAGTTTCGTAGATCCCCCAGGAAAAGTTGCTGTGCAGCTGGTCGAGAGGGTTGCTGCCCTCTATGCCGGTCATCAATGCGGCACAGCCCATTCGATATGCCCTTTGATAGCCTGGGAGAGCGGCGATCTGGGTCAGTCCGCTGGCGCTTGGGCCATGACCCGAGACCTGACGAAGAGTCTGGCCTTGGGTCAGCAGCAGGGTTTGTGATATTAGATGATCCAGCACCTCAACACGGCGTGGGCTGCGCTTGACCTGTTCGTCTTTAGGCCCCCCCAGCGCTTGAGCGCTAACCTTGGCCCGGAGATACATTGCCCTGGCTCTGAAGCGTTTCAACAGGGCGAGTAGAGTACGGTTGGCCGGTGTGTCGCAACTCGACGTCGAGCTGATGGCTTGGATCAGGACATCTTCTGGCGATTCGACCCCGGTACCGTTGAGCACTGCAGCTAGCTGACGGTCGCGCAAAGCGGAGTGATGTGTTGACGCCAACGCCGAATTGACCCACATGCTGACGCAAGACTGACCCACCTCAAAATCTAAACAAACACAGCAAAGGCAATGGTTCGCAAGGAACAGACTGGGTCAGTGACATATGGGCAACTGGATCAATTCGGCGTCGGCGCCAACAAACGAGGTGAGGTGAGCAAGATCGAAGCGCCCTTTGCGAAGCGCTTTTCAGTCTCCGCCGGATGGCTAAGGCAGAGAAACTTTGGAGGCTCCGAATCAACAGAACCTCCACTGGGAGAGCAGTACCCCAGGCGACCACATCCGAACCCGAATCTATTTTGATGAGATGTTTTTTGCCATCCTGTCCAAGCAAGAAAAATCGACAGTGGGTATTTTTTCTATAGCTTTACTGACAGCATCGGTCTGAACATAGGAACTGCACAATGGAAACGCAGCCTTCAAAAACTCAATGGCCGCCGATGTCGTAAGCATTTTATATAAGCCTCGCTCCACGTCTTTACCGAAAGCTACCGCATGCTGGCTGACCGCAGATTGCTTTACATACGTTTGACACGTCAGCAGCAATGAGCATGCCGAATGAAACGCGTTCATAAATTCTTTATCGGGATAGCGTGCGTGAAGTTTTTTAAAACTCTCCGAGACACCATTCAGAAGAACTATAGCTCGATCCACCGCTAGGGGCATGTATTCACAGTCGTCACTAAGTGCATACAGCGACAGTGTCGCACTTTCGAATGGATTATCTGAAAACCCTTCTGATACGGACCATTCAAAAAAGAAAGCTCTGCGATTAATAGTCGGAATTACCGAAATACCTCGAAACATATCAACTGCATTTTTGGAGCGATTACTCATACGATAAAGACTGGCCAGATGCGTTATTGTGTACGTATCAGCGGGATCAAACTCCCTGATCTCTTCGACAAGTTTAATAGCCAAATGCGACTCTTCTTGCTCCATAAAACTATCAGCAAGCTTATAACGCCAAGACTCTAAATCCTTTAGATAGTTCCCTCGACTCATAATAGTTAGCGCAGACTTTACAAGCTTAATATAATACGCCTGAATATCGATCGAGTAGTCTTCCGTCAAAACCTTAACAATTTCTTTTGCGATGTACCTATGACGAGTATATACATACGTCGAGGTTGCAGTAGCAGCCGCCTCTTGACCAAGAGGTCTGATCACCGCCGAATGAAAGTTTCCACCTTCAAATCCCAACGCCTCTCTAAGAACATCTTTACAGAGATAGTTTTGATCCTCAGCGTGCATGATGGCAATATAGGTTATTGCGTCTTTCAATGTGAGATCATCACCAATACTAACAGTCTCAAGCTTGTCGACCATAGATCTAGCATGCTCGTGCAAATCCTCACCGTGCCGCACCAGAAGGAGTGCACCAAACAGCGCTCCATTGCCAGCGCTCTTCTTTATTTCTTGATCAGCATATTCCTTAAATATTGCGGCTCTTCTACTTGGTGCTGTATCGGAAAGGGCTCCTAAACCATCATTGCCGTAAGCCGCCCATGCGGAAACTATTAGTTCTGCATCGCCTTGGGTCAACCCCGTTAAACGCTCCTGTTTGAATTGAGCTGAAGACCATTTAAGATTCACCGCTGAAGATGCAATCCATGCGGAATCACGACAAGCCAGCAAAAAATGTACTCGACCACCTAGCCTGTCTATATACTTATTAATGAACTCTAATATTGATTCAGCTTCCTGATCAGCCTCATCCAATACCACCAACCACTTTTTGTCATTATTTATAGCATCTAAGATTGCAGTATGGTTAAACGGTCGAAAGTCGTTATGCCTGCGCAGAATTTGGATCTCAGGATGTGCACACGCTACTTCATAAGCACTCTGCAACAAAGCAGTACTCTTACCTTCACACCCAGCAGAACTGATAAGACCCACAATAGGCTTATCGGAAATATTTAATGCTTTAAAGATATTAGCTGTTTTCTGGACAATCCTACGTCGCGGGATCGAGCTTGAGAGCGCGGTGCGCCAGGTAGGTACTGCCCCATTGAAAAATGAAACCGCTTCATCTAAAGGCAGCTCGGCAAGATTGACTCTCAGCATTTCGACACTATTAATGTCCCACCCGCCTAAGAGCTGACCAGAGTTGCTCTCGAGAGTCTCTTTATAGATTGCATTCATTTTTTTTGGCAGGATATACTTCCAACATTCACCTTGTTTGTGTGCGCTTGGAAATGCTTCTTCATTAATCACCCATTCTTGGTGATTATTATTCCATTCATAAGCTTGAAGTGCGACTGTTTGGGTGTTTAAATCTGCTTCTGCCCACAGTAGCCCATTTTTCCATTTGTCTGCTTCATGCGCTTGGAATGCGGCACCGCATTGTAAATTTAAGAAGTGATTCCCTGCGCCGTAGGTAGGTGATGCCCATGCGTGATGCATATGGCCATGAAGATAAAGAGCATTATGCTGCCCAAGTAATGCACTGATTGGTCGCAGATGGTCGGTTGAGAACCAATCCGTAGGATGATGGCCTAACACAATGGTCAGTTCAGGGTTTTGCAAATTGGAAAGTGCATTCTCTAAAATCGGCTTTCCGGGCGTTAAGCGTTGGTAATCATGTTCATCCTTGCACAACCAAGCTGTGTTGAGTCCGACAACCCCTATTGTGCATCCGTTTTTTTGAATTGTCGTAGAATATGCGCCCTCTTTTTTTCTAAAAAGTTCAGAGTATCCTGTGACGTCATGCTCAATATACTTCTCGAATCTTGCTACTACAATTTCTCGCTTTTCCTTAGACTCCTCGTCAGGATTAAAATATGGAGCCGTCGGTTTTAAAAGTACCGTACGATCGAATGCGTCATTTTTATTCCTATTTAGATCATGATTACCTGGAATCATAAATAGCTTGTCAGTAAGCATCGTTGGCATGAGTTCGTCCAGCGGTACTATCAAGTGCTCCCAGAAGCTATCATATTCACTCTCCAGCCCCTTATTGGCTATGTCCCCTGTAATGAATATAAAATCAGGTTCGTGACCGCTCTCGATTTTCTCTTTGATATTGTCAACAATTTTGCTGAGAACAAAGCTTTGAGAATAACCTTCTTTTCCCATATGAAAATCTGATAGATGCAGCCAACTAATTTTTCTCGATCCACTATTGCCCATGGCGACTAATTCTCCCTTAATATTTTTCGTAATTTTTTAGAGTTCTAGCAATAAAATCCAAATACCTTGAAAGTACTCAATCACTGCCCTTTTCGGACCCCGACAGCAAGCTCGTTTTTTGTCATCAGCACTTCGAAAAGTTAGTCTTAAAAGGGCGAGTGCACCGTGAGGTCCGCCCGCCCTTTTGTTGGCTTATCGTATGAGCACTGAGCACGTCAAGGTTGGTGCAGTGTGTCTATCAAAATTCACAAAAAGGTGCCAAGAACCGCTATCACCAATCCCAACCCACCTACAGCCCTACCACGCCCTAATTTGTTGAGAGCCACAAGAGCAGAGTGCAGCGGCCTGAAGATAAAAAAGTTCACCGCAGTTACGCAATAGAACCAAAGATATGATCGGATGTTTATTAGTGACGTCAGCGTGTTGGCCTTGAATTCCTCAGAGGTAACCAACTGGGGGCCTTTTTCAACCTCCTTGAACGCACTGAGGGCTACTTTTGATAAAGTGGCGTACTCCTTGAAGTACAAGGCCTGGAAAGCTTTCACTTCTTTTATTTGCTTGCAAATGGTTGCCTCTAGAGCAACCGACAAGCGAGGCCACCAGATTTCAACTGCCCCCAAAATGATACCAGCCATACAGAAAAACATGCTTGCAGACATTTCCGTAACACTCCTATTTTTATGGTTTTTATCGTGTCTTGCATTAATGCTATCTCAGAGATTTACATGTGCAAAGAGAAATCTTGCTTGACGTTATTCAGAAGTTAGGTATGCATTGTTGGCCGATGATTGTTTCAGCCATATATTTTCTAGAGGAATCAGGCTTTCTGGCCGTTCAAGTTCGTAAAAAAGCACAGTCAAAAAATTATGAGAAACCGAGACCCTTGTGCTGCAGGATCTCAGAGAAACGACTCATACGGAGCCGAGGGCGGGAGAGGAGGGGCTGGGTCGGCAGAGCGATACCCCCCCCCCCGACTCTTTTACCTATGAGCGGAGGGTTGTCTATCGAGTAAGGCAGTAAAGGGACGTAGAAGGCTTAGAAAATGCTCAGGGGTAACCACTAATAAAGAACCGTCAGAGTGTGAAGTAATGGTCAACGAAAGCACGTAGCGCGGACTCTGTCTCGATAGTGGCGCTGTACACCGCCCTGTGGTGCCCGCCAGAGAACACCCGATCCAAGGCTGTTGATTTGCTATCCAACTGGATCTGCTTGATATCAACGATCCCGGGGAAATTCGGTAGCTCTCTTTCAACCCTGACGTAAAGACCGTTCTTAGTCTTGGGGTCAAAAGCAAACTCTATTCCCCTTCTGGTTCTGATCTTGTAGCTCCAGAACTTATTCGTTTTGTCCTTTTTGAAAGGAGCTACATACCTCGAAAGCGACTCCAGCAATTCCACTGCGGTCTGCCCGTTGAACGCCCCGCCTACCAGCAGCTTCGCATCCCGCTGTCCGACTGGGAGGCCACTAGGATGAACCACTGAATCTAGCTCTTCGAGATCTTCCAAAACCAGAGCCCGGCCTTCCGTTTTCTCCAAAATCTTTACGACCTCGGCCAAGTGCACGACCCGTACATCGTCACCACCGCCAGTCATATCCCATATTTCTTGCATACATGTTTTGAGCTGCATTTCCATTGCTCGCTTCGCCTTCGTTCCGAATGGAGTGCCGAGCAACGTTTGTACTGGATTTGCAATATCGAGGGTGCCGACAAACGAATTGGCGTATTGGATGCTCGCCTGTTGACCGAGTAAGCGGCACGGTCCGAACACAGATACCCCTTTCATAGGACCCCACCGAATGTCCACGTACTCGGCTTCCACGTCAGTAGGAAAATCAGGCCAGTTCTCGTAGCCCCAAAGTTTGATGCCGGACTTAACATCCCCCTTGTCGTTACCCACCTCGCTTTCGATTGCCTTCAGCTTCGATCTCGCCTCTGGAGAATTTTTCTGCCGATATATAAGGGCAAAGACTTTCTCCCAACGAAGGCTAGAAGCAGTGAAATCAGCTAGCGAGAAGTAATTCTCCCTGCCTGAGTTCACCTCTAGCATGGGCTTCCGGTTCCGGCGCCAGGCCAAATACGCAGCGGCGATGTCGGAATCATCAATAGCTCTCACGTGCACCGAGTCCCATAAAGCGTCGAACCAAGATTGCATGGCACCGAGTTCGGTGCGCTCTCGAATATGCATGCCGGCCTCCAGCCAGTGGGCAGAGTCCTCATCTTCGAGGCCTAGGCCATTGGCTGAAATATTGGCGGAGCCAATAACTGCTTGGTTTGCTCCGAGAATTACTTTCGCATGCAGGCGATCGCACTGCCGAACCTGCACGTTTCGGTCGGGTCGGGTGGACAGTTCTAAGAAGTGCTCGATCACTTGAGGATTTGTGCTGCCCGTACGCAGGTTGCAGATAATCCGGATAGGTTTGGATTCATCCGGATGGATTAGCTTCTGAGCACTATGCCCCCAAAATGCGACGGCAACATCAAGTGAGTCCTCATCGGAAACCAGTTGCCTCAACCGTGTTTTATAGTTTTCTTGGGTGATGAATGTTGAATCCACGTCTAGTCCCTTTATGAACGTAGTGAGCAATTAGTGGCGGATCTGCAGTTACGCGACAGTAGCACGGCGGATGGATTGCCGAACACAGCACCATGATTCACCCTAGCCTTTATGCAAAACCACCTTATCGAGTATCAGCCCGCCATTAAAGTGGAATTCATTCAGCTACGTGGGCGATTATGCCAAACCATAAATTACAGTTAAGTGCAACTAGCGGCACGCTTTGAGCTATGGATTAACTGAGGGGTACGTCACGTAACCTAATATCTACCTCTTCTCACACAAGGACATATTGATATTATCGCGACGCTCCACTATTTCTCTCATCGGGTCGCGCAACAGCTGTGCACCCGCAATAGGAGTGAGAGACCAGTCGAAGTGGAGCGGGGGATTTGGAGGAGCCTCAGCACCCTTTCGATGGACCACCCGCATCCCCCCCCCTGTGCTGACATACAAATATATTTAATTCTCCGATTGCAAGACGCTAAGAGAAGCTCGCCCCCTAATTTTACGAGGTAACAATGCGAAGTTATTCCCAGCGCCAAACGCTATTAATAAATAGTGGAATATACCAACTCTTTTGCAACTGGATGCCACAACATTCCGCCTGGACTAGCTTTACAAACGGCCTCTCGTAGTTCATCGCTAAGTAATGGGCCAGGCAAATGTGTTGAAGCACCGTCGCATACGATAATTATTTTTACCGAATAACCATTAAGGAGATCAATTGATTCGGCAATATAGTCAGGAACGGAGCCACTGCCCTCAACCTCCAAGCATATAGTTGATCCCGCCATAAACCTGTCCGAGGCTTCAATCGCCTTGGCCAACAGGCTAGCGGGATCTTCAGCATTTGGATGACGTGGGCACATTAGAGTCGCCAGACAGTGTGACGTATCGACAACATCTACAGCTTTTGTACGAATTCCCGCCGCCCACGCTTCGTCCATCGCTTTCGAATCTACTGATGTGTAAGCCATAAACCGTTTCCATTCAATGAACCATTTTCAATTATCGGCTGTACCTCCAAGAACTTGATAGCCCTATAAATCGTCACCCTAAACAGCCCTACTCCTCGACCCAACGCGGCCACAGGGGTGGGCATTTCCCACCTTATTCCGTCTGCTATTGACCGATTTCCGTTGCTACCACTGACAGTAAAGGCCATCTCCCTGCCGATCATTCGCACGAAGCGTGCTGATCAGATCGAATGCAATCGAATGGTCAAACAGAGGGCCGCAATTTCCGCACCTGGAAAGTCGTAAGCAATTCGATGGTTAAAACATATGAAGTTATCCACAGTAATCGTGGGTATTACTGTGGATAAATCTCTACGTATCACAAGGTGCCCACAAAAAGCGCATTGATCAATAATTAACCAAATTACATAGAGCAGATGTCCCGCGCCCGGAACCTCAATACGAGCTGAGGAAGTATCTATGAAATCAGGGGCGATTCATCCAACCTAACTGCACGTATGGTGGCCGTTCGGCACTTCGCCTTGACATCATCGTCATTTCTGACGATGCTTGGCGCATGAGATATCCAGGCGGAAAAGGCAAGTGCTACCAGCGCTTGATCAATCTGATGCCACCGCATCAGACATACATCGAATCCCACCTTGGTGGCGGGGCAGTCATGCGCAACAAAAAGGCTGCGCAGCGGAACATTGGCTTGGATCTCGACGCCCAAGTCATTGAGCGGTGGAAAGCGGAGCGTCCAGACACCTGCGAACTCCACCAAGTCGACGCGGTTACGTTCCTTGAAGGGTATACGTTCGAAGGCCAGGAGTTGGTCTATATCGATCCGCCCTACGTTCCTGAAACCCGCCGTCGAGCTAAGGTGTATCGCTGCGATTACTCGGAAGAAGACCACATCCGCTTGCTGCGGTGCTTGGTCGCATTACCTTGCAAAGTGATGCTTTCGGGCTATGACTGTGATCTCTACAACCGCGAGCTCATCGGGTGGCGCAAGGTGAGTTTTCCGGCTAAGACCCATGTAGAGCTGCGCGAAGAAACGGTTTGGATGAACTACGATCCTCCCAGCCGTTTGCACGACAGCCGATACATGGGCGAAACATTCCGAGACCGCCAAACCATTCAGCGTCGCCAAACTAGACTCCGTGCTCGTATCGAGAGCCTAGATCCCATTGAGCGACACGAGTTACTGCAATGGATGCATGAACACTACGGCATTGCCGAGGAGGCCGCCTGATGCAACTAGGCGCTATTTTCATGGACCAAGCGGTTTTCAATGTCGAGCTACCCAAAGCAGACGCAGAAGTTATTCCGGGCGTCCCGTGGGGAGCCATGGAAGCGTTCCCTACTCCTGCGTACTGGGCATACCAAGTGTACGCACGCCGTCTCACTGGCGATCGGATCAACTACAAGCTCGGGGCAACGCTGAAAGAAGAAGTCGGCGCGTGCTTGTTGGGGGGGCATGGCATCCCAGCTAGCGTTGGACTCGCCGCCTTTCACCATGTCAAAGAACGCGGTGCCTTTGGTGACCAACCACCTTCAGAAGAAAGCCTGCTCGAGTGGCTGAAAGAGCCCCTAGCAATCGATGGTCGCCAAGTACGATACCGTTTCGCCACGCAGAAGGCCCGCTACCTCTGCGCGGCACTTCAGAAGCTGTCTGCTGAACGGCCTCCGTTAGGCTCCGGCAAAGCGCTGCGCGACTGGCTGCTGGATATTCCAGGAATTGGTTACAAGACCGCATCGTGGGTTGCCCGTAACTGGCTGGATGCGGACGATGTGGCAATCCTGGACATCCACATTCTCCGTGCCGGGCTACTGGGTAGGTTCTTCGAGAGTAACTTGACCGTTGAGCGCCACTACTTGGAGCTCGAAGAGCAGTTCATCCGCTTCAGTAAAGGGCTTGGCGTCAGGGCATCGGAACTCGATGCCCTGATGTGGTTGGAGATGATGTCATCGCCCGCCACGGTGCACAGCATCATGGGCATGGGGCACCACGCACCTGAATCAGGTACTCGTAGCAGACCCAAGAAGAGCAAGGCCAACCCCGGCCAACTTTCCCTGATCGGCTAGGGCACTGGCCCAAGGCTCACCGGTGATACCCAGCGGACAGAAGTTGAGTCCCTGGGCTGTCGCAGTTAATGCCATGACCGCGAGTAGCGCCCCCGCGTCACGCCAAACAAGGCTGCAACCATCCTGATATTTACCTAAGGTTTTTCCGGGCTCGGCCAGAAACAGAATGCGTGTTGCCTCATCACCGTCCAGAACCTGCAGACTGAATTCATAAAGGCCTGCAAGCTTGCCGGTCGCATGTCGGAGCTCCATCAATTGGTGGGCCCTGGGCTCATACATCCACCATCGATCATCTTCGGGCCGCTTAACGACGATGTGTATAGGGTGGATCGCGCCAGCCGAGGGGGCAGCTCGATGCTCCAGATCAAAACCCAGGTTTGACGTACCGGAACCTCGAGTTCTGCAGGCATGCCAGAGGAAGGCTCCGAGCTGCTGGTCATGGACGACGCCGAACTCGCGATGCGACGCACGCGCATCCAAAACCTCGCCGAACGGCCGGGCTAATGCCTCCGAGGAAGCAGGGAGCGGGCAGACATCACCCATTTCCCACTCGAGAGGCTCATACCGCTCAGGAGCCTGCCTTGGAATAGGGTCACCCAAGTCGATCCAAGTCATACCCCACCTCTTGGAACACTTCCATGTACTTGTTGCAGCCGCGGCAGTTGCCACATGCAACATGCGACTTGTGGCAGCTGTGCGCCCAGGCCAGGAGACTCGCAGGGATACCCGATTTGCGGACAAGCTCAGCAGTAGAAAGCTCAATTGCAGGAGCCTCCACCACCATTCCGCCCTCCTGCAGGGAAAGCAGATGGCTGATCGCCGACATGAACTCTGGGGAGCCATCCCTATGGAAGCCATCCGATTTCACGGTACCCAACCACAGGTGCGTCACACCGAACGAGATTGCCTTCATCGCCGCCAGCGTAACCAGCATCTGGTTCCGGTACGGCCACCAATCCGAGGCTGGAGCCAAGCTGTCGGCTTGGCTACCTGCCATGTCTCCCGAGCCCAGCTGGCGGCAGTCAATCTCAATCACATGATGAGGGATTTCCAACTGTTGGCAGATCGTCCTTGAAGCCTCGATTTCGGCCTGCGCCGCGAGCTGACCGTAGTTCAGGGTGAACGCGATGTCCGGCCGTTTCCACCAGGCAATCGTCAAGGAGTCCATCCCGCCGGACAACAATAATCCCGTCTTCATAGCACCACCGCTTCCCAGACCGTCTGATAGATCGCACTGACGTAGTCATCGGTGATGCGACAGTCGGAGCCCTCCATCATTTTCTTGTCCTGTTCGGACTCATTTTCCGCGTAGAAAACGACAGGTTTGTTCAATGCCCGAGCGTAGCCAATCTCGTAGATTGTGCCCGAGTCGAGCCCATCACCAATCGCAAAGAGAACGTCGCAATCACGCACCCCTTCAAGGTCCTTTTCGACCACGTCCTCAGCAGAGCCAAGACCGACGTCATGGTATGGGGAAAATACATCCAGCCCCATTGCCAGCAGGTCTCTGCGAGCCTGCCCGACCATCCACAGCTCTGCGAGGGTGAAGAATGGCCCTGCGAGGTACACCTTAGGGGCGTAGCCATCGCGATACCGAGCTGACAGTTGCAGTGGGTACGGCTTGAAGCCAGCAAGCAAAGCCTGGTCGGGGAAGCCTTGATTTTCGCAATAAAAGGCCGTCGCAATGGAGGCAACCGAGGCTGCATCGTGAGCCGAAAGACCTTTGTCCATCCAGCCCAGTGCGAAGTGGGCGGCGAAGGTATCTCCCGAGCCGATCTTCCATACCCGCTCAGTGCGGTATGCAGGTACCGTCGAGATTGCGCCGTTGTCATACACCAAGGCACCCAGCGGCCCCATCTTGATGACAACCACCTCCGCACTCTCTTGCTCGGCAAGCACGAATGCGAGCTCTTGTGCGGTCAACCCACTGGAAGAGGACACCAACAGATTGGCTTCGTGACGGTTCAGGACCAGAGCCAGGTGCTTTGCTTCAGAGCCATTGGCCCTGAAGGACTCCGTACCGTCGGCATTCTGTGGGTCAAACACCGCGTACTCAGCATCAACTACTGCCGTTCCATCGATCATGCCGAATCGAAGCACCTTCTCGGCGCTAACCTGCAGCTGCGATTTAACGTGAATGCCACGTCGAATATCTGGATTGGCGAGGCCATGGATGTACTCGAAAGTCACCCCCGCCGGCGCAACTGTGGCATTGAACTGGAAACCTTCCGCGGCTGCGCGGGCATCAACGACGATCTGGGTGTTGCTATCTACACAGGCGTGTAATTCCGCCTGCCCGCCGAAACGGGCAATCGCCGTTGCTGCCCGTCCTGCCGAACCATAAATATCGTCCCACGCCGGGCGCATGCACCGCTCTCGGTAGACCCCTCCTACAATGGTGATCATAGAGCTCTCCTTGCTCGCAATTAGATGTGATAAACCCGAAGGCGTACTTGCCCGCCACCAATGTGCAGCACGCGTGCCTGGTACTGTTCGCCCTGGCTCATGCAGCTTCGCAATTGGTTCAGATGTGGGTCGACAATCCCTCCTGCCTCAGCGCCGTTCCACAGTGCGGAGACGACCTGCTGATTGCCAGACTGCGAAAAGGCAATGTCGAGGATGTCGTTGATGCTCAACTGTCTAACCACCTGCGCTTTCGGTGAAGCAAGCTGGGTATCAAACTGCAGTGCTGTGCAGGAAGAGGTGGGTGTGGAGGGACCCAGATAGCTACCGCCAGAACCAGACATTCGCATTTCCTTTCGCTAGTCAAATTGAGAGCAAAGCAATATCACATCCGAAAGGCAAAAGGCCATGGTGAATCGCCCCTCGTTTTTCTGGGCACATCCACCAGCATGGCCAGCCCCCTTCAAAAACCCTCCCCAACTACTGGTTAAATATACAGATAGCCCCCATCTTGTGTTGAAGGGCCAGCGCACCGCTGTCACCCACAGTGAGGAAAGACCTATGCGTTTGATGCTTCAGGCTGTGTTTTCGTTGGCTGTTCCCCTGGCTATGCTCGCTGGCACCAGTGAAGCGAGCGAAATCGCACGTGTTGAGTTTCCATCGAATCAAGGGAATTACGTTCAGGCCTATGAGAGCGGTGGGACCAAATGGATCGAGCTCGTAACTATCGAGGCCAACGGCCACCGTCGTATTGCTAAAGGGACGGTTTCGCCCGAACAGGGTGCTGACTTCTCCAAGCGGCTTTACGAGGTCTCAGCTGATTTTGGTCCATGTGGTACAGGGAAACTGATGCAGCCGGACTACGTCGGTACAACTGTTTACTTTGAGGGCTTTAAGAATGGGACCGGTGAATGTGAGATCCAGAATCCTCCCTATGAACTCCAGCGGATCATCCGTTAAGTCGACTGAGAACTCCCCAGTTTCATTGACGAGAGTCGCTGACGGTCTGGTAACTTTCTAGTCAATAGCGACAAAGAGAAAGGGGCGCAGCTTATAGGCGAACTCTTTCTCCTCGAGGCACGTTAGGCGCACATCGGAGCGACTAACGTGCCTTGCAGAAACACACCTTGCCTATCGAGGAATCACAATTTCTTCGTCTAACACGTCCACCACACCCGGTTTGAGGGGATCAATCCAGTCCGCTTTGGCGTGTCCCCAACGGAGTAGTTCGAGTTGCTCCATAGAAAGCTCCTGCCGTTCGGCGCTTTGCTCCAGAGCATTGAGATACTCACGAATGGCTTGCGCACGCCGCCAGTTCTGCGCATCAACTTCAAGTTTCGCCAACCGCTGCTTTTCGGTGTCTTGTCGACGTTTTCGCTCCAACGCAATGTCGCGAACTCGCTGGCGCTCGGCATCTTCAACTGCCTGACGCTCTTTGCGGACTAAAAACTCCACCGCTCTGGCGGCCATTAGCCCAACCAGTTTATTGAGCTGCAACTCCACTGGCCGGCCGTCTGAGTCAACAATTTTCCCTCCGTAACCTTCATTGACCAAAACCTGCAGCCTGCCGGAGGGTATGAACTGCCATTTCGCCCAATAGCTCCATTCCCCTTTGGCCTGGGCCGCTAGTTCTTTGGCGGTGGGTTCATATGGGGAGCGCACTGACGCTTCAAACAACCGTAAATGCAGGACATGGTCAAACATCAGAATCTCAACACGGTGCTTGCCTTGTTGAACGGTATACCCCCGTTTCTCCAAGGCTTTTAGCAGCGTGTCCGCCACTTTCAGTGCGCGACTCTGTAACGCGGGAGAAACTGAAATATTCAACCCGTTGCCGCGCGTCTGCGGCATTCCGCGCTGATCGATGATCGGTCGAGCCAATGCCTCGCGAGCAGCAGTCACCACCGGATGCCACACCTTGATGCGCTCCGGTACCACAATCTGGTTTTCCGGCTGCTGCTCAAGACTCAGCACGCGCTGAAGTCGGCTGTCGACGACTTCAGCGACCGGATCCTGAACAGAGGGTTGTGCGGCGGGGCGATACAAATAACCGGGATGGCCGGTGTATTCGCACAGCTTGGGGCGCGGGGACACGCGCTTACCAGCCTTGACCTTGGCCCAATGACCCCGTGGCGGCGTGGCGAGTTGCAGGCGCGAGCAGAGCTTTTTCAGCCCCACGTCGGACAGCCCGTAGCGGGGCGCCACCACCTGCACGGGCTCGGACCAAACGTCCTCCAGCAGCTTTACCCGGTCATAGCGTTCCACCATTTAACCGATCCTCCGATTATGCGCAGCGCGGTTCGACTCCGCCTGGCCCCGAGCCCAGTGACTTATCGGAGTAGCGGTCAAGACCTTCGGGAAAGGCGCCAGGTTACAGGCGCTGTAATCGCAGGTAACCGACCTGGAGCGAGTGATGAGAATGCAATGACAAGTAGAGCCTTCCTTAGATCGTTACTCTACTCATAGTGATATTTGGAAACGCTCTTTCAACCGCTCAATCGTCCAGCGCCATTTTGGGGTGGTCGGGCGACAGACGGTGTTCTGGTTACCGAACATACCGACCTCCTTGATGGCTTGTTCGACCGGCACTGTACGTAGCCATTCTATCGGCACGAAATATTCGGACAGATCAGGGTCATTGATGTGCTCGACATGGTAGGTGCCATGTAGGGCCGCTTGCATAACCGGTACATCAATACCGTTCTGTTTCACGGTGAAGTCCGCCGCTGCGCTGGCCAAACCGGTTACTCGACCGACACCTACATAACCTTGCTGCGGAATGTTCACCCATACTCGGTCACCTGGTGCGAGCATCTTCAGGCTTTTGCTGTACCAGGTGCCGCCGCCACCACAGATAAAACCAAACGCCAAGGCATCCTGCCAAGCACGCGTGGTGCTGTGGCCGAAAGAGCAGTAGTACTCGCCATTCCAGGGTTCGCTTTGCCCGCCCCCACTACCACTACTGGCGTTGACCTGGGTTTCTGCCGGGTCGATCAACCATGAGCGGCTGATCAGCTGCTGTTCGCCAAGCTGGAACACCTGAAAACACAACACGTTGATCGCTACATCCCGCTCGCTGAGATAGGCCACGATACGCTCCGTACTTGCATCCAGCCCCGAGGCGACGATGATGATCTGATGGCTCTGGTTGAGTGCATCCTCATCCAGCGGCATGCCGAAGTGCATGCGAAAATCGGTAGCCAGATCCGCTCCTATATTGAAGCGCTTGTAGATAGCAGCAATGTCCTCGGCCTCCAAGCGTTCCACCCAGGAGGCATAATCCAGTGCCTGTGCCACCACATCACGAGGTGTACGGTCGCGTTTGAGTTCGATAACGACCAGCGAGGCATCCGGCGCGATGGCCAGCAGGTCGATCCGGCCACCCAGGCCTGTGCTTTCCTGGCGGCCGATCAGCATCCACTCATCTGACAGCACACGCGGCGCATTTACGATCATGTCTTCCAGCAATTGCTCGCTGGGTAGAATGCATTCTTTGAGCTGGTGGGACTGACCGTTTACTGTCCAGAGTTGCGTCTTGATGGCCATGGGAGTGTCCTAACCTGAAATCCTTGATGGCTGTGCATTACGCGACAGCTTGCTCGACTAAGGTGCTGGCCAGCTGTTCGTTGATTAGGCGGGCTTGGGTCAGGCGAGTTTTTAGTTGGTCGCAGAAGGTCATGAGCTGATCGACTTTAGCGACGATACGATGTTGCTCGGCAACTGGAGGCAGAGCAAAAGGCATATTTGCGACTTGATTGGTCGAAATGTGTGGGACGCCGTTACTCCGTCCTGGATCGATGGAATCAACGAAAAATCGCGACTTCAACCACACCACTAGATAACCGACTGTTACCGCTCCTGAGTATGGGGCCAGTTTGGCAACCCGCTGCAACAGCAAACAGGGCAAATCGCATTGTCGAATGACGGCATACTTTAAGCCTGTTGAAATGATCGGACGATCAAGAGTCAGTACAACGTCATTTTCCGCTAGTTGAAAGCCATCAAACTCACTAGCTAACTCTTGGGAAATACGAGCCGAATCGCTCCAGTTTGCAATCCCGTGTGAAACATTGACATTGCGTAGGAGTCGAACGCCTTCAGGCCTAAACCATTCGCTTTTGAAGGCATAGCCATTCAAGAAATTGAAAATATTTGCCTTGCGTACCCACTCCCATCCTGGCGGCAGATCAAATTGTTTCTCTTCTTGGCTAATTTCCGCCAGCGTCTTCTGCTTCTTGAGCTTGCCGACCTTAACTAAATGCGCTTTCTCTTCGGTAACGCGCTTAAGCAGTTCGCGAGCCGGTTCATCGCAGGAGTCTTGCGGCACGAGCTTACCCATGACTGCCAATTGCAGCAGGGTCTGCTTGAGGGCATCGATACTGGACTCGGTGGTGAACAGGATATGGAAGTATTCGGCCAGACGCTGCCAGCTAGCGGCGAAGTCGGTGGCATCGCTAGCTTGGGTCAGGCTGTCGAGCAATGCCTGCACCAGTCGAGCGTGAGCGCTTTCAGCGTCGACCTGCTGGGCTTCCAGGCGGTCGCACAGGGCCATCAGTTCATCGACTTTGGCGCCGATTCGATATTGCTCAGTGAGAGGCGGGATGGAGATGAGCAATTGAGTTGATTGGCTCAAGTACAAACACGGCTGGGCGCTCTGCTTTACTCCCGCCCAGATAGACCGCTGAACGGTAGGCGACTTCATTGCTAATGCTAGATATCGAACGTTAATCATCAACGGCTTGATGAGCGTAACGCTACGGACAATCACCATTTCTTGATTTGTCGGAACGATAGTCAGGCGCCCAAGGGTTGCACCAACCGACACCATCATGATGTCCCCCTGCTCGGGACAACAACGCTCCCAGCACTTCTCTGCGACGGAGCGCACTACAAAGTCAGTCGTTGTATAGTCCATGTACCCATCACGGACGTTCTTGGCTGTAACCAACGGAATTTGGGATACATCTGGCGTGCGAGGAGGTGTTAGATGTTCTCCGTCAGTAACCTGCGTTGAGCAGTCACTAAGTCGCCCCCACTCCCATCCTTCTGGCAACTCAAACGGACTTTCTTCCGCGCCAATCTCCGCCAGCGGCTTCTGCGTCTTGATCTTGCCCTCAGCCATCAGCCGCGCCTTTTCCTCGGCAATCCGCTTAAGCAACTCCCTAGCCGGTTCATCACTTGGATCCTGTGGCACCAACTTGCCGCGCACCGCCAGTTCCAGAATCAGCTCCCGCAGCTTCTTGATACCATTAGGCGCACCAGCCAACAGGGGCAAATTGTCGGTCATTAACGCAGTCATGCCTGGCGCACCAGGGCTTCAGCGAGGACGGCCTTCAGTTGGTCGCGCAAGTCTCTGATTTCACCAGTCAACTTAGCGTAATCACTCAACAACTTATCCGGGTCGTGGCATATCTGCTCGCCGATATGCGGGTTTTTGTAATCCAGGTTCCAATTGCGCATCTGCAGTTCATCGACGCTAACCTTCCAAGCGAATTCGTTTTCCACCCGTGCGGCGAAACTATCGACCTCGCTGCCCCACCATGCCTCTTCCACGGCGAACTCTTCAATGCGCATGGGTCGGGTTTTGCTGTAGTTCTTCACACCCGCCGGGTACTGGTGCTCGTAGAACCATACATGCTTAGTCGGCGAGCCCTTGGTGAAAAACAGCAGGTTGGTCTTGATGCCAGTGTAGGGGTTGAATACACCGTTGGGCAGGCGAACGATGGTGTGCAGATTGCACTCGGTCAGCAGCTTTTCCTTGATACGGTTTTTGATGCCTTCGCCGAACAGAAAGCCATCGGGCAGCACCACGGCGGCGCGGCCACCGTCCTTGAGCAGTTGCATGATCAACACCAGAAACAAGTCGGCCGTTTCGCGAGTACGGAAGGCCGCGGGGAAGTTGGTTTCGATGCCATCTTCTTCCATACCTCCGAATGGTGGGTTGGCGACGATGCAGTGCACACGCTCACTCGGCCCCCAGCTGATTAGCGGCTTGCTCAAGGTGTTGTCGTGGCGGATCTGGTTGGGTACCTCGATGCCGTGGAGGATCATGTTGGTGGTGGCCAACAGGTGCGGCAGTGGCTTTTTCTCTACGCCGAAGATGCTGGCTTGAAGGGTGCGCTCATCTTCGGCGGTTTTTACATAGCGGCTGCGCTTGTGCTCAATAGCACAGGTGAGAAAGCCGCCGGTGCCGCAGGCCGGGTCCATGACCTTTTCGTCCAGTTTGGGGTCGACCATGCGCACCATGAATTCGGTGACCGGGCGCGGGGTGTAGAACTCGCCGGCATTGCCAGCGTTCTGCAGGTCACGCAGCAGTTGTTCGTAAAGGTTGCCGAACTCGTGGCGCTCTTGGGCCTTGTTGAAGTCCACCCCTTCCTGAATCTTGTTGATCACCTGGCGCAGTAGCTGGCCCGACTTCATGTAGTTGTAGGCGTCCTCGAACACACTACGGACCACGAAGGCGGAAGGTGTGGTGCTGTATTCGTGGAGGCTTTGCAGCTGCGGGAACAGGTTGTTGTCGATGAAATCCTTCAGGGTATCGCCGGTCATGCCTTCCGGGTTGGCGGCCCAGGTGCGCCAACGGCAGCTATCGGGGATCGGCGAGCGGTAGTGGTCGTCCATCAACTCCCATTCCAACTCACGATCGTCGAAGATCTTCAGGAACAGTAGCCAGACCAATTGGCCGATGCGCTGGGCGTCGCCATCTACACCCACGTCTTTGCGCATGATGTCCTGGATGGATTTGATGGTGCTGCTGATGGACATGGGAATCTCGCTGGCTTACTACAAAACAGATGGTTCAAGGCACAGGCAGCGTGGTGCTGCCTATGCCGAAAATGCGGGGGCTGGCAGCTTAACTGGCGTAGAGCTCATCTTCCAGTTCATGGATGGCTTTGTTGTAACCGGCCTTGCCGCCAAATGCCTGGACCAGCTCGACGGGTGCACCGATCTGGCTGAAAGGGTCAAGCTGGAGGATCTTGATGTCTTCGATATGCTCGATACCTGTGTCGGCATACTTGTCGAGCAATGCCTCCAGCACTTGACGTGCGGCGCCTGAATACTTGCCGAAGTAGTTACGCTTTTTCACCTGCTCGGCGCGCTCCCTGCGGGAAAGCGCGGGCTGGTCGAAGGCCACATGGCAGACGAGGTCGAATGGGTCGAGGACCTTCCCCTGTTTCTTTTCCACCTCCTCGGCCAGGGCTTCCCACATCACACCCTGGGTGGCCATTTCCTCGATGATAACCTTCTTCTGATCGGCATCGCTCCAGCGACGCAGAAAGTCGTCCAGCGAGGCAAACTGCTTTTGCACGCAGACACGGGTGTAGTCGTGCAGGGATTCAGTGATCAGCCGGCCATCCGGGCCGTAGTACTGCACACGTTCGGCGATGACGTAGATCTGGACGTTGTCGATGATGTATTTGATGCGCTTTTTGTCATCATCACCGGTGAACTCAAGGTCGTCGATTTCTGCCGTGGTGCCAGCGGTGATGCCATCTTCATCCGTCGCCAGGTCATCAGGTGGTACGGGAGACTCTTCACCTTCCGGGGCATAGATCACGACGGGGTCACCATCGAAAGCCGGATCGGCAAACAGTTCGGTGGCCTTCTTGAAGTCCATGATGGTGAACCAGTACTTGCCGAAGTCTTCGTTGATGCGGGTGCCACGCCCGATGATCTGCTTGAACTCGGTCATCGACTTGATGTGCTGGTCGAGCACGATCAGCTTGCAGGTCTGGGCATCAACGCCAGTAGTCATCAACTTGCTAGTGGTGGCAATGACTGGGTAACGCTCTTCTGGGTTGATGAAGTTGTCCAGCTCGGCTTTGCCTTCCTGGTCATCCCCGGTAATGCGCATGACGTACTTGCGGTTCTCCGCAATGCGCTCCGGGTTGAGGTTGACCAGCGCCTGGCGCATGCGCTCGGCGTGGTTGATGTCGTCGCAAAAGATGATGGTTTTCTGGAATGGATCGGTCGCCTTGAGAAACTCGGTAACCTTTTGCGCTACCAGTTGGGTTCGCGCCTCGATGACCAGGGTGCGGTCCATGTCCTTGAGGTTGTAGATGCGGTCTTCGATCAGCTCGCCATTTTTGTCGAGCATGCCCTTGGGCGGCCGCCAGCCTTGTAGATCTTTGTCGAAGTCGATGCGCACCACTTTATAGGGGGCGAGGAAGCCGTCTTCGATGCCCTGCTTGAGGGTGTAGCTGTACACCGGCTCACCGAAGTAGGTGATGCTGGACACCTCTTTGGTTTCCTTCGGCGTGGCGGTGAGGCCGACATGGGTGGCGCTGGAAAAGTAGTCGAGAATCTCGCGCCAGGCGGAATCCTCGGCGGCGCTGCCACGGTGGCATTCGTCGATCACGATCAGGTCGAAGAAGTCGCGCGAGAACTGCTTGTAGATGTTCATTTCTTCTTCAGTGCCCGTCACGGCCTGATAGAGCGACAGGTAAATCTCGTAAGAGGTGTCGATCTGGCGTTTGGCGATCTTGGTCATCGCTTGGCCGAAGGGTTTGAAGTCGTTGTTCTTGGTCTGGTCGACCAGGATGTTGCGGTCGGCCAGGAAGAGAATTCGTTTTTTCTGCTTGGACTTCCACAGCCGCCAGATGATCTGGAAGGCGGTGTAGGTCTTGCCGGTGCCGGTGGCCATCACCAACAGGATGCGTGACTGCCCCTTGGCGACGGCCTCGACGGTACGATTGATCGCATTGGTTTGGTAATAACGCGGCATGCGCCCGGAGCCGTCATCGTAGTAGGGCGACTCGACCTTTTGGCGGGCATCACCGTTCAAACCTTTCCATTGGCAATAGCGCTGCCACAGCTCGTCAGGGGAGGGGAACTGGTCAAGGTTCAGCTCAGTTTCGACCTGTGTACCGGTGCCGGTACGGTCGTGGAATAGAAAGCCATCACCGTTACTGGAGAACACGAACGGTACGTCCAGTGACTCGGCATAACCGAGGGCTTGCTGCATGCCAGAGCCGATATCGTGTTTGTTGTCTTTCGCTTCTATGACAGCGATCGGCAGGTTGGTCTGGTGATAGAGAATAAAGTCGGCACGGCGGGATTCGCCACGGCTATGCAATTTGCCACGGACGATGATGCGTCCCTTGGTAAAGCTGACTTCTTCGCGTACTTGCTTCTGGATATCCCAGCCGGCTAACAGGATCGCAGGCGCGATGAACTTGGTGCAAATGTCCCGCTCGGTAAGCGACTTTTTGTCCATACCCCAATTCCCTTTCAAGCCGGCATGATCGCTCGATCCCAGCAGTGCTGACCTTATTTGATAGGCGTAAATGTACCTTGAATAGCACTGCTTGGGTGAAGTGCAGCTGCTCCCCCTCTCATAGCGCTTTAAGGCGTCAGGTGCTGCGCAGTTAGTGAGATCAAAAGCAGCGCGGTGGTCAGTGGTTGCGAAGTCTTGATATCTACTTATCCACCACTACGGTGGATACATCTGTGGATAAAGCTCTACGCGCATTAAGATGCATGACTGCGATGTGTTGATCAAAAAACAATCAAAATCAGGGCCAATTGCGCAGCTTGACGCCAACGCCGAATTGACCCACCTCCAAATCTACACAAACTCAGCAAAGGCAATGGTTCGCGAGGAACAGACTGGATCAGTGACATCTCGGCAACTGGGTCAATTTGCCGTCGGTGCCAACAGTCAGTGGTTGCGAAGTCTTGAATCTAGTTATCCACCGAAACGGTGGATACCACTGTGGATAACGCTCTATGCGCCTCAAGAAGCATGACTGTATGAGTTGATCAACAAACAATCAAAATGAAGGCCAAGTGTGCAGCCCCTCAGCCGTACAGAATTGTCCCGCCTCGCCGCAAGAAGCCTCATCGAACACGTTGTAAACCTGCTTTTTGCACTGTTAACCACTGCGGTTAACAAGGTAAAAAATAGTTTTCACTCGCACCAGAGTGGCTGATGTTCAGTCGCACAGACTCACCCCTCTCCGAAATTTGAAATTAAGAAATCGTATAGTTTGTCAGTTCGTTTCCAAATGTAGTGCCTACACGGGTGGTTTAAAACATGCGGCCCTGCTGCTGGCCTAAACTTATCTTCCGAAAGACAAGCCACTACCATCTTCGGAGACATGC
The DNA here is from genome assembly GCF_052114525.1 of Pseudomonas sp. KB_15. Classification (NCBI taxonomy): domain Bacteria; kingdom Pseudomonadati; phylum Pseudomonadota; class Gammaproteobacteria; order Pseudomonadales; family Pseudomonadaceae; genus Pseudomonas; species Pseudomonas sp. KB_15. The sequence continues at coordinate 634,323 of NZ_JBFREX010000003.1, read as the reverse complement.
GAAATTGATCAGCTATTTCACGATTGAATACATACTTTTCACGAAATTGCTTAAGCGCGGATGGCTTGACCATACGCTGCTTGCCAACGACCACATGCGCAAGTAGACCATTGTTAATCATCGCATAAACTACATTGTCTTTAACGCCTAATACGCTAGCAACCTCCCGGGCACTCAGAGATTTCGTTGTATGATGTTTTTTTAGCCATTGACACTTCCAAGAAAAATAGTCACTTGCAATTAATTTATAATCAGCAAATGATGTGTCTTCCGTACCGCCATACAACACCACTTCCCCTCTTATAACAGATTTTATAAAATCTAAAAACTGAGTCTCCTCTCGCAGATGAAAAGTTAGAATCTTACGTATTGTAAGACACTCATCACCATCAGTTGTCATAGCCGACAACGAAAATTTATTGAGAAATTTATCACAGTCTAGAATCCATGGAGCTTGAGATTTAGTATTTGAACGATAGCCAACAAGTAAATCACCGTTAACGAGTGATCTAACTCTACGTTCATTGATCCCCAACTGCTTTGCGGCATCCTTCAAGCTTCGTGACCTGGCAGCATTCTCCACAAAAGCTTTAGCTTCTTCAATATCTACTACAGTGGATATTTTTCCGCAGTCATGACGGAGTGTGCTGGATGAGACAAGCCCCTTTTCCAGAAGTACTTTAATTTTTGAGGGAGCCAATCCTAGAGAGTTAGCAACCGCTTTGATCGGTTTCCAACGATGAGATTGAATGGTCTCAGATGAAAATGTAGTAGCCCTGGGATTGAGCGGTCCTCGCCAGTTTGAAAGTAAGTAATTCTCAAATTCCTCCCGAAGAAAATCGTAGGCATCGCTTTTCAGTTTCTGGAAAGAAATCCGGTATATTTTGCTATAACAGGTCTTTGGGTGCCATTTGTCGTTACCTACACTACCTTGGCAAATATACAAATAGTCGTAAAATGAACCAGGCCAGCCAAAAGCAATTTCCCCCGCGCTGTGGCTGATTTTGGAGAGTTCTGATGACATGAACACGTCATTACACCTTTTCCCCTTAAGATTTGAAACAATGAAACCTAGATTTAGAAACAGCTCATGCAAATTCAAAATCGATAGCTTGCACAAAATAGAATCATTCAGCGGAGGCCTGGAAAGCGCCCGATTTTCCAATAACTTTGAGAACCAAACATCTGAAGTCGAGGCCAGCGAGCAAGTTTGATTTTTACGAATGTCCCGATGACATAAACTGCACCGAAATGTGGTAAATGCCGCAAAACATAACCTCATCCCGCAGTGATGACAGGTATCAACCAATTGCATCGAATGCTCAACACAAAAATTATAAAGCTTAAGCCCCCACACGTACTTCCAATATCGCCCCTCACTTAAACATTTCGGACAATGCTTTGGGCAGTAAGCTGACAGAGGATCAAGGCTGCCTCTGGTTTTGCTTAACGCTTTAATCGAAGAAACCCATACGAAGGGCACATCGTTTTTTCTGTAAAACGACTCCACCTCTTCATCGGTTAACTCCCTGCACTTCTTTATCAGAAAAGAATGAGAAAAACCATTGGCAGTGGCTAAACGGCCTAAGAATCCGACCAGGCTTTCATCATGATGCGGGAGCACTTTTACTGGTAAATTAAGCATATTATCCTCAAAGTGGTCGCTAGAAGAACCTAGCGCCCCACCAACGCTACTTAATTATTTCGTAAGGCTCATCTGGAGCAATCAACGGCTGGTAATTAAACTCAGCATCAAACGGGTTGCGATTCCTTGGGGCCAATTGCCAGACTTCATCTTTGAATGCTGTACCCAATGCGGCAAGATTTACACCATCGAATTGCCCTCTCCTCACCAAACGAACCGCTCTTTCCAATACTTTTACGAGATAGTCCAATATACCAAAGGAAGCGAAATAGAGCCTCTGTATCATGTCATCGGTTACTAAACTCACTGAGTCGACTGCCATCATTTTTTGCAGGGCCTTTATAACTCCAGCAAATTCTGGCCAAAATTCGCTGCCTGGTTCGAATGGCACAAGGGTGTACGATGCAGAAAACCTCCTGCGAAATTGGGAATTAGCTTTTTTTAAGCGTTCTAGGCGTGTCATTCCGATCAACACAACGGATACTTCCGAAGTATTCAACAAGCTCTTTATCCAGTCCCCCGCCTCGAGCATATCGCTATACTTATAGTCCACCAAGTGTTGAGCCTCATCCAAAATAACGAGTTCTACATTCAAGTTTTTCAACAATGTAACCACACGAGAAAATTTTGCCTCGGCTGACTCACTATTGGTATTCGCATAGGGGTCTTTCATAGCTTTCAGTAACGTAGAACCGAGATTCTTTTTCGTAGGTCCAGATGGCATATCCAAATACAGAATAGGTAAGCGTTCCATTTCAATAGCACGTTCGGTATTCACTGAATCAACGTACTTCTTCACTAAAGCACTTTTTCCAACACCACTTGGACCCATGAGGAGAAATCCCTGATTGGTCCCCGTTCGTAGGTTTTCGTTATGGATATCCATTAGCCTTGAAGCGGCTGCCCTCGCTATTGAGGTATTTATGAAAACGTTTCGGAGGGAAGTATCATCAATACCATTCAATGACTCGTTCATTTCACACCCTCCTGTCTAGCCAGGATTTGCGGCTCGTGGTTTCGACGACCAGGTCAGGGATTTCAGATAGATTCGCCCCAATTGGTATAGGCACATTCTCGAGCACCGTGGCAGAGTCGATAGGCGCTACCGGTACACCACTTCGATGACGAGCCAAAGCAGCATTTCGGCGTCGATCAGAAAGCCGCTTGGAGTCTTTAGCACGCTGAATGTCCTGTTGTATTTCCCGCGAAGCGCGGAGGAGGGCATCTACATCGGGATTGAGAACGCCACTCTGACGGAGTTGCTTTTTAGCCTCGTTGTACAAGTCTCGGCTCACACCAACCAGGCGCTTATCTTTACAGGGCACTTGGAAAAATATTTTTCGCAGGTCGTCATACACCCAAACGTGACCCATATCATCACGGTAACGGGCGTCTACAGAAAACGGGTTGTTGTGCTGTAGTTTCATATCCGCGAGCAAATCCGAGTGATAATACTGGCCGCCAACCTCGATACCATAGTGATGTAACTTCGGGTTTTTTCGGCAGGCAAGGATTGCTTCCAGTGCGTCCAGGTCTACAGGCATCTGAAGCACGGCCTTAGCCTCTGCCCCACGCCACACCTGGTCAGGTGTTCTGTCCTCCAACCCCCGATGTGGGCTCTGATGATAGATATCCACAATCCATTTCATTACCAATGCGTCGAGATCTTCGAATGTGAGGCATGCGTTGGCCACTGAGTCGTACTCTCCCTTCTCCTCAATATTCGCAAAAGTGGTCCCGGGCAATCGATGGACGAACCCCCGCGCAGTGGTACCAAAAAATCGCTCCACTGCGCCCTTCATTTGTGGCCCGCGCGACCTGGGGTACAAAACTTCAATTCCCAAATCATCGAAAGCCACCATCAGGTCTCCTGCATGGAACTCCGCCGCATTGTCAGGAACAATCTGACGGGGAAGCCCTTGCGCCGGCCAACTGCAAACCACTTTTGGATAGTTCTGGAGTATTGCTTCCTTGGGACAAATGGCTTTCTCGATCACCGTCAGCACGCTCTCCGTATTGGGAGCTGCAAAATGCAGGAGATAAGCCATCACCATTCGGGAAAAACGGTCCAGAACCACCGTCAAATAAGGCCGACCGATTACTAGACCCGTCTCAGGGTCAATCAGCATTACATCCAAGTGGGTGTGGTCGATTTCCCAGCGATGACATAGTCCAGATACCTGAAGCTGACCAATTGCACGCCGGTGTTTTTGATTGGCCGTATGCTTACCTAATCTGGCGGAGTCGACCAAATATGGGTCTAGCCTTTGTATATATCGATACACCGTCATGCTAGAGGGACAAGATAAATGTTGAGCACTCAACTTTTTCAGATTGTGCTCTTTAATCCTGCCTTTGAATTCTTCAATGACTGTGGTAACCGGCTCCCTAGTATCATCCAAGTAATGCTCGTTAATCACACCCAAGAGCAACTCTTCGAGCTCCCCATATATTAATCGGTGGCGACCTTTTTGCTCATGCAGGGGAACTAGCGCTGTGACAGACTTCCATTTATATCTGCTTAACCAGCGTTTAACAGTATCAACAGAAGGCGCCTTGGCACTGCTTTTAACTTCCTCCCACACAGAGGCGATGACCTCCTTGAGTTCTTCCTTTCCAGGAAGCTTTCCAGAGTAGGCCAGCAGGGCTTCTACGTATGGTCGCCGTCTTAAAGCCTCCTCCTTATGCTCAGGCAGATAAGTGGAGAGGTCTCGTGGCGCATTTTTTTGAAGCGGAATATATCCGAGCTTTGGTTGATCAGGAGTTACACATATTGATCGTTGAACATAGCCCACATAAAAGTCTTTCTCCTTCATTAGAACGGGCTCGCCCAGCTCATCCGCAAAATTAAGCCGCCGATCCACAAGGCGTGATCGAAACACCAGGTACCGATCATTCATTGTTACAGCCAAGCCTGGTTTAAGAGTAAAAATCTGCATGGCGATGCCCTCCCTCAATGTAGATAGGAGATTTAGAACTGAGCGTTTTTTCCAGATCGACACCAATTTTCCCGAGGCCCAAAAGGCGCCAAGCCTGAGCTTCACCCACTACCAAGCACAGTTCCGCGATGGTCTGTGGGCTTTCGATCTTGATCCGTGAGAAAAGGCCCAGCCACTGAGGCGTCGTGAGGCTAGGCCCGCGGCGATGGTAGAGAATCTCCAGCACTGTGGTGCTCCGCGGCTCAGCCCAAATAACTTCATCTGTTACCACTTCGAAGCGACGGTTCGTGACACTGAAATGGGTCGCGGCTGCATCCAAACGAGCGGCTGTGGCGTGATTTTTCGTGTGCGGTGCTGGTTTGATTTCCACCCAAATCCTATTGCCGTCATACAGTTCTACTTCGACATCTGGTACGTACTGAGCAGGCTCGCCTTCGATTTCGAAAGACTCACGAACCGGCTGCACTTCATAGCTGCGCACGTCCGGTGAAAGCTCCAGCAAACGGAAAAATCCACTTTCCAGGATTGATTCAAAGGGTACGGAATGGCCATTCTTGAGGGACGGGAAGTACCCTCTGAAATGCCAAGATCTTCGGGTGACAACCTTGCGTACTGCCATGTCACTTTCCTCTAAGCGATCGAGTTTCCGAGCGGCACGGGGCGTGGCGCTCAACAGGAACGTAGGAGTTTCCTGAAGAGAACACTCCCCCCTCGAGATCACTCGCTACAGTCGAAATGATGGGAAGGGATTGACAGGGCAAGAAAAAAAGAAGAAATTGCGCGTGTTGTGGTCTAAGCAACGACGCGCTGGGTTTGCTCTTTCTGTTGCCTTATCAGCCCTAAGCTGAGGTTTTCTACATTTGGTTTGCTCCTTTTGTAGTGAAAATAGAGATCAGTTACTTAGCGTAAGCGACTTATGATTTTGCTCGAACAAAATCGTTTAAGTGCTTGAATAAAGCGAGCTTCCGGAAACGGAGCTCGCTTTATTTTTAACCGCCCGATTCTAATCCAGTCTATTAAACCGCGCAAACTTTCGCGCGGCAGATTTTCATTCAGAAAACCCTAAACCTAATAGGGAAATCACAGACAAACTTACGTCGAATGATTAACAACTAACACTAATAGGATTAGTCTTACGTGTAGTCGACATAAGTTGTAGATAGTTAGTATCGGCTTTTTGCGCTCAACGAAGTTTTCGCCTCATGAGTTGAGCTGTCGCACAAATGCCCTCACCCATGACTTAGCGGCTTCTATCGCCCAGCTGTAAACCTGCGCCATGCCAGGGCATGCGTAAATTTCTTCAGTAGCCCTCCAGCATTTCCCCAAAACTGAACACCTTCAAACGCCTACCACCACGCGGTCCCACTGAATTGCTTCCGACACATTTATCCAGCCGAAACGCCTATCGGAATTCCCAGCACGATCACGTCATCAGTGATTATCCCAATGAATCTTGGGGAATGAAGGCGAGGCGCCTATACGAGAAATTGTCAGTCTGCATAAACTGCTCAATCCAACGGGCAGGGCTCTTGGGCGAGGAGGGCTCCAGCTAGCTCCTCAAAAAAAGGCCAACCCGCGTGGGTTGGCCTTTTTTCAAGCGCGGCGAAGCAGCATATTGTGATTTTCAGCAGCTTTTTTGTGAACCTACACCACCGGATCAGAAGTCCAGGTTGGACACCGCCAGGGCGTTGCTTTCGATGAAGTCACGGCGAGGCTCGACCGCATCACCCATCAGGGTGTTGAAGATCTGGTCCGCGCCAATGGCGTCTTCGATGGTCACTTTCAGCATGCGGCGCGAGCCCGGGTCCATCGTGGTTTCCCACAGCTGATCCGGGTTCATCTCGCCCAGACCTTTGTATCGCTGGATGGTGTGGCGCTTGGTGCTTTCGGCCATCAACCACTCAAGGGCTTCCTTGAACTCGGTGACCGATTTACGGCGTTCGCCACGCTGGATGTACGCGCCGTCGTCCAGCAAGGTGCTCAGTTGAGCGCCCAGGGAAACCACAGTCTTGTAGTCGTTGCTGCCGAAGAAGTCGCGGTTGAAGGTGACGTAGTTCGACAGGCCGTGGGAGATCAGTTCGACCTCTGGCAGCCAGACGTTTCGCTCACGGTCTTCACGCAGGCTGGCCTTGTAGACCAGACCCGACTTTTCGACGGTGCGCAGACGCACTTCGTACTGGGCCAGCCAATCCTGCATCGCTGCGTGATCGGACAGTTGATCCATGCTGACCGCCGGCAGGTAGATGAAGTGCTCGGTCAGTTCCTGTGGGTACAGGCGCGACAGGCGCTTGAGGGTCTTCATCACCAGACGGAAGTCATTCACCAGACGCTCAAGGGCTTCGCCGGAGATACCCGGTGCTTCCTCGTTCAGGTGCAGGCTCGCATCTTCCAGGGCCGACTGCGTCATGTACTCTTCCATGGCGTCGTCGTCTTTGATGTATTGCTCTTGCTTGCCTTTCTTCACTTTGTACAGCGGCGGCTGAGCGATGTAGATGTAGCCACGCTCGATCAGCTCCGGCAATTGACGGAAGAAGAAGGTCAGCAGCAGGGTACGGATGTGCGAACCGTCGACGTCAGCATCGGTCATGATGATGATGTTGTGATAGCGCAGCTTGTCGATGTTGTACTCTTCGCGACCGATGCCGCAGCCCAGCGCGGTGATCAAGGTGCCCACTTCCTGGGAAGAGATCATCTTGTCGAAGCGTGCCTTCTCGACGTTCAGGATTTTACCCTTGAGGGGCAGAATCGCCTGGGTCTTGCGGTTACGTCCCTGCTTGGCAGAGCCGCCCGCGGAGTCACCTTCCACGAGGTACAGTTCGGACAGGGCAGGGTCCTTTTCCTGGCAGTCGGCCAGTTTGCCCGGCAGGCCGGCGATGTCCAGCGCGCCTTTGCGGCGAGTCATCTCGCGGGCTTTACGCGCCGCTTCACGGGCACGGGCCGCGTCGATCATCTTGCCGACGACCAGTTTGGCTTCGTTCGGGTTTTCCAGCAGGAAGTCGGAGAAGTACTTGCCCATTTCCTGTTCGACCGCGGTCTTCACTTCGGAAGAAACCAGCTTGTCCTTGGTCTGGGAGCTGAACTTCGGATCCGGCACCTTCACCGAAATGATCGCGGTCAGGCCTTCACGAGCATCGTCACCGGTGGTGGCGACCTTGTGCTTCTTCGCCAGACCTTCTGCTTCGATGTAGGTGTTGAGGTTACGCGTCAGTGCGGAACGGAAACCCACCAGGTGAGTACCGCCGTCGCGCTGTGGAATGTTGTTGGTGAAGCACAACAGGTTCTCGTTGAAGCTGTCGTTCCACTGCAGGGCGATTTCCACGCCGATGCCGTCTTCACGCTGGATGTTGAAGTGGAACACCTGGTTGACCGGAGTCTTGTTGGTGTTCAGGTATTCAACGAACGCACGCAGGCCGCCTTCGTACTTGAACAGTTCTTCCTTGCCGCTGCGCTCGTCCTTGAGGACGATGCCGACACCGGAGTTGAGGAAGGACAGTTCGCGAATCCGCTTGGCCAGGATGTCCCAGCTGAAGTGGATGTTCTTGAAGGTTTCGCTGGAAGCCTTGAAGTGAATTTGGGTACCGGTGGTTTCGGAGTCACCGACGATTTTCATCGGCTCTTGCGGAACACCGTGGACGTAAGTCTGTTCCCAGATCTTGCCGCTACGGCGAACGGTCAGGACCAGCTCTTCCGACAGGGCGTTGACTACCGACACACCCACACCGTGCAGACCACCGGAAACCTTGTAGGAGTTGTCGTCGAATTTACCGCCGGCGTGCAGCACGGTCATGATGACCTCGGCTGCCGAAACGCCTTCTTCTTTATGCACGTCTACCGGGATGCCACGGCCGTTGTCGCGAACGGTGATGGACTCATCCGGGTGGATGATGATGCTGATGTCGTCGCAGTAGCCGGCGAGCGCTTCGTCGATCGAGTTGTCGACCACCTCGAACACCATGTGGTGCAGGCCGCTGCCATCGTCGGTATCACCAATATACATACCGGGACGTTTGCGTACGGCATCCAGGCCTTTCAGCACTTTAATGCTCGTTGAGTCGTACGTATTTTCTTCGCTCAATGCCTTCACTCCCGATGGTCGTGGGTCTGGGTGATACGGCCCTGTTCCACGTGGAACAGAGCGACTGGCGTTTCCGTCTGCCAGCCTTCCCTCAATAATTCGTGATCTACACAGGTGATAAATACCTGGCAGCGTAAGTCTTCCAACAAGCGGCAAAGGGCGCGACGGTGGTGCTCGTCCAGCTCGGACGGCAAGTCATCCACCAGATAAATACACTGACCGCGTCGAGCCTGGCTGACCAAGTGCCCTTGGGCAATCCGCAATGCGCAAACCACCAACTTCTGCTGGCCACGGGACAAGATGTCCGCAGCGTTGTGCGCGCCCAGTCTGAGACGCAAATCAGCACGTTGTGGTCCGGCCTGGGTATGCCCCATTTGCTGGTCCCGCTGCAAAGACCCGGCGAGCACAGCACTCAGTTCACGGTCCTTGTCCCAGCCGCGGTAATAGCTGAGCGTCAAGCCTTCAAGCTCAACCAGATCGCTCAAGGTTTGTTCAAAGACTGGTTTCAAGGCTTTGATATAAGCGCGGCGGTATTCATCAATTTCAGCGCTGGCCTGGCACAGTTCCCTGTCCCAAACCGCTTGCGAAACGGCGTCAAGTGTACCATGCCGCAGCCAAGAGTTTCTCTGGCGCAGGGCCTTCTGCAAGCGCTGCCAGGTTGACATGAAGCGCGGTTCCACGTGGAACACACCCCAGTCGAGAAACTGTCGGCGAATCTTCGGCGCACCTTCCAGCAATCGAAAGCTGTCCGGATTGATCAGCTGCAGCGGCAGGATCTCGGCCAGTTGCGCGGCGCTGCGCGCGTTCTGTCCATCGATACGGATCTGAAATTCGCCTTGGCGATCACGGGAAATGCCCAAGGCGCTATGCCCACCCTCCGCCAGCTCAACCTGGCCAAAGACCGTGCACGCCAGTTGTTCGTATTGAATGACCGGCAACAGGCGGGTGCTGCGAAACGAACGGGCAAGCCCCAGCAGATGGATGGCTTCCAGAACACTGGTTTTGCCGCTGCCGTTGGCGCCGTAAAGAATATTGATGCGGGGGGAAGGGGAGAAGGTCACCGGGTGCAGATTGCGCACCGCGGTGACCGAGACGCGACTTAAGGACATCTAGCTTCTGCTGAGCATGATTACAGACGCATCGGCATGACAACGTAGGCCGAGTCGTCGTTATCCGATTCCTGCACCAGCGCACTGCTGTTGGAGTCGGACAGGATCAGACGAACCTGCTCGGTGGTCATCACGCCCAGCACGTCGAGCAGGTAGCTCACGTTGAAGCCGATTTCCAGAGAGCCGCCGTTGTATTCAACGCCCACTTCTTCTTCCGCTTCTTCCTGCTCCGGGTTGTTCGCCTGGATCTTCAACTGACCGCTAGCCAGTTGCAGACGGATACCGCGGTACTTCTCGTTGGACAGAATCGCGGTACGGCTGAACGCTTCGCGCAGAGCCTGACGATCACCCAGAACCAGCTTGTCGCCACCTTTAGGCAGAACACGTTCGTAGTCCGGGAATTTGCCGTCTACCAGTTTCGAGGTGAAGGTGAACTCACCGGTGGTAGCACGGATGTGATGCTGACCCAGCACGATGCTGACATTGCCGTCCGGCTCGGTGAGCAGGCGTGCCAGTTCGAGGATACCTTTGCGCGGCACGATGACCTGATGACGATCCGGCTGACCGATATCGGCCTGCATGGAGCACATGGCCAGACGGTGACCGTCGGTGGCTACGGCGCGGATCACGCCTGCGGACACTTCAAGCAGCATGCCGTTGAGGTAGTAACGCACGTCCTGCTGGGCCATGGCGAAGCTGGTGCGTTCGATCAGACGACGAAGCTTGCTTTGCTCCAGGCTGCAGGTCAGCGAGCCCGGGCCTTCTTCCACGGTAGGGAAGTCGTTGGCCGGCAGTGTAGACAGGGTGAAGCGGCTACGGCCAGCTTTGACCACAAGCTTCTGCTCATCGACCTTGATGTCGATCAGCGCATCGTTTGGCAGGCTTTTGCAGATGTCCATCAGCTTGCGCGCTGGCACGGTGATGGAACCCGGATCCGCCGGCTCTTCGAGTTGAACACGACCAACCAGCTCGACTTCCAGGTCGGTACCGGTCAGCGACAATTGCTGGCCTTCGACAACCAGCAGCACGTTGGAGAGCACCGGCAAGGTCTGGCGGCGTTCGACGACGCCTGCGACCAGTTGCAGGGGTTTCAACAGGGCTTCGCGTTGAATGGTGAAATGCATGGTCTAGTCCCTTGCCTTAATAAGCTGCGCTGGTGTTCATCAAGTGGTCAGTGTACGCAGCAGGTTCTTGTAGTCCTCGCGGATGTCCGCGTCGGATTCCTTAAGTTCGTTGATCTTGCGGCACGCGTGCAAAACCGTCGTATGGTCGCGACCGCCAAACACATCGCCGATTTCCGGCAGGCTGTGGTTGGTCAATTCCTTGGACAACGCCATGGCGACCTGCCGTGGACGAGCGACCGAACGCGAACGGCGTTTGGACAGCAAGTCGGAGATCTTGATCTTGTAGTACTCGGCGACAGTGCGCTGAATGTTATCCACAGAGACCAGTTTATCCTGCAACGCCAACAAGTCCTTCAGGGATTCGCGAATCAGCTCGATGGTGATATCGCGGCCCATGAAGTGCGAGTGGGCGATCACGCGTTTGAGCGCGCCTTCCAGCTCACGGACGTTGGAGCGAATGCGCTGGGCAATGAAGAACGCGGCGTCGTGAGGCAACTCGACTTTGGCCTGATCGGCCTTCTTCATCAGGATCGCCACCCGGGTTTCCAGCTCCGGCGGCTCGACCGCTACGGTCAGGCCCCAGCCAAAGCGGGATTTGAGGCGTTCTTCAAGGCCTTCGATTTCTTTCGGGTAGCGGTCACTGGTGAGAATGACCTGCTGGCCACCTTCGAGCAGGGCGTTGAAGGTGTGGAAAAACTCTTCCTGGGAACGCTCTTTGCGGGCGAAGAACTGAATGTCATCGATCAGCAACGCATCTACCGAACGGTAGAAGCGCTTGAACTCGTTGATCGCGTTCAGTTGCAGGGCCTTGACCATGTCCGCCACGAAACGCTCGGAATGCAGGTACACCACCTTGGCATTCGGGTTCTTCTTTAATAGATGGTTACCCACAGCATGCATCAAGTGGGTTTTACCCAGGCCAACACCACCATAAAGGAAGAGCGGGTTGTAACCGTGCTTGGGGTTGTCCGCCACCTGCCAGGCGGCGGCGCGCGCCAACTGGTTGGATTTACCTTCAACGAAGTTCTCGAAGGTAAAGGTACGGTTCAGATAACTGGTGTGCTTGAGCGCACCTTCGACCTGCACGGTACGTTGCTCGGCGCGCACAGGAGCCTGTTGAGAACTGGCGCCGGCCATTGGATCGAAGCTGTCACGGGAAGGTTCTTCCTCGGTGACCTCTGTCACTTTTTGCGTGGCACGTTTGGTCGAAGCGGCGGCTGGTGCTGACGGCGGCGGGCTGGCGGGCGCTTGAGCAGCCTGCGCCTGGGAAGCCGCGGCAGCCAGGGGAGCATTTGGCGCAGCCCGGGGTGCCGAACTGCGTTTGCTGCCTATTAATAAGGAAAGCGCAGGCGCCATGCCATTCCCGTGCTCATCGAGCAGCTCGAGAACACGCCCCAGGTATTTTTCGTTGACCCAGTCCAGAACAAAACGATTGGGCGCATAGACACGCAACTCGTCGCCTTCGGCTTCGACCTGTAGTGGACGGATCCAAGTGTTGAATTGTTGGGCAGGCAGCTCATCGCGCAAAAGCTCCACGCACTGCTGCCAAAGTTCCACTGACACGGATATCCCCTAAGTTGAAAGCCGGTGAGGCAAAAACAAGCGGCCATTGTAGCGACCAGACGCCGACTTATCCACACGAAGGTGGTTCATCGACCAAGAAGAATCGTCGTTTTATACGCAAACAAGGCGACCAGTGGTCTGTGCATAAGCTCTGTGGATAACCTGGCTTAAGGTCATTGCACAAGTGGGGGCGAAACCCGGTGGATAACCAGCCTGTGGATAAACCGACCTTCCACACACAGGTTATCCGACAGCGCAGCACAGGCTGAACACTGTTTTCCACTGTAGTTGTCATTCTCTGTACATCAGGTAAAACAAGGGCCCGATCGAGTTATCCACAGAAGGTGGCGAGCCTAGCTTTTATAAGCTTTACAGAAAAGCTTTAAATACTTTCCTTTCTTATTTCTATATTTACCGGCGGTTCGTACAGCGCAAAACGTCTGGAGATCTATTTATAAGGAAACGCTGGTTGGAAATTGACCTGAAGGCTTGCTTTCTCTAGAATCCCCGGTCTCTTAAAACGGGGGCCATTCCGGCCCGTTGTGGACGAACCAGGTAACACGACAATGAAACGTACTTTCCAACCAAGCACTATCAAACGCGCTCGTACCCACGGTTTCCGTGCTCGCATGGCTACCAAGAACGGTCGTGCCGTACTGTCGCGTCGTCGCGCCAAAGGTCGTGCGCGTCTGGCAGTTTGATAAGCCGGCACTGGAGGTGAGTCAGGACTTCAGTCGGGAAAAGCGTCTGCTTACTCCCCGGCATTTCAAGGCAGTCTTTGACTCCCCTACCGGCAAGGTTCCGGGGAAAAATCTCCTGCTCCTTGCGCGCAACAACGATCTTGATCACCCCCGTCTCGGGTTGGTTATCGGGAAAAAGAGCGTAAAGCTCTCCGTCGAGCGCAATCGCCTCAAACGTCTGATGCGCGAATCGTTTCGCCTGAACCAGGATTCGCTGGTCGGTTGGGACATCGTTATCGTCGCGCGCAAAGGTTTGGGTGATGTAGAAAACCCCGAATTGATTCAGCATTTCGGCAAACTCTGGAAACGCCTGGCTCGCAGTTCGCCGGTACCAGCAGTCAAAACCGAAACTGTAGGGGTAGACAGTCCAGATGCGTAAACTGGCACTCGTTCCGATCCAGTTTTATCGCTATGCCATTAGTCCCCTGATGGCCAGTCACTGTCGTTTCTACCCCAGTTGTTCCTGCTACGCGTTAGAAGCCATCGAAAATCATGGCCTTCTTCGCGGTGGCTGGCTGACCTTTCGTCGTTTAGGTCGCTGTCATCCGTGGAATCCCGGTGGTTATGACCCGGTTCCACCTATCCCTACCTCCCGTTCTTCTTCGATGGCCGAGTAATCATGGATATCAAACGCACGATCCTGATCGTCGCCCTGGCAATCGTGTCCTACGTTATGGTTCTTAAATGGAACCAGGACTATGGTCAGGCTGCCCTGCCGACTCAGAATGTTGCCACCAATACGACTGCATCGGGCCTGCCGGATACGGCATCTGGCTCCAACGCTTCTGCCAGTGACGACATTCCACGTGCTGCAAGCGACACCAGCGCACCTGCCGAAACTCCGGTGGCTGTGAGCAAGGACCTCATCCAGATCAAAACGGATGTACTGGACCTGGCTGTCGACCCACAAGGTGGCGATGTTGCCCAGCTGACCCTGCCGCTGTATCCGCGTCGTCAGGATCACCCGGAAATTCCGTTCCAGCTGTTCGATAACGGCGGCGAACGTACTTATCTGGCGCAAAGCGGTCTGATCGGTAGCAACGGTCCGGATGCAAATCCTGCCGGTCGTCCGGTTTATTCCTCGGAGAAGAAGGTCTATCAGCTGGCTGACGGTCAAGACCAATTGGTCGTGGACCTGAAGTTCAGCAAGGACGGCGTCAACTACATCAAGCGTTTCACCCTGAAACGCGGCCTGTATGACGTAACCGTTTCCTACCTGATCGACAACCAGAGCGCTCAGCCCTGGACGGGTGCGATGTTCGCGCAATTGAAGCGTGACGCCAGCGCCGATCCTTCGTCGACCACGGCTACCGGCACTGCGACTTACCTGGGCGCTGCCCTGTGGACAAGTTCCGAGCCGTACAAGAAAGTGTCCATGAAGGACATGGACAAGGCGCCGTTGAAGGAAACCGTCACTGGCGGTTGGGTTGCCTGGTTGCAGCACTACTTCGTGACCGCATGGATTCCGGCCAAGGGCGAAAACAACGTCGTCCAGACCCGTAAAGACAGCAAGGGCAACTACATCATCGGCTACACCGGCCCATCGATGAGTGTAGCGCCGGGTGCCAAGGCTGAAACCAGCGCTGTTCTGTACGCCGGTCCGAAAAGTCAGGCCGTGCTGAAAGAGTTGTCCCCAGGTCTGGAATTGACCGTCGACTACGGCATTCTGTGGTTCATCGCCCAACCAATCTTCTGGTTGCTGCAACACATCCACGCCATTGTGGGTAACTGGGGCTGGTCGATCATCTTCCTGACCATGCTGATCAAAGGGATCTTCTTCCCGTTGTCGGCTGCCAGCTACAAATCCATGGCGCGCATGCGTGCAGTGGCTCCGAAACTGGCCGCGCTGAAAGAGCAACATGGCGATGACCGGCAGAAAATGTCGCAAGCCATGATGGAGCTGTACAAGAAAGAGAAGATCAATCCGCTGGGTGGTTGCTTGCCAATCCTCGTGCAGATGCCGGTTTTCCTCTCACTGTACTGGGTTCTGCTGGAAAGCGTTGAAATGCGCCAGGCGCCGTTCATGCTGTGGATTACTGACCTTTCGATCAAGGATCCGTTCTTCATTCTGCCGATCATCATGGGTGCAACCATGTTCATCCAGCAGCAGCTGAACCCGACTCCTCCGGATCCGATGCAGGCCAAGGTGATGAAGCTGATGCCGATCATCTTCACCTTCTTCTTCCTGTGGTTCCCGGCAGGTCTGGTGCTGTACTGGGTAGTGAACAACTGCCTGTCGATCGCCCAACAGTGGTACATCACTCGTAAGATCGAAGCGGCTACCAAAGCAGCTGCCTGATTTACACTGTGGATAACCACTCAAAACGCCCCCTAGTGGGGCGTTTTGCTATCTGTCACTTTTGTCTGGATACCGGTTTATGAGCGTTCCTCGTGAAACCATCGCCGCCGTCGCCACCGCTCAAGGTCGCGGTGGTGTAGGCATCGTGCGTATTTCCGGGCCGTTGGCCAGCATTGCGGCCAAGGCCTTCAGTGGTCGCGAGCTCAAGCCGCGATTTGCTCACTACGGTCCATTTTTCGGTGAAAACGACGAGGTGCTGGACCAGGGCATTGCCTTGTATTTCCCTGGCCCGAACTCGTTCACTGGCGAAGATGTGCTGGAGTTGCAAGGCCATGGCGGTCCGATCGTTCTGGATATGTTGCTCAAGCGCTGCCTGGAACTGGGTTGCCGGCTCGCCCGACCGGGGGAATTCAGTGAGCGCGCCTTCCTGAACGACAAACTGGACCTCGCCCAGGCCGAAGCCATTGCCGACCTGATTGAAGCCAGTTCTGCCCAGGCTGCGCGAAACGCGTTGCGCTCCCTGCAGGGGGCTTTCTCGTCACGTGTGCATAACCTCACCGAGCAACTGATCGGCCTGCGAATCTATGTCGAAGCGGCCATCGATTTTCCGGAGGAGGAAATTGACTTCCTCGCCGATGGCCACGTCCTGAGCATGCTCGACAAGGTGCGCGACGAGTTATCCACCGTCATGCGCGAAGCCGGGCAGGGCGCCTTGCTGCGTGACGGCATGACCGTAGTCATTGCCGGTCGTCCGAATGCCGGTAAATCCAGCCTGCTCAATGCCCTGGCCGGGCGTGAAGCGGCGATCGTGACCGAAATTGCCGGCACCACCCGCGATGTGCTTCGTGAACATATCCACATCGATGGCATGCCGTTGCACGTAGTAGATACCGCCGGTCTGCGCGATACCGATGATCATGTGGAAAAAATCGGCGTCGAGCGTGCCTTGAAAGCCATCGGCGAAGCGGATCGGGTTCTGCTGGTGGTCGATGCCACGGCACCGGAAGCCCTCGATCCATTCGCACTCTGGCCGGAGTTTCTGGAAATCCGTCCCGATCCCGCGAAAGTCACCCTGATCCGCAACAAGGCCGACCTCACGGGCGAAGCCATTGCCCTGGAAGTCAGTCAAGACGGTCACGTCACCATCAGCCTGAGTGCCAAGTCTGGTGGTGCGGGCCTGGATTTGCTGCGTGATCACCTCAAGGCCTGCATGGGCTATGAACAAACGTCCGAAAGCAGCTTCAGCGCTCGCCGGCGACACCTTGAGGCGCTACGTCATGCCAGTGCTGCCCTCGAGCATGGTCGTGCCCAATTGACCCTGGCCGGTGCGGGCGAGTTGTTGGCCGAGGATTTGCGCCAGGCTCAGCAATCGCTGGGAGAAATTACCGGCGCGTTCAGCTCCGATGATCTGTTGGGGCGAATTTTTTCCAGTTTCTGTATCGGTAAATAGCCCTCCTGTTGTTCACAGACAGGCCATTCGTGCCTGTCTGCTCTCTCCTTTTCAGAATAACCCCTCCAGTGCCGAGCTGACTTTGTCTGCTTGAGCGGAATTCCTGTACCTGAATTTCGAGCAAACGGCAGTTTTCTGTGGATTAAGCCCTGTGAATAACCGCCGCTAAGGTCAGTTGATAACAGGGCTCGAAAACTGAACATAACCACCTCTGTGGATAACCACCCCTTTAATCCACAGGCTTACACCGGTTATCCAATGGCCTCATTGGCACATGAACACAGGGTTTTGAATCTCTGTACACATTGAAAACAAAGGCCTGTATCAATCTATCCACAGAAAGGCAGGTGCATAGAAATAAACATAAAAACAAAGATTTAATAAATTTCTCTCTTTTTAATTTCTATAACTCCGTCTTTTCCACAGCTGGTTAATTTTTGTGCAAAGGGTTCTTTAGGAAGGGCGAAGTCCCTATACTTGTCGACCAGGTCCAAAAACCTGAGCTCAAACTATTCCTGAATTACCTACTTAAGCAGGCACGAGGTGCGTGGTGGATTTCCCTTCCCGTTTTGAAGTGATCGTCATCGGCGGCGGTCATGCCGGTACCGAGGCAGCACTGGCCTCAGCACGTATGGGGGTCAAAACCCTGTTGCTGACGCATAACGTGGAAACCCTCGGTGCCATGAGTTGCAACCCGGCCATCGGCGGGATCGGCAAAAGCCATCTGGTCAAGGAAATCGACGCCTTAGGCGGCGCGATGGCCATGGCTACCGATAAAGGCGGCATCCAGTTTCGCGTGTTGAACAGCCGTAAAGGCCCGGCCGTACGCGCTACTCGCGCACAGGCAGACCGGGTTCTGTACAAGGCCGCTGTCCGCGAAATCCTGGAAAACCAGCCGAACCTGTGGATATTTCAACAAGCTGCTGACGATCTGATCGTCGAACAGGAACAAGTCCGTGGTGTTGTCACGCAAATGGGCCTGCGTTTCTTCGCCGACTCCGTGGTGTTGACCACCGGTACGTTCCTCGGTGGACTTATCCACATCGGTTTGCAGAATTTCTCCGGTGGTCGCGCCGGTGATCCGCCATCGATCGCGCTGGCTCACCGTCTACGTGAACTGCCACTGCGTGTCGGTCGTTTGAAAACCGGTACTCCGCCGCGTATCGACGGCCGGTCTGTGGATTTCTCGGTGATGTCCGAGCAACCGGGTGATACGCCGATCCCGGTGATGTCGTTCATGGGCAACAAGGAACAGCATCCACAGCAAGTCAGCTGCTGGATTACCCACACCAATGCCCGCACCCACGAAATCATTGCTGCGAACCTCGACCGTTCGCCGATGTATTCCGATGCAGGCGAGATCGAAGGCATCGGTCCACGTTATTGCCCGTCGATCGAAGACAAGATCCATCGCTTTGCCGATAAGGAAAGCCATCAGGTGTTCATCGAACCGGAAGGTTTGACGACGAACGAGCTGTATCCGAACGGGATATCCACAAGCTTGCCGTTCGACGTGCAATTGCAGATCGTGCAATCGATCCGCGGCATGGAAAACGCGCACATCGTGCGTCCGGGCTACGCGATCGAGTACGACTACTTCGATCCACGCGATTTGAAATACAGCCTGGAAACCAAAGTCATCGGCGGCCTGTTTTTCGCCGGGCAAATCAACGGCACCACCGGTTACGAAGAAGCCGGCGCCCAGGGTTTGCTGGCCGGGACCAACGCCGCACTGCGTGCGCAAGGCAAAGATGCCTGGTGCCCGCGTCGCGACGAGGCCTACATTGGCGTGTTGGTCGACGACCTGATTACCCTCGGCACCCAAGAGCCGTACCGGATGTTCACGTCCCGTGCCGAATACCGTCTGATCCTGCGCGAAGACAACGCCGACCTGCGCTTGACCGAAAAAGGTCGCGAATTGGGCCTGGTGGATGACGTGCGTTGGGCCGCTTTCTGCAAAAAACGCGAAAGCATCGAACTGGAAGAGCAGCGCCTGAAAAGCACCTGGGTACGTCCGGGCACCGAACAAGGCGATGCGATTGCCGAAAAGTTCGGCACGCCGCTGACCCACGAATACAACCTGCTGAATCTCTTGAGTCGTCCGGAAATCGACTACGCTGGTCTGATTGCCGTGACCGGTGGGGGCGCAGAAGATCCACAAGTCGCCGAACAGGTCGAAATCAAGACCAAGTACGCCGGCTACATCGATCGTCAACAGGATGAAATCGCACGCCTGCGCGCCAGCGAAGACACCAAACTGCCTGTGGATATCGATTACACGAACATTTCCGGTCTCTCCAAAGAGATCCAGAGCAAGCTCGGTGCGACCCGTCCAGAGACATTGGGCCAGGCGTCGCGTATCCCGGGCGTTACGCCTGCAGCGATTTCGCTGTTGATGATTCATTTGAAAAAACGCGGCGCGGGCCGTCAGTTGGAGCAAAGCGCTTGAGTTCGTTGGTCACTTCGCAACACGCAGAAGAGTTATCCACAGGTGCCCGCCAACTCGGTGTCACGCTGACAGAAACCCAGCACGCACAACTGCTGGGTTACCTGGCCCTGTTGATCAAGTGGAACAAGGCTTACAACCTCACCGCCGTGCGTGATCCGGACGAAATGGTTTCCCGTCACTTGCTCGATAGTCTGAGTGTGATGTCGTTCATCGAAAACGGTCGCTGGCTCGACGTCGGCAGCGGCGGCGGCATGCCCGGCATTCCGCTGGCCATCCTGTTTCCCGAGTCCCAGGTGACTTGCCTGGACAGCAACGGCAAGAAAACCCGCTTCCTGACCCAGGTCAAACTCGAACTCAAACTGGATAACCTGCAAGTTATCCACAGTCGCGTCGAAGCGTTCCAGCCTGCCCAGCCGTTCAACGGGATCATTTCCCGGGCGTTCAGCAGCATGGAAAACTTCAGCAACTGGACTCGCCACCTCGGCGATAGCGAAACACGCTGGCTGGCAATGAAGGGCGTTCATCCGGCCGATGAGCTGGTAGCATTGCCGGCAGACTTCCACCTCGATAGCGAACACGCCCTGGCCGTACCTGGTTGCCAAGGCCAACGCCATCTGCTGATACTGCGCCGCACGGCATGATTGGGAACACAAGCAAGAATGGCTAAGGTATTCGCGATAGCGAACCAAAAGGGTGGCGTGGGCAAAACCACCACCTGCATCAACCTCGCAGCATCCCTGGTCGCGACCAAGCGCCGGGTGCTGTTGATCGACCTCGATCCACAGGGCAACGCCACCATGGGTAGCGGTGTGGATAAACATGGCCTGGAAAACTCGGTCTACGACCTGCTGATCGGCGAATGTGACCTGGCCCAGGCCATGCATTTCTCCGAACACGGTGGTTACCAATTGTTGCCGGCCAACCGCGACCTCACCGCGGCCGAAGTGGTGCTGCTGGAAATGCAGATGAAGGAAAGCCGTCTGCGCAGTGCGCTGGCGCCGATCCGGGAAAACTACGACTACATCCTGATTGACTGCCCGCCGTCGCTGTCGATGCTGACATTGAATGCACTGGTTGCCGCCGACGGGGTAATTATCCCCATGCAATGCGAGTACTTCGCTCTTGAAGGCTTGAGCGACCTTGTGGATAACATCAAGCGCATCGCCGAACTGCTGAATCCGAACCTCAAGGTCGAAGGCCTGCTGCGTACGATGTACGACCCGCGCCTGAGCCTGATGAACGATGTCTCGGCGCAGCTCAAGGAGCACTTCGGCGAGCAGCTCTACGACACCGTCATTCCGCGCAACATCCGTCTGGCCGAAGCGCCAAGCTACGGCATGCCGGCGCTGGCGTACGACAAATCATCGCGGGGCGCCGTTGCCTATCTGGCATTGGCGGGCGAAATGGTTCGTCGTCAACGCAAAAACTCACGCATCGCCGCTGCTCAGGCAACTTAAGGAATCCCCATGGCCGTCAAGAAACGAGGTCTCGGACGTGGACTGGATGCTCTGTTGAGTGGTCCGACTGTCAGCTCGCTGGAAGAACAAGCGGCGCAAGCCGATCAGCGTGAGCTGCAGCACCTTCCCCTGGATCTGCTCCAGCGCGGCAAATACCAGCCGCGTCGTGACATGGATCCGCAGGCGCTCGAAGAACTGGCGCAGTCGATCAGGGCCCAGGGCGTCATGCAGCCCATCGTGGTTCGCCCGATCGGCAGCGGCCGCTTTGAAATCATTGCCGGCGAACGCCGCTGGCGCGCCAGCCAGCAAGCCGGGCAGGAAACCATCCCGGCGATGGTTCGCGATGTACCCGATGAAACCGCGATCGCCATCGCGCTGATCGAGAACATCCAGCGCGAAGACCTGAACCCGATTGAAGAAGCGGTGGCCCTGCAGCGTTTACAGCAGGAGTTCCAGCTGACCCAGCAACAGGTGGCCGAGGCAGTGGGCAAGTCCCGGGTGACCGTGGCTAACCTGCTGCGCCTGATTTCCTTGCCGGAAGTCATCAAGACCATGTTGTCCCACGGCGACCTGGAAATGGGTCATGCCCGCGCTTTGCTCGGTTTGCCGGAAAATCAACAGGTTGAAGGGGCGCGACATGTTGTCGCACGCGGACTGACCGTGCGCCAGACTGAGGCACTGGTTCGCCAGTGGTTGAGTGGCAAACCGGAGCCTGTTGAACCGGCAAAACCGGACCCGGATATCGCTCGTCTCGAACAGCGCCTGGCCGAGCGCCTAGGCTCTGCGGTGCAGATTCGCCACGGTAAGAAGGGTAAAGGGCAGTTGGTGATTGGTTACAACTCCCTCGATGAGCTTCAAGGTGTACTCGCACATATCCGCTGAAACATTTCCTCATGTAGCGTGCAGACGGAAATCACTACCTGACAGTTGAATAGGGGCAGAACCGCCCCTATACTCTGCGCGCATTTTGTCGGCACAAATTATGCCAAGTTATTGAATTTCGGCAGCCGACCATTGGAGAGTAAAAGTGATGGAAACCCGCACGCCAAACCGCTTGCCGTTCCATCGCCTGGCAGTTTTTCCGGTGTTAATGGCTCAATTTGTCGTTCTGCTCATTGCCGCTTTGGCGCTCTGGCAACGGTATGGAGTCGTTGCCGGGTACTCGGGACTTTGCGGGGGCCTGATAGCCTTGCTTCCCAATGTTTATTTCGCTCACAGGGCATTTCGGTTTTCCGGCGCCCGGGCAGCTCAAGCCATCGTCCGGTCATTTTATGCCGGCGAGGCGGGCAAACTGATTTTGACGGCGGTGCTTTTTGCATTGACGTTCGCAGGTGTGAAGCCATTGGCGCCGCTAGCTGTATTCGGCGTCTTCGTGCTGACCCAACTGGTCAGCTGGTTCGCTCCCCTGCTGATGAGAACAAGACTTTCGAGACCTTAGGGCGTTTGAGGCAACCATGGCAGAAACAACCGCTTCGGGCTATATCCAGCACCACTTGCAGAACCTGACCTTCGGTCAGCTCCCTACCGGCGGCTGGGGCTTTGCCCACACCGCAGCAGAAGCCAAGGAAATGGGCTTCTGGGCTTTCCACGTCGATACCCTCGGCTGGTCGGTCGCATTGGGTCTGATCTTCGTTCTTCTTTTCCGCATGGCGGCCAAGAAAGCGACTTCGGGTCAGCCAGGTGCTTTGCAGAACTTCGTTGAAGTTTTGGTCGAATTCGTCGATGGCAGCGTGAAAGACAGCTTCCATGGCCGTAGCCCGGTGATTGCACCGCTGGCACTGACCATCTTCGTCTGGGTGTTCCTGATGAACGCCGTCGACCTGGTACCGGTCGACTGGATTCCTCAGCTGGCCATCCTGATCTCCGGCGACCACCACATCCCGTTCCGCGCCGTGTCGACCACCGACCCGAACGCTACTCTGGCCATGGCCTTCACGGTGTTCGCGCTGATCATTTTCTACAGCATCAAGATCAAGGGCCTCGGCGGCTTCATCGGCGAGCTGACCCTGCACCCGTTCGGCAGCAAGAATATTTTCCTTCAGGCTTTGCTGATTCCGGTGAACTTCCTGCTGGAATTCGTGACCCTGATCGCCAAGCCTATCTCCCTGGCTCTGCGTCTGTTCGGCAACATGTATGCCGGCGAGCTGGTGTTCATTCTGATCGCTGTGATGTTCGGCAGCGGCCTGCTCTGGCTGAGCGGCCTGGGCGTTGTTCTGCAGTGGGCGTGGGCTGTGTTCCACATCCTGATCATCACCCTGCAGGCGTTCATCTTCATGATGCTGACCATCGTCTACCTGTCGATGGCGCACGAAGAAAACCATTAAGACCAGTCTCGACTAGTCTGATGTCCTTCCCGGTCAAACGGGAAGGGGCTCTTCACGGGGCCTCTGAAACGATTTGTTTTACCGCTTTAATCTAAAAAACCTAAACCATACGACGTAAAAGTCGGGAGGAAAGATGGAAACTGTAGTTGGTCTAACCGCTATCGCTGTTGCACTGTTGATCGGCCTGGGCGCACTGGGTACCGCAATTGGTTTCGGCCTGCTGGGCGGCAAGTTCCTGGAAGGCGCAGCGCGTCAGCCAGAAATGGTTCCAATGCTGCAAGTTAAAATGTTCATCGTTGCCGGTCTGCTCGACGCCGTAACCATGATCGGTGTTGGTATCGCTCTGTTCTTCACCTTTGCGAACCCGTTCGTTGGTCAAATCGCTGGCTAATTACTCGGATCTTCCGGGTAATTTGGTGTGATGGACAACGTAACTGCGAGGTGTTGGCGTGAACATTAATGCGACCCTGATTGGCCAGTCCGTTGCGTTCCTGATTTTTGTACTGTTCTGCATGAAGTTCGTATGGCCTCCGGTCATTGCGGCACTGCACGAACGTCAAAAGAAGATCGCTGATGGTCTGGACGCTGCCAGCCGAGCAGCTCGCGACCTGGAGTTGGCCCAAGAGAAAGCGGGTCAGCAACTGCGCGAAGCGAAAGCTCAGGCAGCTGAAATCATCGAGCAAGCCAAGAAACGCGGTAATCAGATTGTCGAAGAGGCTGTTGAAAAAGCCCGTGTCGACGCTGACCGTGTGAAGGTTCAGGCTCAAGCCGAGATCGAACAGGAACTGAACAGTGTCAAAGACGCGCTGCGTGCCCAAGTGGGCTTGCTGGCAGTCGGCGGCGCCGAGAAGATCCTGGGTGCCACAATCGATCAAAACGCGCACGCAGAGCTGGTTAACCAACTGGCTGCTGAAATCTAAGCGAGGGCGATCATGGCAGAACTGACCACGTTGGCCCGACCTTACGCTAAGGCGGCCTTCGAGCACGCTCAGGCCCACCAGCAACTGGCCAATTGGTCAGCCATGCTCGGCCTGGCAGCACTGGTGTCGGAAGACGACACCATGCAGCGTGTGCTCAAGGCCCCGCGACTGACGAGCGCAGAAAAGGCCGCCACGTTCATTGACGTGTGCGGCGACAAGTTTGATGTGAAGGCACAGAACTTCATCAATGTCGTTGCCGAAAACGACCGTCTCCCGCTGTTGCCGGAGATCGCCGCTCTGTTCGACCTGTACAAGGCCGAGCAAGAGAAGTCGGTAGACGTTGAAGTGACCAGTGCTTTCGCATTGAACCAAGAACAGCAAGACAAACTCGCCAAGGTTCTCAGTGCACGACTCAACCGGGAAGTGCGCCTGCAAGTTGCGGAGGACGCTGCCCTTATTGGTGGTGTCGTCATTCGCGCCGGCGACCTGGTTATCGATGGCTCGATTCGCGGAAAAATCGCGAAACTTGCCGAAGCATTGAAATCTTGAGTTTGAAGGGGCAGCAGAGCAATGCAGCAACTCAATCCTTCCGAAATAAGTGAAATTATCAAGGGCCGCATCGACAAGCTCGATGTGACCTCCCAAGCCCGTAACGAAGGCACTGTCGTCAGCGTATCTGACGGTATCGTGCGGATTCACGGTCTGGCCGACGTAATGTACGGCGAGATGATCGAGTTTCCGGGCGGCGTCTTCGGTATGGCCCTCAACCTGGAGCAAGACTCCGTAGGTGCCGTTGTATTGGGCGCATACCAGTCTCTGGCTGAAGGCATGAGCGCCAAGTGCACTGGCCGCATCCTGGAAGTTCCGGTTGGTAAGGAACTGCTGGGTCGCGTAGTCGACGCACTGGGTAACCCTGTTGACGGCAAAGGTCCACTGGGCAACACCGAGACCGACGCGGTCGAGAAAGTTGCTCCAGGCGTGATCTGGCGTAAGTCGGTAGACCAGCCTGTACAGACTGGCTACAAGGCTGTCGATGCCATGATCCCTGTCGGCCGTGGCCAGCGTGAGCTGATCATCGGTGACCGTCAGATCGGTAAAACCGCTCTGGCGATCGACGCGATCATCAACCAGAAAAACAGCGGCATTTACTGCGTCTACGTAGCGATCGGTCAGAAACAATCGACCATCGCCAACGTGGTTCGCAAGCTGGAAGAAAACGGCGCCCTGGCCAACACGATCATCGTGGCTGCCAGTGCTTCGGAATCTCCTGCGCTGCAATTCCTGGCACCGTACTCCGGTTGCACCATGGGTGAATTCTTCCGCGACCGCGGTGAAGACGCGCTGATCGTTTATGACGATCTGTCCAAGCAAGCAGTGGCTTACCGCCAGATTTCCCTGCTGCTGCGCCGTCCACCAGGCCGTGAAGCTTACCCAGGCGACGTGTTCTATCTCCACTCCCGTCTGCTGGAGCGCGCATCCCGCGTTTCGGAAGAGTACGTAGAGAAGTTCACCAACGGCGCAGTGACCGGCAAAACCGGTTCCCTGACCGCACTGCCGATCATCGAAACCCAGGCTGGCGACGTTTCCGCGTTCGTTCCGACCAACGTGATTTCCATCACCGACGGTCAGATCTTCCTGGAATCGGCCATGTTCAACTCGGGCATCCGTCCTGCAGTGAACGCCGGTGTTTCGGTATCCCGTGTGGGTGGTGCCGCTCAGACCAAGATCATCAAGAAGCTGTCCGGTGGTATCCGTACCGCTCTGGCTCAGTACCGTGAACTGGCGGCATTCGCCCAGTTCGCTTCTGACCTGGACGAAGCGACCCGTAAGCAACTTGAGCATGGTCAGCGCGTTACCGAGCTGATGAAGCAGAAGCAATACGCACCAATGTCGATCGCCGACATGGCGCTGTCGCTGTATGCCGCTGAGCGTGGGTTCCTGACTGACGTTGAAATCGCCAAGATCGGCAGCTTCGAACAAGCGCTGATTGCTTTCTTCAACCGCGATCACGCCGACTTGATGGCGAAGATCAACGTGAAGGGTGACTTCAATGACGAAATCGACGCTGGCATGAAAGCCGGTATCGAGAAGTTCAAGGCCACCCAAACCTGGTAAGCCGCAGCGGGAGCCGCAAGGCTCCCGCTTGCTAACCTGATAGGTGTTACATGGCAGGCGCAAAAGAGATTCGCAGTAAGATTGCGAGCATCAAAAGCACGCAAAAAATTACCAGCGCCATGGAAAAAGTGGCGGTCAGCAAAATGCGCAAGGCACAAATGCGCATGGCTGCTAGCCGTCCTTATGCGGAGCGCATCCGCCAGGTTATTGGCCATCTGGCCAACGCTAACCCGGAATATCGCCACCCGTTCATGATCGACCGTGAAGTAAAGCGCGTCGGTTATGTCGTAGTGAGCAGTGACCGTGGTCTGTGTGGTGGCTTGAACACCAACCTGTTCAAGGCTTTGGTCAAGGACATGGCGGTAAACCGCGAAAACGGCGTCGAGATCGATCTGTGTGTAGTGGGTAGCAAGGGTGCGGCCTTTTTCCGCAACTTCGGCGGCAACGTCGTAGCAGCTATCAGCCACCTGGGTGAAGAGCCGTCGATCAATGACTTGATCGGCAGCGTCAAGGTGATGCTGGATGCCTACCTGGACGGCCGTATTGACCGCCTGTCCGTGGTATCCAACAAGTTCATCAACACCATGACGCAACAGCCTACCGTGGAGCAATTGATTCCACTGGTGGCAACCCCGGATCAGGAACTCAAGCACCACTGGGACTATCTCTACGAACCGGATGCCAAAGAGCTGCTTGACGGCTTGATGGTCCGCTACGTTGAGTCGCAGGTCTACCAGGCGGTGGTCGAGAACAACGCGGCTGAACAAGCTGCGCGGATGATCGCGATGAAGAACGCTACCGACAACGCCGGTGATTTGATCAGCGATTTGCAGCTGGTCTACAACAAGGCGCGTCAGGCTGCGATCACCCAAGAGATCTCGGAAATCGTCGGCGGCGCTGCCGCGGTTTAACGGTTCAAATATTCAGAGGATCCAGCTATGAGTAGCGGACGTATCGTTCAAATCATCGGCGCCGTTATCGACGTGGAATTTCCACGCGACAGCGTACCGAGCATCTACAACGCGCTGACAGTACAAAGCGCGGCCGGGACCACCCTGGAAGTTCAGCAGCAGCTGGGCGACGGCGTGGTTCGTACCATTGCGATGGGTTCCACCGAAGGCTTGAAGCGCGGTCTGGAAGTTACCGACTCTGGCGCAGCCATCTCCGTACCGGTCGGTAAAGCGACTCTGGGCCGGATCATGGACGTTCTGGGCAACCCGATCGACGAAGCTGGCCCTATCGCCACTGAAGAGCGTTGGGGCATTCACCGTCCAGCGCCTTCGTTCGCTGAACAAGCAGGCGGCAACGACCTGCTGGAAACCGGCATCAAGGTTATCGACCTGGTTTGCCCGTTCGCCAAAGGCGGTAAAGTCGGTCTGTTCGGTGGTGCCGGTGTAGGCAAGACCGTAAACATGATGGAACTGATCCGTAACATCGCCATCGAGCACAGCGGTTATTCCGTGTTCGCCGGTGTGGGTGAGCGTACTCGTGAGGGTAACGACTTCTACCACGAGATGAAGGATTCCAACGTTCTGGACAAAGTGGCACTGGTTTACGGTCAGATGAACGAGCCGCCGGGTAACCGTCTGCGCGTAGCTCTGACCGGCCTGACCATGGCCGAGAAGTTCCGTGACGAAGGTAACGACGTTCTGCTGTTCGTCGACAACATCTATCGTTACACCCTGGCCGGTACTGAAGTATCCGCACTGCTGGGCCGTATGCCTTCGGCAGTAGGTTACCAGCCGACCCTGGCTGAAGAGATGGGCGTTCTGCAAGAACGTATCACTTCGACCAAGGAAGGTTCGATCACTTCGATCCAGGCGGTATACGTACCTGCGGATGACTTGACCGACCCGTCGCCAGCGACCACCTTCGCCCACTTGGACGCTACCGTCGTTCTGTCCCGTGACATCGCTTCCCTGGGTATCTACCCGGCGGTCGATCCACTCGACTCGACTTCGCGCCAGCTGGACCCGAACGTGATCGGCCAGGACCACTACGACACCGCTCGCGGCGTTCAGTACGTTCTGCAGCGTTACAAAGAACTGAAGGACATCATTGCGATCCTGGGTATGGACGAGCTGTCGGAAGCCGACAAGCAGTTGGTAAACCGTGCTCGTAAGATCCAGCGCTTCTTGTCGCAGCCGTTCTTCGTGGCTGAAGTCTTCACCGGTGCATCGGGTAAATACGTTTCCCTGAAAGACACCATTGCTGGCTTCAAAGGCATCCTCAACGGTGACTACGACCACCTGCCAGAACAAGCGTTCTACATGGTTGGCGGCATCGAAGAAGCGATCGAGAAAGCCAAGAAACTGTAATCCCGGCGCCCGGCAACGGGCGCTAATTTAGGTTGAGGCAATCAGATGGCTATGACAGTCCATTGCGATATCGTCAGCGCGGAAGGAGAAATCTTTTCCGGGCTGGTCGAGATGGTGATTGCGCACGGTGCACTGGGTGATCTTGGTATCGCCCTGGGTCACGCGCCGCTGATCACTAATCTGAAGCCAGGTCCGATCCGCCTGGTCAAGCAGGGCGGGGAAGAGGAGGTGTATTACATCTCCGGTGGTTTCCTCGAGGTTCAGCCGAACATGGTCAAGGTTCTTGCCGACACCGTGCAACGTGCTGCCGACCTGGACGAAGCCGCAGCTTTGGAAGCCGTTAAGGCTGCCGAGAAAGCCTTGCATGAGCGAGGCGCGGAATTCGATTACGGTTCTGCTGCCGCACGTCTGGCCGAGGCTGCAGCTCAGCTGCGCACCGTCCAGCAGATCCGCAAGAAGTTCGGCCACTAAGGCTGCACTTGTTGTGTGATTGATAAAAAAGGGTAGCCTCGGCAACCCATTTTTCTTTTCCGATTTTTACAACCTGGTCGCAGCCGCTGACCACCCAGGATTGGTAGCCAGTCATGTCTCTTGAAATCGTTATTCTCGCTGCTGGCCAAGGCACGCGTATGCGTTCAGCTTTGCCGAAAGTTTTGCACCCGATTGCCGGCAACTCCATGCTCGGCCATGTTATCCACAGCGCCCGGCAACTTGATCCACAGCGCATCCACGTGGTGATCGGTCATGGTGCCGATGCCGTGCGCGAACGCCTGGCGGCGGATGACCTGAACTTCGTTCTGCAGGATAAGCAGTTGGGTACCGGTCACGCCGTTGCTCAAGCCGTGCCGTTCATTCAGTCCGACACCGTACTGGTGCTCTATGGTGATGTGCCGTTGATCGAAGTCGATACCCTGCAACGTCTGCTCAAGCAGGTGGGGCCAGAGCAATTGGCCTTGCTGACCGTCGAGCTGGATGACCCGACCGGTTACGGCCGCATTGTTCGTGATGTGCAGGGCAAGGTCTCGGCCATTGTCGAGCAGAAAGATGCCAATGAAGCCGAGCGCAAGATCACCGAAGGCAATACCGGCATTCTGGCGCTACCGTTTGCCCGTCTTGGCGACTGGATGAGCCGACTCTCCAATAACAACGCCCAGGGCGAGTACTACCTGACCGACATCATTGCCATGGCAGTGAGCGATGGTCTGGTGGTGGCCACCGAGCAACCGCACGACGCCATGGAAGTGCAGGGTGCCAATGACCGCAAGCAGCTTTCCGAACTGGAACGGCATTATCAATTGCGCGCCGGTCGTCGTTTGATGGCTCAAGGTGTGACACTGCGCGACCCGGCTCGTTTCGACATTCGCGGTGACGTCACGGTTGGCCGCGACGTGCTGATCGATATCAACGTGATCCTCGAAGGCAAGGTCATCATCGAAGACGACGTGGTGATCGGCCCGAACTGTGTGATCAAGGACAGCACCCTGCGCAAAGGCGTGGTCATCAAGGCCAACAGCCATATCGAAGGTGCCATTCTGGGTGAAGGCAGCGATGCCGGCCCGTTCGCGCGTCTGCGTCCAGGTACCGTGCTGGAAGCCCGGGCGCATGTGGGTAACTTCGTCGAGTTGAAAAACGCGCACCTGGGCGAAGGCGCCAAGGCCGGTCACCTGACTTACCTGGGCGATGCCGAAGTCGGGGCGCGCACCAACATTGGTGCTGGCACCATCACCTGCAACTACGACGGCGCCAACAAGTGGAAAACCGTGTTGGGCGAAGATGTGTTCATTGGTTCCAACAACTCGTTGGTGGCGCCTGTGGATATCCTCGCCGGTGCGACCACGGCGGCCGGCTCGACCATTACCTCGACTGTGGATAAATCCCAGCTGGCCATCGGCCGTGCTCGTCAGAAAAACATCGACGGCTGGAAGCGGCCGGAGAAGGTCAAGAAAGGCTGAGTTATCCACAACTCCCTTGTAGGAGCGAGCTTGCTCGCGATGGACGTGAACGATGACGCATTCTTTCTGGAAAAATGCGTAGCTCTCTTATTTCTCGCGAGCAAGCTCGCTCCTACAAGTTATCCACAGCTCTTTTTGTCGCATGGCGCTTGACGAAGTTTCGCCGATAGGTTTTGATTGCTTCCGTTATCTTTCGAATCGAAACTTACCAGCTCATGTCGAAGCGCAACACACCTCAGCGTCGTCACAACATCCTCGCCTTGCTCAATGAGCAGGGCGAAGTCAGTGTGGATGAGTTGGCCAAGTGCTTCGAAACGTCGGAAGTTACGATTCGCAAGGATCTGGCGGCACTTGAAAGCAATGGCCTGTTGCTGCGTCGTTACGGCGGGGCGATCACCATGCCTCAGGAACTGGTCGCGGACCTTGGTCAGCCGGTTTCCAAATACAAACAAGCCATCGCCCGTGCCGCCGTCGCGCGGATTCGCGAGCATGCGCGCATCATTATCGACAGTGGCAGTACCACCGCCTCCATGATCCCGGAACTCGGCCAACAACCCGGCCTGGTGGTGATGACCAACTCGCTGCATGTCGCCAATGCCCTGAGCGAACTTGAGCACGAACCGGTGCTGTTGATGACCGGTGGTACCTGGGACCCGCATTCCGAGTCCTTTCAGGGGCAGGTCGCCGAGCAGGTACTACGCTCCTACGACTTCGACCAGTTGTTTATCGGGGCCGACGGCATCGATCTGGTTCGCGGTACAACCACCTTCAACGAACTGCTCGGACTGAGCCGGGTCATGGCCGACGTCGCCCGCGAAGTGGTCGTGATGGTGGAGGCCGACAAGATCGGCCGCAAGATTCCCAACCTGGAGCTGCCATGGAGCAGTGTCCATACCCTTATTACCGATGAACGCCTGCCGCTTGAGGCTCGCGATCAGATTCAGGCCCGCGGCATCACTTTGATTTGCGCGGCTGTCAGTCAGGAGAAATAGCATGTGTGGAATTGTCGGCGCAGTCGCAGAACGTAACATCACCGCCATCCTCGTCGAAGGCCTGAAACGTCTCGAATACCGTGGGTATGACAGCGCTGGCGTGGCGGTCTACACCAACGATGAAAAACTCGAGCGCCTGCGTCGTCCGGGCAAGGTCAGTGAGCTGGAGCAGGCGTTGGCCGCCGAGCCGCTGGTCGGTCGGCTGGGCATTGCCCACACGCGCTGGGCCACCCACGGTGCACCGTGCGAGCGCAATGCTCACCCGCATTTCTCCGGTGACCTGGCGGTGGTGCACAACGGCATCATCGAAAACCACGAAGCCCTGCGTGAACAACTCAAAGCCTTGGGCTATGTGTTCACCTCGGACACCGACACTGAAGTCATCTCCCACCTGTTGAACCACAAACTCAAGGATCTGCGCGATCTGACCGTGGCCCTCAAGGCGACCGTCAAAGAGTTGCACGGTGCTTACGGCCTGGCGGTGATCAGCGCGCAGCAACCGGATCGCCTGGTAGCGGCCCGCAGCGGCAGCCCGCTGGTGATCGGCCTGGGCCTTGGGGAAAACTTCCTGGCATCCGACCAGTTGGCCCTGCGTCAGGTCACCGACCGTTTCATGTATCTGGAAGAAGGCGATATCGCTGAAATCCGCCGCGACAGCGTGCAGATCTGGGACGTTGACGGCCAGGCTGTCGAGCGCGAAGCCGTGCAGTATCGCGACGGCGCGGAAGCCGCTGAAAAGGGCGAGTTCCGCCACTTCATGCTCAAGGAAATCCACGAGCAACCGTCCGTGGTGCAGCGCACGCTGGAAGGTCGCTTGAGCCAGAACCAGGTACTGGTACAGGCATTCGGCCCACAGGCGGCCGAGCTGTTCGCCAAAGTGCGCAACGTACAGATCGTCGCGTGCGGCACCAGTTACCACGCCGGCATGGTCGCGCGTTACTGGCTCGAAGAGCTGGCCGGCATTCCTTGCCAGGTCGAAGTCGCCAGCGAATTCCGCTACCGCAAGGTGGTGGTGCAGCCGGACACCTTGTTCGTGACAATTTCCCAGTCCGGTGAGACCGCCGACACCCTGGCCGCGCTGCGCAACGCCAAGGAACTGGGCTTCCTCGCCAGCCTGGCGATCTGCAACGTCGGCATCAGCTCGCTGGTGCGTGAATCCGATCTGACCCTGTTGACCCAGGCCGGTCGCGAAATCGGTGTGGCTTCGACCAAAGCGTTCACCACGCAATTGGTTGGCCTGTTGTTGCTGACGCTTTCCCTGGGCCAGGTTCGTGGCACTTTGGCCAAAGGCGTCGAAGCGACGCTGGTCGAAGAACTGCGTCGTTTGCCAACCCGTCTGGGCGAGGCGCTGGCCATGGACGGCACCGTGGAAAAAATCTCCGAGCTATTCGCCGAGAAACACCACACGCTGTTCCTCGGCCGTGGCGCGCAATTCCCGGTGGCGATGGAAGGGGCACTCAAGCTCAAGGAAATCTCCTACATCCACGCTGAAGCCTATCCGGCCGGCGAGCTCAAACATGGCCCGTTGGCGCTTGTGGATAACGACATGCCAGTGGTGACCGTGGCGCCGAACAACGAGCTGCTGGAGAAGCTGAAGTCAAACCTTCAGGAAGTCCGCGCCCGTGGTGGCCAGTTAATCGTTTTCGCTGACGAGAAGGCCGGCATGACCAACGGTGAAGGCACTCACGTGGTGCATATGCCGCACATCCACGACATCCTGTCGCCGATCCTCTACACCATCCCGCTGCAGCTGCTGTCGTACTACGTCGCCGTACTCAAAGGCACCGACGTTGACCAGCCGCGCAACCTGGCGAAATCGGTCACAGTGGAATAAGTTATCCACAATGAAAAACCCCCTTTTCAGGGGGGGTTTCTGTTTCTAGGTGGACTGAATTCGCCGTTGCCGCCGCGTGTCGAGCAAATACACCATCGCACAGGCATACAAGGTCAC
This sequence comes from Pseudomonas sp. KB_15, assembly GCF_052114525.1. Lineage (NCBI taxonomy): Bacteria > Pseudomonadati > Pseudomonadota > Gammaproteobacteria > Pseudomonadales > Pseudomonadaceae > Pseudomonas > Pseudomonas sp. KB_15. The sequence goes on along the minus strand of NZ_JBFREX010000003.1, from coordinate 600,901 downwards.
CAGTATGAACAGGCCCATGCGAATGGCGAAGGCGGTGTAGACGTCCTTGCCCGCTGCGCTGTCCTGTACCGATTGGCCGAGCAGAATGATCAGGGTCGCCAGGCTGTTGAGCCAGAAACTCGGTGGTTGTCGGGTTTTGGCCAGGCCGTAAAGTTTTCTGGCCACCAGCAGGCCGAACAGCAACATCCACAGAAAGAACATCCACAGGTTGACGAACAGGCTCAACGCGCACCAGAAAAGGATCGCCATCAGGCCGCCGAGCAGGGTTGAGCCGAGCAATTCCTGGCCGGCGGTGCGGGCGCTGGTCGCGCAGCTTTGTTGGCCGAGGCTGACGGCTTTCATGATGATCGGCAGGTAGCTGGCCGGGTCGACCATGGCCAGCAGGAAAGTCGGCAGCACCACCAGCGTGGCCCGTAGGGCCAGCCAACCGCTTTCGGTGGGAGAAAGACTCGGGCCGGGTTTTGCTGCGGGGGCACTGGCGGGGTCGGGAAACAGCCAATGGCTGATGGTCAGTGTCGTGACGGCCAGGAACAGTCCCTTGACCAGGGCCACGATCACCTCCAGTGCCAGGGCGAATTCAGCGGTTCCGGCCGCACTGATCAAGGTCAAGCCCACCACCAGGAACGTCGCCACCAACGGGTTGCCGCCGCGCAGGCCGTAACCAAACGCCATGAACAGGCACAGCCCGACCAGCAACACGCCGCTAAGCGGGTAGTAACGCAGCAGAGGAATGAGCAGCAGGCCGGTCCCGGTGGTCAACATCAGGATCAGGATCAGACCCAGGCTGGCCTTGAACGGCAACGGTCGGTTCATTGCCGCCAGCATCATCAGCGCCAGCATCGGCGCGAGGAAGGGAATGGGCAGGGCCAGACCGAAGCTCGCCGCCAGGCACAGCGCCGTGCCGAAGCCCAGGCGCAGGGCGCGCTGAACCCGGGCTGGGCGCTCAATACGCATAGGACATCCAGCTCATCAGACGCAGGAACAGGCGACCCGGAATATTCAGCGGGTTACCTTCACTCGGGAACGCCATGACTTCGGCTTGCCCGCCGGACCGGATACCTTGTGGGCTGGTCAACTCACCGGGCTCGAACTCGATGATGACCGGAAAGCGCTGGGCAGGGCGTAGCCAATCGCGGCTGTTCTCCACTTTTGGCAGGCTGCCCGGCTGGGTGGTCTGGCCGACATCGACGCCATAGCCGACGCTGCGCACATGGCCTTTGAAAATTTTCCCTGGCAGGGCGTCGAGAACGATGGACACCGGCGTCCCGGGCTGGACGCTTCCCAGGTTGTTTTCGGTCATGTCGGCGCTGATCCAGACATCGTGGATGGCGATCAGAGTCATCACCGGAGCACCGGCGCTGGCGAACTGGCCGACATCGGTGCGCAGATCGGTGATCAGGCCGGCCGAGCGCGCGTGGACCTTCGTATTGCTCAAGTCCAGCTCGGCTTTTTCAAGGTTGCTGGCGGCGCTGAGCATCTGGGCGTTGTCTTCTTCATTACCGCCCTGTTGTTCCCGTGCCCGTTGCACTTCGGCCTTGGCTGCAGCGACCTGGCTGATGGACTCTTCCAGGGTGGCGCGGGATATCTCCAGGCGTCGCAGGGAGATGGTGCCCGGGTCTTCGCGGTACAGGCGTTCAAGCCGCTGGATGTCCTGGCGTGCCTTGAGCTCGTTGGCCTGGGACGCGCGCAGGGACGCTTGCTTGGAGTCGACGCCGGCGGTGTTGGCGCCCACCTGGCGACGGGTCGACTCAAGGTCGGCACGGGCGCGATCGACGGCAATCTGGTACTGCTCTGGATTGACTTCAAACAGCAATTCGCCGGCCTTGACGTCCTGGTTGTTGCGTACATGCACCTTGGTCACCCGGCCCGATACCTCTGCCGCCACCGGCACAATGAAGGCCTGCACCCGTGCTTGTTGCGTGTAGGGCGTGTAGCGGTCGGCCAACAGGTACCAGACCAGGCTCAGGATGATCAGCAACACCACCCAGTTGATCGCTTTTCTGGCCGGGTCGGCGGGCACCGAGGTGTTCTCGACCGGTTGTTGGCTGTCAGTCATGGGCACTTTCCTTCGGTTCGTCGAGCAGATCGCCCCAATCGGTCCGTTGTTGCATTTGTTGGCGGGTGGCCGGGTCGATCATCGGCCGGTCGCTGTACCAGCCACCGCCCAGGGCCTTGTACAGGGCAATCAGGCTGTTGACGGCGGTGCCACGGTTAACCAGGTAGATATCCTGCTGGGCAAACAGGGCGCGCTGGGCATCCAGCACGCGCTGGAAATCCGAATAGCCTTCGCGGTATTGGGCATTGGCCAGGGTTACCGAACGTTCGGCGGCCACCGATGCTTCGCTGAGGATCTGGTCGCGCTCCAGCGCCTTGATCAAGCCGGTCGCGGCATCGTCGGCCTCGCGCGCGGCCTGGCGCACGCTGTCCTGGTAGATAACGATCAACTGCTGCAAGCGGGCATCCTGCACCCGGACGTTGTTGGTGATCCGGCCATGGTCGAAGATGTCCCAGCGCAGACTGGGGCCGGCCACCAGGTCGAGGGTATTGGATGCACCGTTGAGCGAGCTGGCAGACCAGACGATGCTGCCCAGCAGACTGATGGAGGGGTACAGGTCGGTCTCGGCCACACCGATCAACGCCGACTGTGCCGCCACTTGCAACTCGGCAGCGCGAACATCGGGGCGCCGCACCAACAGGTTGGCAGGCACATCCTGCAAGACCGCGGTATCGAGCAGTGGCACCACCCCGGTGTAGCGATCAAGGTCAGGGATCGTGCCGGGTGGCTGGCCGATCAGGGTGGACAACGCATTGCGCAAGCTCGCCACCTGGCTTTCGAAATCCGGGATGGTACTGAGGGTGCCCAGGTACTGGGTCTTAGCTTGTTGCAGATCGAGTTCGGCTTCGGCCCCGCTTTTGAACAGGCGCTCGGTGATCTCGAAGCTGCGCTTTTGCAATGCGGCGTTACTGCGGGCGATGTGCAGGCGCGCCTCGGCGGTGCGCAAGGCGTAGTAGGTTTGCGCCAGCTGCGCGTGCAACAGCACCAGGGCATTTTCATAGTTGGCCTGGGCGGCAAACCAGGACGCGTCGGCTGACTCGATGGCACGGCTGAAACGCCCCCAGAAATCCAGCTCCCAACCAATATCGAAACCGGCGCTGTATTGCCAGAAATGCGTGTCCTGAGGGTTGGCACCGCCCGATTGTCGACGGTTCAGGTAGAGGCTGTCGGCGCTGGCCTGCTGCAATTGCGGGTAGCGTCCACTCAGGGCGATACCCAATTGCGCGCGGGATTCCATGACCCGCAGGCCAGCAACCAGCAGGTCAGCGTTGTGGGCATCGGCTTCGGCGATCAAGTGGTCCAGCACCGGGTCGTCGAACACGCGCCACCATTGACGGCTGTCCGGTTGCACCCGCTTTTGCCCGGCGATTTCCAGGGCCGGGCTGTTCCAGTGTTCGACCCAGGGCTGGGCCGGTGACTGGAAATCCGGGCCCAGTTGCACGCAGCCACCCAGAACGACAGTGCCACAGAGCAGCAGCCGGCTGATGCGAGCAGGGCATGGCATCAAGCGCAAACTCCTCAGACGGGACGCTGATCGTTCATTGCCTCGATTTTCGGAGTCTCGTTCTCCGCGTCGATCTGGGGAGTCTCGTTCAGTACCTCGGCCGACGGTTGGTCCTGGACCCATTGCCAGAACAGTTGGTAGCCCACCGCCAGCGCTACCGGCCCGATGAACAAACCGATGAAGCCGCCGCTCACCATGCCGCCCAGAGCGCCAATCAGAATCACCGGCATCGGGACATCGACGCCACGACCCAGCATCAATGGCTTGAGGACGTTGTCGGCCATCCCGGCAATCAGGCTGTAGATGCCAAACACGATGGTGCCCAAGGTGGTGCCATCGGTGGCGAAGACATAGGCGATTACCGGAAGGGTCACCAGCAGCACCGGTAATTGCATGATCCCCATCAACAGCGCAACCATCGCCAGCAGCCCGGCACCGGGGACGCCCATGAGTACGAAGCCCACGCCGACCAGCAACATCTGAATGAACGCGATGCCCACTACGCCTTGGGCGACTGCACGGATGGTGGCAGTGCACAGCTCGGTAATGCGTGGGCCACGTTCCGGTCCGGAAAGGCGCGAGGTGATGGCCAGGGCGCTTCTTTCACCGTTTTCGCCATAGGCCATGAACACGCCGGCAATGATCAGGGCGCCGATGAACAACAGAAAACCCACACCAACGTCGGCCATTTTGCCCAACAAGGTCAGGCCGATTGACTTGATATAGGGCATCAGCTTCATGAACACGCTGCTCATGTTGGTGGCGGCCTGCATCCAGTAGTCATAGAGCGGCTGGCCAATTAGCGGCAGGGACGCGATTTTTTCGCCGGGTAGCGGAATCTGCAGCGAATCGGACTTGAGGATAGCCAGGGTGCCCTGGATCGACTCACTGATCGAGGTGCCCAGCAGGTAGATCGGCACCATCAACAAAGCCAGGGCGACCACCACGATCAGGGTGGCGGCATGACCGTCCTTGTTGACCAGCTTGCGCTTGATGAGCGCATGCAGTGGATACAGGGTAATGGCCAGAATCAATGCCCAGAGCATGAGGTTGAGGAAGGGGTGAAAGATCTGGAAGCAGAACAGTACCAGCACCGTAATGAGCCCGGCGCGAATCAGTACATCGAGCAAACCACCGGACAGTGCTCTAGCGGGAATGTTAGTGCGCAACATTTTCGAACTCCTTGCTGTGTCACACAGGTTGGCCAGCCAGTTGAAGTTCAACTCTTCCCCCACTACGTGAATCCTGAAAACAGGATCGACGGACAGCCGTCCAAGCGTTAACAGCCCAATTACGCTTTACTTCAAGTCGGGAAAATTTCAACGAGGTACCTACCAAAACTCAATAGGTAACAGGGTGGCTTGTAGTATAGGAGCAGTCGTATATTCCGCCTGTTTACGCAGACCGGCATCGTGCTGCAGTTGATGGTGCCCGCTGATGAGCCTTTACCTGGAGATCGGTTTGACGCAGTGCCAATGGCTCGTTTTTCCTGTCAGGTATTAACCGTTGCAGCAGGCTGGTCCGGATAATTGCGAACAGTTGCACTCGTCGCAAGATAATAATCCTCAATAATTATCAATAATCCGCGGTCCGTTTTTTGAGGTGTGTGACACGCCTGGTTTTTACTGCGCAGGCGCTAGAGTGCAGTAGCCCATTGATTTACTTGATGGTCGGACGCTCAACTATGTTGTTGAACTCTTGCGCTTAACATTCCGGCCTTCGGTTGCGATTTATCTATCTGAAATGAGGACATGCCCATGGACCGCTTCCAGGAAATGCAGGTCTTCGCAGCCGTCGCCCAGGACCAGGGTTTTTCGGCGGCGGCGCGGCGTTTGGGCCTGTCGGCGGCCAGTGTCACCCGAGCGGTGGCGGCGCTGGAGAAACGCATTGGCACGCAACTGCTCACACGTACGACGCGCAGCGTGTATTTGAGTGAGGCCGGTCAGCGATATCTGGAGGACTGTCGGAGAATTCTCGCCGAGGTGCAGGAAGCGGAGGACTCGGCAGCGGGTAGCCATATCCATCCCCGTGGGCAGCTGACCATCACCGCACCGGTTTTGTTTGGAGAGCTGTTTGTCACGCCGTTGATGGTGAGCTACCTGACGCAGTTCCCCGAGGTTTGCATCAACGCGATGCTGGTGGACCGGGTGGTGAGCGTGGTCGAGGAGGGCGTCGATGTGGCCATCCGCATCGGCGAACTCCCTGACAGCAATCAGCATGCGATCCGCGTGGGCGAGGTGCGGCGGGTGATCTGCGCATCGCCACAGTTTCTGGCCAGCCATGGCCGGCCCAGGCATCCACAGGAACTGGCCCAGGCGCCGATCATTGCGACATCGGCCATTGGCCAACTCAGGAGTTGGCCATTCATTGAAGATGGCGAAACCTTGAGTGTGCGGGCTGAACCGCGGCTGGTGGTGACGGCGAATCAGGCGGCCATCACGGCAGCCTGTTTGGGGTTGGGATTCACGCGGGTGCTGTCTTATCAAGTGGCGAGCAAGGTGGCCGCCGGTGAGCTGGAAATCATTCTGGCCGACTTCGAACTGCCGCCATTACCCATCCATGTGGTCTATCAGGGCGGACGTAAAGCGCCGGCCCGGGTGCGCAGTTTTGTTGATTTCGCGGTGAAGACGTTGCGCGAGCATCCAGCGCTCGAGCGTTGAGTTGTTTCACCCAGTGAAATAATGGATTGCGTTTGCTGGTGATTCTGTTGTTTTGGTTGTCAGTGGAAGATACGCCCCATCGGCGCTGCTCTCTCCTGAACAGCACCACTGACCTGAGGTGTCGACCATGCAAGCGATCAAACTCTACAACTTCCCGCGTTCCGGCCACGCTCATCGTGTCGAGTTGATGTTGTCCCTGCTGAAATTGCCGACCGAATTGATCTTCGTTGACCTCGCCAAGGGCGAACACAAGCAACCGGCGTTCCTTGCGCTCAATGCATTCGGTCAGGTGCCGGTGATTGATGACCAGGGCGTGGTGCTGGCCGATTCCAATGCGATTCTGGTTTATCTGGCGCAAAAGTACGGCAATGGTCGCTGGCTGCCGACGGATCCGTTGGGGGCCGCCAAGGTCCAGCGCTGGTTATCGGTGGCTGCCGGTCCGATTGCCTTCGGCCCTGCCCGGGCACGATTGATCACCGTGTTTGGCGCGCCTTACAACGCTGAAGAAGTGATTGCCTACGCCCACACCGTGCTCAAAGTGATCGATCACGAACTGGCCAATACGCCGTATCTGGCTGGCAGCGAGCCGACGGTGGCCGACGTCGCGGCCTACAGCTACATCGCCCATGCGCCCGAGGGCAATGTGTCGCTGGACGAGTACGCCAATATTCGCGCCTGGCTGGCCCGCATCGAAGCCTTACCGGGTTTTGTCGGCATGCCGCGCACCGTCGCCGGTCTGCAAAAAACTGCCTGATGCTGGCGGCCCGGAGTTGCCGGGCCGTACCGTTCTGCGCCACTGGCGCAGGGGAGAAGCCATATGGACCGTTCACCCTGGCATGCCGGCGAGAAACAATTGCAGGCGCATGTAGGCGTTGCCGAACGAATGGAAGTTTTCGGTCGTAAGGTGATTCGCAGCGAGATGCCGGACCAGCATCGCACCTTCTATCAGCAATTGCCGTTCATGCTGTACGGAGCGGTGGATGCCGACGGTCATCCCTGGGCCAGCATCCTTGAAGGCCAGCCCGGTTTCGCACACTCGCCAGAACCGGGCTTGCTGCAATTTCGCAGCCTGCCGACCTTTGATGATCCCGCGCAGTTGAGCGACGGCTCGGCCATCGGCCTGTTGGGCATCGAGTTGCACACCCGTCGTCGCAACCGCATCAACGGGCATGTCCGCGCCATGACCACAGGCGGTTTCGCGGTGACGGTGGATCAGTCCTTCGGCAATTGCCCGCAGTACATTCAGTTGCGCCAGTTTCACTCGGTGCCGCTGGCCGACCCCTCGACGCGTGTCGTCCAGCATTTCAGCGGGCTGGATGATGCGGCCAAAGCCATGATTGCCGAGGCGGACACGTTCTTCGTTGCCAGTTATGTGGATGTCGACGGCGAGCGCTCGGTGGATGTGTCTCACCGTGGCGGTCAGATCGGTTTCGTACAGGTGGAAGGCAATCGCCTGACCATTCCGGATTTCGCCGGCAACCTGCATTTCAACACCTTGGGCAACCTGCTGCTCAATCCCCGGGCGGGATTGTTGTTCATCGATTTCAATAGTGGTGATTTGCTGCAGCTCAGCGGGCGTACTGAAATCATTCTGGAGGGCCCTCAGGTCGAGGCGTTCCAGGGGGCCGAGCGTCTGTGGACAATCGATGTCGAGCAAGTGGTTCGTCGCCCCGCCGCCCTGGCGTTGCGCTGGCGTTTCGACGGCGTTTCACCCACCAGTTTGCTCACCGGCACCTGGGAGCAGGCCACGGCGCGTTTGCAGGCCAAGGCCCTGGGCGATCAATGGCGGCCGTTGCGGGTGACGCGGATTGAAGCGCAAAGCCACAGCATTCGCTCGATATACCTGGAGCCCGCCGATGGAGCCGGCTTGCCACTGTTTCAGGCCGGGCAGCATTTGCCCCTGCGCTTCAACATTGACGGCGAAGTACATATCCGCACGTACAGTTTATCGAGCGCTCCGTCCGATGATTTTTTCCGCATCAGCGTGAAGCGTGACGGGCGGGTGTCTACGCATTTGCATGAGCAGATTCGTGTCGGCGACCTGTTGGAGGCGCGGGCACCGCAAGGGCACTTCACCGTGGCGCCCCATGAGCGTCGGCCACTGGTGTTGCTGGCGGCCGGGGTGGGTATCACGCCGCTGCTGTCGATGCTGCGCGAGGTGGTTTACCAGGGATTGCGCACCCGCCGTATCCGCCCGACGTGGTTTATCCAGAGTTCGCGCACGCAGGCCGACCAGCCGTTTCGCCGGGAACTGGATCGCTTGCTCGAGGACGCCGGTGACGCGGTGCGGGTGGTGCGTTTGCTCAGCCAACCGGAAGCCGAGGCGGTGCAAGGAGAGGACTTCGACCTCAGTGGACGGATCGACGTCGCGCTGCTCAAGGATCTGCTGACGGTCGAGGATTACGATCAGCTGGATTTTGTCGTCTGTGGCCCCGGAAGTTTTACCCAGGCGCTGTACGACGGCCTTCGCGAACTGGACATTCGCGATTCGCGGATTCATGCCGAAACCTTCGGCCCGTCGACCTTGCGCCGGCGTCCGGACCCCGATGCGGTGGTCATCGAGCAACCGCCAGCCGCCACCACGTCCGTACCCGTGGTGTTCCAGCGCTCGGCCAAGGAGGCTCGCTGGCAGCCGGAGGGCGGCAGTTTGCTGGAGTTGGCGGAAAGCCGGGGCCTGCGTCCGGAGTTCAGTTGTCGGGGTGGCTCCTGCGGCACCTGCAAGACGCGGCTGGTCAGCGGTCAGGTGCATTACCCACTGCCGCCAGCCGAGGTGCCGGATGACGGACACGTACTGATTTGCTGTGCGATTCCGGCGCAGGGGGCGCAGCCGTTGGTGCTGGAGCGCAGCAGTCGTAAAATCAGAGTTCGCGGTACGTCAGAGAGATCGTGCAAGCCGGATTTACGACTGCTGCGCAGCCGGACGCAGGCTGCGCCAGCTGCTACAGGATCGGCATTAGCCGCAGAGGCCCTTTCTGCACTTCAGGAACAGGCGTTTCAATGGTTTTTTTCACTCGCTCGATCGCCTTGCTTCTGGCGCTGGTGCTGACCGCCGGATGCGAAAGGCACGACGCACCGCCGCTGGATCAGCAACTCTACATCTGGCAGCGGCAGTGGACGCCGGCCCACGACGCCGCCCTCAGGGACAGCCGCGCCGATTTTTCGACGTTGCGGGTGCTGGCCTTGCAGGCCTTTCCCAACGCGGGCTGGAGTCGGGCCCGAATTGATCCGGTATTGCTCAGGCGCGATGGTCGGCCGGTAATTGCGGTGGTGCGCCTGGATGGGCAGCTCAATGCGCTCGATCAGGATGAGATCACAGCGCAAATCCGGCTAGTGATCAGCGATTGGCAGGGGCAAGGGGTGAACCTTGCTGGCATTGAAATCGACCACGACGCCGGTAACGCCCGGCTACCGGCGTACCGCGAATTTCTGGCGCATTTGCGCGTAGCGTTGCCGACTTCGCTGCCCCTGAGCATCACCGCATTGCCGTCCTGGCTCGACAGTCGTGAACTGCCGGCGCTGTTATCCACCGTCGACAGCAGCGTGCTGCAGGTGCACGCGGTGAGTGATCCGCGTCGCGGTTTGTTTGATGCCGATCAGGCCCGGCAATGGGCGAAGGCCTGGAGCCGTATCACGACGAAACCGTTCTATCTGGCGCTGCCGGCCTATGGCGTGGCGTTGCTGCCATCGGTGGACGGCGCACCGGTTGTGGAAAGCGAAGTGACGCTGGAGCGCGAAGGCCTGCGCCGGGAATTACTCGCCGATCCGCTGTCGTTGCGCACCCTCGGTAGCGAGTTGCGTGCAGATCCACCCGAACATCTGGCGGGCCTGATCTGGTTTCGCCTGCCATTGGCCAACGACCGTCGGGCCTGGAGTTTGACCACCTTGCGTGCCGTGGCTCGCGATGATGTCCTCGACAGTCGATTGACGCTGAAACTCTCGGCCGACAAAGGCCTCTATGACATCGGCATCAGCAACCAGGGCAATCTCGACAGCGCCTGGCCCGAGCGCCTGACACTGGCGGTCAGCGGCTGTGAGGGTGCCGATGCCTTGGCCGGTTATGCTTTGCAACAGCGTCCGGATCTGCTTACCTTCACCCGCCTGCGCGATGGCCGAATACCGGCCGGCGGGCAGCGTGCCATTGGTTGGGCTCGCTGTGCACAAATTGATCAAGGAGGTTCGAATGTTCACCCGTAACTGGCCGCGTCATTTGCTTTGTCTGAGCCTCAGCCTGCCGCTGGGTTCGGTGCTGGCCTGCGGCCCGGACTTCCCCATGCGCCTGCTGGATAACCGTGGCCAGTCGCTGGCGGAACTGCCGGAAGGCAACTTCAGCTTTGAAATCAGCCGCCTCGGCCACGCCATCAACGGCTTGAAGAACGTCACTGCTGGCGCCAACTACAGCGATGAACCTGACCTTGTAGCGCAACGGGATCAGGCCGAGCAGGCAGGACTTTCCGCTGAGCAACAAGTGTTGGTGAAACACCTGCGCAGCCTGACGGATGCTCATCAGGTTGAAACCGAAGGAGCGCAATTGACGCCCGAGCTCAGGTTGTACCTGGCGGGCGCCGTGGCATTTGGTACGGGTGATCCTGCCTTGGCCGCCGGGTATTTCAAGAAAGTGCTGGCCTTGCCCGCCGAGCAACGGGCCTCGCGCAGCACCTGGGCGGCTTACTCGCTGGGGCGCGCGTTGTTCGCCATGAGCACCGAAGCCGATGCGACTCCAGATCTGCTCAAACAATCCGCAAAGGCCTTTGAGCAAACCAGGCAGTTGAGCATCGACGGCTTCAGCGATCCGCTGGAACTGGGTGTCGCCAGCCTCGGTGAAGAAGCCCGGGTGGCGCGTACCTCCGGCGACTGGAACAGCGCCATTGAGCTGTACACCACACAGAGTCTGCACGGTTCTGCGGTGGGCTACGAATCGCTGAAGCTATTGATGGCGGACCTGATGACGCTGCCGGAGGATCAAGTGGCCGAGTTGCTCAAGGGCCAGCCCGTGCAGCAGTTAGTGACCGCGTCGTTGATCAGCCGCTTGGGCTGGTCGTTTGGCGATCAACCACCAAGCGAACAAAAAATGATCAAGCTGTTGCAAAACAGCACCCGCGGCAGTCTCGAAAACGCCGACCGCCTGGCGGCGATGAATTATCAACAGGGCGATTACGCCAGCGCCAAGGCTTTCCTCGAACATGCCGGCGATGGCGGGTTGGCCTGGTGGCTGCGAGCAAAACTGGCGGTGCGCGAGGGCGATAAAAACGCGGCCGCCGCAGCCTATGCCAAAGCAGCCCAGGCCTTCCCGCAGAATGAATCCTGGGGCGAGCGACGGACACCGGACTTCGATTATGAAACACTTCAACCCAAATGCCGGGTCGAGGGTGAAAGTGCGATCCTGGCCCTGCAACGCGGGGACTACCTGCAGGCCTTCGATCAGCTGTATCGCAGCAAAGGCATTTACTGGTTCGACGCCGCCACCGTCGCCGAGCGCGTGTTGACCCTCGAAGAACTCAAGCACTACGTCGACACACAAGTGCCGGCCCCGCCGCCGCTCAGCCAGCAAGACCGCGACAATTACGTGCCCTTGCCGGTGGCGGCGAGCCTGCGCAATCTGCTGGGCCGGCGTTTGTTGCGCGAGGGGCATTACGAGCAAGCGCCAGCGTACTTCGATAATGACGGCTTGCGGCACAAGGCCAGGCTGTATGGCGAGCAACGTCTGGCGGCTGATTCAGCCTGGTGGCCGACCCGTCGCGCCGCCGCGCTGTTCAATGCGGCCTGGACGGCGCGCGAGTGGGGCATGGACATTCTGGGCTATGAAACGGCGCCGGATTACGCCACGTTCGGCGGTAACTTCGTTCTCGAAAACGCCGAACTCAAAGTCGGTCCATTGGTGGCCGAGGACGAAGTGAAGCGTCAGCAGGCCAGCGCTGCCCAGCCAGATCGGCGTTACCACTATCGCTTCGTGGCCACGGCGCTGGCGAGCAAGGCCGCGGATAACTTGCCTCACACCAGCCAGGCATTTGCAGCGGTGCTGTGCGAAGCGTCGGGGTGGAACAGCAGCCTTGAGGAGCAAAGTGCGATTTATCAGCGTTATGTCAAAGAAGGGCCTTACGTGGAATGGGCCGCCGATTTCGGCCACCAATGCCCGTATCCCGACTTCGAGAACGCCGACAAACGCTACGTGACTCAAGTCACCGACGCTGCGCGTTCGGCCTTGCGGCCGTACAAGACACTGTTACAGATTGGTGGCGTACTGGCGGTCGCGGCAGCCGCGCTGTTCTGGTTCAATCGCCGCCGCAAGGCGCAGTAAGGTTCAAGCCTGTTGCACGAAGGTCAGCCGTACGGCGAAACCGATCAACAGGCTACCGAACAACCATTGCTGCAAGCGCTGGGCAGAGGGGCTGCGTTGCAGCCACCGGCCGAGTGCCGCGCCGACCAGGGCGTAAGTGCTGTCGAACAGCAAACCAACGCCGACCAGCACCACGCCCAAGGTCACAAATTGCCCGAGCACTGGCCCGGCCTGTGGATTGATGAATTGCGGTAGCAGCACCGAGCAGAACAACAGTGCCTTGGGGTTGAGCAGGTTGGTCAACAGTCCACGCCGGATGGCTGCGCCCCAGCGCGGTTTTTCGCCGGTTGTGTCGGTGTTGGTCAAGCTCGGCAGCATCGTGGTTCGCAGGCACTGAATACCGATCCACAGCAGATACGCGGCGCCTGCCAGGCGCACCACGTCGAAGGTCCAGGGCGCAGCCTTGAACAGTGCTGCCAGCCCCAGCGCCGCCAATGCCACATGACAACCGCGGGCGATGCCCAGGCCCACTGCCGTGGCCAGCGCGGCGCTTTTGCCCTGGCGGGCACCGGTCTGCAGCAGCAGGATCATGTCAGGCCCCGGCAAGAGATAGACCACTGCCAATGCCATGAAAAACAGCCAGAGCCCTTGCATGTTGCACCCCATTCGTTGTCGATTCGGTCGTGCCAGTCTAGGGCCGGAGGGTGGGGCAGGTGCTTGCGTTGTCAGCTTCTATCGGAGTCTGTATTGGCATAATCTGCCACTTTATTTCGCTTGAACCATCGGGATCTGCCAAACCATGAAACTTGACGCCTACGACCGCAAGATTCTCGCGGCACTGCAACGGGACGGTCGCCTGAGCAATGTGCAACTGGCAGACGAGATCGGCCTGTCGGCATCGCCTTGTTTGCGCCGGGTCCGGATGCTTGAAGAGGCGGGGGTTATTCGCGGCTACCAGGCCAATCTGGATCGCGACGAAGTGGGGTTGGGGCTGACGGTGTTTGTCGGGGTCAAGGTCGAGCGTCATAACGACGAACAAGCCGAATCCTTTCGTCTGGCGGTGACGGCATTGCCCGAGGTGATTTCGGCGTTTCTGGTGTCAGGGGAGTCGGACTTTCTGCTGCAGGTGGTGGTGCCGGACTTGCGTGCTTATGACCGGTTTCTCACCGGGCGTTTGTTGAAGCTGCCGGGTGTGAGCGACATCCGCAGCAACTTTGCGATTCACACCGTGAAGGCACCGGGGGCGTTGCCGTTGGAGCATTTGCCGCTTTAGACCGAGTCGTTTGCATCGTCGGAACGCCGCCCGGAGCAAGCTCGCTCCTACAGGGTTTGCGCTGTTCCTGTAGGAGCGAGCCTGCTCGCGAAGGCGATAGATCAGTCACTGCAACTCTTCAAGCCTTACATCTGCGTCGCCATCCCCTCCACATTCATCGCCGCCTGACGCAACGCCTCGGAGCGGGTCGGGTGTGGGTGGCAGGTCAGGGCGATGTCTTCGGCCGAGGCGCTGAATTCCATGGCCACGCAATACTCGCCGATCATTTCACTGACACTCGGGCCAACCAGATGCACGCCGAGGATTTCGTCCGTGCGCTCATCGGCCAGCACTTTGGCGAAGCCTTCGGTTTCGTGGTTAATCTTCGCCCGGCTGTTGGCGGTGAAGGGAAACTTGCCGACCTTGTACGCCCGGCCTTCAGCCTTGAGCTGTTCTTCGGTCTTGCCGACGCTGGCCAGTTCCGGTTTGGTGTAGACCACGCTGGGGATCAGGTCGTAGTTGACCTCGCCAGCCTTGCCGACGATCTGCTCGACGCAGGCCATGGCTTCGTCCTCGGCCTTGTGCGCGAGCATGGGACCTGAGGTCACGTCACCAATCACCCAGACCCCGGCGGCTTCGGTGCGATGCCCCTTGTTGGCGAGGATGCCGCGCTTGTCCGTGGTGAGGCCGACGTTTTCCAGGCCCAGGCCCTGTGTATAAGGTCGGCGTCCGATGGCCACCAGCACGTAATCGGCTTCCAGCAACTCGGCAGCACCGCCTGCGGCAGGCTCGATGCTGAGCTGAACGCCATTGGCGGAGCTGGTGGCGCTGGTCACTTTCGAACTCAACCTGAAACTCAAGCCTTGCTTGCTCAGGGAGCGTTGCAGGGTTTTGCCGGCTTCGATATCCACGCCGGGGCAGATCCGGTCAAGGAACTCGACCACGGTCACCTGCGCCCCCAGGCGCCGCCATACCGAACCCAGCTCCAGGCCGATCACGCCGGCGCCGATCACCACCAGATGCTTGGGCACCTCGGTCAGCGCCAGGGCGCCGGTGGAGTCGAGGATGCGTTTGTTATCGATGTCCACGCCGGGCAGGGGAGTGGGTTCGGAGCCGGTGGCGATGATGATGTCCCTGGCGCTCAGTTCGGTCTTGCCACCGGCGCTATCGGTCACCGTGACTTTGCCCGGTCCGTCGATGTGGCCCCAGCCTCTGATCCAGTCGACTTTGTTTTTGCGGAAAAGAAACTCGATACCCTTGGTCAGCCCGGTAACGCTTTCATCCTTTTGTTTCATCATCTGGGCGAGGTTGAGACTGGGTTTGACTTCGATCCCCAGGTTAGCGAATTCCGCGCCCATGGCTGCGTCGTAAAGTTCGGAGGCATGCAGCAACGCCTTGGATGGCATGCAGCCGACGTTCAGGCAGGTGCCGCCGAGTGTGGCGCGTCCTTCCACGCAGGCGGCTTTCAGACCCAGTTGTCCGGCGCGGATCGCCGCGTTGTAACCGCCGGTGCCACCGCCGAGTATCACAACGTCATAGGTGCTCATGGATGTACTCCTGGATCGAAAGGGGAAGGGATGGGTAAAAGTAGTTCCTGGATAAAATTACGAACGTAATATGTGCGTTCTGCCGCATTTCGGTCAAGGCTTCAGGTACGCGACAGGCTGGGCATCTTTAGATGGCGCGCTTGAATACGGAAATTTCACCATTTTCGTTATATCGTAACGAATTGCAATGTTAGCGAAGACACTCTGGGGTGGTATGCAAGTCGATCTCGATGTTGATGAAGCGCCGTTAGCCGGGTTGCCGCGCTTTCAGCAGGCGGTCATACAAGGGCGACGGTTACGCCAGTTCGCCATCGGTGCGGGAATACTCGCGACGGTAGGTGTGCTGCTGGCATCTTTTGCCTGGCTGT
This sequence comes from Pseudomonas sp. KB_15, assembly GCF_052114525.1. Classification (NCBI taxonomy): domain Bacteria; kingdom Pseudomonadati; phylum Pseudomonadota; class Gammaproteobacteria; order Pseudomonadales; family Pseudomonadaceae; genus Pseudomonas; species Pseudomonas sp. KB_15. The sequence goes on along the minus strand of NZ_JBFREX010000003.1, from coordinate 585,240 downwards.
TTTCTTCGCAAACACTGTGGCCAGCGTTGCTGCTGAACCTGAGCGCGGCGTCTGTGGTGTTGATGGCGGGTGCGCAATCGGCCTGGTGGGTGGCCCAGTGGCGTGCCCGCGCAATGAATCCCGTGGTGCCGGAGGGCGTTGTCGACGAATCTGTCGCGCCTTCGGGGTGGTATGAACGCTTGCTGGACCGGATCAGCCGGCAATCGCAGCACCTGCTCAGGCAAATAGGCGCGCCGACGCTGTGGCTTGGCGGTTGGGCCGTGTTGGCGCTGGTGGGTGTCGAACAGGCCTGGAACCTCACGTTGCCCCCGGCAGCGTTGGGCCTGGCAGCCACTGTCGGGGCGGCGTGCTCCTTGCTGTTGGCGTTCGGTCTGTTGGTGATGGAGCGCCATCTGGCGCAGGAAAACACTGCGCAATGGCCGGAAGCCGCCGCGTTGGCGCAATTGACGCGTGTGGCGATCATCAGCCTGGTACTCGCTGCTTTTTGCCTGTTGTTTGCCGATGAAACCTCGGTATGGCCTGTACGCCTGGCGGTGTTGATCGGACTGCTGCCGGGGTTGGTGGCAGCAGAACTGTTGCTGCGCGCGGTGTTGTCATTGTTCAGTCCGCGCCGCGAACGCCTGGAACCGGAGCTGCTGGCACGCAGTTTTGTCGCCGACATGCTGCGCTGGCCACCACAGCCCTTGCTGGCGTTGCAGCACGAATTGCATAACCGCTTCGGCATCGATCTGCGGCAGATCTGGGCCTTCACTTACATGCGTCGGGCGTTTCTGCCGGTATTGGCGGTGGTTTCGCTCGTTGGCTGGTCGCTGACTGGCATTCACGAAATTGCGCTGCAAGGGCGTGGCATCTACGAACGATTCGGCAAGCCGGTGGAGGTGTTTGGCCCGGGTTTGCATATGGGTTTGCCGTGGCCATTGGGCCGTGTGTTGAGCGTCGAGAATGGCGTGGTTCACGAGTTGGCCACCAGTATTGGCGAAACCTCGGCCCCCGCTCAGGCCGACCCTGCTGAAGGCCCGGCCCCGGCGATTGCCAATCGCTTGTGGGACGCCAGCCATGTGAACGACAAATCCCAGGTGATCGCCAGCAGTCGAGCCGACAAGCAGAGCTTTCAGATCGTCAACATGGACGTGCGCTTCGTCTATCGCATCGGTCTGAGCGATGAGGCGGCGTTGGCCGCGACCTATAACAGTGCCGATGTGCCGATGTTGATTCGCAGCACCGCCAGCCGAATTCTGGTTCACGACTTCGCCTCACGCACCCTCGACGGTTTGCTGGGCGAGGACAGGGTAGGGCTGGCTGAAGAAATCGGTCGTGCCGTCCAGGCTGACTTGCAAAAACTCGACAGCGGCGTGGAAATTCTCGCCACGGTGGTCGAGGCGATTCACCCTCCGGCCGGTGCTGCCAATGCCTATCACGGCGTGCAAGCGGCGCAGATTGGTGCGCAAGCCTTGATCGCCCGTGAACGCGGCGCCGCTGCCGAGGCCACCAACCAGGCGCAGTTGCAGGCCAGTATCGCCCGCGATCAAGCGACAGCCAGCGCGCGGGAAATCAATGCCGGCGCCCAGGCAGCGGACCTGAAATTCAATGCCGAGCGAAAAGCCTATGCCAGCGCTGGCCAGGCCTTTGTGCTGGAGCAGTATTTCAGTCAATTGTCCCTGGGTTTGGTCAACGCCAAATTGCTGGTTCTCGATCATCGTCTGGGCGGCAGCAGCAATGCGCCGACCATCGACCTCCGTACTTTCACGCTGCCGGTTGACCCTGCGCCGTCGCGTAAAACCGCTCAGCCAGGAGCTGCCAATTGAGCCAGTCCCATACACACGATCACGATGACCACAGCGGCCACGATCACGGCCATGGCGGGCATCACCACCACGGCCATCACCATCATCACCATCATGGCGATCCTCAGGAGGCCGGACCGTTTCCATGGCGCCGCATGGGTTGGGCTGCTTTGTTGGTGGCGTTTGCTGTCGCTGCCGCGAGCCTGGTGCAGGTGCGTTCGGGTGAGGCCACGGTGATCACACGCTTCGGCAACCCTTCACGAGTCTTGCTGGAGCCGGGGCTGGGCTGGCGCTGGCCGGCGCCGTTCGAGGCGGCAATCCCGGTGGATCTGCGGCTGCGCACCACCTCCAGCGGTTTGCAGGACGTGGGCACGCGGGACGGTTTGCGCATCATCGTTCAGGCTTATGTGGCGTGGCAGGTGCAGGGCGACCCGGACAATGTGCAACGTTTCATGCGTGCAGTGCAGAACCAGCCCGATGAAGCAGCGCGGCAGATTCGCACCTTTGTCGGTTCCGCACTGGAGACCACCGCCAGCAGTTTTGATCTGGCGAATTTGGTGAATACCGATGCCAGCCAAGTGCGCATCGCCGACTTCGAAGCCCAACTGCGCAAGCAAATCGATCAACAGCTGCTCACCACTTATGGCGTGCGTGTGTTGCAGGTTGGTATCGAGAGGTTGACGTTGCCATCGGTGACGCTCACCGCGACTGTCGACCGGATGCGTGCCGAGCGTGAAACCATCGCCACTGAACGCACGGCCATCGGCAAGCGTGAAGCTGCACAAATTCGTTCCGCCGCCGAGCGTGATGCACGAATTGTGCAGGCCGATGCCACAGTGAAAGCCGCGGATATTGAAGCGCAATCACGCGTCGAAGCGGCACAGATTTATGGTCGCGCCTACGCGGGATCGCCGCAGCTCTACAACCTGCTGCGCTCGCTCGACACCTTGGGCACGGTAGTGACGCCGGGGACCAAACTGATTCTGCGCACCGATGCTGCACCGTTCCGGGTGTTGGTTGACGGTCCGCCGAGCCTCGACAACAAGTCCGGATCGCAGCCATGAGTTTGGTTCCACGTGGAACAAATGAGTTGAGCAGTCCCTGGATTCAGGCCGGGCGCTTGGCGTTTATTGCCCTCTACGCGGTGACGGTGTTGGCGGCGTTGGCGTGGGCGTTTTCCAATGTGCGGCAGATCGATCCGCAAAATCGCGCAGTCGTTTTGCATTTCGGCGCGTTGGATCGCATTCAGAATGCAGGGTTGTTACTGGCCTGGCCGCAACCGTTCGAGCAGGTGATTTTGTTGCCCGCGGCGGATCGGGTGATCGAGCGTCGAGTGGAAAACTTGTTGCGCAGTGGTGCCGCGATACAGGCGGATCGCGTGGCCAGTTTTGCCACACCGATCAGCGATGCCCTAGCAGGCTCCGGCTATCTGTTAACGGGGGACGCCGGGGTGGTGCAACTCGATGTGCGGGTTTTCTATAAAGTCACTGAGCCCTATGCGTTCGTGCTTCAGGGCGAACATGTGTTGCCGGCACTGGATCGGCTGGTGACCCGCAGTGCCGTGGCGCTCACGGCCGCACGGGATCTGGACACTATTCTGGTCGCTCGCCCGGAGTTGATTGGAGCCGATAGCCAGGCGGCGGAAAGACGCGAGCGCTTGCGCGGTGATCTGGTGCAGGGCATTAACCAGCGCTTGGCTGAGCTCACTGCGACAGGGCAGGGTTTGGGGATCGAAGTGGCGCGGGTCGATGTGCAATCGAGTCTGCCCAGTCCTGCGGTCAACGCCTTCAACGCGGTGCTGACGGCCAGCCAGCAAGCCGATAAAGCCGTCGCCAACGCACGCACAGATGCCGAGAAGTTAACGCAGACCGCCAACGAGCAAGCCGACCGCACGCTGCAGGTGGCCCATGCCCAGGCGAGTGAACGACTGGCCAAAGCGTCTGCTGATACCGCCACTGTGTTGAGCCTGGCCAAGGCTCAGCAGCAAGGTACCGACCCGCAAATGTTGCTGCGCATCTATCGCGAGCGGATGCCGAAAATTCTCGGCCAGGCCGGATCGGTCACGACGGTCGATCCCAAAGACGATTCCCGCCTGATCATTCAGGGAGCTGCACAATGACCGCTCAAACCGCCGCCGCACCGAGCCTGTTGTCGTCGACCGAACAGCGCCGCGCCGCGCGCCAGTTGACCCTGGCCATGCTCGCATTGGGCCTTCTCGCGCTGGGTTTGATCTGGCATTGGCTGGCGCCGCAGCAGAGTGGCGTCAGTCAACTGCTGCTGGGTTTTGCCTCGGTGCTGGTCGCCGTGCCGGTCATGCGCTCGGCCTGGTACAGCCTGCGTTATCCAAGCCTGCACGGCATCACGGATCAATTGATTGCCCTGGCCATGCTGGGTGCCTGGGCCACCGGGGATCTGCTGACGGCAGCCCTGTTGCCGATCATCATGATCTTCGGACACGTGCTGGAGGAGCGCAGCGTGATCGGTTCCCAGGAAGCGATTCACGCCCTCGGCAAACTGACGCGCAGCCACGCACGCAAGGTTCAGGCGGACGGCTCCATCATCGAAGTCGACAACGGCACGCTCAAGGCCGGCGATCTGGTCGAAGTGCGCGCCGGGGACCGGGTGCCGGCGGATGGCCGGGTGTTAGCCGGCCAGGCCAGTCTGGACACCGCCTCAATTACCGGCGAATCCGTGCCGATGGAGGCCGGCGTCGGCATGACGGTGTTCGGTGGCGCGATCAACCTTGACGGTCTGCTGCGAATCGAAGTGACCCGCACCGGCCATGAATCGACCCTGGGCAAAGTCATCGCCCTGATGCAAAACGCCGAGCGCTCGAAGCCGCCGATCACCCGTCTGCTGGAGCGTTACGCCGGCAGCTATATGGTACTGGTGTTGCTGCTGGCCGCCGTGACCTGGTTCATCACCAACAACGCTCAAGCGATGCTCGCGGTGTTGGTGGCGGCCTGTCCTTGTGCGCTGGTGTTGTCGGCACCGGCCACGGCGATTGCCGGGGTGGCCGTGGCGGCGCGGCACGGGATTCTGATCCGCAGCTCTGCGTTCCTTGAAGAGTTGGCGGACCTGACTTCGCTGGTGGTCGACAAGACCGGGACGCTGACTTTCGGCACCTTGCGCCTGCAATCCATCGACAGTCCGCTGGAGGATCGCAGCCATGTCCTGAAACTCGCCGCCAGCCTCGGCTCGGCCAGCAGTCACCCGGTCAGCCGTGCGCTCGCGGGGTTGGTGACCCAGGAACATTTCCTGCTGCTTTCTGACATTCATGAACGCCAGGGCCTGGGCGTGGTGGCGATGACCGGGCAGGGTGAAGCGGCGCTCGGCCGGCCGGAGTTGTTCGCGCAACTGGGCATCAGCACAACGGCGGTTCCCGATCACGACGGTCCGATTGCAGGGCTGGCGCTCAACGGGGAGTTTCTTGCCTGGCTGTTGCTGGCCGACAGCGTCAAACCCGAGGCGCAGTTTGCCTTGGGTGAGTTGCGTGAACTGGGTCTGGGCCGTCAGTTGTTGCTCACGGGGGACCGCCATAGCGTCGCACAGACACTCGCCCGGGATGTCGGGATCAGTGACGTCGAAGCGCAAGCCCTGCCCGAAGACAAACTGAACCGCGTGCTCAAGGAAATCGACAGCGGCTTCCGGCCAATGGTGGTCGGCGATGGCATCAACGACTCCCTGGCCCTCAAGGCTGGCGTGGTGGGTGTCGCCATGGGTGCCGGCGGCGCAGACATCGCCCTGGCTTCGGCTGACATCGTGTTGATCGGCAGTGACCTGCGCCGCCTCGGCACCTGCGTGCGCCTGAGTCGTCAGTGCCGTCAGACGTTGCAGGTCAATGTGATTATCGGACTGGGCTGGACCCTGGCGATCGTGGCCTTCGCCGCGTTCGGCTGGCTCGGCGCTGCCGGGGCGATGATTGCGGCGTTGCTGCATAACCTCAGCACTTTGTTGGTGTTGGGTAATGCCGGTCGTTTGCTGCGGTTCCAGGAGCCGTTGCTCAAACTCAAGGATGAAGCCTGAAGGCGAATGCTCTAAACCGGGTAATCACGGTGCTTCAACTTTTTAGAACTGTGCGCGCGCTTTGTAGTCATTGGAGATGAGGGCACATCATTTTGTGCATTCGCGGCGGCAGGTTTAGGCGTCGCGAATCATTGAAAGCGGCTATTAATTCGATAGCCAGCTATTTTTCAAAGATGGTCTACCCTCTGATCAGACGTCTGAAACAAGGGGAATTTCCATGCTCGCGCAACTTCCACCGGCCTTACAGAATCTGCAATTACCGCTTCGCCTGAGACTCTGGGATGGCCATGAATTCAATCTGGGGCCGACACCCAGCGTCACGATTGTGGTCAAGGACCCACAAATGGTCACCCAGTTTACCCATCCAAGCCTGGACGCCCTTGGCGCTGCATTTGTCGAAGGCAAACTGGAACTCGAAGGTTCCATCAGCGATGTGATCCGCATCTGCGATGAATGGAGCCAGGCATTGCTGGATGAAGGCGACGACAATCAGCCGGTTCGTAGCGTCCACGACAAAGAGACGGACGCCAAGGCGATTTCCTACCACTACGACCTTTCCAACGCGTTCTATCAGCTGTGGCTCGACAGCGACATGGCGTATTCCTGCGCTTACTTCGAGACCGGCAGCGAAAGCCTCGAGCAGGCCCAGCAAGCCAAGTTCCGTCATTTGTGTCGCAAGCTGCGCCTGCAACCCGGCGAATATCTGCTGGATGTGGGGTGTGGTTGGGGCGGATTGGCGCGTTTTGCTGCGCGAGAGTTTGGCGCGAAAGTGTTCGGTATCACCCTCAGCAAGGAGCAGTTAGCCCTGGCCCGGGAACGTGTAAAAGCGGAGGGCCTGGACGACCTGGTCGAACTGCAACTGCTCGACTATCGAGATCTGCCGCAGGATGGCCGTTTCGACAAGGTGGTCAGCGTCGGCATGTTCGAACACGTTGGACACGCCAATCTGGCGGAGTACTGCAAGACTCTGTTCGGTGCGGTGAAAGAGGGCGGCCTGGTGATGAACCACGGGATCACCGCCAAATACACCGATGGCCGTCCGGTGGGGCGCGGTGCCGGTGATTTCATCGGGAAATATGTGTTCCCCAACGGCGAACTGCCGCACCTGTCGATGATCTCTGCGGAGATCAGTGAGGCCGGGCTGGAAATCGTCGATGTCGAAAGTTTGCGCCTGCACTATGCGCGCACCCTGGATCACTGGAGCGAACGCCTGGAGGATAACCTCGAAGCGGCGTCCAGACTGGTGCCTGAGCACGTGCTGCGGATCTGGCGGCTTTATCTGGCCGGTTGCGCTTATGCGTTCGCCCGGGGCTGGATCAACCTGCATCAGATTCTGGCGGTGAAGGCCCACGCCGATGGCAGTCATGAACTGCCATGGACCCGTGACGACATCTACCTCTAGAGAATCGGTGAAATCAGCCGGGCGACCCGCATGCCGACCTGCTGCAGGCGGTGGGTCTCCCGGCCTTCTTCTTTGGCGATTTCGTGGGCGTTGGCGAAGTCATCGTTGAGCATCAGCTCCACCTCGGCGGCAAACGCGCGGTCGACGGTTAGCAACATCACTTCGAAATTCAGCCGGAACGAACGGTTGTCCATGTTGGCGCTGCCAATGGCGCTGATTTCGCTGTCGACCAACACCACTTTCTGATGCAGGAATCCGGGTTCGTATCGAAATACCCGCACTCCGGCGCGCACCGCTTCGAAGGCATAGAGGCTGGAGGCGGCGTAGACGATGCGGTGGTCAGGTCGTGACGGCAACAGCAGGCGCACATCCACACCGCGCAGTACCGCCAGGCGCAAAGCTGCGGATACGGCTTCGTCGGGGATGAAATACGGGCTGGTAATCCATACTCGTTCCGTCGCCGCATGGATGGCTTCGACAAAGAACAGTGAACAGGTTTCGTAGGAATCTGCCGGCCCGCTGGCGAGTAACTGGCACAGCACGCCATCTTCCGGATAAACCTCGGGCAGGATCAGTGGCGGCAGTGCACGAGCCGCCCAGAACCAGTCTTCAGCGAAAGACTCCTGCATACACGCCACCACCGGCCCGCGCACTTGTACGTGGGTATCGCGCCATGGTGCCAGGGGCGGCTTCTCGCCCATGTACTCGTCACCGACGTTGTGGCCGCCGACGAAGCCCAGAATACCGTCTACCACCACGATCTTGCGGTGGTTGCGGAAGTTCACCTGAAAGCGATTGAGCCAGCCACTGCGGGTGGCGAAGGCTTTGACTTCGACCCCGCCATCACGCAAGGCCTGCACATAGCCGTGGGGCAGGGAGTGGCTGCCGATTCGGTCATACAACAGGTAAATCGGTACGCCTTCGGCGGCCTTCTTTAACAACAGGGTTTGCAGGCGTTGGCCGAGGTGGTCGTCGTGAACGATGAAAAACTGGATCAGCACGGCATTTTTCGCCTGGCTGATGGCATCGAAAATGGCGTCGAATGTCTGCTGGCCGTTGATTAACAGCCGCATCTCGTTATTGGCCAGGCACGGCATGTTTCCCAGTTTCGGCAGCGCTCTGAGTGAGGCATACGCCGAGGAAGCGCGAGCGGTGAGGGCTTCTTCCACCCAGGGTCGCCAGTTGAGTTCGGAGATGGCCTTGCGCATTTCCTCGTTGGCCTGCCGTCGGGCCTTGATGTAGCCATCGAACGTGCTGCGGCCGAACACCAGGTACGGGATCAGCGTGAGGTAGGGGATGAAAAACAACGACAGGGCCCAGGCAATCGCACCTTGGGCGGTACGAACGGTCAACACGGCATGTATGGCCGCGATCATGCCCAGCGAGTGCAGCAGGGCGATGGTATAACCGAAAATATGCGGTCCGAAATAATCCATGGGGGGCTGCCTTGCTCCTGAAGATTCAGTGCTTAACAGACCATGTTCCGTGCAGAATGTCGCTAATTAATTGGCCCATGAACCGAAGCCTGCGGCGGACGTCTAACGGCCACAACTGATCAGGAGTTACTCGATGAACGTTCGTCTGCTGGGTTTGGCCATGGCACTGGGTTTGGCACTTCCTGTGGCGGCTCACGCGCAAATGCTGCAACCAGGATTGTGGGAGCTGACCACGAGCAACATGAAGGTCGATGAGCAGAATATGCCGGACCTGCAATTGATCCTCGGTCAGCTCCAGAGCCAGATGACCCCTGAGCAGCGTGCACAGCTGGAAAAACAGGGCATCACCATGGGTGGTAAAGGGATCCGGGCGTGCCTGACCCCGGAACAGGTCAAGACCGATAACATTCCGCTGACCGATCCGCAGTCGGGCTGCAAGCAGGAAATCACCGACCGCTCCGGCAATCAGTGGAAATTCCGTTTCAGCTGCCCTAGAGCCCAGGGGGCGGGCGTGGCGACATTCCTCAGTGATCGCGAGTTCACCACCAAGGTCAACGGGACGTTCAACGCCACCGGGATTCAGCAGAAGGGCAGCCTCGAATCCCGTGCCGTCTGGCTGGGGCAGGATTGCGGCACTGTGAAGCCAAGAGCTTAAAAGCTTCGTCGGATCGCCGCCCGGAGCAAGCCCGCTCCCACATTGATTGTGTGTCGAACACAAATCCCCTGTGGGAGCGAGCCTGCTCGCGAAAGGTCCGCACGGCCCTCTAAATCCCGGACCGACTCAACCACTCACACGCCGCCTCGACAGCCATCCGGCCAAAATCCTCCCCGGTGCGACTGCGCACACTGACAAATCCGCCCGCCTGTTCTTTTTCGCCAACCACTACCAGGTACGGCACGGACCGGCTGTGCTGGCGAATCTTGTAGTGGACCTTTTCGCTACGCAGGTCGGCCCTGGCGCGCACGCCCCTTTGGCGCAAGGATTCGGTCACCGCTTGTGCATAAGTCGCCTGGCGGTCATCCATGCTCACGACGACCACGTGGGGTGGAACGCGCCAGTGTTGCAGTTCCTGATGGCTCGACCAGCAGGTGCCGTAGATCCGTTGTTGCAACGTGCCGCTGATGTGATCCAGGGCAAACGCCTGCAAGACTTTGGTGGTTGGGACGTGCGGCCCATGGCTCTGGTACTCGGTGTCTCTCAGACGGTACAGCGACACCTCTTCGCGCGGTGGCTGACGACGGATCGAGTGATTGGTCGCTGCCAGTGACTGCATGCGCGCTTCGATGAGGGGCAGGTCTGCCGGGGTCAGCGGTCGCTCGACTGCAAACTCGTAAAAGAAGCCATCGCCCAACTCCTTGCCCGCGTGCATTTGCGCATGTGGGTAAAGTTGCTTGATCGCCATGGCCAGCATCAATGCACAGGAGCGGCGCAGGATCTCCAGGCCGTCCGGCTCCCGGGGGGTGACAATGCTGACCCGGGCATCCGCCTCGATCATGTATTCGCAGTCCACCAGTACACCATTGACCCGACCCGCTACGGCCGCGCTGGCCAGTTCGGAGCCGATGCTGGCAGCTAATTCGTGCACGGAGAGCGGTTGGTCGTATTCACGCAATGAACCATCGGGCAGGGTGATCTGGATCATGGTCGGCGTACTCAAGTGCTTCTTACGAGCGCTATTGCATAAACCGTAGGCGCAAACCCTGGCAGCTGTCATTACGACGTTTGTCGTGCCAGGAAAATTGCCCCGACACGATCACGGTGCTGATGCTGTGCCGAAAGCTCCGGCGGGCGAAGGGGGCGGCCGCATTGCGACCGGATTGGTTGCCTGGAAACGGCAACGCCGCCGGGCTCGGGCTTGATCAGCGCCCGATCTGCCCAATCGCCTTCTCGAAAATAACCGCGATCGGGAATGGCGAACAGGTCGGTGTGGGGTTCTTGCGGATCATGGCTTGCTCAACGCGTTGTACAGGGTGTTGAGGTTGTACTCGAACAACCCGGTGAAGGTGCTGGCCGGACCGCTCGCCGCAAGGGCATCGGAGTACAGCGTGCCGCCGATCTGTGCGCCGCTTTCATCCGCGATCTGCTTGAGCAGGCGGGCGTCCTTGATGTTTTCCATGAACATGGCTTTGACTTTGGCCTGACGAATCTGGGTGATCAGTGCGGCCACCTCGGTGGCTGAAGGTTCGCGCTCGGTGGACAGGCCTTGAGGCGCCATGAATTCGATACCGTAGGCTTGGCCGAGATAACCGAAGGCGTCATGGGACGTCACGATCTTGCGGTTGCCCGGTGGCAGTGAGCCGAGTTTTGTCTTGGCTTCGGCGAGCAAGGTGTAGACCTGTTTCAGGTACACCTGGCTGTTGTGCTCATAGTCGGCTGTGTTCGCCGGATCAGCAGCGATCAGCGCCTTGGTGATGTTCGCGATGTACAACTCGGCGTTCGCCAGGTTATGCCAGGCGTGCGGGTCGGGAACGGTTTCGCCGTCTTCATCCAGGCTACGCGGTATGACTCTGTGGCTCGCGCTGATGACCGGCGCCTTGGTCTCGGTGCTGGTCACCAGGCGATCCAGCCAGGGCTCGAAACCCAAGCCATTCTTGATGATGAGTTTGGCTTTGAGCAGTGCTTTGGCGTCGTCCGGTGTCGGCTCGTACGTGTGTGCATCCGCGTCCGGGCCGACCATGTTGGTGATCTGGATATGATCCTTGCCGACCTGTCGGGTCATGTCGGCCAGGATGCTGAAGCTGGTGACGACCTGAAGTTTTTCGGCGGCAGACAGCGACATCGACACCATCAAGCTGAACAGCACGAGTAAAGCGCGCATCGGATAACACCTCATTGGGATGTGAGCAAAGGCGGGTGGCGCAGCAAGCCGTGCACCGGTCCGAACATTACGGACAACAGATACCACCCGCCCGCCACCAGCACGATTGCCGGGCCACTGGGCAGTGAGTAATAGAAAGAGATCAACAAACCGAGCCACACCGAGAGGCTGCCGAGCAAGGCGGCAATGACGATCAGCACCGGCAAGCGGCGACTCCAGAAACGCGCCGCAGCGGCAGGCAACATCATCAAGCCGACCACCATCAACGCGCCGATCGCCTGGAAACCGATGACCAGATTCAACACCACCAGCGTCAGGAACACGCCGTGGGCCAGTGGGCCGAGTCGGCTGACGGTTTGCAGAAAAAGCGGGTCGAGGGTGTCGAGCAGCAGTGGTTTGTAGATCAGCGCCATGGCAATCAGGCTCAGGCCCGAAACCCAAAGCATGCCGGTCAAGGTGGGGCCGTCGACAGCCAGCGCCGAGCCAAACAGCAGGTGCAACAGGTCCAGGCGTTTGCCGGCGATGCCGAGAATCAGTACGCCACAGGCCAGGGAAATCGGGTAAATCGCCGCGAGGCTGGCGTCCTCTCGCAGGCCGGTGCGTCGCGTAATCCAGGCCGCGAGGCCTGCCATGCTCAGGCCGGCACCGAGGCCGCCGACGGTCAATGCCGGGAGGCTTAACCCGGCAAACCAGAAGCCTAGAGCCGCACCGGGAAGGATGCCGTGGGCGACAGCATCGCCGATCAGGCTCATGCGCCTCAGGATCAGAAATACCCCCAGGGGCGCCGTGCTGCACGCCAGGACCAAACCACCGAGCAGCGCCCGGCGCATGAAGACGAACTCGTGGAACGGTTGCCAAAATTGCGCAGCAGCGGTCATCAGGCCACCTGCGATTGAGGTTGTTGGCGGATCAGTTCGGCGCTCCGGCCGAGTACGCAACCGCTGCTTTTGATCAGCAGCGTTTGTGGGATGTGCTCGCGGACGGCGGCGAGGTCATGGCACACAACCATCAGCGTCCGGCCTTCGAGGTGCCAATCGTGCAGGTGCTTCCAGAGCAATGCCTGGCCAAGTTCATCGAGGGCCGCGTGGGGTTCATCGAGCAACAACAACGGGGCGTCGGTCAGGCTCAATCGGGCGAGCAGGGCGCGTTGCAATTCGCCGCCGGAGAGGGCCATCAAGGGTCGATCTTCGAGGCCGTTCAGGCACCAGTTTTCGAGGACGGTCTTCAGTCGTTGACTGCGGATCTGCGGTGATTGTTTATTGCCCCAGAATCCGGCGGCGACCAATGCCTGAAGGCTGATCGGAAATTGCCTGTCGAGGTGTTGTTGCTGGGGCAGGAACGACACACTGCCCTTGAGTGGAACACTCAGTCGCACCTTTCCGGCCAACGGTTTTTGCAAACCGGCGATGACCTTCAACAGGCTGCTTTTACCAGAGCCGTTCGCACCGATGATGGCGGTCAGGCTGCCCTTTGGCAGTTCCAGGTTCAGCGCCGGCGTGAGTGGCTGACCCGGTGCGCCCCAACGCAAGGCGTGGCAACCAATCATGCGACCTCCCAGTTGAAACGGCTTTCGGCCACGGCGTCATGGGCGTGCAGGCTTTCGGCGTGGATGACACGGATGTGGAAGGCGTTAATGCCCGTGGAGCGTTTCAGGGCCAGATTCAAACGGCGAGCGGCGTCTTCGCAGAACATCAGGTTCTGACCATTGGCCAGGGCGAAGGCTTGTTCGTCGGCGCGTTTTACCGCTGTTTGAACGGCTGTGCCGAGTGCGGCTTCGGCGTCGTTGATGACGGCGATCAGAGGCAACTCATCGACAAAATCAGCCAGCCGTACGCGCAACTTTGCGCTGCTGCGTTGGCTGTGAGGTGTGGCGACGATGCCGTTTGTGGAGCCGAGCCACGCTAAAACGTCGGCGTGTTGCAGTGGCTTTTTGGCGAAATCATCGACGAACTGCTGCTGAATCAACTGTCGAGACAGAGCTGCGGAACATGGGCAAGTTGAGGAATAAGGCACGTCGATTTTTAGTTCCACGTGGAACATCGCGTTGTTCAAACGTGCTTCGATGCTCACCGGATAGCTTTTCCAGCCTGCCAAAGGACTGATCAACGCTGGCCTTTTCAGCAACAAATCGGCGTGAATGGTTAAGTGAGCTCTGCTGGATAGCCCTTCATGGCTCTCAAGAAAACGCTGCAAAACCCTGCGCAATAGAGCCGGTGAAAGGTTTTCATGCTCCAGTAATTCAAGCGCCAGATAGAGCCGTGACATGTGAATGCCGCGCGCGTTGCCATCGTTGAGACTCACGCCGGCATCGGCCTTTGCATTCAGTCGTTGGCCATCAAACAAAACGGGAAGAGCAATGCCGCACATGCCCACCCACTCCAGTGGCAGGGCTTGGCGTGAGGCCTGCGCGGCGATATCCGGCAGAGTCAGCGCATTCATGAGCAGGTCCATCGTGGGAGTTGATTTGTCATGTTATAGTATAACAATGCAATCCACGATGCCTTTTTCATGAACAGGCTTTCATCATGCACGACGCCACTTGCTCAACCTGATTCTGGCCAGCGCGGTCATTGGCGCGTCGGCTACGCAAATTCGAAGAAAAACAGGCAGGCCTAGCAGCCGGCGATCCGGCTGCAGGTGAACTTGGCGCTGCTGCCGCCGGAGCTGGAAAACCGGTTGATCGTGGTCCAGCCGACGCGCTGGTTGTAGCCAACCCAGGCCTCGCCATCGGAAGCGATGCCGGTGAAAAACGTAAGCTGGCCGTAGCGGCTGTTGGTCTGCACCCAATAGCGCTTTCCGGCCATTTCGAAACCCCGCAGATAGATTGTGCTGCCGGCGGTGTTGACGCTGTAGGCATTGCCATCGGCATCCACGCAGGCCAGCAGGTTGGCGCTGCGGGTGCACCTGGCCAGGCTCGGGATCTGTGCCAGCGCATCGGCAGCCACCAGCAGGGAAAGGATTATCAACGCAGGTTTCAGGGCGTTGCGCATGGGGATTCTCACGAAGGGAACACGTTCAGCATCCTGTCCTTTGCCCTGATGAGCAAGAGGGGATGGCTTGTTTGTATTGTTATATTATAACATCAAAATAAGCCCGACACAGCGACCGGGCATCCCTGTGAGGAATATGCAGATGTCCAATCGACTCCCCGTGACCGTTCTCTCCGGCTTTCTTGGTGCCGGAAAAAGTACACTTCTTAATTACATACTACGTAATCGCGATGGCTTGCGGGTTGCAGTCATCGTCAACGATATGAGCGAAATCAACGTCGATGGCACCGAAGTCCAGCGCGATGTCAGCCTTAATCGGGCTGAAGAACGGTTGGTGGAAATGAGTAACGGGTGTATTTGCTGTACGTTACGTGAAGATCTGCTGGAGGAAGTAAGTCAACTCGCCAGGGACGGCCGCTTCGACTATCTGCTGATCGAATCCACCGGTATTTCCGAACCGCTGCCAGTGGCGGAAACCTTCACCTTCCGCGATGAAAATGGCCAGAGCCTCAACGACATCGCACGTCTCGACACCATGGTCACGGTGGTCGATGGCATGAACTTCCTGCTCGATTACCAGGCGGCCGAAAGCCTGGCTTCCCGAGGAGAAACGCTTGGGGAAGAGGACGAGCGTTCGATTACCGATCTGCTGATTGAGCAGGTCGAGTTCGCCGATGTGATTTTGCTCAGCAAGATCGATTTGATCAGCAGCCACGAACGCGAGGAACTGATCGCCATACTTGAACGGCTCAACGCCCGGGCGGAAATCATTCCGATGGCGATGGGCGAAATCCCCTTGAACAAGATTCTCAACACCGGTCGTTTTGACTTCGAAAAGGCGGCCCAGGCACCGGGATGGTTGCAGGAACTGCGTGGCGAACACGTGCCCGAAACCGAAGAGTACGGCATTGCTTCCAGCGCTTACCGGGCTCGCCGGCCGTTTCATCCGCAGCGCTTCTTCAACTTCATCGACGGCTCTTGGGACAACGGCAAACTGCTGCGCTCCAAGGGCTTTTTCTGGCTGGCAAGCAAGCACATGGACGCCGGCAGCTGGTCCCAGGCCGGAGGTATGATGCGCTATGGTTTTGCCGGGCGCTGGTGGCGTTTCGTACCGAAAAACCAATGGCCGCAGGATGCGGAAAGTACCGCCGGGATCATGAAAAACTGGACTGCCGACAGCGGGGACTGTCGCCAGGAACTGGTATTCATCGGCCAGAGCATCGACTTCACGCAGCTAGCGGCCGAGCTGGATGCCTGCCTGCTGACCGATGAGGAAATGGCGCTCGGTGTGGAAGGCTGGCAATTGCTGCCTGATCCATTCGGCCCTTGGTACGAAGAGGCTGCCTGAGCCTTTACTGTCGCTTCAAGGCTTGAGCCAGGTGCCCTGGCTCTGGGCCTCGCAATACGGCTGCAAATACGCCGCGTCGGTGGCAACGCCGTAATAGTGAATATCTTGCCGGTAGGGCATATTGGCGACTTGGGCGTTGCTGCAGATACCAAATGCGCCGTCGGGGCATTGGTCGACATACTTCACGTCGACTTTTTGCCCCGGCAGGTTCGGTTGGCAGAAACCATCGGCGAAGAGCTTTGGCGGGATGTTGCGGTTCTGCTGGCAAACCTTGATGTCAAGCCGCTCGGCCTGGCTGTGAACCACACAGGCCTGGGCCAGCGCCTCGCCTGAAACGAGCGCCAGGAGCAACAACAAGCCAATCAACCGCATCCATCACCTCCTCAGAAATCATCGACCATGCTGCAGAATATCCCCACTCATGTCATTGCCGGCCCATTGGGCGCCGGCAAGACCAGCCTGATCAAGCACCTGCTGGCCCAGCGCCCGGCAGGCGAGCGGTGGGCGGTGCTGATCAACGAGTTTGGCCAGATCGGTCTCGACGCTGCGCTACTGACCCAGGACTCCGATGGTATCGCACTGGGCGAAGTGGCCGGGGGCTGCTTGTGTTGCGTCAACGGTGCACCGTTTCAGATTGGTCTTGGGCGTTTGTTGCGCAAGGCGCAACCGGATCGGCTGTTCATCGAACCCTCAGGGCTGGGGCATCCGGCGCAGTTGCTCAGGCAATTGAGCGAAGCGCCCTGGCAAGGCGTGTTGGCTGTTCAGCCTTGTGTGCTGGTGCTGGACGCCCAGTCGCTCGCCGCTGGCAATCCCTTGCCGGAAGCGCAACAGCAAGCGCTGAGCCATGCGGGATTATTACTTTTGAACAAGTCTGAAGGTCTCGAAGAAGAATGTCGCCAGCGAATCGCCGCGCAATTGCCGCCGACCCCCCTGTGCTGGACACAACAGGCGGAATTACCGTTGGGCGAGTTGCCGGGGCTGAATGCCAAAGCGCTGGCAGGTGTGGATAACTTCGTCGTGCCCAAGGGATTGGCGCAGTTGCCGGCCGTCTGGAGCGATCGCGCATTGCCCATTTGTTTGAGTCAGGAACAGGACGGTGGCTGGAGCATCGGTTGGCGTTGGCATCCAAGCCAGGTGTTTGATGCCGCTCTGGTTAGCCAGTGGCTTGAAAGCCTTGACTGGAGGCGGGCGAAGTTGGTTATCCACAGTACCCAAGGGTGGATTTCGGCGAACGCGGTGGATAACTCGGTGCTGGACTGGCGGCCCAGTGAATGGCGGCAGGATTCGCGTATCGAGCTGATTTTCAGTGAGCTGCAGAATGCAGAAAGACTGCAGAGTGATTTGGCGGCGTGTCGATCCGGATCGGGTTAATGGCTCAAGGCCGCCACTTGGTATGTTCCTGACGCCACTGGCTCAGCTCGATCACCTCTGCGCGAGGCTTCACCACATCGACCACCGGTTCGGTTTCGTCGAATGGGACCGGGTAGGGCGCCAGCTCAATCTGTGCGCTGTGAGCGCCGAACTGGGTAATGGTGCCGTTGTGGCGGGCTTCACCGGTCACGGTGAATTCGAAGTTATACACACGGGCCAGACGTCGCCGACCACTGGCGTCCCTGATGAACGCGATTTTTTTCAAGGCCACGTTGCCGTCCAGCAATTCGATCCCTAGCTTGCTGCAATGCTGTTTGACCCGCTCCAGCGCACGCTCGCGCAAGCCGTGGTTGTGCCATAGCCATGCGCCTGCAGTGGCGAACAGCATCAGCACGAATATATTTCCAAGGGTCAGCATCAACAGGGTGCTCCAACAAGATAGTGTCAGCTTAACTGTGTCGCTGGTCTGTCGTACAGGCTGCGTTTAGTCGCATACTGCGCGGCTAGAATTTCAATCGTTTTACGGAAATCCACCGCATGAAACGTACTCCGCATTTGCTCGCTATCCAGTCCCACGTGGTATTCGGTCACGCCGGCAACAGTGCCGCGGTTTTCCCGATGCAACGGGTCGGGGTGAATGTCTGGCCACTCAACACTGTGCAGTTCTCCAATCACACCCAGTACGGTCAGTGGGCCGGTGAGGTGCTGGCGCCGCACCAGATTCCTGACCTGGTCGAAGGCATCGCGGCGATTGGCGAGTTGGGCAACTGCGATGCGGTGCTCTCCGGTTACCTCGGCAGTGCGGCCCAGGGCCGGGCGATCCTGACGGGTGTGGCGCGGATCAAGTCGATGAATCCCAAGGCGCTGTACCTGTGTGACCCGGTCATGGGGCATCCAGAGAAGGGCTGCAGTGTTCCGGCGGAAGTCAGTGATTTTCTGCTGGAAGAGGCCGCCGCCGTGGCGGACTTCATGTGCCCGAACCAGCTGGAGCTGGACAGTTTCTCCGGACGCAAGCCGCAATCGCTGTTCGATTGCCTGGCAATGGCGCGTGCATTGCTGGTGCGCGGCCCGAAAGCGGTGCTGGTCAAGCATCTGGACTATCCCGGTAAACCGGCAGAGGTCTTCGAGATGCTGCTGGTGACGGCCGAAGGCAGTTGGCATTTGCAGCGCCCGTTACTGGCGTTTCCGCGTCAGCCGGTGGGCGTGGGCGATCTGACGTCCGGGCTGTTCCTGGCGCGTGTTCTGTTGGGCGACAGTCTGGTGGCGGCCTTCGAGTTCACGGCGTCGGCGGTGCATGAAGTGCTGCTGGAAACCCAGGCCTGTGCCAGCTACGAGTTGGAGCTGGTTCGGGCTCAGGACCGGATTGCCCATCCGCGGGTGCGGTTCGAGGCGACCTCGATCAGCCTTTGATTTTGCGTTGATCCCATTCGCGAGCAAGCCCGCTCCCACAGGTATGGCACTAACCTTGTGGGAGCGAGCCTGCTCGCGATAGCGGTCTGAAGATCGCCAAAGAACAACCCGCCTCAGGCGTCGCCCTTGATGTCCTGATAACGCTTTTCCAGCTCCTGACGAATCTGCCGGCGCTGTTGGGCCTGCATGTAGCGGCGCTTGTCTTCACTGTTCTGCGGTTGCAGCGGTGGTACCGGTGCAGGTTTACGCTGGTCATCCACCGCGACCATGGTGAAGAAGCAACTGTTGGTGTGACGCACCGAGCGCTCGCGGATGTTCTCGGTCACCACTTTGATGCCCACCTCCATGGAGGTGTTGCCGGTGTAGTTGACCGAGGCGAGAAAGGTCACCAGTTCGCCGACATGGATCGGCTCACGGAAAATGACCTGATCAACCGACAGGGTCACCACATAGCGGCCGGCATAACGGCTGGCGCAGGCGTAGGCCACTTCGTCGAGATACTTGAGCAGGGTGCCGCCGTGAACATTGCCAGAGAAGTTGGCCATGTCGGGGGTCATCAATACCGTCATCGACAGCTGGGCGTTTCCGGGTTCCATAGCATTCTCACGGGTCAAGGCCAGGTTTGAGGGATGCACCTCTGCGGGTGCCTCAGCGGTTTTTTCAAACCAACAGTTATCGGGACGCCGGGTGCGGAGTCGCCGTCACGCCGGATCGATCTGTTTCCATATATTGCACCGCCTTTCTGCCCGAAGTCGCGGTGTTACCCTGCAAAAAACCCTGCCTCAAAGGCAATTCCTACGCGCAATCCAGATTTTTGTTCTGCTCGATCAGGCTTTTCCTGCGTCCGGGGATCGAGCAATGTCATCCAGGGAGCCTCACGCCATGCATGCCATCAGTTTCATTCAGGATCTGGCAGTGATCATGTTGATCGCAGGTGTGGTAACCGTGATTTTCCATCGCCTGAAACAACCGGTGGTGCTGGGATACATCGTCGCCGGTTTCATCATTGGCCCGCACACCCCGCCATTCGGCCTGATCCATGACGAAGAAACCATCAAGACCCTGGCCGAACTCGGTGTGATTTTCCTGATGTTCTGCCTGGGCCTGGAGTTCAGCCTGCGCAAGCTGTTCAAGGTCGGTGCCACGGCATTCATTGCAGCGTTCCTGGAAATCGTGCTGATGATCTGGATCGGCTACGAGATTGGTCGCTGGTTCGACTGGAACACCATGGATTCACTGTTCCTCGGCGCGATCCTGGCGATCTCCTCGACCACCATCATCGTCAAGGCGCTCAACGATCTGAAGCTGAAGAACGAGCGGTTTGCACAGCTGATATTCGGTGTGCTGATCGTCGAAGACATCCTGGGCATTGGCATCATCGCACTGCTGTCCAGCATCGCCGTCAGCGGTACGGTCAGTTCCGGTGAAGTGTTCTCCACAGTCGGCAAGCTATCGCTGTTCATGATCGTCGCATTGGTCATCGGTATTCTGATGGTGCCGCGGTTGCTGGCTTACGTGGCCAGATTCGACAGCAACGAAATGCTGCTGATTACCGTGCTGGGCCTGTGTTTTGGCTTCTGCCTGCTGGTGGTCAAGCTTGAATACAGCATGGTCCTCGGGGCGTTCCTGATTGGCGCGATCATGGCTGAATCCCGGCAACTGCTGAAAATTGAGCGCTTGATTGAGCCGGTTCGCGATCTTTTCAGTGCGATTTTCTTTGTGGCCATCGGGCTGATGCTCGATCCGGCGATCCTGCTTCAATACGCGTGGCCAATCGCCGTAATCACCGTAGCCGTGGTGCTTGGCAAGATGCTGTCCTGTGGCCTTGGTGCATTTATCGCCGGCAATGACGGACGCACCTCGCTGCGGGTCGGGATGGGTCTTTCACAGATTGGCGAATTCTCTTTCATCATCGCGGCACTGGGCATGACGTTGCAGGTCACCAGCAACTTTTTATACCCCGTGGCCGTGGCTGTTTCGGTGATCACGACCTTGCTGACGCCTTATTTGATCCGCGCGGCTGATCCATTGTCGATCAAGCTCGCCGGCGTCATGCCGGAGCGCCTGGGACGGGTGCTGGGGATGTACGGCGAATGGCTGCGCAGCATTCAGCCCCAGGGTGAGGGGGCATTGCTGGCGTCGATGATCAGAAGGATTTTGCTGCAGGTTGGGGTCAACCTGGCATTAGTGATCGCGATCTTCCTCTCGGGCGCATTCTTCGCCGAGCGCATGTCGGCCTACGTGCAAGGCTGGATCAGCGACCCGAGCTGGCAGAAGGCATTGATCTGGGGTGGGGCGCTGTTGTTGTCGCTACCTTTTTTGATTGCGGCGTACCGCAAGCTAAAAGCATTGTCGATGCTGCTGGCGGAAATGGGCGTGAAGCCGAAAATGGCCGGGCGCCACACGCAACGAGTGCGTCGGGTGATCGCCGAAGTGATACCGATCCTTTCGCTATTGGTGATCTTTTTGCTGTTGGCAGCCTTGTCGGCCAGTATTCTGCCGACCAACAAGTTGCTGGTGCTGATCGCCGTGGTCGCGGCCGCCGTGGCGGCGCTGCTGTGGCGCTGGTTCATTCGTGTGCATACGCGGATGCAGGTGGCGTTGCTGGAAACTCTCGACAATCACAAAGAGTCGTCCGGGCATTGACCACCCAGCGGCGTTGGCTGGATCAACTTTCCAGCCAGACGTCCCGCGCCCAGTGCCACACCGACTCCCAGGATTCTTCGGTGATCAGCTCTTCTTCGCCGGACCACAACACCACGGTGCCGTCTTCTTCGACGCAGTAGTAATTGTCGCCGTCCTGGCAGATCGGGATCAGGTCGCGTGGTACGCCAGCATCCCAGGCATTTGCGGCCACATCAGGCAGGTAGGTATGCGACTGCGGGTCGGTGACGGTCACCGGCTCCAGGCTGCCATAGACTACGTCGCTGACCGTCAGCAGAAACTCTTTGAAGACGAAAGGAATGTTGATGAATAACTCTTCTTCAACTTCCACCAATTGATCTTCGTCGGGCAACTCCAAGGGGACCGGTACCGGTTCGTTGGCTTCACGCAGTTGTTCGATGATTTCTTCCACGTCCGGGATCCTCTTGCTTGTATGGCGCGGTTTATATGGGGCGGTTTATACAGTAGCTCGCTATAGATGCAACCGCGAAATAGAAAACCCCGGCCGAGGCCGGGGTTTTGTTTACAGCAAGTAAAGCGCCGAGGAGGATCAGCCGTTCTGGCGGATACCGGCCACCAGCCAAGGCTGGTTTTCGCCCTGTGCACGTTCCATGTTCCAGCTTTCACTGAAGACTTCACCCTGGTCGAAACGCGAGGTTTTCGACACGCCAGTGAAGGTCAGGGTGGCGATGGTCTTGTCGGCGCGATCGTCCACACCGTCCAGTTGTACATTGAGGTTATCAATGTAGGTGGACTGGAAACCGTCGCCCAGGTCAGCCCGCTCACGCTTGAGGAACTCCAGCATTTGCGGGGTGACGAATTCGGCGATCTTGTCCATTTCGTTGGCGTCCCAGTGCTGTTGCAGGGACTGGAAATGATTGCGTGCCGCTTCGACGAAGTTACTTTCGTTGAACCAGGCTGGAGCGTTGATCACCGGACGAGCGGCAACAGGCGCTGCCGAACCACCGAAGATCGAACCGCCGGCCGGCTTCTGTTCGAACACTTCTCGTTGCATCGGCGCGTGGCCGGCCGGAGCGTAATGCTCCTGCTGCTTGCGCCGACGGGCGGCGATAAAGCGGAAGACCAGGAACGCAATGACGGCCATGATCAGGATGTCGAAGATCTGCATGCCCTGGAAGCCGCCACCCATGAACATGGATGCCAGCAGGCCACCGGCCGCGATACCGGCCAGAGGGCCGAGCCAGCGCGAAGCGCCACCGGCCTTTGCAGCGGCGCCAGCGGCACCGGCAGCACCAGCGGTCGCCGCGGCGCCGCCCATGCCAGGGGAAGAAGGAGCCATCTGGCTGGTCTGGTGCGTCGGCGCAGCGCCTGCGCTTTTGCCACCACCGAAGCGCTTGGCGGCATTGACGTCGAGACTCATCGTCAGGCCGATGCACAACGCCATGGCGATGCTAAGAAAACGTTTCATAAAGGGAATTCCCATTTGTGGAAGGCACGCGCGCCATGTTGCACAGCTGAAGTGTTACTGGCTAGCGGCAGAGTGTTTCGGGCTTTTGCCTGACAGGTCGTGTTCAGCTTCAGTCAGCGCAATAAGGCCTTTTGACTTTGATATGTCAGATGAGTGGAAAGGTTTTGTAGGACGTTCACCTAGCGTCGCAGGGCCAGCATGACCACCCCGGCCGTGATCAGGCCGATTCCGCCCCATTGGCGCAGGTCGAGTTTTTCACCCAGCAGGACAACGCCAAGAATGGCCACCAGCACCACGCTGAGTTTGTCCACTGGGGCAACCAGTGACGCCGGGCCTACTTTGAGTGCACGGAAATAGCAGATCCACGATGCACCGGTGGCCAGGCCTGACAACAGCAGGAACAGGTAGCTCTTCGCAGAGATCGATCCCAAAGACTGATATTGGCCCGTGGCGTACAAAATCAAGGCCAGACTGACCAATACCACTATCGTACGTAGCAGGGTGGCGAAGTCGGAGTTGACGTTTTCGATGCCAACTTTCGCGAAAATGGCGGTCATCGCCGGGCAGCACCGCGGTTCATCAGAAACACCGCGTGATCGTTCTTCGCGAGCAAGCCCGCTCCCACATTAGACTTCTGGCGGTCTTTTAGATCGCTTCCAGCTTGGCATAACCCAGCATCAGCCACTTGCTGCCTTCGCTGAAGTTCACCTGCACCCGGGCCTGGGCCCCGGCGCCTTCGAAGTTGAGGATCACACCGTCACCGAAAATCGAGTGGCGCACAGTCTGGCCGAGGCTGAAGCCGGTTTCCGGAATCTCGCTGCCGCTGAACAGGTTGCTGCCACTCATTGACTGGTTGCCACCAAAAGGACGGCTGACGCTGTTGGACAACCGCACCTCCTGAATCAGGCCTTTCGGCACCTCGCGTACGAAACGCGACACCTTGTTGTAGGTCTCGCTGCCATAAAGGCGGCGGGTTTCGGCAAAGGTCATCACCAGGTTCTGCATGGCCCGGGTGATGCCGACGTAGGCCAGACGACGCTCTTCCTCAAGGCGGCCGGGTTCTTCCAGGCTCATCTTGTGCGGGAACAGGCCTTCTTCCATGCCCACCAGGAACACATAAGGAAATTCCAGGCCTTTGGCGCTGTGCAGGGTCATCAGTTGAATGCTGTCTTCGTGCTCGTCGGCCTGGGTATCGCCGGCCTCCAGCGACGCGTGACCGAGGAACGCTGCCAATGGCGTCAGGTCTTCGTCTTCTTCGCTGTTTTCGAAGTTGCGCGCAGCGCTGACCAGTTCCTCAAGGTTTTCTACCCGGGCCTGGCCTTTCTCGCCTTTTTCCGCTTCGTGATAGGCAATCAGCCCCGACTGCTCGATGACGGTCTGGGTCATCAGGTGCAGCGGCATTTCCATGCACTTGGCGGCGAGGTTCTCGATCAGCTCGATAAACGCGCCAAGGGCACCGGCCGCACGACCGGTCAGGCCTTTGTTGGCCACCAGTTGGCGCATCGCTTCCCACATTGATACATCGCTGTGGCGCGCATGGTCGCGGATCGCTTCAACGGTTTTCTCGCCGATGCCTCGGGCCGGCACATTGATGACCCGTTCCAGCGCGGCATCGTTGCCCCGTCCTTCGAGCAACCGCAGGTAAGCCATGGCGTTCTTGATTTCCGCGCGTTCGAAGAAGCGCTGACCGCCATAGATACGGTAGGGAATGCGCTCGCGCAGCAAGGCTTCTTCCAGAACCCGCGATTGGGCGTTGGAGCGGTACAGAATCGCTATATCGCTTCGCGACAAGCCGGTTTTCAGCGCGCTTTCGATGGTTTCGACAACGTAGCGGGCTTCGTCGTGTTCGTTGAAGGCGGCGTACAGGTTGATCGCTTCGCCGTCGCCGCCGTCTGTCCACAGCTCTTTGCCCAGGCGCCCGGTGTTGTTGGCGATCAAGGCGTTGGCAGCCTTCAGGATGCCGGCGGTGGAGCGATAGTTTTGCTCCAGGCGAATGGTTTCGGCGTCCGGGAAGTCTTCGGAATACTGGTAGATGTTCTCGATTTTCGCGCCGCGCCAGCCATAGATCGACTGGTCGTCGTCGCCCACCACCATCAGGCTGTCGCCACCCTTGGCCAGCAGACGCAACCAGGCGTACTGCACGGCGTTGGTGTCCTGGAACTCGTCCACCAGAATGTGTCGGAAGCGCTTTTGATAGTGAGCGAGCAGGCCCGGGTGATCGCGCCACAGATCGAGGGCGCGCAGCAGCAATTCGGAGAAGTCGATGACGCCGGCACGCAGGCAGGCGGCCTCGTAGGCTTCATAGATGCCGCGCATGGTCGCCAGGAACAGGTCACCACTGGCTTGAATGTGTTGCGGACGCAGGCCTTCGTCTTTCTGGCCATTGATGAACCATTGGGCCTGACGGGCCGGCCAGCGCTGTTCGTCCAGGCCGAGCTCGCGGATCACCCGCTTGACCAGCCGTTGCTGGTCATCGCTGTCGAGGATCTGGAAGGTCTGGCTCAAGCCCGCTTCCTGCCAGTGTGCCCGCAACAAGCGGTGCGCCAGGCCGTGGAAGGTGCCAACCCACATGCCGGCCGGGTTGATGCCCATCAGCTGCTCGATGCGCTGGCGCATCTCGGCAGCAGCCTTGTTGGTGAAGGTCACCGACAGGATGGAGTGGGGCGAGGCGTTTTCGACCTGGATCAACCAGGCGATACGGTGCACCAGCACTCGGGTTTTACCGGAACCAGCACCGGCCAGGACCAACTGACGACCCACGGGGGCCGCTACGGCCTGGCGTTGGGCATCGTTGAGGGAGTTCAGCAGAAGGGAGAGATCATCGCGCATCAGGGCATTCTAGGGGGCCGCGACACACCGGGCAAACTCCGCTTCGTTTTAGCCGATGAAAGTTATGCAAAGGACGACCGGTCAGTCATCGGCTGCAGGCGTTGGCGGGGCATGCCTTCGGCGTTTTCAGGGGCGTCGGCGGCTGAAAAATTTGGCGATTTGTTGATCAGCAGCAGTTTGGTCCGGGCAATTGCTTGTGTATGCTCCGAGCAGTTTCGGGCCCATGCTCATCATTATAAGAACAAGAACATCGCCTATGACCCTCAGCTTCGACCTGTCGGGCCCCACTGTGGAGCCCCGGGTTATCCGAAAGCAATACGCCATGGAAATGGCGGTCGAACGCACGCGCCTGTTGTATCAGGGCTCGCTGCTGCCCACGTTGTTCATGCTGATCAATGGTCTGGTCTGTGCCGGTTTGCTCTGGAGCCCGCAGCGCTACTTCCTGGTCAGCGTGTGGCTGGTCTGGTTGCTGTCGCTGGTGGCATTGCGGGTCATCCAGGTCGCCGCCTTTGATTCGGCCATTCCCAATCGTCAGGCCCAGCCCATTTGGCGACGGATGTTTTTGTTGGGCTCCGGCCTCACTGGCCTGACCCTGGCCGGTGCCGGCATCGCCCTGGTTCCCGCCGATAACTTCATTCAGCAAGCCTGGGTCTTCGGCCTCATCGGTGCCGCAGCGCTATCGGCCAGCGTGGCTTATGCGGTCAGTTTGCCGGCCTTTCTGTCATTCACCTTGCCCTGCCTGCTGCCAGCCATCGCCTATATGTTTTGGGGCGGCGACGGGCAGCAGCAAGGCTGGGGCTGGTTCGGGCTGATCCTGCTCGGTGCATTGAGCGTGGTTGCCTGGCAGGTCAATCGATTGATCGATCGGGGCTTGATGCGACGCTTTCAGAACCAGGCACTGATCGAGCATCTACAGCAGGCGCAAAGCTGCAGTGATCAGCTCAATCAGAAGCTGGCCAAGGAGGTAGAGCAGCGCCGACGTGCCGAGGACGAGTTGCGAGAGATCCAGATCGACCTGGAAAACCGTGTCGCTCAACGCAGCCTGGAACTGGACGCCGCCAACCAGGCGCTGAGCAAGAGTGAGGCGCGTCTGGCGTTGGCATTGAAGGCCAGCGAGTTGGGGTTGTGGGACTGGAATCTGCAAACCGACGAAGTCCATCACACGCAGATTCAGGAATTGTTCGGTCTGGAGCCGGAACAGGTCACGACAATACTGCGTCACCTCAAGCCGCGCCTTCACCCCGAGGATCTTCCGGCGCTGAAAAGGGCACTGGTCGAGCATTTGAAGGGCCGCACCGAGGACTATCAAATCGAGTATCGCGTGCGGCATGGCGACGGCCACTGGGTCTGGATCGAGGACCGCGGGCGGGCGGTCGAGCGTGCCGAAAACGGCCGGGTGATTCGCATGGTCGGTACTCGCCGCGACATCAGCGTCAGCAAAGGCCTGGAAGAGCAGCAGCAACTGGCGGCGACCGTGTTCGAGGCGGCCAGCGAAGGGATCGTGATCTTCGATCCGAACTATGCCCTGATCGCGATCAATCAATCTTTCAGTCGGGTGACCGGCTATGACATTGAGGACATGATCGGGCGCAATGTCATTGAGTTGCCATGCAGTCGCGATGCGCGTCGGCATTACGCCGCAATACATCAGGCGCTGGAACAGCAAGGCAGCTGGCAAGGCGAATTGGTGGAAACGCGCAAGAGCGGCGAGATGTATCCGCAATGGCTGCAACTGAATGCCGTGCGCGATAGCCGGGGAAATGTCAGCCATATTGTGGGCTTCTTCGCTGATCTCTCGGCTCGCCGGGAATCCGAAGAGCGAATGCGCTATCTGACCCATTACGACGAACTTACCGGTCTGGCCAATCGCTCGATGTTCCGCGAGCGACTCGGCGAGGCTCATCAACGAGTGCGGCAGGGTGGCTATCGCAACCTGGCCTTGCTGCACATCAATCTTGATCGGTTCAAGCAACTCAACGACAGCCTGGGGCATGAAGTTGCCGACCAGTTGTTGCAGAAAATGGCCCGGCGACTGGTGAATGCATTGCCTGAAGCAGACACCATCGCACGCCTTTCTGGTGACGAGTTTGCCGTGCTGTTCAACTCCTACGGCAACCTTTCCAGCCTGGCCCGGGTGGCGACTCGTCTGGCTAACAAGTTGCGTTTGCCGGTGACCATTGAAGGGCATGAGCTGGTGGTCAGCGTGTCGATGGGCATCAGCTTGTTGCCGGACAGCGCCCGGGAAATTTCCGCGTTGGTCAGTCAATCGAACATGGCCATGCAGCACGCAAAACATTTGGGCGGCAACAACTTCCAGTTCTACACCGACAGCCTGCAAGCCAGCACGCTGGAGCGCTTGCAGCTGGAAAACCAGTTGCGCAAAGCCATCGAAGAGAAACAGTTGAAGGTGTTCTACCAACCCAAGCTGTGCCTCGCCACGGGCAAGCTGAATGCTGCCGAGGCGCTGGTGCGTTGGGATCACCCCACCATGGGCCGCGTGCCGCCGGGGGATTTCATCGGCCTGGCTGAAGAAACCGGATTGATCGGCCCGATCGGTGAGTTCGTGCTGCGTCAGGCCTGCTGGCAGGCCTGTGAGTGGCAGCGGCAGGGGCTCGAAGCGATTCGGGTGTCGGTCAATCTGTCGGTGCATCAATTGCGCCAGGGCAAGTTGGTCAGCCTGGTGCGTCAGGTGCTGGAAGAAACCGGGCTGGCGCCGCACTTCCTGGAGCTGGAGTTGACCGAAAGCCAGTTGCTGGACAGCGTCGAGCACATCATCGCGACCTTCCAGCAGTTGCGCGATCTAGGGGTGAAGCTGGCGATAGATGATTTCGGCACCGGTTATTCATCCCTGAGCTACCTCAAGCGCATTCCAGTGGATTACGTGAAGATCGACCAGGCCTTTATCCGCGGGTTAGGAGAGGGCACCGAGGATGCGGCGATCACTCGGGCGATCATTGCCATGGCCCATGGTTTGTCGTTGAAAGTCGTCGCGGAAGGCGTGGAACACCAGGAGCAGCTTGAGTTTCTCAAGCGTGAGCGCTGCGATGAGGTGCAAGGCTATCTGATCAGTCGGCCGGTAGAGGCGCAAGACCTGGCGGGCCAGTTGCGAGGGCAGGGCGCGGATTGACTGAGAGTGCTTCCCGTCAGGCCTTTTGGCGGTCTGACGGGAAGTTTGCAGCAGGTAATTCTTTAATCGGTGATCAGTACTTCATCAATGCGGTGCAGTAACTCTTCTTCGAAGAAAATACTGACGCCAGTAACATTTGATTTGCCGGCTACCCGGTATTCGACAAACCTTTCGGTTAATGCTGGAAGTGAAATTCCGCCGGTGTCTTCAATTTTCAGGTCTAGACGTAAATGATTAGATTTGTCCTGCACTTCGCTCAGCACCAGCTTGGCCGTAATGCCAGAGTTAACAACGGTCACGGTACCGTAAGCACGAAAGAAGGCAGCGCCAGGCATGCGGTTAATTTGGGCGGTCCAGCCTTTGGTTGTAATGTTCATTGTATGTAACTCCTGTAATTAAGATAATTGCGTCCTGCCTATTTAATATATCCATCTTTATTTAATTTGTGGGTGGCGATAGTTAACTTGTTTGTAAGTTGATGTGGGCTGTGTGTTATTGATGAGATAACTAATGTTGACATTTGTACGGGGAGGCTCATTTTTGTCGCAACACCAAAAGGTGAGCGTCGGTGAGCAACTGGAACGCTGGCGATGAGCGCTACATGGAGCGCGCGTGCCTGAATGCCGAGGGATGTGGTTACGTATTGAGCAGGCAAAAAGCCGATTCATGTAGTATAACTACAAGCGTGCTACATCCCCGGCACCTGCCAATAACAAAGAGTCCAGCCCTTTGAATCTGCTGCAACACATCGCCCAGTCTCGCCACCTGTTACGCAAGTCGGAGCTCAAGGTCGCCGACCACGTGCTGCTTGATCCTGCGGCCGTGATGCACAGCTCCATGGCCGACCTGGCCCACAGCGTGGGCATCAGCGAGCCGACCATCGTGCGTTTTTGCCGCGCCATCGGTTGCTCCGGTTTCCAGGACCTGAAGTTGAAGCTGGCCCAGAGCCTGGCGGCGGGTGCGAGTTTCGGCCAGTTCGCGATCCATGAGGATGATTCGGTCGCCGACTACAGCCTGAAAATCTTCGACACCACCCTGCATACGCTGATGGAGGTTCGCGAGAAACTCGATCCGCTGGAATTGCAGCGGGCGGTGACGCTGATGTCCCAGGCCCAGCGCGTCGAGTTCTACGGCTTCGGCGCCTCGGGTGCGGTCGCGGCGGACGCCCAGCACAAGTTCTTCCGCTTGCTGCTCACCGCAGCGGCGTACTCCGACCCGCACATGCAGGCGATGTCGGCCGTGACATTGAAGCCGACCGACGTGGCGATCTGCATTTCCCAGTCCGGGCGCTCCAAGGACCTGCTGATCACCGCCAACCTGGTGCGCGAAAGCGGCGCTTCGTTGATCACGTTGTGCCCAAGCCAGACGCCATTGGCCGAGCTGTCCACCGTCAACCTGGCGATCGATGTGCATGAAGACACCGAAATCTACACGCCGTTGACCTCGCGGATCGCCCACCTGGTCGTCATCGACGTATTGGCGATGGGCGTGGCCATGGCCCGCGGCCCGAGCCTGGTCAACCACCTCAAGAGCGTCAAGCGCAGCCTTCGCAGTTTGCGGTTGTCGCCCAAGTCGGTGAAAGCGCTGGACGACTGACGTCGTCGTAAGGTCGTTCCGACCTTAATCGCGAGCAGGCTCGCTCCCACCTTTGACCGCGATCTCCTGTGGGAGCGAGCTTGCTCGCGATGGCGGCCTCGAATACACCGCAATTTTCATCAGTCTGTAACCCCCGAGCCGCCAAACCGTCATCCCGCGCGCCTATCTTGAAACTCCCGTACTCGCCTTGGGAGACTCGAAATGGCCATGCCCTACGAAGAACGCAACAGCGCTGTCAAAACCCGTCGTCAGCAAGAAGATCAGCGCCGCATGGAATTCCGCCGCGCCATTGAAGATCGCTGCGAACGCCGTCAGCTTCTGGCCGAGATTGGCGATTTTCCGGAGTTGGAACTCAACTTCTGGCAGGCATCTCCCTCGACTTCCCGTCGAAACGCTCAACCAGCGCGCTGATCTGAATGCGTTCGCTACGGATAAACGCCAGGAAGGCGTGAGCCACCGGTGACAGGCGTTTCGCCTTGGCCTGCACCAGGCACCAACTGCGAAACAGTGGCAGCTCTTCGACCGGTAGCTCGACCAGCCCACCAGTTGCCAGCTCAAGGTTCAGGGCGTGGCGCGTCAACAGCGCAACGCCCAGACCTGCCAGTACACATTCACGCTGAGCTTCGGCAGACGAGACTTCCTGAGTCTGGTTGAAGTGCACGCGCTTCTCTTTGAAGTATTCTTCGCACGCAAGCCGCGTCCCGGAGCCTGGCTCGCGCAGCAGCAGTGTGTAGGGCTCGAGATCCTGCAAGCGTAGCGGCCCCATATGGCACAGCGGGTGATCCGGTGGCGCCACGGCGACGATCGGGTTGTTCAGGAACGGCAGGAATTCCAGGCCCATGTCCTGGGGCACCATGGACATGATCACCAGATCGTCGCGGTTGTCCGACAGGCGCCGAATGACCTGGCCGCGATTGACCACCGTCAGTTGCAGGTTCACTTCCGGGTGCTGGCGTTTGAATGCGGCAAACAAGTGCGGCACGAAATACTTGGCGCTGGATTCCACCGCCAGTTTCAGTTGCCCCTGCAGCGAGCCCTGCATGTCCGACAGCTGCATATCGAGGTTTTCCAGGCGTCCGAAAATATCCCGACTGGCCCGCTGTAACGCTTCAGCCGCTTCGGTCATGTAGAGTTTTTTGCCGACATAATCGAACAAAGGCTGGCCAATCAGCTCTTCAAGTTGACGAATCTGTAGGCTGACGGCAGGTTGTGTGAGCGACATTTCCTCGGCCGCACGGCTGTAGGAACGCAAATCACAGACTTCATTGAAGATCTGCAATTGCCGCAAAGTCATACGCATCAATGACTTACGCATTATCTGGTCACTCTCGTCGCTGGCTGATGAATCAACTATAAGTCTTTACTTATGCACGACCCAATTTTTATTCATTTTTGTTAATCCCTTGTGGGCGCTAGTGTGGACCTGCGACCAAACTGAAACATTTGGTCACTCGTCGACCTGGGTCTAGCAGGTCGTGGGTACCACCGGCTCAAGGGAAACTCCAAGTGATAACAAAGATCCTGATCGCCAACCGTGGTGAGATTGCCGTACGAATCGTACGTGCCTGCGCCGAAATGGGCATTCGCTCGGTCGCGATCTACTCCGACGCCGACCGTCATGCTTTGCACGTCAAGCGTGCGGACGAGGCCCACAGCATTGGTGCCGAGCCGCTGGCTGGTTACCTGAACCCGCGCAAGCTGGTGAACCTGGCTGTGGAAACCGGCTGCGATGCACTGCACCCCGGTTACGGATTCCTTTCGGAAAACGCCGAACTGGCAGAGATCTGCGCCGAGCGCGGGATCAAGTTCATCGGTCCATCGGCTGAAGTCATTCGCCGCATGGGCGACAAGACCGAAGCCCGCCGCAGCATGATCAAGGCCGGCGTCCCGGTGACCCCGGGCACCGAAGGCAACGTGTCGGGCATCGAAGAAGCCCTGACCGAAGGCGATCGCATCGGCTACCCGGTGATGCTCAAGGCCACTTCCGGTGGCGGCGGCCGCGGCATTCGTCGCTGCAACAGCCGCGAAGAACTCGAACAGGCTTTCCCTCGCGTGATTTCCGAAGCCACCAAGGCATTCGGTTCGGCGGAAGTGTTCCTGGAAAAATGCATCGTCAATCCGAAACACATCGAAGCGCAGATTCTTGGCGACAGCTTCGGCAACGTGGTGCACCTGTTCGAGCGTGACTGCTCGATCCAGCGCCGCAACCAGAAGCTGATCGAGATCGCCCCGAGCCCGCAACTGACCCCGGAACAGCGCGCCTACATCGGCGACCTGTCGGTGCGTGCAGCCAAGGCCGTGGGTTACGAGAACGCCGGCACCGTGGAGTTCCTGCTCGCCGAGGGCGAGGTGTACTTCATGGAGATGAACACCCGGGTGCAGGTGGAACACACCATCACCGAAGAAATCACCGGCATCGACATTGTCCGCGAGCAGATTCGCATTGCGTCTGGCCTGCCGCTTTCGGTGAAACAGGAAGATATCCAGCACCGTGGTTTCGCCCTGCAATTCCGGATCAACGCCGAAGACCCGAAAAACAACTTCCTGCCGAGCTTCGGCAAGATCACCCGCTACTACGCTCCCGGTGGTCCCGGCGTGCGTACCGACACGGCGATCTATACCGGCTACACCATCCCACCGTTCTACGACTCCATGTGCCTGAAACTGGTGGTGTGGGCGCTGACCTGGGAAGAGGCGATGGACCGTGGCTTGCGCGCCCTGGACGACATGCGTCTGCAAGGGGTCAAGACTACCGCCGCGTATTACCAGGAAATCCTGCGCAACCCGGAATTCCGTAGCGGCCAGTTCAACACCAGCTTCGTTGAAAGCCACCCTGAACTGACCAACTACTCGATCAAGCGCAAACCCGAAGAGCTGGCCCTGGCCATCGCCGCCGCCATCGCCGCCCACGCAGGCCTGTGAGGAATAGAACAATGAGCAAACAAATCCACGTTACCGACACGATCCTGCGCGACGCCCACCAATCGCTGCTCGCGACCCGCATGCGCACCGAAGACATGCTGCCGATTTGCGACAAGCTCGACAAAGTCGGCTACTGGTCGCTGGAGTGCTGGGGCGGCGCGACATTCGACGCCTGCGTACGCTTCCTGAAAGAAGACCCGTGGGAGCGTCTGCGCCAACTGCGCGCCGCGCTGCCTAACACCCGCCTGCAAATGCTGTTGCGCGGCCAGAACCTGCTGGGCTACCGCCACTACAGCGACGACGTGGTCAAGGCTTTCGTCGCCAAGGCAGCGGTCAACGGCATCGACGTGTTCCGCATCTTCGACGCCATGAACGACGTGCGTAACCTGCGCGTGGCCATCGAAGCGGTAAAAGCCGCCGGCAAACACGCCCAGGGCACCATCGCCTACACCACCAGCCCGGTGCACACCATCGAGGCCTTCGTGAACCAGGCCAAGCAAATGGAAGCCATGGGTTGCGACTCGGTGGCGATCAAGGACATGGCCGGTTTGCTGACCCCATACGCCACCGGCGAACTGGTCAAGGCTCTGAAAGCCGAGCAATCGCTGCCAGTGTTCATTCACTCGCACGACACCGCTGGCCTGGCCGCGATGTGCCAAATGAAGGCTATCGAAAACGGCGCGGACCACATCGATACCGCAATCTCCAGCTTCGCCTGGGGCACCAGCCACCCGGGCACCGAGTCGATGGTCGCAGCGCTTAAAGGCAGCGAGTTCGACACCGGCCTGAACCTTGAACTGCTGCAAGAGATCGGTCTGTATTTCTACGCCGTGCGCAAGAAGTACCACCAGTTCGAAAGCGAATTCACCGCCGTTGACACCCGCGTTCAAGTCAACCAGGTGCCGGGCGGGATGATTTCCAACCTGGCCAACCAGTTGAAAGAGCAGGGCGCACTCAACCGCATGAACGAAGTGCTGGCGGAAATCCCGCGGGTTCGCGAAGACCTCGGCTTCCCGCCGCTGGTGACCCCGACCTCGCAGATCGTCGGCACCCAGGCGTTCTTCAACGTGTTGGCCGGCGAGCGCTACAAGACCATCACCAACGAAGTGAAGCTGTACCTGCAGGGCGGCTACGGCAAGGCGCCGGGCACCGTGAACGAACAACTGCGTCGCCAGGCCATCGGCAGCGAAGAAGTGATCGACGTGCGCCCGGCCGACCTGCTCAAGCCGGAAATGACCAAGCTGCGTGCCGATATCGGTGCACTGGCCAAGTCTGAAGAAGACGTGCTGACCTTCGCCATGTTCCCGGACATCGGGCGCAAGTTCCTTGAGGAGCGTGCTGCGGGCACCCTGACGCCGGAAGTGCTGTTGCCAATTCCTGAAGCCGGCGGTGTTGCCTCGGCTGGTGGTGAGGGCGTACCGACGGAGTTCGTCATCGACGTGCACGGCGAAACCTACCGCGTCGACATTACCGGTGTTGGCGTCAAGGCCGAAGGCAAGCGTCACTTCTACCTGTCCATCGACGGCATGCCGGAAGAAGTGGTGTTCGAGCCGCTCAACGAATTCGTCGGCGGCGGCAGCAGCAAGCGCAAGCAAGCCACTGCACCGGGTCATGTCAGCACCACCATGCCGGGCAACATCGTCGACGTGCTGGTCAAGGAAGGCGACACCGTCAAGGCGGGCCAGGCAGTGTTGATCACCGAAGCGATGAAGATGGAAACCGAAGTCCAGGCGGCCATCGCCGGTAAAGTCACCGCCATTCACGTGGCCAAGGGCGACCGGGTCAACCCGGGCGAAATCCTGATCGAGATCGAAGGCTGAGTTAACAGCCTCGATACAACGCTTTAAACCTCGGGGGGGCATGTGCTCCCCTTTTTTTATCCATGGCAAAGCAAGAGCTTGTGGGAGTCAGCGCGCCTTGGATGCGTTTAGCCGCGGCACTCAACGAGGCTTTTCAACTGCCCCGACCCCGTCTGGTTCTCATCACTCAACCACTTCTCAAACCCGGCCCCAATCGCCGGCCATTCTGAATCCAGGATCGAGTACCACGCGGTATCGCGGTTCTGCCCCTTGACCATCATGTGCTGGCGAAACACACCCTCAAAACTGAAACCCAAACGCTCGGCCGCATATTTGGAGCGGGCGTTGGCATTGTTGCATTTCCATTCCAGGCGACGGTAGCCGAGGGCGAAGGACTCCTTGGCCAGCAGGTAAACCGCCTCGGTGCTTTTCGGCGAGCGCTGCATCGGGGCACCGAAGGTGACGTGGCCGATCTCGATGCGGCCCTGGGCCGGGACGATGGACATCAGGCTGAGGATTCCCTGGACCTCGCCGCTGGCGCGATCGATCACGCTGAAGAAGTAGGGGTCGCTATTGGCCGCGTGGTTGTTCAGCCAGTCGTTGAAGGCGCTGCGCTCCGGGAAGGGGCCGTATGGCAGATAGTCCCAAAGTTTCGGGTCGGCGCCCGGGCCTTGCAGGGCTTTGAACAGATCGTCGCCGTGGCGCGCCGGGTCGAGTTTTTCCAGGCGGATGAAGCGTCCTTCGATCATTTGTGTCGTGGGGGCCGGGACGCCTTTCCAGTTGGCGAGTGAAGTCGACATGTTGTTCTCCTTGAATCTTAAATGGCTTTGCGAAACTGGATGAAACCGGGGCGTTCTGCAATGCGCTCGTAGAGCTGGATCGCGGTGGCGTTGGTTTCGTGGGTCAGCCAGTGCACCTTGTTGCAGCCGTCGGACTTGGCCGTGGTGTAGACGAATTCGATCAACTGGCGGCCGACGCCGGTGCCACGGGTTTCCGGGACCACCAGCAAGTCTTGCAGGTAGCAGGAGTTTTCGATGGCCCAGTTCGAACGATGGTAGATGAAATGCACCATGCCCACCGCTTTGCCATCGGCCCAGGCGAGGGCGGCATGAGTCGTCTCGCTCGGGTCGAGCAAGCGCTGCCAGGTACTTTGGGTGACCGCTTCAGGCAGCTCGGTGTTGTAGAAGCGCAGATAGGCTTGCCACAGTGGCAGCCAGGCAGCGTGGTCGTCGGCAGTGACCTGGCGGATCTCGATCTGACTCATGTTCATTCCTTAACGCATCAAGTGAGCGAGGGCCTGGTCATGCGCGTCCGGGCTGGCGGCCAGTCCTTCGCGCACACCGGCGATATCAGCAGGGTTACGGTTCTGGCTGAGCTTGCGCTTGCCTTCAAGGCGTTCGATCGGCACGGCAAAACCGACGATGGCCTTGAGCATGCCGTCGATGTAGTCGGCGGGGGCATCGGCGACTTTCCATGGCTGGGCGCGGCCGGCCTCATGGCGATCGGTGAGGGTACTAACGATGTCGAGCAGCCGTCCGCCATCGCTGAATGTTTCGGCGCGGCCATAGGCGTGGACGGCGACGTAGTTCCAGGTCGGCACGACTTTGCCGTGCTCGGCCTTGCTCGGGTAAAAGCCAGGGCTGACGTAGGCATCGGCACCGGAGAAAATCAGCAGGGCTTCAGCACCGTCGCGCAGGTCTTTCCACTGCGGATTGGCCTTGGCCAGATGCCCGTACAGCGTGCCGTTCGGACCCTGTTCGCGATGGAGCAATACTGGTACGTGGCTGGCTTGCAATCCGTGCTCGCCGTGAGTCACCAATATGGCGAGGCGAGTGGCGAGGATCAATTCGTGTAATTGGGACAAGTCATCGATGGCAAAGGCGCGTGGCGTGTACATGGAGAAATTTTCCTTGGCGAATGCCTGCATCCTAGGCAGGCTATTGGTCTGTTGTAAGAGCCATTAATGACCAATTTTATAGGTCCAATGCCATGTCGGATTCTCAGTCGCTGTCCTTGTCGTTCAATCCTGCGGGGATTGAACTTGATCGCCGTCAGGGGCTGAGCCGCCAGCTCTATCAGGCGCTGCGCATCCGTGTGCTCGACGGTCGGCTCGCCAGTGGCACGCGTCTGCCGGCCAGTCGTGACCTGGCGGCGGCATTGGCGATTTCCCGCAACAGTGTGGTCCGTGCCTACGATCAGCTGTATGCGGAAGGCTTCATCGAGGGGCGGGTGGGCGACGGGACTTATGTCGCCCAATTGCCGCAAAGTGCATTACCGGCAGAAAAACTATCCACAAAAGTATCCACAGGGTTGTCAACAGGCTTACCCACAGCCTTATCCACAAATTGGCTGGATTTACCTGTTGATTCATCCAGCAAAGTTATCCACAGCGGCGCGTTGGGGCGGGTTGAAAAGAACCATTTGGCACTGCCGCCGAGTGGTCCGCCCCGCGCATTTCGGGTCGGTGTTCCGGCGTTCGATCTGTTTCCATTCGAGGTCTGGGCCAAGCTGAATGCGGCTTTCTGGCGCAAACCGGATCTGCAGCAGCTGTGTTATGGCGATCCGGCGGGCGATGCGCGCCTGCGCGGGATGATCGCCGCGTATTTGCGCAGTTCCCGTGGCATGCAGTGCACGGCTGAACAAATTGTGATCACCAGTGGCGCGCAGCAGGGGATCAGTCTTTGTGCACAGCTGCTGGTGGAGCCCGGTGACGGGGTGGCGATTGAAAATCCGGGGTATCGGGCGGCCGGTCATGCGTTCGCCGTGGCGGGTGCCCGGTTGCATGGAGTCGCGGTGGATAGCGAGGGTATCGACTGTGGCGCACTGACACAGCTCGGCGATTGTCGTCTGACCTACGTCACACCGTCCCATCAGTACCCCACCGGGGTGGTGATGAGCCTGGCTCGCCGCCTGGAGTTGCTGGCCTGGGCCGAATGCACGCAGGGCTGGATCGTCGAGGATGACTATGATGGCGAGTACCGCTACAGCGGTGCGCCGCTGGCGCCTTTGGCGGCACTGGATCGGCAAGGCCGGGTGCTCTACGTCGGCACGTTCGGCAAAGTGGCGTTTCCGGCGTTGCGCCTGGGTTACCTGGTATTGCCGGCAGGGCTGGTGCAGGCGTTTGCCCAACGCCGTGCCGTGGACGTACGCCATTCCGAGGTCAGTACCCAGGCGGTGATGGCCGAATTCATGGCGGCCGGGCACTTCCAGCGGCATATCCGCCGCATGCGGCGTGCGGCATTGAGTCGGCGCAATACTTTGCTCAGCGGTTGGCCGCGGGATATTCCCGGTGTCGGCCAGTTACCCACGATTGCCGCCGGACTGCACATGACCGTGCCTGTCGAGAGCGTGGCGCGCGAGCGTGAGCTGATCGAACTGGCGAACAGCGTCGATGTCGAGATCAACGGTTTGAGCAGTTATTGGTTGCCCCAATCCACCACCCCGATGGATCAACGCGCCGGTCTGGTGTTGGGCTTTGCCGCGGTACCCGAAAAGGCAATCGAGGCGGCGCTGCAACGGTTGCGGGCGGTGTGGCGTACCGGCTGAAGCGCGGGCAAAAAAAGACCTGCGTAAACGCAGGTCTTGATGATGACGGGAACGACGCGGTTATCAGGTACCGGACTTGATCTTGGTCCAGGCCCGGGTTCGCGCGCGTTCGGCATCACGCGGCAGCGGTTGCAGGGTGTAGAGCGTACTCATCGCCGTATCGGTCGGGTACAGGTTCGGGTTGTTGCGGATCGCCGGGTCGACCATTTCCGTGGCGTCCTTGTTCGGGTTCGGGTAGCCCACGAAGTCACTGACCGGTGCAATCACCTGGGGTTGCAGCAGGTAATTGATGAAGGTGTAGGCGTCTTCCGGATTTTTCGCACCCTTGGGGATGGCGAGCATGTCGAACCAGATCGGCGCGCCTTCTTTCGGCAGGCGCATGTCGACGACCACACCGTTCTTGGCTTCCTTGGCGCGGTTGGCGGCTTGCGAGAAACTGCCGGAATAACCGACCGCGACGCAGATGTCACCGTTGGCGATATCGGCCATGTACTTCGAGGAGTGGAAGTAGGTGACATACGGACGGATCTTCATCAGCAGCGCTTCAGCCTTGTCGTAGTCCGCAGGCTTTTTGCTGTTGGGGTCCAGGCCAAGGTGTTGCAGGGCCAGAGGCAGGATCTCCGACGGCGAGTCGAGCAGGGCGACGCCGCACTGCTTGAGCTTGCTGATGTTCTCTTCCTTGAAGATCAGGTCCCAGCTGTCCACTGGTGCGTTGTCGCCGAGCACGGCCTTGACCTTGTCCGGGTTGAAGCCGATCAGGATGGTTCCATACATGTACGGCACGGCGAATTTGTTGCCCGGGTCGTTGGCCTCGATCAGCTTCATCAGCTTGGGGTCGAGGTGGTTCCAGTTCGGCAGTTTGCTGCGGTCCAGGGGCTGGAATACGCCGGCTTCGATCTGCTTGGCGAGGAACACGTTGGACGGCACCACCACATCGTAGCCGGAGTTGCCGGTCAGCAGTTTGGCTTCCAGCGCTTCGTTGGTGTCGAAGATGTCGTAGACCAGTTTGGTCTGGGTGTTCTGCGCCTTGAAGTCTTCCAGGGCCTTGGGGGTGATGTAGTCGAACCAGTTGTAGACGCGCAACGTTCGTTCTTCAGCGTGCACGGCACCGCTGAGCACCATTGCACTCAGGGCAGGCACGATAAAACGCTTGAGCCTTTTCATTGTTCTAATTCCTCATTGAGCGCTTTCAAAACCTTCGAGAACGTTCACGGCGTTGATGCCGATTTCTTCGACCGCGTAACCGCCTTCCATCACGAAAAGCGTCGGCACGCCGAGCTTCGCGATGCGCTTGCCCATGGCCAGGTAGTCCGGGCTGTCGAGCTTGAATTGCGAGATCGGGTCGTCCTTGAAGGTATCGACGCCCAGGGACACGACGATGATGTCGGCACCGTAGTTTTCGATCTCCTTGCAGGCCTGTTCCAGTGCAGCACTCCAGGTGTCCCAGCCGCTGCCGGCGGGCAATGGGTAGTTGAAGTTGAAACCTTCACCGGCGCCTTCGCCCAGTTCATCTTCATAGCCGAGGAAGAACGGAAATTCGGCTTCCGGATGGCCGTGGATCGACGTGAACAACACGTCGCTGCGTTCGTAGAAAATCGATTGGGTGCCGTTGCCGTGGTGGTAATCGACATCGAGGATCGCGACCTTTTTGTGGCCCTGATCGAGGAATGCCTGGGCGGCGATGGCGGCGTTGTTGAGGTAGCAATAACCGCCCATCAAGTCGCCAGCGGCGTGGTGTCCCGGTGGACGGCAGAGGGCGAAGGCGCTGTGGGCGCCGCGTTGAATCTCTGCTTGGGCGGTCAATGCCACTTGCGCCGCGCTGTACGCCGCTTGCCAGGTGCCGGCGGTGATTGGCGCGCCGCCGTCGAAGCTGTAATAGCCGAGTTGACCGTGCAGGCTAGTCGGTTTGATCTGGCGCAAGGTACGGGCGGGCCAGGTGTAGGGCAGCAAGTCACCGTCAGTGTTGAACTCGGTCCAGCGGGCCCAGGCGCCTTTGAAGAAGTCGAGGTAGTCGCGGCTGTGAATGCGCTCGATCGGCCCGAGGCCGAAATCCTTCGGCGCTTCGACCGGGCCCAGGTTTTGTTTCTGCACCCGTGCCAGCACATGATCGGCCCGGGATGGCATCTCGAAGCAGGGCTTGAGTTGTCCGTCGATAAGTTCGCAACGGCCGTGGTGCAGGTGGTGATCGTCCGAGTAGATCGTCAGCATTTTCTTGTTCTCCGCAGGCTGGTTCGGTTGCACACAGTCTTGCGGTGCAGAGGGTTTAGGAGAACGGCAGGAAAGGCCAAAAGGGGATCAAAATGGCCAAAACATTTGACCGAAATTCGCCCCTTACTTGCACGGCTGAGTTCCAGGTGAGTACATGAAATGTTAAACCTGTGGGAGCGGGCTTGCCCGCGAAAGCGGTGTTCCAGCCAATGGAGATGTATCGGTTGTACTGGCCTCTTCGCGGGCAAGCCCGCTCCCACAGGGTTAGCCGTGTGGCCTGAACTGACTCGGCGCCACACCACTCCAGCGTACAAAGGCATGGCGAAAACTCGCGGTCTCGCTGAAGCCCAACGCTTCGGCAATCTGATAGATCGGCAATTGATCCTCGCAAAGCATTTGCTTGGCCTGCTCAAAGCGCAATTCGTCGAGCAGCTCCTGATAGCTGCAACCCATGTCCTTGAGATGCCGGCGCAAGGTCCGCGCCGAACAGTTCATTTGCTCGGCCAGCCCCTCCAGCCCCGGTGCCGCATTCAATTGCGCGCTGAGCAATTGGCGGATCCGTCCCAGCCACGCCTGGCGCCCGGTGAACTCGATGTTCTGCTTGCGGCAGCGTTCGGCCATGGCTTGATGGGTGATGACATCGGCCAGCGGCAGTGGCTGGTCGAGCCAGCGCTTGTCGAAGGCGAAGGCATTGTTACGCGCGCCGAAGTGCAACGGGCAGTTGAAGTGTTCGGCGTAGCTTGATTCGTAGTCGGGCGCGGCATGTTCGAAGCGTGCGCCGAGCAAGGGCAGGGGATGGCCGAGCAGGTCGTCGCAGGTGACCTTCAACGACACCAGGCAGAATTCCGCGTTGAACACCGCCATGGCCGGGCTCTCGCGGTAATCGGCGGCGGCGAACCAGATGCGCTCGCCATCGTCTTCCAGGCTCAACTCGAAAAGTGTTCCCAGCAGCGCCGGATAACGCATCGCCAGACGCAAAGCGTCACCGAAGGTGGCACTGGTGAGCAGGGCGTAACCGAGCATGCCGTAGCAGGAAACGTGCATCCGCCGGCCCAGTTCCAGGCCGATGTCCCGCTTGAGGGCAACGGCGTTGGCGCAGACCTGCATCTCCTGATTGGTGGTGATGTGCGTGTCGGCACGGTTCAGATCCGCCGCACTGATGCCGCTACCGGCCAGCAGCGCTTCGCTGGACAAACCTTCGACCTTGAAGGCGTCGAGTACCAGGGAGACCGCGTTGAGCGTGGTGAGGTGGGAGTGGAGCATAAGGACTTCCAGCCTTGGGATACTGGAATGCGGAGCAAGTTGTATGCCGGACGAGCAAGACTGGTGATGTCCCGGTGAGAGCGAGCTTGCTCGCGATGGCGTCTGGTCAGTCCACACAAATGTTGAATGAACTACCGCTATCGCGAGCAAGCTCGCTCCCACAGGTTTTGTGTTTTGTCAGCTCAGCTCGCCGCAAAGGTCGAGTTCAACGAGTTGACGGACTTCTTGCGGATCAAGCCCTGCACCCAGCAACCCATGCAACTTGCCAAACGCCGCCTCACGGGTCATGCCGCCACCGGACAACACCCCGACGCCACGCAAGCGACTGCCAGCCTCGTACACATCCAGCTCGACACCGCCTTCATGGCACTGCGTCACCGCGACCACCACCACGCCATTGTCGCGCGCACGGCCGAGGCTGGCGAGAAACCCGGGGTTGTCACTCGGCCCGGTGCCGCTGCCGTAACACTCCAGTACCAGGCCCTGAATGCCGCTGTCGAGCAAACCATCCAGCACCTCGGCGCTGATGCCGGGAAACAGCGGCAGCACCGCGACGTTGGCCAATTGCCTGGGCTGGTTGTAGTTCAGCTGCGACGCAACCGAAGTCGCCTTCACTCCGCCACCCTGACGCTCCAGGCGCTTGAACGGATGACGGCCAAAACTGCGTACCTTCGCGCAACGGGTCGGGTCCAGCAGTTCGCCGTGGAAGTACAGATGCACGCCCGGCGCCAGGCCTTGGCCCAGGGCGACCAGTGCGCCACTGAGGTTTTCCCAGGCATCGCTGTCGGTCACACCGGCCGGCAACATCGAGCCGGTGAAGCACACGCGGGCATGCAGGCCGAGCAACTGGAAGCTCATGGCGGCGGCGCTGTAGGCCAGAGTGTCGGTGCCATGCAGGATCAGCACGCTGTCGCAGCCCTGCACATCCACAGCGTCGACTACCGCTTCACGCAGTTGCTGCCAATACGCAGGAGTCATGTTCGCGCTGTCGATCAGCGGTGACATCTCACGAAAGCGCCACTGCGGCACCACCAGCTCGGGTTGGCTGTGCAGGTAGTCACGCATCCGCGCTTCGAAACCGGACGCCGGGGCCAGGCCATGGGCGCTGGCCTGCATGCCGATGGTGCCGCCGGTGTAGAGCACCATGACGTGCTGGGCGGCAGGATAGGTCGACAAATTCATGAAGATTCTCCGAGAGGAAGAGTTCCTGTGGGAGCGAGCTTGCTCGCGATAGCGGTATGTCAGACATCGCTATGTTGACTGACAGTGCGCCATCGCGAGCAAGCTCGCTCCCACAGTTTTTTGAACTTTAACTGACAGGCGCGCGAGATGCGCCCGTCATTCACCTGTCAGCGTTGCGCTGCGGGTATACCTTGCGGCTCAACTTCAGTCTTGCCGGCAGCGGCAGGGGGATTGGCCGGCCAGGCCTGGCGATCCAGATCCAGATCCGGGAACCTGGCGGAGTCGAACACCGGGGTCTTGATCCCGGCGGCGCGCTGGTCATCGTAGTCACGCAGGATGCGCATGCCGACCTTGAACAGCAGGAACAGCGCGATCAGGTTGACGAACGCGAGCATGGTCATGGTGATGTCGGCGAAGGCGAACACGGTGCCGAGGTTTTCGATGGCACCCCAGAAAATCAGCACCAGTACCAGCGCGCGATAGCCCATCAGCGCCTTGCGGTTTTCGCCGATCAAAAAGCGCAGGTTGCTCTCGCCCAGGTAGTAGTTGTAGAGGATCGAGGTGAACACGAACAACGCCAGGGCCACGGAGATGAACATCCGGCCCCAGTCACCGACCACGGCGGCCAGCGAGTTCTGGGTCAGGGCAATGCCGTCGCCCTCGAAGCCCGGGGTGTAAAAACCGGAGAGCAGGATCAGCAACGCGGTGCAGGTGCAGATCACGAAGGTATCGAGGAA
Source organism: Pseudomonas sp. KB_15 (assembly GCF_052114525.1). Classification (NCBI taxonomy): domain Bacteria; kingdom Pseudomonadati; phylum Pseudomonadota; class Gammaproteobacteria; order Pseudomonadales; family Pseudomonadaceae; genus Pseudomonas; species Pseudomonas sp. KB_15. The sequence continues at coordinate 541,352 of NZ_JBFREX010000003.1, read as the reverse complement.
CACGCTGAACGCTTGAACCACGCCTTGCGCTACCGGGTGTTCGACCGCCGCCACCGCCGCCACGTTCGGCGCACTGCCCAGGCCCGCTTCGTTGGCGAACACGCCACGCTTCACACCCATGATGATGGCGCTGCCAATCAGGCCACCGAACGCTTGATCCAGTCCGAAGGCGCTTTTGACGATGGTCATCAGCATGCCCGGCACCTGATCAAACTGCAGCACGATCACGTAGATGGTCACGCCGATGTACACCAGGGTTTTCACCGGCACCAACAGGTCAGCGACCTTGGCGATGCGCTTGATCCCGCCAATGAACACCAGGCCCAACAACACGGCCAGGCCGATGCCGGTGTAGGTGGTGTCGAGGCCGAACGCGTTGTTCAGCGAGTGGGTCACAGCGTGGGATTGCAGGCCGTTGAAGGCGAAGCCGAAAGTGATCAACAGCAGGAACGCCATGATCATTCCCAGCCAGCGTTTTTGCAGGCCGTACTGGATGTAATAAGACGGGCCGCCACGGAACTGGCCTTCGGAATCGCAGCGCTTGTAGAGCTGGCCGAGGGAGCATTCGAAGAAGCTGCTGGACATGCCGACCAGTGCGGTCACCCACATCCAGAACACGGCACCGGGACCGCCGAGGGTCACGGCGATGCCGACACCGGCGATGTTGCCCGCACCGACACGGCCGGCGAGGCTGAGCATCAGGGCCTGAAACGAACTGAGTTGTCCGGCGCTGCTTTTGAGGCTGTCGCGGAACACCGCGAACATGTGGAAGAAGTGACGCAATTGAACGAAACGCGAGCGGATCGTGAAGTAGCTACCGAGCCCGACAATGAGCACGATCAGTACTTTCCCTGAGAGGAAGTCGTTAATGACTTCGAGCATGGATTATTCCTCGCTGTTTTTTGTGTAGGCAAATGTTGGCCGGACAGACACATCGAGTTACACCCCTTGGCGCACGGCACAACGGGCGGTACGAAGTTCGTCCCGGTTTCATATCGCGGGTTTGTTATTAGTTCGGGTTTCGCATGGGTTGTGGCCTCGCTACCGACGACCGCTCATGCGAAGAGGGGCGGCACTATACCGATGACGGTGCCGTCCGTCTGCACGGTTGTGGTGCAAGCGGTGAAACGAAGCCTTTGAAACACCTGACATTTTTGCTGTCAGGCTATGTGGGAACTGCTCTTGGTGGGAGCGGGCTTACTCGCGAAAGCGGTCTATCAGACACATCATTGTTGAATGTGCCGCCGCCTTCGCGGGCAAGCACGCTCCCACATTGGTCAGTCCCCAGACATACGGTTTTCACTGGCAAACAGTTAAAAAAAAGGGCCTGGAGATTGATCTCCAAGCCCTCAAAAGGTGAGAGGTGTCTAGTCCCTCGACCTGGTGAGCGGTGCTACAAGTAACGCGTCGGGTTATGCCTTCAGTGGCACCAGGCGCGGAGCAATCATGTTTTCCGGGCGCAGGATGTCGGCGAGCATGGCTTCGTCGAGCAGGCCTTCTTCGCGCACCAGTTCCAGCACGCCGCGGCCGCTTTCGAGGGCGATACGGGCGATGCGGGTGGCGTTTTTGTAGCCGATGTACGGGTTCAGTGCGGTGACCAGACCGATCGAGTGCTCGACCAGTTCACGGCAGCGTGCTTCGTTGGCGGTGATGCCGACGATGCAGTGCTCGCGCAGCATGTCCATGGCGCGTTGCAGCAGGCGGATCGAATCGAGGATCTTGAAAGCGATCAGCGGTTCCATCACGTTCAGTTGCAGCTGGCCGCCTTCGGCCGCCATGGTCAGCGCCAGATCGTTACCGATGACCTGGAACGCCACCTGGTTAACGGCTTCCGGAATAACCGGGTTGACCTTGCCGGGCATGATCGAGCTGCCTGGCTGACGCGCTGGCAGGTTGATTTCGTTGATGCCGGTGCGTGGGCCGCTGGACAGCAGGCGCAGGTCGTTGCAGATCTTCGACAGCTTGACCGCAGTACGCTTGAGCATGCCGGAGAACAGCACGAAGGCGCCCATGTCGGAGGTAGCTTCGATCAGGTCGGCGGCCGGAACCAGCGGCTGACCGCTGATCAGGGCCAGGCGCTGTACAGCCAAGGCCTGATAACGCGGGTCGGCGTTGATGCCGGTGCCGATCGCGGTGCCGCCCAGGTTCACTTCAGTCAGCAGTTCCGGGGCCAGCGTCTTCAGACGGGCCAGGTCTTCGCCCATGGTGGTGGCGAACGCACGGAACTCTTGACCCAGGGTCATCGGTACGGCGTCTTGCAGCTGGGTACGACCCATCTTCAGGACGTGGTTGAATTCTTCACCCTTGGCCGCGAACGCCTGAATCAGGCTGTCGAGGCTGGCGAGCAGGGCATCGTGACCAAGCAACAGACCCAGACGAATCGCCGTCGGGTAGGCGTCGTTGGTCGACTGCGCCATGTTCACGTCGTCGTTCGGGTGCAGGTACTGGTATTCGCCTTTCTGGTGGCCCATGGCCTCCAGTGCGATGTTGGCGATCACTTCGTTGGCATTCATGTTGGTCGAAGTGCCAGCGCCGCCTTGAATCATGTCCACCACGAACTCTTCGTGGAAGTCGCCGCGGATCAAACGTGCACAGGCTTCGCTGATGGCAGCGTGCTTGGCTTCGCTCAGGTGACCCAACTCACGGTTGGCGTCAGCAGCGGCCTGTTTGACCATGGCCAGACCGACAACCAGTTTCGGGTAGTGCGAAATCGGAACGCCCGAAAGGCGGAAGTTATTCACCGCTCGCAGGGTCTGGATACCGTAATACGCTTGAGCCGGTACTTCGAGGGCGCCAAGCAGGTCATTTTCTGTGCGGAATGATGCAGCGGAGGACATGATAGAAATCATCTCAATATGGACCCGGTCTGTGCCGGAACGCTGTGAATGCTAGGCTTGTGCGAAATTTTGGGCCAATGCTGTTAAACACTAGCCTATGCACATTCGGCATAATGCCCGTGTGACGCCGCGTTGACGGCAAGCGTGCGACCTAAATTGGTGCGTGTCCGGGAGGACGTGATGAATCTGGAAAGTAAATGGCTTGAGGACTTCAGTGCCCTGGCCGCCACCCGCAGCTTCTCCCAGGCCGCGGAACGACGCTTCGTGACCCAACCGGCCTTCAGCCGACGGATCCGCAGCCTCGAAGCCGCGTTGGGACTGACTTTGGTCAACCGTTCACGCACGCCGGTCGAGCTGACGGCGGCGGGGCAATTGTTTCTGGTCACTGCGCGCACCGTGGTTGAACAGCTAGGCGAAGTGCTGCGCCATCTCCATCATCTGGAAGGCGGGCAGGGCGAGGTGATGCAGGTCGCCGCTGCTCACTCATTGGCACTGGGTTTTTTCCCGCGCTGGATCGCGCAATTGCGCAACGAAGGCTTGAACATCGCAACGAGACTGGTCGCGACCAACGTTGGTGACGCCGTGCATGCCTTGCGTGAAGGCGGCTGCGATCTGATGCTGGCGTTCTACGACCCGGACGCGGCGATGCAGATGGACCCGGAAATTTTCCCGTCGCTGCACCTTGGCCACACCGAAATGCTGCCGGTCTGCGCGGCGGACGCGGATGGCAAGCCGTTGTTCGATCTGGAAGGTGAGGCAAGCGTGCCGCTGCTGGCGTACAGCGCCGGTGCGTTTCTCGGGCGTTCGGTGAACGGTTTGTTGCGCCAGCGTCAACTGCGGTTTACCACGATCTACGAAACCGCCATGGCCGACAGCCTCAAGAGCATGGCTCTGGAAGGCCTCGGTATCGCCTGGGTGCCGCAGCTAAGCGTGCGCGCTGAACTGGCACGCGGTGAACTGGTGGTTTGCGGCGGTGCGCAATGGCATGTGCCGCTGGAGATCCGCCTGTATCGCTGCGCACTGGTACGCAAGGCCAACGTGCGGTTGTTGTGGCGCAAGCTGGAAGGTGGTGCGGCACAGGGCACGACCGGTTCCTGAAACCGATGAAAACCCAATGTGGGAGCGGGCTTGCTCGCGAAGAGGCCGGTACATTCAACATCGATGTTGATTGAACCACCGCTTTCGCGAGCAAGCCCGCTCCCACAGGAAATTCGAGGTGTATTCAATTGACCTTCAAGTCAATAAAATCGGGGCTTTGCGGCAGATGACAGATGGTCGCAACGGGGGCTGTTTATTGGCTTCATTGAGGTATACTGCGCGGCCTTCGGCCGGTTACGACCGGCCATAATTCGTACAATCAAGCCACGCATCCTGCGTGGCTTGTTGTTTTTTGATGCGCCTGCGGGCGCCCAGAGAGAAGAGGCACGACGATGAGTGCACTGGTTGGCGTGATCATGGGCTCCAAGTCCGATTGGTCCACCCTTAGCCACACCGCCGATATGCTGGAAAAGCTCGGCATCCCCTACGAGGTGAAAGTGGTTTCTGCCCACCGTACCCCGGACCTGCTGTTCCAGTACGCCGAAGAGGCCGAGGCACGAGGCATCGAGGTGATCATCGCCGGTGCCGGCGGCGCGGCCCACTTGCCAGGCATGTGTGCAGCCAAGACCCACTTGCCGGTGCTGGGCGTACCCGTTCAGTCCGCAATGCTTTCGGGCGTCGATTCGCTGCTCTCCATTGTGCAGATGCCTGCGGGCATTCCTGTTGCCACCCTGGCCATCGGCAAGGCCGGTGCGATCAACGCCGCGCTGTTGTCGGCGAGTATCCTGGGCGCCAAGCACCCACAGTTCCACGCGGTGCTGAAAACCTTCCGTGCTGAGCAGACAGACAGCGTCCTGGAAAATCCAGACCCACGCATCGCCTGAGGTTGTTGACGATGAAGATCGGTGTAATCGGTGGCGGCCAGTTGGGTCGCATGTTGGCGCTGGCGGGCACTCCGCTGGGCATGAACTTCGCTTTTCTGGACCCGGCGCCGGATGCTTGCGCAGCCGCATTGGGCGAACACCTGCGCGCCGATTATGGCGATCAGGATCACCTGCGTCAGCTGGCCGATGAAGTCGATCTGGTGACCTTCGAGTTTGAAAGCGTGCCGGCCGAGACCGTGGCCTTCCTGTCGCAATTTGTCCCGGTCTACCCGAGCGCCGAAGCCCTGCGCATCGCCCGCGATCGCTGGTTCGAGAAGAGCATGTTCAAGGACCTGGGGATTCCTACCCCGGCGTTCGCTGACATCCAGTCCCAGGCCGATCTGGACGCCGCCGTGGCTTCCATCGGTCTGCCGGCGGTGCTGAAGACCCGTACCCTGGGTTACGACGGCAAGGGTCAGAAAGTCCTGCGCACCCCTCAAGATGTGGTCGGCACCTTCGCCGAGCTGGGCAGCGTGGCCTGCCTGCTGGAAGGCTTCGTGCCGTTCACCGGTGAAGTCTCGCTGATTGCCGTGCGTGCCCGCGACGGTGAAACCCGCTTCTATCCGCTGGTGCACAACACCCACGACAGCGGCATCCTCAAGCTGTCCGTGGCCAGCACCGATCACCCGTTGCAAGCCCTGGCCGAAGATTACTCCAGCCGTGTGCTCAAGCAGCTGGATTACGTCGGCGTGATGGCGTTCGAATTCTTCGAAGTCGACGGTGGCCTCAAGGCTAACGAAATCGCCCCGCGCGTGCACAACTCCGGGCACTGGACCACCGAGGGCACCGAGTGCAGCCAATTCGAAAACCACCTTCGGGCCGTTGCCGGTCTGCCGCTGGGTTCGACCGCCAAGGTCGGCGAAAGCGCGATGCTCAACTTCATCGGTAAAGTGCCGGACGCCGAGAAAGTCCTGGCCATCGCCGATTGCCATTTGCATCACTACGGCAAGGCATTCAAGGTCGGCCGCAAGGTCGGGCACGCCAACCTGCGTTGTGCGGACCGCGAGACGCTGGCTGCGCAGATCCTCAAGGTCGAAGCGCTCATCGCCGAATAGTTTCATGTGGCAGCGGCGGAACCATTCAGGGACCGCCGTTCTCTCATGGCAGGATGCCAAAGTCTGGCTAGGCTATAGCCAATCAATCAGAGGGAAATGCCATGGGAATTATCGGAACCATCTTTATCGGCTTGATCGTCGGCCTGCTGGCGCGGTTCCTGAAACCGGGCGATGACAGCATGGGCTGGATCATGACAATCCTGCTCGGTATCGGCGGTTCGCTGGCGGCCACTTACGGCGGTCAAGCCCTGGGTATCTATCAGGCCGGCCAGGGCGCAGGCTTCATCGGTGCGCTGGTGGGTGCCATTGTGTTGCTGGTGATCTACGGGCTGGTCAAAAAGAACTGATCCAGGCGACAAAGCCCTCTCCGCCAAACCGGTCGGGAGGGCTAGAATGCTCGGCGTTTCCTGTTCTTCCCTTTACCGAGCACCTTCATGCGCCGTCTTTTGTTGACTCTTGTTTTATTGGGTTCGGGCCTTGCCCATGCCGGCGAACTGCCGGAAACCGACTGGCTCGAATTGATGCCCAAGTCGGACCAGAAAGCCCTCGAGGCCATGCCCGAAATCGACCACAACTCCCCCGAAGCCAATGGCACTTTCACCGACAAGGGTGGGATGAAGCAGGCCAAAGGCTTGCCGGCGGTAATGTACTCGACCAAGACCGTTGCGTCGATGAACGACAAGAGCATCCGCATTGGTGGTTACCCGGTGCCTCTGGAGTCCGACGCCCAAGGCCGCAGTACGTTGTTCTTCCTGGTGCCGTACCCGGGCGCCTGCATTCACGTACCGCCACCACCGCCCAACCAACTGGTGCTGGTGCGCTATCCAAAGGGCCTGAAGCTCAACGACATCTACACGCCGCTGTGGGTCACCGGCACGCTGAAAGTCGAGAAGGTCAGCAATGACCTGGCCGATGCGGCGTATGCGCTGGATGCGCAGAAGGTGCGGGTGGTGAAAGAGTCGGATTTGTAAGGACAGCACCAAACCAATGTGGGAGCGAGCTTGCTCGCGATGAGGCCATAACATTCAACTTAGAGGTTGCCTGTTACGCCGCCATCGCGAGCAAGCTCGCTCCCACAGTGATTTATGGTGTTAGAGAGATTTGCTGCCTACGCTCACGCCCAAGGTGTGACTGGCCCCTGGTTTCAGGCTCACCACATCGTCCATCACGTTCGCCGTCTCGATGCACAGCATGCGCTGCCAGCCGTCGGCGGCCATGTCGCTGAACGCGGTGGCGCGGTCGATCCACGGGTTCCAGATCACTGCCGTACGCGATCCGCTGCTGGTCAGTTCGATGCGTCGCTCCCAGGCCGGATCGACGATGCTCAACTGCGGCGGGACGTCGAGGTAGATGCGATCGGTCTCGCCGGTAAAACGCAGATCACCGCTTTGGGTCACGGTTTTCCAGTTGTCCAGGGTTTCGATGTAGTTGAGGCCGTCCACGCCTTCGACGTGCACGTCGCGCACGTCGCTGACGGCAAAGTAGCTGTGCAGCGCCTGGCTGATGCTGACGGTTTCAGAACCCCGGTTGTGGCTGGTCAGATGGATGTGCAGTTGCTCGTCGAGGCGAATGCTCAGCGTCAAGTCCACCTGGTGCGGCCAGCCGGGAAAGCCGCCTTCGGGGTAGGGCAGGAGGAATTCAACCTTCAGGCTTTCGCCTTCGGCTTCGATGCCGCCCAGTTCCCAATCCATCGCTCGCACGAAGCCGTGAGCCGACGGCGCTTCACCGCTGACATGCATCGCCTGCACGCTTTGCGGGTTGCGCGCAAAGTTGCCGAACCACGGCCAGCACACCGGCACGCCGGCACGGATGCTTTTGCCGGTCTTGAACACGGCCTCGTCGTTGAGCCAGATCAGCGGCGGTTGGCCGGCCAGTTGATAACTGAGGATGTGCGCACCTTGCTGGGCCACCAGTAATTCGGCCTGACCGTGGCGGATACGCCAGCAGTTCAGTTCATCCAGTTTTACGGCTTCAACATTGGGCGTACTCATGGGACAGCTCTCGATCAGTAACGTGGACGACTATCGACCGCAAAACGGCTACCAGGTTTAGAAGCTCTTTATCGAGCCCTGGGCGGAACCGAACGGGTGCGGCCGCTGCCGTCGATGGCAACGAACACAAACACCGCTTCGGTTACTTTACGCCACTCGCTGGACAACGGATCGTCGCTCCAGACCTCGACCATCATCTTGATCGAGCTGCGGCCGATTTCCAGGGCCTGGGTATAAAAGGAGAGCTGAGCGCCCACCGCCACCGGAACCAGAAAGGCCATGCGGTCGATCGCAACGGTGGCAACGCGTCCACCGGCGACCTTGCTGGCCATCGCGGTGCCTGCCAAATCCATCTGCGCCACCAGCCAGCCGCCGAAAATATCGCCAAAGCCGTTGGTTTCGCGAGGAAGTGCGGTGATTTGCAGGGCCAGGTCGCCTTGCGGGATCGGATCTTCTTGTTCGAGCTCTATCATGCCGGGGGGCCTCTGACCCGTGACTCTTCGTTGGTATTGCTGGTGGTAGCCGTCTTCGGGAAAAACGATTCAGCACCGAACATACTACGTTCGTCACGTTTTCCATAAGGCGCCTAAAGGGAAACTCTGCGAAATCGCCTATGAACCTGACAGGCGCTTTCGCACAGCAACCCCTCAAAAACCGGAGCAGGCTTTGAGTATATCGGTCGGTAGACTCCGCGACGACCGTCCGGTTCTCATTTTGACCGTCAAAAATGCACCTCTATGTGCTTTTTCGAACAATTTGCTATCGTGCCGGACCTGCCCAAACCTCAGCCAGCGTTGTTGAGGTTGCAGATCCGACTATAAGAGAAGCCCTTGCCATGACCCCAGCGCCCTCGAGCATCGCGCAGCCAGACCAACCCGCACGTCCGCTGACCCGCAGCGATTACAAGACTCTATCGCTGTCTGCCCTGGGCGGCGCGCTGGAGTTCTACGACTTCATCATTTTCGTGTTCTTCGCCACGGTGGTGGGCAAGCTGTTCTTCCCGGCGGACATGCCCGAGTGGCTACGCCTGATGCAGACCTTCGGCATCTTCGCCGCCGGCTACCTCGCACGGCCGCTGGGCGGCATCGTGATGGCGCACTTCGGCGACCTGCTGGGCCGCAAGAAAATGTTCACCCTGAGCATTTTCATGATGGCGGTGCCGACCTTGATCATGGGTTTGCTGCCGACCTATGCGCAGATTGGCCTGTGGGCGCCGATCCTGCTGCTGTTGATGCGGGTGATTCAGGGCGCGGCCATTGGCGGTGAAGTGCCGGGAGCGTGGGTCTTCGTTTCCGAACACGTTCCGCAACGTCATGTCGGCTACGCCTGCGGCACCCTGACCAGCGGCCTGACGGCGGGCATCCTTTTAGGCTCCCTGGTCGCCACGGCGATCAACAGCATTTATACCCCGATGGAAGTGGCGGATTACGCCTGGCGAATCCCGTTCCTGCTGGGTGGCGTGTTCGGCCTGTTCGCGGTGTACCTGCGTCGCTGGCTGCACGAAACCCCGGTGTTCGCCGAGCTGCAACTACGCAAAGCCCTGGCTGAAGAAGTGCCGTTGCGTGCGGTGCTGCGTGACCATCGTGGCGCCATCGCCATTTCGATGCTGCTGACCTGGCTGCTGTCCGCCGCCATCGTGGTGTTGATCCTGATGACGCCAACCGTGCTGCAGACGGTCTACCACTTCTCGCCAACAACGTCCTTGCAGGCGAACAGCGTGGCGATCGTGTTCCTGAGTTTTGGTTGCATCATCGCAGGCGCACTGGCGGATCGCTTCGGCGCGGGGCGAGTCTTCGTCCTTGGCTGCGCGGCATTGCTGGCCAGTTCATGGACCTTCTATCACAGCCTGGCCGATCATCCCGACTGGCTGTTTCCGATGTATGCGGTGACCGGTCTGCTGGTCGGCACCATCGGCGCGGTGCCCTACGTGATGGTCAAGGCTTTCCCGCCGGTAGTGAGATTCAGCGGCTTGTCGTTCTCCTATAACGTGGCCTACGCCATCTTCGGCGGCCTGACACCCATGATCGTCAGCCTGCTGCTCAAGGAAAGCCCAATGGGACCTGCTTATTATGTGGCGGTGCTGTGTGGGGTCGGGATTGTGGTGGGGGCTTATCTCTGGAAGAAGGGTCGTTGATCTCGACTTTTTTATCGTCTGTACCGGCCCAATCGCGAGCAGGCTCGCTCCCACATTTGGAATGCATTTCAACTGTGGGAGCGAGCCTGCTAACGATTGAGGGCGCCACGAATCATCCAGTAAAAACCCGAATACTGGCCATTCATCCAATTGTCATATTTCAGCCATAGAGTGTTCACACGGCCTGCTGATACTTGGCCCCGACTTAACACACCCTATCTGCTAGGAGTAAGGCATGAAACTGAAGCGTTTGATGGCGGCAATGACTTTTGTCGCTGCTGGCGTTGCGACTGCCAATGCGGTTGCCGCTGTTGACCCTGCTATCCCGAGCTACACCAAGACCACTGGTGTGTCGGGCAACCTGTCCAGCGTTGGTTCCGACACCCTGGCCAACCTCATGACCCTCTGGGCTGAGAACTACAAAAAAGAATACCCGAACGTAAACATCCAGATTCAGGCCGCTGGCTCCGCCACTGCGCCACCTGCGTTGACTGAAGGCACCGCCAACCTGGGTCCGATGAGCCGCAAGATGAAGGACACCGAACTGGCTGCCTTCGAGCAGAAGTACGGCTACAAGCCAACCGCTATCCCGGTTGCCGTGGACGCCCTGGCAATCTTCGTTCACAAAGATAACCCGATCCAGCACCTGACCATGGAACAAGTCGACGCAGTGTTCTCGTCTACTCGTCTGTGCGGCGCTAAAACCGAAGTCAAAACCTGGGGTGACCTGGGCGTGACCGGCGACCTGGCCAACAAGCCGGTTCAACTGTTCGGTCGTAACTCGGTATCCGGCACCTACGGCTACTTCAAGGAAGAAGCCCTGTGCAAAGGCGACTACAAGCCTAACGTCAACGAGCAACCAGGTTCGGCTTCGGTCGTTCAGTCGATCAGCTCCTCGCTGAACGGCATCGGCTACTCGGGTATCGGTTACAAAACCGCTAGCGTGAAAACTGTGGCCCTGGCCAAGAAAGGCACCACCGAGTTCATCGAAGACACCGAAGAAAACGCCCTGAACGGCAAGTACCCACTGTCCCGCTTCCTGTACGTATACGTGAACAAAGCCCCGAACAAGCCTCTGGCCCCGCTGGAAGCCGAGTTCGTGAAACTGGTTCTGTCGAAACAGGGCCAGGAAGTTGTAGTGAAAGACGGTTACATCCCACTGCCGGCCAAAGTAGCTGCCAAAGCTCTGGCTGACCTGGGTCTCGCGGAAGGCGGCGCTGAAGTCGCAAAAAAGTAACAAATTGAGTCCGAGGTGAACCCCTCGGACTCACATGGGGGCGGCAGGAGCCGCCCCCATACACCTCAAATTCTCTATCCGCTGCTGGTTACCGCTAGCGGCGGATTTGTTGCGTCACTGCATTGTCATCTTTCTGTCATACAGGATCGCTAGGGTGTGCGCATGAATGATCTGGCCAATTCCAACATGACTACTAATCCCCCCAAGCGAATTGACTTCAATACGCCTGAGCTACAACGCAAGCGCCGCATTCGCGCGCTCAAAGATCGCCTGACTCGCTGGTACGTCCTCGTTGGCGGCCTCGCTGTACTGGGCGCGATCACCTTGATTTTCTTCTTCCTTGCCTACGTCGTCGCGCCCCTGTTTCAGGGTGCCAGCCTGACCGCCAAGGACGCCATCACGCCAGCCTGGATGCAAGACGCCGGCAAGCCGCTGATGATCTCTCTGGAAGAACAAAACCAGGTTGCGATGCGGGTTTCCGACAAGGGCCAGGCATTGTTCTTCGACATCGACAGTGGCGCCGAACTCAAGCGCGTCGATTTGTCGATTCCGGCCGGCACCACCGTGACCTCCATCGGTGAAGACCAGCCAGGTCACCCGTTGGTGGTGGTGGGTCTGTCCAACGGCCAGGCCCTGGTGTTCCGTCACACCTATAAAGTCAGCTACCCGGATGGCAAGAAAACCATCACCCCGGCCGTCGAGTACCCGTACGGCGAAGCGCCAATCGCGGTGAACGAAGCCGGCGGTGCGCTGGAACACGTCAGTCTCAACGCCAACGACTCGACCCTGATGCTGGTTGGCGCCACCGGTTCGCAACTCAATGTTCTGTCGCTGACCAGCGAAGAGAACATGATGACTGGCGAAATCACCAACGAGCAGAAGCGCATCGACCTGCCGCAGATGAACGAGCCGGTGAAGAACATCTTCGTCGACCCTCGTCAGCAGTGGCTGTATGTGATCAACGGGCGTGCCCAGGCCGACGTGTTCAGCCTGCGCGACAAGAGCCTCAACGGTCGCTACAAACTGCTTGAAGACGGTGAAGCGCAAGTCACCGCCAGCACCCAGCTGGTGGGCGGCATTTCGCTGATTATCGGTGACTCCAAAGGTGGCCTGGCCCAGTGGTTCATGGCTCGCGACCCCGATGGCGAACAACGCCTGAAGCAAATCCGCACCTTCCAGATGGGCACCACGCCTATCGTTGAAATCACCGCCGAAGAACGCCGCAAGGGCTTCGTTGCCCTCGACGCTTCCGGCAAGCTTGGTGTGTTCCACAGCACCGCCCACCGCACCTTGCTGGTGGAGCCGGTTGCTGAAGGCCAAGGCATTTTCGGTCTGTCGCCTCGCGCCAACCGCGTGATCGTCGAAGCCGGCGGCAAGCTGCATCCGCTGCTGCTCGATAACCCGCACCCGGAAGTGTCGTGGAGTGCGCTGTGGAGCAAGGTCTGGTACGAGAACTACGACGAGCCTAAATACGTCTGGCAATCGACCGCCGCCAACACCGACTTCGAACCCAAGCTGAGCCTGTCTCCGCTGACCTTCGGTACCCTGAAGGCCGCGTTCTACGCCATGCTGCTGGCCGCTCCACTGGCCGTTGCCGCTGCGATCTACACCGCGTACTTCATGGCACCGGGCATGCGCCGCAAGGTCAAGCCGGTGATCGAGCTGATGGAAGCGATGCCGACGGTGATCCTCGGTTTCTTCGCCGGTCTGTTCCTCGCGCCGTATGTGGAAGGGCACTTGCCTGGCATCTTCAGCCTGCTGATGTTGCTGCCGATCGGCATCCTGGTCGCCGGTTTCACCTTCAGCCGCCTGCCTGAGTCGATCCGCCTGAAAGTCCCGGATGGCTGGGAAAGTGCACTGCTGATCCCGGTGATCCTGTTTGTGGGCTGGCTGTCGCTGTACATGAGCCCGTTCATGGAGAACTGGTTCTTCGGCGGTGACATGCGCATGTGGATCTCCCACGACCTGGGCATCACCTACGACCAGCGCAACGCCCTGGTGGTTGGCCTGGCCATGGGCTTCGCGGTTATCCCGAACATCTATTCCATCGCCGAAGACGCCGTGTTCAGCGTGCCTCGCGGCCTGACCCTGGGCTCCCTGGCCCTGGGTGCCACGCCGTGGCAGACCATGACCCGCGTGGTAATCCTCACCGCGAGCCCGGGCATCTTCTCGGCGCTGATGATCGGCATGGGCCGTGCGGTCGGTGAAACCATGATCGTGTTGATGGCCACCGGTAACACCCCGGTCATGGAAATGAACCTGTTCGAAGGCCTGCGCACCCTGGCGGCCAACGTTGCAGTGGAAATGCCCGAATCGGAAGTCGGCGGCAGCCACTACCGCGTGCTGTTCCTCTCGGCGCTGGTGCTGCTGTTGTTCACCTTCGTCATGAACACCCTCGCAGAACTGATTCGTCAGCGTCTGCGCAAGAAATACTCGTCGCTTTAAGAAAGGTAGAAGTCTGTGAAACAGAACTCCCTGAATGGATGGTTCAAGAGCGGCGCCCCTGGCGTCTGGATCAGCGGTGGCGCGGTGTCCATCGCGGTCATCATGACCATTGGCCTGCTGGCAGTGATTGCCGTGCGCGGCCTGGGTCACTTCTGGCCGGCGGATCTGATCCACGCCAGCTACGACGTACCGGGCCAGGGCCAGCACCTGGTCATCGGCGAAGTGGTACAGAAGGAAGAAGTGCCCCGTGCGCGCTTGAAGAGCGCTGGCTTGCCGGTGCCGGATCAAGGCCCGGAGTTCATGACCCGCGAGCTGATCAAGGTCGGCAACCGTGACCTGAATGGCAACGACTTCACCTGGATCGTCGGCGAGTGGTTGACCAACCAGACGACACCGCCGGAGCTGATGGCGATCGAACGTCGCGAGTGGGGCAACTTCTACGGTTACCTGGTCAACGTCAAACAGGATGGCAAGGTCATCGCTGAAGGCGAAGCCGCATGGCCTGAGTTGCAGGCCCGTGTCGACCGCGTGAACAAGCTGGCTGCACAGCTCAAGAACCTGGAAAAAACCGACATCGGCGCGATCAACGCCGGTCTCGAGCGCATCCGCTTGCACGGTCGCAAGCTGGAGCTGGAAGGAAAACTCGACGCCACCGCACAAGCGGACATGGAATCCGAGCGTGCCGAACTCAATGCTCGCTATCAGGATGTTGAAGCGCGCCTGAGCGACCTGCATGCGCAGTTCAACCGTGACAGCCTGACGGCTCGTGATGCGAACGGTAAGGAAATCGAAATCGGCATCGGCAAAGTGGTTCACGCCTACCAGCCGAACGCCATGAGCACGACTACCAAGATCGGTTTCTACTTCAGCAAGGTCTGGGAGTTCCTGAGCGACGACCCGCGTGAAGCGAACACCGAAGGCGGGATCTTCCCGGCCATCTTCGGCACCGTGATGATGACCCTGATCATGGCGATGATCGTGACCCCGTTCGGCGTGCTGGCGGCGGTGTACCTGCGTGAATACGCCAAACAGAACGCACTGACCCGGGTGATTCGCATCGCGGTGAATAACCTGGCAGGTGTTCCGGCCATCGTTTACGGCGTGTTCGGCCTGGGCTTCTTCGTCTACGTGCTGGGTGGTTCGCTCGACCGTCTGTTCTTCCCGGAAGCACTGCCGGCACCGACCTTCGGCACACCGGGCCTGCTCTGGGCTTCGTTGACCCTGGCGCTGCTGGCGGTGCCGGTGGTGATCGTGGCCACCGAAGAAGGCCTGGCGCGGATTCCTCGCACCGTGCGTGAAGGCTCATTGGCCCTCGGCGCGACCAAGGCTGAAACCCTGTGGAAGATCGTGCTGCCGATGGCCAGCCCGGCGATGATGACCGGCATGATCCTCGCCGTGGCTCGCGCCGCGGGTGAAGTGGCGCCGCTGATGCTGGTGGGTGTGGTGAAACTGGCGCCGTCGTTGCCGGTGGACGGTAACTACCCGTACCTGCACCTGGACCAGAAGATCATGCACCTGGGCTTCCATATCTATGACGTCGGCTTCCAGAGCCCGAACGTCGAAGCCGCACGACCGCTGGTGTACGCCACGGCGCTGCTGCTGGTGCTGGTGATCGCGACCTTGAACCTGTCGGCGGTGTACATCCGTAACCACCTGCGCGAGAAGTACAAAGCGCTGGATAGCTGATTTGCAGCACTGATTTCTATGTGGGAGCGAGCCTGCTCGCGATGGCATCACCGCGGTTTCACAAATGCACCGCGTTGATCGAGCGCGACCCCGGCTGATCGCCAGCAGGCTGGCTCCTACAAAAAACGAACCGAATTTGTTAGCACAGGGAGCCTCCCATGCAGCACGAAGCACATACCCACGGCATCAACATGTCGGCGCTGGGTCGCGACAAACAGAGCCTGAACCTCGAGCAGGAAACCGTGGCCATCGAAGTGCCGGGCCTGAGCCTGTTCTACGGCGAAAAACAAGCGCTGTACGACGTCAGCATGAACATCCCGAAACAGCGCGTGACCGCCTTCATCGGCCCGTCCGGCTGTGGCAAGTCGACGCTGCTGCGCACCTTCAACCGCATGAACGACCTGGTTGACGGCTGCCGCGTCGAAGGCGAGATCAACCTGTACGGCAGCAACATCTACCGCAAGGGCGAAGACGTGGCCGAGCTGCGTCGTCGCGTCGGCATGGTGTTCCAGAAGCCGAACCCGTTCCCGAAAACCATCTACGAAAACGTGGTTTACGGCCTGCGCATCCAGGGCATCAACAAGAAGCGCGTACTCGACGAAGCCGTCGAGTGGGCCTTGAAAGGCGCGGCATTGTGGGACGAGGTCAAGGACCGTCTGCACGAGTCGGCACTGGGCCTGTCCGGTGGTCAGCAGCAGCGTCTGGTGATTGCCCGCACCATCGCCGTTGAGCCGGAAGTGCTGTTGCTCGACGAACCGTGCTCGGCACTCGACCCGATCTCCACGCTGAAAGTCGAAGAGCTGATCTACGAACTGAAATCCAAGTTCACCATCGTGATCGTGACCCACAACATGCAGCAGGCCGCGCGGGTGTCCGACTACACGGCGTTCATGTACATGGGCAAGCTGGTCGAGTTTGGTGACACCGATACGCTGTTCACCAATCCGGCGAAGAAGCAGACCGAAGACTACATCACCGGTCGCTATGGCTAGTTGAGGCAGCTACAAGCCGCAAGCTTCAAGCGGCAAGTCAGAAGCTATGCGGTTTTGAGTTCACCACAACACAGCTTGCAGCTTGTAGCTTGCAGCTCTTGGTTAAACGCTTTTGCGGAGCGAACACAATGATTTCTAAGGAAGGCCTTACACACCACATCTCCCAGCAGTTCAACGCCGAACTGGAGGAAGTGCGCAGCCACCTCCTGGCCATGGGCGGGCTGGTCGAGAAGCAGGTCAACGACGCGGTCACCGCGCTGATCGAGGCCGACTCCGGCCTGGCCCAGCAGGTGCGTGAGATCGACGACCAGATCAACCAGATGGAACGCAACATCGACGAAGAATGCCTGCGCATTCTGGCCCGTCGTCAGCCGGCAGCGTCCGACCTGCGCCTGATCATCAGCATTTCCAAATCGGTGATCGACCTGGAGCGCATCGGTGACGAAGCGACCAAGATCGCCCGTCGTGCCATCCAGCTGTGCGAAGAAGGCGAAGCGCCACGCGGTTACGTCGAGGTTCGCCACATCGGCGACCAGGTGCGCAACATGGTCCGTGACGCACTGGACGCCTTTGCCCGTTTCGACGCCGAGCTGGCCTTGTCGGTGGCGCAGTACGACAAGATCATCGACCGCGAATACAAGACCGCCCTGCGTGAGCTGGCCACCTACATGATGGAAGACCCGCGTTCTATTTCGCGGGTTCTGAGCATTATTTGGGTACTGCGTTCGCTGGAGCGTATCGGCGACCACGCGCGCAACATCTCGGAGCTGGTGATTTACCTGGTGCGCGGCACAGACGTGCGGCACCTGGGCCTCAAGCGCATGAAGGAAGAAGTTGAAGGAACCAGTGGCGAAACCGCTAATGTTCCGGGCAAAACTGACGATAAGTAAGGTTGCCCAAGTAAAGCGCCCGGCCTATTGGCCGGGCGTTTTTGTTTGCGGCTGACGAATTCGAAAAGCAGCACCCGTGAACGAAAAGTCCGGCGTGACTGAAGGTTTTGGCAATGTGCCATCAGCAAAGCGGTATGCTGGCCGGGATTTTTTAAAGGGGTGGTGGATGAGTAAGGTCAGTGTGTTGGTCGTGGACGACGCGTCGTTCATTCGTGACCTGGTGAAGAAGTGCCTGCGCAATTATTTCCCGGGCATGCGGATCGAAGACGCGATCAACGGCAGAAAGGCCCAGGCCATGCTGGTAAAGGAAGCATTCGACCTGGTCCTGTGCGATTGGGAAATGCCGGAAATGTCCGGCCTGGAACTGCTGACCTGGTGTCGTGAGCAACACAATCTCAAGGCCATGCCCTTCGTGATGGTGACCAGTCGTGGCGACAAGGAGAACGTCGTCCAGGCGATCCAGGCCGGGGTATCCGGATACGTCAGCAAGCCGTTCACCAACGAGCAACTGATCACCAAGGTCAAGCAGGCGCTGCACAAGGTCGGCAAACTCGACGCCTTGATCAACGTAGCCGCGACCAAAACGAGTCCGGCATTCGGTAACGATTCCCTGAGCGCATTGACCGGCGGCAAGGCTCCTGTTGCCACGCCAACGGCCGCACCCGCACCGTCCAAAGGCTTACTCAACAACCCGCCGGTCAAGGCACCGGTGGCCTCTTCGGCAACCGCCAGTAGCCGTGGCCAGGGTCAACTGCGTTTGCCGAACGGCATCCAGCAATGCGTGATCAAGGCCTTGAGCCTCAAGGAAGCCCTGTTGGTGGTCAAGCGCACCGAGACCTTGCCGCAGATCCTCGACAGCGCCGTGCTGGACCTGGAGCAGGGCGACAACGCCGAAGTCGCCCGTCTCAACGGCTACCTGCACGCCGTCGTGGCCCACGAACCGAAGCCCGACAGCGACTGGCTGCAACTGACTTTCCGCTTTGTCGATCAGGATGCGCAGAAGCTCGATTACATCTCGCGCCTGATTGCGCGTGGTACGGCGCAGAAGCATTTCATTCCTGGCGCTTAAGGCGCGTCGCCTGATAGTCCGCCTTCGCGAGCAAGCTCGCTCCCACATTTGAAATGCATTCCAATGTGGGAGCGAGCTTGCTCGCGAAGGGGTCATCACGGTTACCGCACATCTGCTGAACACCCATTCTGAAACATCTGCCGACTACCCGGGTCCATTGCAGCTGCTAGGCTCAATCCCAGATCTCACTCGACAGAATCCTTGCTCATGTTCACGCGCCTGCTGTTTTTATGTGGCCTGTTCATGGTCGCCACCTCGGCCATGGCCATGACCATCTACAAGTCCAAAGACGCTTATGGCGTGGTTTCCTACAGCGACCGCCCAAGCAAAGGTGCCCATGTATTCGTTTTTCGCGATGGCATGGTCGAGCACCTTGAGCGTCAGGTGCGCCTCATCATCATGAAGAAGAAAGGCGTGCACAGCGTGTACGTGCGCAATGACCTGTATGCGCCGGTAGAGGTCGAATTGAGTTTCGCCGGGGTGACGAACGCCAGCGGGGCGCCGGGGCAGGCGATTCGGCGCGTGATACCGCAACGCACCAGTGTTCGTCTGGCACAGCTCACGGCGACTAAAGGGGGACGGCCGCTCGCCTACGTTCCGAAGTTCAAGTACTCCCTGGGCGACCCCTCAGGGCCCACGGTGGGCTATCGGTACCCGTTGCCCTGGCGTGGCGGGCCGTTCCGGATCAGTCAGGGCGCCAATGGGCCCTACAGCCACTTTGGGCCCAAGAGCCGCTACGCCATCGACATTGCGATGCCTGAGGGCACGCCGATCATTGCAGCGCGGGGCGGGGTGGTGGTGAAAACCGAGAATAGACAGAGCGGGCGCGGTACCGATGCATCCGGCAATTTCGTGCGGGTGTTGCACGATGACGGGACCATGGGCGTTTACCTGCACCTGAAGAAAGGCTCGGTCTGCGTTCGGGAAGGTCAGCGGGTAAATGTGGGCAGCGCACTGGCGTTGTCCGGTAACACCGGCAACAGCACCGGGCCGCATTTGCACTTCGTGGTGCAGCGCAATACCGGGTTGGGGCTGGTGTCGATTCCATACCAGTTCAACCAGCCGGTCAGCGCGCTGCCCAACTTTGCGTTGGGCAAGCAGTGATGCGTTGTCTGGTCTGACGCCATCGCGAGCAGGCTCGCTCCCACAGTTGAAATGCATTCCAGTGTGGGAGCGAGCTTGCTCGCGATGGTATCGACTCGAATCCGGATATCTCGATCAGTCCAGCATCAACACCTTGGCCAGAACAATCTTCGGCCCTTTCATCTTCTTGATGATGATCCGCAGGCCTTCGACTTCCAGCACTTCTTCCTCTTCGGGAACGCGCTTGAGGCTCTCATAGACCAGCCCGGCAAGGGTTTCGGCTTCGACGTGGTCGAGGTCGATGCCCAGCAGTCGTTCAACCTTGAACAGTGGCGTATCACCCCGCACCAGCAGCTTGCCCGGCTGATACGCGAGGATCCCGCGTTCGGCCTTGCGGTGTTCGTCCTGGATATCGCCCACCAGCACTTCCAGCACGTCTTCCATGGTCAGGTAGCCGATGATGTTGCCGTCGGCCTCTTCGACCACGGCGAAATGCGAGCCGCCCTTGCGGAACTGTTCAAGCAACTGCGACAACGGCATGTGCCGCGACACGCGCTCCAGCGGGCGGGTCAGTTCGGCGAGGTTGAACGACTCGGGAATGTGGTCGAGCGCCGCCAGTTCCAGCAGTAGATCCTTGATGTGCAGCAGGCCGACGAACTCCTGGCGTTCGCTGTCGTATACCGGATAGCGGCTGAACTTGTGGCGACGGAACATCGCCAGGATCTGCTTGAGCGGGGCGTTGAACTCCAGGGTCACCAGGTCTTCGCGGGAGTTGGCCCAGTCGACCACTTCCAGCTCACCCATTTCCACCGCCGAGGCCAATACACGCATGCCTTGGTCGCTCGGGTCCTGGCCACGGCTGGAGTGCAGGATCAGTTTCAGTTCTTCGCGGCTGTAATGGTGCTCATGGTGCGGGCCGGGTTCACCCTGGCCGGCGATGCGCAGGATCTGGTTGGCGCTGGCGTTGAGCAGGTAGATGGCCGGGTACATGGCCCAGTAGAACAGGTACAGCGGCACGGCCGTCCACAGCGACAGCAATTCGGGTTTGCGGATCGCCCAGGATTTGGGGGCCAGTTCGCCGACCACGATGTGCAGGTACGAAATGATGAAGAAGGCGGTGAAGAACGAAATCGCCTTGACCACTTCGGCGGAATCGACGCCCACGGCACTCAGCACGGGTGCCAGGAGGTGCGCGAACGCAGGTTCACCGACCCAACCCAGGCCCAGGGAGGCGAGGGTGATACCCAATTGGCAGGCCGACAGGTAGGCATCGAGCTGACTGTGCACGGTGCGCAGGATGTGCCCGCGCCAGCCGTTTTTATCAGCGATGGCCTCGACCCGGGTCGAGCGCAGCTTGACCATGGCAAATTCCGCCGCAACGAAAAATCCGTTGAGCAAAACCAGGATCAGAGCAAAAAGAATCATGCCGAAGTCGGCGAAAATTGTAGCGAGGGTCAAGCCAGGGGAAGGGTCCATGATGGAGTTTTGCGGGTTCCGTGTATTCGAAAGGGAAGTAAAAACCGCGCCTGAAAGGCAGGCACAAGTCAGCCAATGTAGCGGCTGACATGGCGGTTGCCTAGTGGCATGTGCTGACCGGCATCAGTCGGTGGTGCTGATAACCCGGGATTTGGTGACTTGAGCCGGCGCAAAGTGGCAAGTAAAAGTACTGCCGTGGCCCGGCACACTGCTGATTTCCATTCGTGCCCGATGTCGTAACAAAACGTGTTTGACGATCGCCAGCCCCAGGCCGGTGCCACCGGTGTTGGAGTTGCGGCTGGAATCGACGCGGTAGAAACGTTCGGTCAGGCGCGGCAGGTGTTTGGCATCGATGCCGATCCCGGAATCCTGCACACTCAGATGCGCGCCCTGGTCATCACCCCACCAGCGAATGCGGATATTACCTTCGGCCGGGGTGTATTTCACCGCGTTGAACACCAGGTTGGAAAACGCGCTGCGCAACTCCGCTTCGCTGCCCTTGAGCAGAATCGTCGGGTCGGCTTCCAGGGTAATGCGCTGGTTCTTCTGGCCGGACAGTTGCTGGGCATCGCTCTTGATCGATTGCAGCAAGCAATCGATCGGCACCGGCTGGTTGTCCGACGGATAGTCGGTGGCTTCCAGCTTGGCCAGCAACAGCAGGTCGTTGAGCAAGGTCTGCATGCGTCCGCCTTGTTGCTGCATCTGCTGCAAGGCACGGCCCCAGCGCGGGTTCACCTCGTCGACGTTATCGAGCAGGGTTTCCAGGTAGCCGCAGATCACCGTCAACGGTGTGCGCAATTCATGGGAAACGTTGGCGATGAAGTCTTTGCGCATCTGTTCCAGCTGATGGATGCGCGTCACATCGCGCACCAGCATCAAGTGTTCGTTGTTGCCGTAACGGGTGATGTACAACTGGATGCGTACACGGTCGTTGGTCGGCGAGGGAATTTCCAGCGGCTCGGCGTAACTGTCTTGCTCGAAGTATTCCTTGAAACGCGGATGGCGCACCAGGTTGGTCACCGGTTGGCCGCTGTCCTGTGGCGTCTTGAGGCCCAGCAGGGTTTCGGCGGCGCGGTTCCACCATTCCAGGTTGCCGTCGGTGTCGAGCATGATCACCGCGTCTTTCAGCGCGGCGGTGGATTCCTGAACCCGGTCGATCACCGCTTGCAGGCGCCCGCGTACCCGCTGGTCGCGGCGTTGCAGGTGGTAGATGCTGTCGAACACCTCGCCCCACAGGCCGTAGCCGTCGGGTGGTGCTTCATCGGGTTTGTGCAGGCGCAGCCACTCATGCAGACGCAGCAACTGCTTGAGGGTCCAGGCCAGATAAAGACCCAGGCCTGCGGCAAGGCTCCAGCCGTAATAGCCGGTAATCAGGCCGATCACCAGGCAGGTGGTGACCAGCAGCAGCATGTGGCGAATCAGGGTGCCATGCCAGTTTTGGTTCACTTGACGCGCGTCCTTGTCAGCTTGTCGGGCGGTAAAGGTCCGGGTCAGGCTTTGGTAGAAAAGCGGTACCCGGTGCCGCGCACGGTTTGTACCAGATTTTCGTAAGCATCGCCGAGGGCTTTGCGCAGGCGTCGAATGTGCACGTCGACGGTACGCTCTTCAACGTAGACGTTGCCGCCCCAGACCTGATCCAGCAACTGGCCACGCGTGTAGGCGCGCTCCTGGTGGGTCATGAAGAATTGCAGCAGGCGGTATTCGGTCGGGCCCATCTCGGCAGGACGGCCGTCGATGGTCACGCGATGGCTGATCGGGTCCAGCAGCAGACCGCCGACTTCGATCGGTGCTTCGCCATCGGTCGGGCCGGCACGACGCAGCACGGCCTTCAGGCGCGCCACCAGCTCACGCGGGGAAAACGGCTTGGTGATGTAGTCGTCGGCGCCGACTTCCAGGCCCTGGATCTTGTTGTCCTCTTCACCCTTGGCGGTGAGCATGATGATCGGGATGTCCCCGGTCAGTTCATCACGCTTGAGACGACGGGCCAACTCGATGCCGGACGTGCCGGGCAGCATCCAGTCGAGCAGGATCAGGTCCGGTTTGCGGTCGACGATAATGGCGTGGGCCTGCTGGGAGTTTTCAGCCTCCAGGCAGTCATAGCCGGCCATTTCCAACGCAACGGCGATCATTTCGCGAATAGGCGCTTCGTCGTCGACGATCAGAATGCTCCTGCCAACCATGCCCTTAATCCTCTTGTCATTTAACTGTCTTGCGCCGCATTAGATAACGGAATTATTGCAGTCGTGTGACAGTATTTTAGTTGACCGGCGATTGGCTGGATCCTGGGCTAAGCTCTAATTCCGAATCCTGACAACCACAAAAGGAAGGTTTCCATGAAACACATTGCTCAAACCTGGAAGGCTCTGCTGGTCACGGCAGCGCTAACGCTGCCGACTCTGGCCTTCGCCGCCGAACCGGCGATGATGAAAGACGGGATGATGGTCGATCATAAGGGCATGACGGTGTACACGTACGACAAGGACGCGGGCGGCAAGTCCATGTGTAACGGCGAGTGCGCCGAGTACTGGCCACCAATGATGGCGCCGGCGGGTGCCAAGGCTGAAGGTAAATGGACAGTCGTCAAGCGTGACGATGGCATGATGCAATGGGCCTATGGCGGCAAGCCGCTGTACTACTACAAGGACGACAAGAAAGCCGGAGAAATGAAGGGCGACAAGAAGAAAGACGTCTGGCACGTCGTTCACGAGCATATGTAACGGTTGTAGCCTGCCGCACTGGATCGCTGCCTTCGTTGCTCTGCAGGAGCTGCTGAAGGCGGCGATCTTTTTGACGCTTCAACGCAACGCGTAATCCAGCACAATCCCGACGAAAATCGCCAAGCCCGCCCAGTGATTGTGCAAAAACGCCTTGAAGCAGCGCATCCGGTCCTTGTCGCGGGTGTACCAGAACTCCCACGCAAAGCAGCCCGCCGCCACCAGCAATCCGAGGTGGAACCAGCCGCCGAGGTCAAACTTCGACCCCGCCAGCAGCAGGCAACCCAACGCCAACCCTTGCAGGGTCAGGATGATCACCCGGTCAGCCTCGCCAAACAGAATCGCCGTGGATTTCACGCCGATCTTCAAGTCATCGTCGCGGTCGGTCATCGCGTAATAGGTGTCGTAGCCCACCGTCCACAACAGATTGGCGATGTACAGCAGCCACGCGGCTGCTGGCAGTTCACCGGTTTCAGCGGTGAACGCCATCGGCATGCCCCAGGAAAACGCCGCGCCCAGCACCACTTGCGGGTAATAGGTGTAACGCTTCATGAATGGGTAACTGAACGCCAGCGCCAGGCCGCCCAGCGACAGCCAAATGGTCGCAGCGTTGGTGCACAGCACCAGCAGGAAACTCACGCCCATCAGCAATGCAAAGAACACCAGCGCCTCTTTGGAGCTGATCTTGCCGCTCACCAGCGGCCGTTGTTCGGTACGCTTCACATGGCCGTCAACCTTGCGGTCCGCCCAGTCGTTGATCACGCAGCCGCCGGCGCGGGTCAGCACCACGCCGAGGACGAAAATCACAATGTTGGCCAGGGACGGCGAACCCTTGCCGGCAATCCACAGTGCCCACAGCGTTGGCCAGAGCAGCAGGTAAATGCCGATCGGCTTGTCCATGCGGGTCAGTTGAATGAAATCCCACGCCCGAGGGTTCAAGCGGTTCAAGGACTTGAGCAGGCTTTGGTACATCAACGGTTCTCCGGTTGGGCGCGGGCGGCGTTCCACAGGGTCGGCAGGAAGATTTCAGCCACCAAAACGCTCAAGGCGCCGCGATCGAAACGAGAACGGCGGCCCCACAGTTCAGGCGATTGCACCTCGGCGGGCAGCCATGCTTGCGGATAATGACAAACCTCGATGGCTCGGCGCTGAAAGGCCTGATCGCAAAACAGCAGTTCACCCAGCGAGCGGCTGCCCAGTTCGTCCATGTGCAAGCCGTCGCCTTGCAATGCACTGCGTGACGCCACGCTGCGCGCAAACACCCACGCCTGGCCATGACCGCGCAAATACACCTCGCGCACCCAGCCTTCACTGCCGTCGGCCAGGTCCAGCGCTGCACATTCGTCGGCGCGCAAGAGCTGCCAGCCTTCGAACATTGGCGAGACGCTGAAGGCATCATTCGACAGATGAATCAGACGTCTGGTCAGCGAGCCTTCGTCGAACAGCCAGTCGAGGGTAGAAGCATCGGGGAGGGGCGCCAGTTCGCTGCGCGAGAGCCAGAGAGGAGCTGGAGAGGGGGATTCTGTGTGATGCACAATGAGTCATTATTGGCAGCAAATGAGGCGGCGAGCTTAACATGTCAGCCGCCGATATAGATTGAAATGGCCTGCCGTTGCGCCGAACAGGCTTGCATCTGACGGCCCCGATCAGTACAAAACGCGCTGAGTTGGACGGCAGTGCTACAACCATCGACCGTCCGGCCGGCAAAACGCCTGAACCCTGAGGAAGTACCTGATGAAAAAGTGGCAATGTATCGTCTGCGGCCTGATCTACAACGAAGCCGACGGTTGGCCGGATGACGGCATTGCGCCGGGCACCCGTTGGGAAGACGTCCCGGCAGACTGGCTGTGCCCGGACTGCGGTGTGGGCAAAATGGATTTTGAAATGATTGAAATCGCTGCCTGAATAATTGAGGAGTAAGGAATGAACGCACCTGTCGTAATCATTGGCACCGGCCTGGCTGGCTATAACGTGGCCCGCGAGTTTCGCAAACTCGATAGCGAAACCCCGCTGCTGCTGATTACCGCCGATGACGGGCGCTCCTACTCCAAGCCGATGCTCTCCACCGGCTTCGGCAAAAACAAGGATGCCGACGGCCTGAGCATGGCCGAACCCGGCGCCATGGCCGAACAGCTCAAGGCCGAAATACGCACCCACACCCGCATCAGCGGCATCGACCCGGGTCACAAGCGCCTGTGGATCGGTGAAGAGGCGGTGATCTACCGCGACCTGATCCTGGCGTGGGGCGCCGAAACCGTGCGCGTGCCCATTGAGGGCGACGCGGCGGACTGCGTATTCCCCATCAACGACCTGGAAGACTACGCACGCTTCCGTGCGGCGGCGGCCGGCAAGCGCCGCGTGCTGCTGCTCGGCGCCGGTCTGATCGGCTGCGAGTTCGCCAACGACCTGACCCTGGGCGGCTACGAAGTGCAATTGGTTGCTCCGTGCGAACAAGTCATGCCGACCCTGTTGCACCCGGCGGCCGCCGCTGCGGTGCAGGCTGGCCTCGAAAGCCTCGGCGCGCGCTTCCACCTCGGGCCGGTGCTCAACCGCCTGCAACGCGTGGCGGATGGCCTGGAAGCGCACTTGTCCGATGGCCAGGTGATCCCGTGCGACGTAGTGGTCTCGGCCATTGGCCTGCGCCCGCGCGTCGACCTCGCGGCAGCGGCCGGTCTGCAGGTCAACCGCGGCATCATGGTCGATCGGCACCTGAAAACTTCCCACGCCAACATCTACGCCCTGGGCGACTGTGCCGAGGTCGACGGGTTGAACCTGCTGTACGTCATGCCCCTGATGAGCTGTGCGCGAGCGTTGGCGCAAACCCTGGCCGGCAACCCGACCGCCGTCACCTATGGCCCGATGCCGATTACCGTCAAAACCCCGGTCTGCCCGTTGGTGGTGTCCCCGCCGCCACGGGGCGCGGAGGGCATTTGGACCGTCGAAGGGCAGGGCGCCGATATCAAGGTTTTATGCCGCGATGCCGCGGGCAAGCTGCTCGGTTATGCGCTTACCGGTGCCGCCGTGATGGAAAAACTGGCTCTGAACAAAGAGCTTCCGGCTCTGTTGGCATAAATAGCGGTCGTTCTGTCGGATTCACCCCCCTTTTGCCCTAACAATGGCCGCGCCGATACTGGCGCGGGGCCTCACTGCGTGCCATCCTCACTCCCGTCTGCCGCAGAGTAGAGCACCTGCGGCGCTTTGGGCGCTGCTCCGCAGAGGGCGGCACGGACATAACAACAACAAACCGTCAAAGGGGCTTCACTCATATGCGTAAACCAGAACTCGCTGCAGCCATTGCTGAAAAAGCAGACCTCACCAAAGAACAAGCCAATCGCGTTCTCAACGCCGTTCTTGAAGAAATCACCGGTGCCCTGCACCGCAAAGACAGCGTGACGCTGGTGGGCTTCGGTACCTTCCTGCAACGCCATCGCGGTGCCCGCACCGGCAAAAACCCGCAAACCGGTGAACCCGTCAAAATCAAGGCCAGCAACACCGTTGCGTTCAAGCCAGGCAAGTCGTTGAAAGACAGCGTTAATCCGTAAGCCGTTTTCACCTCTCGCACAGCGGGGGAGTGGAATAAAAAATGGGCACGCCAACCAGGGTTGGGTGCCCATTTTTTGTGGGAGCAGTTACTTAAGTAACCCTGATTTCCACAGTGTGACTAACAAAACTAAGGAAGTTAATAAGCCTATAGCACTCCATTGCAACACTATGAGCATTCGCTTGAGAGTAACGGGGAATTTTTGCAAATCATCAATACTTAGCTCGCCTCTTTTTAGATAGAAGCCAGGAAATGTCACGATTCCTGAAATTCCTCCCACCAGCAACACCTTTCCCCAGCACCCGCCATGTCTGAGTGGTGCTCTGACCATAATGGCAGTACAGTTCTTTAGCTTTTCTAGCATTAAGTCCATTCGGGTATGGGCCAAGTAAAGCGCCGTAACGTTCCAAAGGAATAAACCGACAAGTACCAGGCCACATAAGCTGCCGACGACGAGTTCAGCAATAGTCATTTAATAACGTCGTAAACAACATCGCCAATTATTTCACCACCCATTTCACCAAATTCACCGCCTGCATATGAGCCAGCTCCCACGACTAGAATTCCACACGTAGCTGCAGCAATACCACCAGTGGCTATGCCGAGGCCTACACAAAGATAACCAACGGACGAGCCTGACAACAATGCACCGGTGACGGAGCCAGCAAATATTCCTCCAGCAAAACTTCCCGTCTCAGTAAATTTAACTCGCTGACAGGCTTCGGCATTGCCCGCCCTGCATACATCTTGAACCTTCATAGCCGACGCCCCTCCACCAATGGCCGTGCCGACCCAGCCACCGTACTTGAGGTACTTGGAAGCCCCGGCCACCCCCTCCAGATGAGTGGCGTATCCCGGCATCTGACCTACGCCGCCTGCTTCCGTCCAGCGATGAACCAGAGTGGGAGGCGAAAGGAACATTGCACGATTCAAATTTGGATGGTCGGGAAAACCGATACCTTTGCGCGTCAGGCTTGTCATGTGGATATCGAGTTGAGTGAGCAGTTTTTTGCGTTCTTCCAAAAACGTCGGTGAGCTCAGGTGGCCATCGCGCAGAAATGAATGCTGATGCAACGCTTCGATTTCTTTGAGGGTCTCGCGGACATTTTCCAGATTGTTGTGGAGAATGCTCGCGCCGACGCCAATAGCAGTCGAACCATGGCTCAGGAAGGTCTGGATGGCATCACGGTGCTGTACCATGAAATCCGCTTCTTCCGGGCTGAGCGTCTCAAGCACCTGGTTGGTCCTGGCCGCCACGTCCATGAGCAGGGCTTCTTCGCGGGTGCACTGATAGTTGTTCGGGTCGCTCAGCACGATCATCGAGCCGGCTTTAACATCGCCCAGGTTGGGATTGAGCAGTTTGAATTTGCCCATCACCGCCGGGTCGCGCAGGGTGAACAATGAGGCCTCGAGTTGTTCGCGGGTGGTGCTCTTTGGAACGATGTAAAAGCCGGGCTCTACAGCCTGTGCACTGTTGTCACGCATCTGCATGGGAGAGCTTGGTGCAGGGGCGTAGCTGGATGATCGTGACGCGGCCGGAGCACTGGCTGCGGCGGGCGAAGCCTGCGCAGTGGTGGTCCGCATGGTGTGTGGTTCCGCACTGCGGCTGGACTCGTACTTCGCCGTGGACTGCGATGGGATCAGCCCGGCTTTGCAAGGACAACTACTGAAGCTATCCAGCGATCCCGCCACCATCCTGCCGTTGCTTTTGATGTATGAAACACCGCCAGTGATCACGTAGGTTTTATTGTCTTTTCCGCAGGAAACCTGGTCCCCGTCGCGCGCGTGCGCGAAGCCAAACATCATGATGTGAGTATCGGCTTCCAGAACTTTGCCACCGCAGGTGGTCTTGTCGCCCTCACGAATGAAGTATCCCTTTGCCATTGCTTGCACTCCGTGTCCATTCACGCGCCAGACAGGACGCGTGTTGCGGTTACATGAATCGCACCGACTCAGGAATGAGCGGGCGAACACAAAGTACGTGGGCAGGAAAGTTATTCAAGACGGAGCAGGGAGAACAGGAAGCTTCCTACGCAAATTTGGGAAAGGGAGAAGTGAGCGGGAGTTGGCTATTAAGGAGGGCGGCAGTGACTTGCCTTAAAACCCCGAAAGTGACGGCAACAATCGGGGTCGCTTTCCTTTTTGGCGAGTTAGCTGGCTTGGCTTGATTTCCTTGTGAGAATCGCCGTCATTTCCGGCTTATCCAGATGATCCAGCGCCCGCTCTACCAGCAAATGCGCCCCCTCAGCCACGCGACTGATTGCCAGGGCTACTGAGCGGCGTGAGCCGTCTACATCATCGGCCAGGTCAGCGGCGATGACGCTGATGGACAGCAGATCTTCCGAGGCGTTGGCCAGGAGTGCTTCGGTATTGATGTCCGGGCAGACACTGAAGAGTTGGCCGGTGCGTTTCGGTTGTTTCTGTTCGGCTTGGAAGGTGTGGTGGTTGAAGGTGCATTCGATCGCTTCATGGGTCCCTTCGGAATCGGGAGATTCGCAGGGGAATGTGGCTTTGTCGTCAGGAGGGGTGGATGTTGGTTTGAACATGGATGTCGCTTCCTGGAGTTAAGAGGCTGACACCGTTTCGCTTTGCACTTCGAAAGAGGTGGCAGCTGTGCGTTGGTGTGCAAGACCGGTCCAGGTGCCCGGCAGACCCGAAGGTCTCCGACGCACAGCCGCCATAACGATCCGCGAGCATAGGAAAACGCTCGGTGAATTGCCATCAACGATGTGCACCTGAACCGGACTTGCACGTCCGAGTCACCGATTTTGTGGTGACTTAAAGAGGTTATCGGTACCGGTCAAAACCGCCTAGTTCACGCATGGCTCGGCATTGCGAAGGAAATGTCCGAGAACTCTGCGGGGTACAAGATCAAAAGATCGCAGCCTGCGGCAGCGCCTACAGGAATGTGTTTCTGCAGGTGTAAGGGCGTCGCGGGATGCATTCCCGCTCTGGAGCGTGGGGGCGACCGATGAGAGGGTGTAAGACGTGACTTGGCAGTCATCATGCGGGAAATGTGGCTTATCTTCTTCTAACGCATCTGGATGGTGGCGTTCTTGTTTTAAGTCGCTAAACTGCCCCGGCCGTTCATTTTTCTTCTGAGGCTGTGCGCATGAAATTTCGTTTTCTGCTGTGGATGCTGGGTTTGTTGATGGGCAAGGCCAGCCGGACCAATCCGGCGTTTCAGCAGCAGTTGGGTGACAAGGATCTGGTGTTTCAGTTGCAGACCCTGGACGGGAAAGTGGCGCGGCATTTCCGCGTGAAGGACCAGCGCATTACCAGCCAATCGGGTGTGCATGCCGAGCCTGCGTTTGCGATTGCCTTTAAAGACGCCGCGTACGGTTTTGCCACGATGCAGGCGAAGAACAAGCAACTGGCGTTCATGACGGGGATTCAGGACAAGTCGATTCAGATCAAGGGCAACCCGGCGCTGGTGATCTGGTTCCAGGGGCTGACCAAGTATTTGAAGCCGAAGAAGGCGTAGGAGCGAGCTTGCTCCGGGCGGCGTTCCGACGAGAAACTCAAGTACCCCCGGGTTTATCCAGGATGCGTGCGTCATCGTTGACGACTTTCGCGAGCAAGCTCGCTCCTACAGGGTTTTGGTGATCCCTGTGGGAGCGGGCTTGCCCGCGATGCTTTTCAGCCCTGGGTGAACTGGGAGGCCAGTTCGCGCAGCAGCACTTCGGCTTCAAGAACTTTGCTGACCACGTCGTTGGCTTTTTCGCGGCTCAGGCCAAGGCGTTCGAGCAGGGCGTCGGGGATGTCTTCGTCGGGGCCGGAGCCGATGCCACGGCTGCGCAGCAGGCGCACCGACAGGCAGACCAGGTTCGGGTATTCGGCGTAAGTGCCGTCATAGGCCGGGTCGTTCTGGAAGCGCAGGGCGGTGGCCAGTTCTTCGGGCATGTCCCAGTAGCGCATCAGCCATGAGCCGATCTGTTCGCGGCTGATGCCCAGCAGGTGTTGTTCCACGAAGCTGTGGCACAGGTGCGGGTTGACCTCCAGGTGGCGGCAGATCAGCGAGAAGTGCGGCGGGAACACGTGGGCCAGCAGCAGGTAGCCGAAGTTGTGGAGCAGCCCGGCCAGGTAGGTCAGGCCGGCTTCCGGACGCTGGGCGCGTGGCATGGCGCGGGTCAGGCCTTCGATGACGGCGGCGGTGTAGATCGATTGCTGCCAGTACGGCGTGGTGTGTTGCGGGTGGTCCTTGGGCAGGCTCAGGGTTTTGCCCAGGGCCAGGCCCAGCGCCAGGTTGATCACCAGGTCGAAGCCCAGCACGCGCACGATGGCGTCTTCCACCGAGCGAATCTTGCCTGGCGAGGCGTAATACGGCGACGCCGCCCAGCTCACGACTTGTGCAGCCAGCGCCGGGTCGGTTTCGACCACGCCGGTGATGTCGTCGATGGTGGCGTTGGGGTCGACGCGCAGCTTGATGATTTTTTGCGCCGTTTCGGCCAGCGGCGGGATTTCGATGGTCGCTTCCAGGCGCTGCTGGATGCGCCGTGCGGTGAACGCCTGGACGGCCTGGGTGATTTCCTCGCGGTCGTCATCGGGGCGGTCGAGGTTCGGACGGATGCTGGTCAGGTTTTCGCCGAAGTTGGCGGCGCTGGCCTTGGTCAGCATGGTCTTGAAGTCTTCGCTGGAGACTTCCAGCAGCACGCCCGGCTCACCGGAGTTGATCAGCAACTTCGGCTCACGCAGCAGGATTTCGTCGTACAGGCAGGGTGAACTGGTCAGCGCCGGCAGGCCCGGCAGCAAGCTGAGGTTGTGCTTGCCGAGCATTTTTGTCAGGCGTTCGATCGGTACGGCGGTGAGGCGGCGACCGGTGAGTTCAGTGAGGCGATTGAGGTCCAGCAATTGGCTCTGCGGGAACAGCACCATCAGCGCGCCAATGCTGTCATCCAGCAGAACGGCCTGGACCTTGCGCGTGGCATTGAGGCCGTGATGGTCCAGCACTTCTTCGTAGGCAATGCCCAACTTGCCCAGCATCAGCCGAATAACCGACGGAGCGTGCGGGGTGTCGGGTGCGAAGGCAACTTCGGTCATGGTTTGTATCCGTGCTAAAACAATTGCCGGAGTATAACCAGCTTGCTCGGGGCCACGCCTTAGAAACTGCGACGGTTGTCACACTTGGCCGTACTGTTGGCCATGACGCAGCCAGCGGTCGAGTAGCGGGCTGACGTGGGTCGGCCAGCGCTCGAGCAATGCCTGGGCGGCATCACGTACGGCGGGCAGCAAATCGGCATCGCGCATCAGGTCGGCGACCTTGAATTGAAGCAGGCCGGTTTGCCGGGTGCCGAGCATTTCGCCGGGGCCGCGCAATTCCAGATCCTTTTCGGCGATGACGAAACCGTCGTTGGTTTCGCGCATGATGCCCAGGCGCTGACGGCCGATCTGCGACAACGGCGGATGGTAGAGCAGCACGCAATGGCTGACGGCGCTGCCCCGGCCGACGCGGCCGCGCAACTGGTGGAGTTGCGCCAGGCCCAGGCGCTCGGGGTTCTCGATGATCATCAGACTGGCGTTGGGCACGTCGACGCCCACTTCGATTACCGTGGTCGCGACCAGCAGTTGCAGGTTGCCGGCCTTGAACTCGGCCATCACCGCGGCTTTTTCCGCAGGCTTCATGCGGCCGTGGATCAGCCCGACTTTCAACTCGCCGAGGGCGGCGGTGAGGTCCTCAAAGGTGGTTTCGGCGGCCTGGCAGGTCAGCTCTTCCGACTCTTCGATCAGCGTGCACACCCAATAGGCTTGTCGCCCTTCGGCGCAAGCGCTGCGCACCCGCTCGATGACTTCGACCCGCCGGGTGTCGGTGATCAGCACGGTGTTGACCGGGGTGCGGCCGGGGGGCAGTTCGTCAAGGATCGAAGTGTCGAGATCGGCATAGGCGCTCATGGCCAGCGTGCGCGGAATCGGCGTGGCGGTCATGATCAGCTGATGCGGACACATGCGCCCGCCGACACCTTTCTGCCGCAAGGCCAGACGCTGCTGTACGCCGAAACGGTGCTGTTCGTCGATGATCACCAGCGCCAGGTTCTTGAATTGCACTTCGTCCTGGAACAACGCGTGGGTGCCGACCACCATCGGGGTGCCGCTGGCAATTTGCTCCAGCGCGGCCACTCGGTTCTTGCCCTTGAGCTTGCCGGCGAGCCACGCGACTTCGATGTCCAGCGGTTCGAGCCAACGCTTGAAGGTGATGAAGTGCTGCTCGGCGAGAATCTCGGTGGGCGCCATCAGGGCGACCTGATAACCGGCCTCCAACGCTTGCAGCGCGGCGAGGGCGGCAACCACGGTTTTGCCGGCGCCGACGTCACCCTGGATCAGCCGGAGCATCGGTTCGTGCTGGTTGAGGTCGTAAGCGATTTCGTTGCCGACCCGTTGCTGGGCGCCGGTCGGGTTGAAGCCGAGGTTGGCCAGGTACTTGGCCGGCAGCCTGGTGGCTTTTGGCATTGCCGGTGCGCGCAAGGCACGCATGCTTTCGCGCAGGCGCTGTTGCGACAGTTGATGGGTCAGCAGTTCTTCGAAGGCCAGACGGTGCTGCGCCCAGTGGTGACCGAGGGCCAGTTCATCGACGTCGGCATCGGCGGGCGGGTTGTGCAGGTAGCGGATCGCATCGGCCAGCGGCGCCAGTTGATAGTCCCGGGCCAGTTCGTTCGGCAGCCAGTCGGGCAGGCTGCTGGGGCCGAGCAGGGTGAGGGTCTGCATGCACAACTGGCGCAAGCGCTGTTGGGTCAGGCCTTCGGTCAGCGGGTAAACCGGGGTCAGGGTTTCATCCACCGGTGGTGGTTCGTCGCCGGTGATGGCGCGGTATTCCGGGTGGTAGATCTCCAGCCCCGAAGCACCGGGCCGCGCTTCGCCGTAGCAGCGAATCCGCGTGCCGCGCTTGAGGCCTTCCTTTTGCGCGTTGCTGAAATGGTAGAAACGCAGGCTGAGTCCACCGGTGCCATCCTGCAGCCGGACCACCAGGCTGCGCCGACGGCCCATGACCACATCGGCGCCGCTGACGGTGCCTTCGATGACCGCGTCCTGTCCGGGGCGCAGTGCGCCAATCGGAACCACGCGAGTGCGGTCCTGATAGCGCAGGGGCAGGTGAAACAACACGTCCTGGAGGTTTTCCAGGCCGACCTTGGCCAGTTTCTCGGCCATGGCTTCACCGACACCCTTGAGTGCCGTCACCGACACTTGCGACAACTCGCTCATGGCCGTTGCTTAGCCCGCAGCGACTTGCGTCGCTGGCTTGGCCACCGAGCACAGGCGAATGGAGTCAGCGAGGATTTCAATCGCCTTCGGACGCGGGAAGCTGGCGCGCCAGGCAATGGCCACCGTGCGGAACGGTACGGGTGCCGACAACGGACGCACCTCGATCACGCCGGGGGCGTAGTGATGGCTGTCGACTGCAGACAACGGCAGGATCGAAATCCCGAGGCCCGAGGCGACCATGTGGCGAATGGTTTCCAGGGAGCTGGATTCCACCGTGGTGTGCTTGGCGCCGTCGTTGCCTTTGGTCAGGGTCGGGCAGGCTTCCAATACCTGATCGCGGAAGCAGTGGCCTTCGCCGAGCAGCAGCAGGCTCTTGTCGTTGAGCAGGCTGGCGTCGATGGATTCCTTTTGTGTCCACGGGTGCTGCGCTGGCATCAGTACGTAGAACGGCTCGTCGTAGAGCTGCAGGGTCAGCACGTCGGCTTCATTGAACGGCAGGGCGATGATGATCGCGTCGAGTTCGCCGTTGCGCAGTTTGTCGCGCAGCACGTGGGTGAAGTTTTCTTCGATGTACAACGGCATCTGCGGGGCGACCCGGTGCAGTTGCGGAATCAGGTGCGGGAACAGGTACGGCCCGACGGTGTAGATTGCGCCGACTTTGAGTGGGGCGGTCAGCTGGTTCTTGCCGGCCTGGGCCAGTTCGCGGATGCCCTGGGCCTGCTCCAGCACTTTTTGCGCCTGGGCCACAATGCCTTCGCCGACCGGCGTCAGGCGCACGGCGCTTTTGCTGCGCTCGAAAATCAGCACACCGAGTTCGTCTTCAAGCTTTTTCACGCCCACCGAAAGGGTCGGCTGGCTGACGTGGCAACGCTCGGCCGCGTGGCCGAAGTGCTGCTCTTGGGCGAGGGTAACGATGTAGCGTAATTCTGTGAGGGTCATAGCAAGCGTCCATGTAGTTGCGGGCCAAGCATACCGGCTGCAATCGATAGACGCACGTTATCAGACTGAACGTGTCGGGTGACACTGGGCAATGCCGGTTTGCCGCTGGCAGATAAGAGAAAGGCACCTTTCGGTGCCTTTTAGGGGTGAAGCATGACCTTGTAGGAGCGAGCCTGCTCGCGATGAGGGCATAACATTCGACATCTTCGTTGAATGCTAAACCGCTATCGCGAGCAGGCTCGCTCCCACATGGGATGGTAGTGCGTTTACCGCCGGCGTTTTTCCAGCGAGTAAACAAAGGGTGCAACGATTTCGATGGAGCCATTGGTCAGCATGTCGGCCGGTGGCTTGGGCAGCGGTTGGGCGCGACGGATCATTTCCAGGGTGGCCCGGTCCAGATCGGCAGTGCCCGAGGCGCCTACCAGCTCAAACGACAATACATTGCCTTCGGCATCCACGACGAAACGCAGACGGTTCATGCCTTCCTTGCCCCGCGCCTGGGCACTTGCAGGGTATTTTTTGTACTTCTGCAGGTGCGC
Organism: Pseudomonas sp. KB_15; assembly: GCF_052114525.1. NCBI lineage: Bacteria > Pseudomonadati > Pseudomonadota > Gammaproteobacteria > Pseudomonadales > Pseudomonadaceae > Pseudomonas > Pseudomonas sp. KB_15. The sequence goes on along the minus strand of NZ_JBFREX010000003.1, from coordinate 505,569 downwards.
CAGCAGCGTGCCTTGCCAGCTGGCCTTGGCTGCCAGTTGAGCCGGCGAAGGGCCGGGCGCAGGCTGGGCGGATTTCTCCGTCGGTGCCTGAGTCTGTTGCGTTTCGGCAGGCTTTTCTTCGGCCGGTTTTTCCTTCGGCGGTTCGGGTTTCTTCTCTACCGGCTTGGGCGGCTGCGGCTTCGGCTTGGGTTTGACCGGCTTGGGCACGGCAATTTCAGCTTTCGGCACTTCAGCGAGCTTGGGTATCGGCAGTTCTTCAACCGGAGCTGGTGGCTGCGGTGGGGTGACGACCTTCGGCGGAGCAGGCGGTGGCGGGGCGGGAGCCGGTGCCAGTTCGACCATCATTGCCTGAGGGGGCAATTCGATGGGCGGACGGGCGGACCAGTTCAGTGCCAGCGCGATGGCCAGCGCGTGAACGCCCAGCACCACGGCCAGGCTACCGCTGTAACGCGTCAGCTTATGGCGCGTCGTGATCATTTCTTGGCTGCCGTCTCGAGTCCGACCAGACCTACCTTCAGGTAACCGGCAGAGCGCAGGTTGTCCATCACGCTCATCAGGTCGCCGTAATCCACGCCTTTGTCGGCCTGGAAGAAGATTGTCGTGTCTTTCTTGCCCTGGGTTTTGGCGTCGAGGGTGGCGCCGAGTGCTTCGGCCTTCACTTCGTCTTCACCGAGGAACAGGCGCTGGTCAGCCTTGACGCTGAGGAACACCGGTTTCTCTGGCCGCGGCGCCGGTTTGGCGGTCGAGGCGGGCAGGTCGACCTTGATGTCCACGGTGGCCAGCGGGGCGGCCACCATGAAGATGATCAACAGCACCAGCATCACGTCAATGAACGGCGTGACGTTGATTTCGTGGTTTTCGGACAGATCGTCGTCTGCCCCTTCTTTCAAATGCAGGCCCATGGCCGATTACCCCACTTTCACCATGTGCGGTTGCGAGCTGCGCTCAGGCTGGTGGTCGAGGTCGCGGCTGACCAGCAGCAGGACCTGTGCCGACGCGTCGGACACCTGAGCCTTGTAGCCGGCGATGGAACGGGCAAAGACGTTGTAGATCACGACTGCAGGGATCGCTGCAACCAGGCCCAGCGCGGTAGCCAGCAGGGCTTCGGCGATGCCGGGAGCGACGACGGCGAGGTTGGTGGTCTGGGTCTTGGCGATGCCGATGAAGCTGTTCATGATGCCCCACACAGTACCGAACAGGCCGACGAACGGCGCGGTGGAACCGATGGTGGCCAGCACGCCGGTGCCGCTGCTCATGTTGCGACCGCAGGCCGCCACCAGACGCTCAAGACGGAAGCTGACGCGTTCCTTGATACCTTCTTTCTCGCGGCTGTTGACCGACAGGCGCATCTCTTCGAGGGCGTCGTGCACCAGCAGGTTCGCCAGTGTGCCTTCCTTCGCCGCGGTGGCGCTGGCTTCCTTGAGGGAGGCGGATTTTTTCAGTTGGGCGATTTCACCGCGCAGACGACGCTTGGCGCCCATCAGCTCAAGACCCTTGGCGATCCAGATGGTCCAGGTGATGATCGAGGCGATGGCCAGGCCGATCATCACGATTTTCACGATAATGTCGGCGTTCTTGTACATGCCCCACGGCGACAGGTCATGGGCCATGCCCAAGGTGTTATCGGCTTCGAGGACTTCAGGAGCGTCTTCCCCCAGGTTTTCTGCCGGCGCTGCCTGGGCAGGATCGGTCGCGGCCGGAGCAACGGCCGGGGCGGCGTGATCAGCCGGTGCAGGTGCTGCTGCGGTTGGAGTAGCTGGCGGCTGGGCATCGGCGAAAGCGGCGACTGGCGCGAGCATCAGGCTGAGGAGCAGCGCAGCCACCGCGCTCCAGGCGCGAGGTCGTTTGGTTGGCGAAGCGGGGAATTGATTGCGTGTCATGCTGGCCGGACCTGAGAGAATAAACGGGTGATGTTCTTCCAGGCCTCGAAAGGCCGAGAACAAAGTGGGGTGCATTATTGCAATTAATTCTTGTTAACAAAAGTAATAGCGTCTCTTTTTTTCCTGCATTGCTAGCCGCCTGTCTATTGTCGGCGCTAGTCTGTGGCTTTCCGATGGGAGTTTTCTGATGTCTGCGCCTACTGTTTTGATCGCCGGCTGCGGTGATGTCGGCAGCCGCCTGGCCACGCAATTGCTGGCGGCGGGGTGGGAGGTCCATGGTCTGCGACGCGACGTTTCACGCCTGCCCAAGGGAGTCATCGGCGTTGCCGGTGACTTGTTCGACAAAGACTGCCCGGCCACTTGGCCAATCGGTGCCGTGGATTACCTGGTGTATTGCGCGGCGGCCACCGATCACGATGAAGCCGGTTACCGTGCTGCCTATGTCCAGGGCCTGGAGCATGTGCTGGAGTGGCTGAACGACTACGGGCAGATGCCCAATCGCCTGCTGTTTGTGTCCAGTAGCAGTGTCTACGGTCAGCAGGATGGCGAATGGGTCGACGAAACTTCACCGGCCGTGGCGGCGGGCTATTCCGGGCGTGTGATGCTCGAAGCCGAGCAACTTGCTCTCAAAAGCGGCATTCCAGCCAGTATCGTGCGCTTGACCGGCATTTACGGCCCCGGCCGAGAATGGCTGCTGACGCAGGTGCGCCGGGGTTATCGCGTGGCGGTCGATCCACCGTTGTATGCCAATCGGATTCATGCGGACGATGCCGCAGGGTTGATGGCGTGCCTGCTTGAGGCGGATCGGCGTGGCGTGGCGCTGGATGATGTCTACATCGGTGTGGATGATGCGCCGGCAGCGCTGGCCGATGTGGTGGGCTGGTTGCGTGAGTATCTGGGCGTGACCGAATGGGCAGATGACGATAGCGTGCGTCGCACTGGCAGCAAGCGCTGCAGCAATGCCAGGGCAAAAGCGTTGGGCTGGACGCCGAAGTACCCGAGTTTTCGCGAGGGGTATGCGGCCATTCTTGAAGGGCGTTGCTGACGTTCAGGCACTCTGAAACAACTGTGGGAGCGAGCCTGCTCGCGATGAGGGCGTGTCATTCAACATCATCGTTGACTGTCATGCCGCCATCGCGAGCAGGCTCGCTCCCACAGGGGGTAATGCGTTGCTTACTGCTTTTCCAGCAACCACTTGCGCTCGCCCGGAGTGAACGAAGGCATTTCGTCTGCCTGCGCCGTATTCACGGTCTGGAAAATCTCCAGCTCCTTGCCTTTGCGCGCAAAGATCCAGGCGTTGCCCTGGCCATTGAGTTGCAGCCACATGTTGTCATTGCCGCCACTCATGGATGCGCAATCGCCAGCCAGACACAACGCATAGCGGTCGCTGCCGGGCAGGCCGGTCACCTGGCCGTCGGCCTGGAATTGAACCGTGTTGCCTTCGCCGGTACCGCTGACGATTGTCCAGCTGCCGCCCATGTAGGCTGAATACAGCGCACGTTCGAAGCTGGCGCCGATTGGAGCGCCGTCCGGCACCGGAATCAGGGCGCGGTCGAAAACCTGCTCGGGCTCGTTGTCGCTGGCGGACTGGCTGAGTTGCTTGCCGTCACGCTTCAGCTCGCTGGCCGAGCTGCCATAAAAGTCGATTTTCCAGGCGCCGGATTCTTCACCGAGCAGCTTGCCGTCGACATTTTCAAAACCATTGGTGTAGCGGGCCTGACCGGCCTTGGTGTTGATGTCCCATTCCAGGTTCGGGCCATAGGCCTGGAGTGCTTCACGCAGGGGGACGCCTTTGGCGGCAGCATCGATCGCCACCTGGTTGATCCAGGTGCCGCTGATATCTCGGTCGGCAGGGTTGCTGGCACATCCGCCCAGGAACAGGGCGAGCAGCGAGAGAGCAAGCGCGTTGCGCATGGTGGAATCCTTTCAAGCTTACTTTACAGCAGAGCAGTCGGCGCAGCCCGAGGCTGCGCCGCACGCATTACTCGATGACCAGGATGGCATCCATTTCAACCTGCGAACCCTTTGGCAGGGCCGCTACGCCGATGGCGGCGCGGGCAGGGTAAGGCTGGTCGAAGTACTTGCCCATGATCTCGTTGACCTTGGCGAAGTGGCTCAGGTCGGTGAGGAAGATGTTCAGCTTGACGATGTCCTTGAACGAACCGCCGGCCGCTTCGGCCACGGCTTTGAGGTTCTCGAACACCTGGACGGTCTGGGCTTCGAAGCCTTCGACCAGTTCCATGGTTTTTGGGTCCAGAGGAATCTGACCTGACATGTAAACGGTGTTGCCAGCCTTGATCGCCTGGGAGTAAGTACCGATGGCGGCCGGGGCCTTGTCGCTGGTGATAACAGTCTTGGTCATGTATGACTCCTTGTAATGAGGTGGCTACGTTTGCGAGCTACGCACGCATGCGGGTGATGCGAATCACCCCGGTCAAGGCGCGCAGTTTCTTGATCACGCGGGCCAGGTGCACGCGGTCGTGCACGCTGACCACCAACTGGACCACGCTGATGCGACCATCGCGTTCGTCCATGCTGATTTTCTCGATATTGCCGTCGGCGGCGTTGACGCTGCTGGCCAGCAGGGCGATCAGGCCGCGCTGGTGCTCCAGCTCGACGCGCAGCTCGACGTTGAATTCGCCGGTGACATCCTTGGCCCACGAAAGCTGGATGCATTTTTCCGGGTTGTGGCGGATTTCGCTGATGTTGCGGCAGTTGTCCAGGTGCACGACCATGCCTTTGCCCGCGGACAGGTGGCCGACAATCGGGTCGCCCGGGATCGGCGTGCAGCACTTGGCATAGCTGAGCACCAGGCCTTCGGTACCGCGAATCGCCAGCGGGCCTTCCGGGCTCGGCAACTGTTCGCCTTCACCCAGCAGTCGGCGAGCCACCACATAGGCCATGCGATTGCCCAGGCCGATGTCTTCGAGCAGATCTTCGACCAGTTCGAGGCGGTACTCGACGAGCATGGCCTTGACGCGCTCGGCCGGAATTTTTTCCAGTGAACTGTCGAAGCCATTGAGGACCTTGTTCAGCAGGCGTTCGCCGAGGCTGATGGACTCGGAGCGGCGTTGCAGTTTCAGCGCGTGGCGGATGTGCGTGCGTGCCTTGCCGGTGACCACGAAGTTGAGCCACGCCGGGTTCGGCCGCGCGCCGGGCGCACTGACAATCTCGACCGTGGAGCCGCTTTGCAGCGGTTCGGACAGCGGTGCGAGACGGCGGTTGATCCGGCAGGCGATGCAGCTGTTGCCCACGTCGGTGTGCACCGCGTAGGCGAAGTCGACCGCCGTGGAGCCCTTGGGCAGCTCCATGATCCGGCCTTTGGGCGTGAACACGTAGACCTCGTCCGGGAACAGGTCGATCTTCACGCTTTCGATGAATTCCAGCGAGTTGCCGGCGCGTTGCTGCATTTCCAGCACGCCTTTGACCCACTGGCGGGCGCGGGCGTGAGTGCCTTTTGGCTGCTCGTCGCCGCTGGATTTGTACAGCCAATGGGCGGCGATGCCGTTGTTCGCCATCTCTTCCATTTCACGGGTGCGGATCTGGATCTCGATCGGAACACCGTGCATGCCGAACAGTGTGGTGTGCAGCGATTGATAGCCGTTGGCCTTGGGGATCGCGATGTAATCCTTGAAGCGCCCCGGCAGTGGTTTATACAAGTTATGTACAGCACCCAGCACGCGGTAGCAGGTATCGACCTTGTCGACGATGATCCGGAATGCGTAGACGTCCATGATCTCGTTGAAGGCCCGACGCTTGCCGCGCATTTTTTTGTAGATGCCGTAGAGGTGTTTCTGGCGCCCGCTGACCTCGCCCTGGATGCCGTCGATGGCCAGGCAGTGGCTTAAGGATTCTTCGATCTTGTTGACGATTTCCTTGCGGTTGCCCCGGGCGCGTTTGACGGCCTGGTAGATCCGCGCGGAACGCATCGGGTGCATGGCCTTGAAGCCGAGGTCTTCGAATTCTATGCGGATGGCGTGCATGCCCAGCCGGTTGGCGATGGGCGCATAGATTTCCAGGGTTTCCTTGGCGATGCGCCGGCGTTTTTCGCCGGACAGCACTTCCAGGGTGCGCATGTTGTGCAGGCGGTCGGCCAGCTTGACCAGGATCACGCGAATGTCGCGGGCCATGGCCATGGCCATTTTCTGGAAGTTTTCGGCTTGGGCTTCGGCCTTGGTTTCGAAATTCATCTGGGTCAGTTTGCTGACCCCGTCGACCAGTTCGGCCACGGTTTCGCCGAACTGCGCTTGCAGCGCTTCCTTGGCAATACCGGTGTCTTCGATCACGTCATGCAGCATGGCGGCCATCAGGCTCTGATGGTCCATGTGCATGTCGGCAAGAATATTCGCCACGGCAAGAGGATGCGTGACATACGCCTCACCGCTACGGCGGCGTTGGCCGTCGTGGGCTTGTTCGGCGTAGAAATACGCTCGGCGGACCAGGTTGACCTGGTCTTTGCCGAGGTAGGTCGATAAGCGATCGGCGAGGGCGTCTATGCTCGGCATGATGTCTCCTGCCGTAAGCTGTGATCCCGCGCCGTGCTACGTCGACCAGGCATAGGCTTAGACGGCCTCGTTGGACTCGTCCTCGAATGCAGCAAAAAGCGGTTCATCTTCAACGATTTCGGCTTCGGCGATAGCTGCGTAGTCGATCAGGCCTTCAGCGATTTCGCGCAGGGCGACGACGGTAGGCTTGTCGTTTTCCCATGCTACTTTCGGCTCTTTGCCGCCGGTGGCCAGTTGACGGGCACGCTTGGTAGAGAGCATGACCAGCTCAAAGCGGTTATCCACGTGTTCTAGGCAGTCTTCAACGGTTACGCGGGCCATGGTCTTCCTCGTAGCAAATGCAATATGCGCGCTGCCCGGATGGGCGAGCGGACTCAACAGTTTAAAAAATCACCAGCGATTAGGGAAGCGCTGATTTTTTAACCAAGCCCTTCAACGCGCTGCAAGTACCAATGTAAAGCCCTTGCAGCGGTTTTGGGAAGAGCTGATTAACCGAGTAATTCAGCCAGCAATTTGCCGTGACGCTGCTGCTGACGCTTCTGAATCAGCTGATTGGCGCGGAAAATCGACTTCAGGTCGTGCAGCGCGTGGGCGAAATCGTCGTTGATGATCAGGTAGTCGTAGTCGACGTAGTGGCTCATTTCGCTGACGGCTTCGCGCATGCGGCCGTCAATGATCTCGTCACTGTCCTGGCCACGATTGGTCAGGCGCTGGTGCAAGGCCTGCAATGACGGCGGCAGAATGAAGACCGAGCGGGCCTGAGGCATCAGCTTGCGCACTTGCTCGGCACCCTGCCAGTCGATTTCCAGAATCAGGTCGTGGCCTTCGTCCAGGGTCTGCTGCAGGTGGCTTTGCGAGGTACCGTAGAGATTGCCGAACACTTCGGCGCGCTCGAGGAAATCGCCGTGCTCGATCATCTTCACGAACTCGCTGCGGTCGACGAAGTGATAGTTCACGCCATTCACTTCACCGGGACGCATGGCGCGGGTGGTGTGGGAGACCGAAACGCGGATCTCCGGATCGGCGTCGGTCAGGGCCTTGACCAGGCTGCTCTTGCCCGCGCCCGAAGGGGCGGAAATGATGTACAGGGTGCCAGTGCTATGTGTCATGTCGGGGTAGCCTTACTCAATATTCTGCACTTGTTCGCGCATCTGCTCGATCAACACCTTGAGGTTGACCGCCGCCTGGGTGCTGCGCGGGTCGAAGGCTTTGGAGCCCAGTGTGTTGGCTTCGCGGTTGAGTTCCTGCATCAGGAAGTCCAGGCGCCGACCGGCAGCGCCGCCGGATTTGAGCACCCGGCGAACTTCGATGATGTGAGTGCTCAGGCGATCCAGTTCTTCGGCGACGTCGCTTTTTTGCGCGAGCATGACCATTTCCTGCTCCAGGCGCTGCGGGTCCATCTCGGCCTTCATGTCGGCAAAGCGGTCGAGGACTTTCTGGCGCTGGGTGGCGAGCATTTGCGGAACCAGTTCGCGCAGGGTCACCACGTCTTCTTCGATGGAGGTCAGGCGCTCGTCAATCAGCCGCGCCAGCTCCGCGCCTTCGCGCTCGCGGCCGGCTTTCAGCTCCTTGAGGCCCTGATTGAACAGTGCCAGCGCTTCGGCGTTCAAGGCTTGCGGGTCGGTGGCGTCGCCTACCAGCACGCCGGGCCAGGCCAGGACTTCCAGCGGGTTCAGCGCTGCCGGGTTCTTGATCAGGCTGGCGATGGTCTCGGCTGCGGCGACCAGTTGCGCGGCGCGCTCCTGATCGATTTGCAGCGCTTTGCCGGTGTTTTCTTCGGTGAAGCGCAGGGTGCATTCAAGCTTGCCCCGGGATACACCCTGGCGCAGGGCTTCGCGAACCGCGCCCTCGAGGTCGCGAAAGGACTCCGGCAGGCGCAGGTGGGGTTCCAGGTAGCGGCTGTTGACCGACCGCAGCTCCCAGCTCAGGGTGCCCTGGACGCCGGCTTTTTCGACGCGGGCGAAGGCGGTCATGCTGTGCACCATGGCGGTACCTCGCAATGCAGATCGGCACAGAACCGAGGTTCCGGGAATCCGATATCAATGAATTAAAGCCGACTGGCAGCAAAGGCGCAGGATTGTAGCGCAGTGGCACGGATGCGCCCAAACACACGGTGTGACAAAGAGCGGCAGGCCTTCGCCGACACGCAGTACAGAGCCCTCGGTCGTCGGCGGATTTTTTTAGATGTGCCCAGTGGCGGCCGGCGGCTCTATAATGCTCCGCAGTTTTCCGTCCCCAGTACAGGTACTCCCTATGATACGTCCAAGTGGTCGCGCTGCCGATCAGCTCCGCTCGATCCGCATCACCCGCAACTACACCAAACACGCCGAGGGTTCTGTGCTGGTCGAGTTCGGTGATACCAAGGTCATCTGCACCGTCAGCGTTGAACCGGGCGTACCGCGTTTCCTGAAAGGCCAGGGCCAGGGTTGGTTGACTGCCGAATACGGCATGCTGCCGCGTGCTACCGGCGAACGTAACCAGCGTGAAGCCAGCCGTGGCAAGCAAGGCGGCCGCACCCTGGAAATCCAGCGTCTGATCGGTCGTTCCCTGCGCGCTGCGCTGGACATGTCCAAGCTGGGCGACGTCACCCTGTACGTCGACTGCGACGTGATCCAGGCCGATGGCGGCACCCGCACTGCTTCGATCACCGGCTCCATGGTGGCGCTGATCGATGCCTTGAAAGTCATCAAGAAGCGTGGTGGCCTGAAGGGCGGCGACCCGGTCAAGCAGATGATCGCCGCTGTTTCCGTGGGCATGTACAAGGGTGAGCCTGTGCTCGACCTCGACTACCTGGAAGACTCGGCCGCCGAGACTGACCTGAACGTGGTGATGACCAGTGCAGGCGGTTTCATCGAAGTCCAGGGCACTGCCGAAGGCGCGCCGTTCCAGCCTGAAGAGCTGAACGCCATGCTCGAACTGGCGAAGAAAGGCATGAACGAAATCTTCGAACTGCAAAAGGCCGCATTGGCCGACTGACCGGACTGCTCCAGACAAGGAGGACACCATGAGTGACGAACAACTGCCGCTGCCCACGCCGAGCCAGGAGGTTCGTCAGTGGGCCATGTTTTGCCACTTGTCCGCCTTGCTGGGGATCTGGATTCCGTTCGGCACGATCATCGGGCCGCTGATTCTCTGGCAGATGAAGCGCGAGATGGACCCGTTCATCGATGCCCAGGGCAAGGAAGCGCTGAATTTTCAGATCAGCGTCGCCATTGCCTCGGCCATTTGCTTCCTGCTGATGGTGGTGATTATCGGGTTCTTCCTGTTTGGCCTGATCGCCATCGGTGCGCTGGTGTTGACGATCATTGCCGGGGTGAAGGCCAATGAAGGGCAGCCTTATCGGTATCCGTTCACTTGGCGGCTGATTAAATAACGATCAGCAAGGATCCCCTGTAGGAGCGAGCTTGCTCGCGAAGATGTGTCAGCCACATTGGTGTCAACTGACACACCATCGCGAGCAATCTCGCTCCCACAGAAAAGCAAAAACAAGTACCCACAAAAAAGCCGACCCTGAAGTCGGCTTTTTTGTGTCTGCAAAACGACGCTTAGATGGTCAGCGTCCAGTCGTAGTCCACGATCAGCGGCGCGTGTTGCGAGAACCGCGGCTGGCGTGGCAGGCGTGCGCTACGTACGAAACGGCGCAGGCCCGGGGTCAGCAGTTGATAGTCGAAGCGCCAACCGAGGTTGAGCATCTCCGCCTGTTCATTATCCGGCCACCAGCTGTACTGGTCGCCTTCACGGCTGACTTCACGCAGGGCGTCGACATAACCCATGTTGCCGACAATCTCGTCCATCCAGGCACGTTCAGGTGCCAGGAAGCCCGGAGACTGCTGGCTGTCGCGCCAGTTCTTGATATCCAGCTTCTGTTGCGCCACGTACAGCGAGCCACAATAAATGTACTCGCGACGTTTGCGCCGCTGTTTATCCAGATAACGGGCGAAGTCGTCCATTAGCTTGAACTTCTGGTTCAAGTCTTCATCGCCATTCTGCCCCGAAGGGAGCAGCAAGGTCGCGATGCTGACCTTGTCGAAATCGGCTTGCAGGTAGCGCCCGTAGCGGTCGGCCGTCTCGAAACCGAGACCGCTGATGACAGCCTTCGGTTGCAGCCGCGAATACAAAGCCACGCCACCTTGGGCGGGGACTTCGGCATCGCAGGCATAAAGGAAGTATCCATCCAGTTGGAAGGCTGGATCGTCCAGTTCAAAGGCGGAGGCGCGGGTGTCCTGCAGGCAGATGACGTCGGCATTCTGTGCTTGCAGCCAACTGAGCAAACCACGCTCGACTGCAGCCTGAATACCATTGACGTTCACACTGATGATCCGCATAAATGGCCCCAAAAATCGCGTGCGTGTATGATACACGGCGTCAAGCTAATTAGCTAAATCCGTGGTATTTGGGGTTTTTTTCATGCAAGCGTATCAGCGCGATTTCATTCGTTTTGCCATCGATCGCGGCGTTTTGCGCTTCGGTGAGTTCACCCTGAAGTCCGGGCGCACCAGTCCTTACTTCTTCAATGCTGGCCTGTTCAACTCAGGTTCGGCCCTGGCGCAGCTGGGTCGTTTCTACGCCGCCGCAATTGCCGAGAGCGGCATTCCCTTCGACGTGCTGTTTGGCCCGGCCTACAAAGGCATCCCGTTGGCGGCGACCACCGCCGTGGCACTGGCTGAACATCACAACCGTGACCTGCCATGGTGCTTCAATCGCAAGGAAGCCAAGGCCCACGGTGAAGGCGGCAGCCTGGTTGGCGCGCCGCTGACCGGCGAAGTGCTGATCATCGACGACGTGATCACTGCCGGCACCGCCATTCGCGAAGTGATGCAGATCATCGCGTCCCAGGACGGCGCCAAAGCGGCCGGCGTGCTGATCGCACTGAACCGTCAGGAACGCGGCAACGGTGAACTGTCGGCGATCCAGGAAGTGGAGCGTGACTTCGGCATTCCGGTGATCAGCATTGTTTCGCTGAATCAGGTATTGGAATTCCTGGCGGACGATCCGCAGCTCAAGCAACACCTGCCTGCTGTCGAAGCGTACCGCGCCCAGTTCGGCGTCTGACTACAAATCCCTGTGGGAGCGGGCTTGCCCGCGATGACGTAGTGTCAGTCGACAGAGATATTGGCTGATAGATTGCTATCGCGGGCAAGCCCGCTCCCACAGGTTTGTCGCTAAATGAGAAAGACCCCGCTCAGCCAGGCCGAGCGGGGTCTTTTTGTTTGCGTTATCGCTTAAGGACGCTTGCGATTGCTGATCAGGGTGCCCACGCCGGTATCGGTGAAGATTTCCAGCAGGATCGCGTTCGGCACGCGACCGTCGATGATCAGCGAGCTGCCCACACCGCCCTGGACCGCTTCCAGTGCGCAACGGATCTTCGGCAGCATGCCGCCGTAGATGGTGCCGTCGGCGATCAGTTCGTCGACCTGTGCAGTGCTCAGGCCGGTCAGGACCTTGCCTGACTTGTCCATCAGGCCGGCGATGTTGGTCAGCAGCATCAGCTTCTCGGCTTTCAGCGCTTCGGCGACTTTACCGGCCACCAGGTCAGCGTTGATGTTGTACGACTCACCGTTGGCGCCGACGCCGATTGGTGCGATCACCGGAATGAAGTCGCCCTTGACCAGCAGGTTCAGCAGGTCGGTGTTGATCCCGACCACTTCGCCCACATGGCCGATGTCGATGATTTCCGGGGTGGTCATCTCCGGGGTCTGACGGGTGACGGTGAGCTTTTTCGCGCGAATCAGCTCGGCGTCTTTGCCGGTCAGGCCGATGGCGCTGCCGCCATGACGGTTGATCAGGTTGACGATGTCCTTGTTGACCTGGCCGCCGAGGACCATTTCCACCACGTCCATGGTCGCAGCGTCGGTGACGCGCATGCCGTCGACAAAGTGACTCTCGATCGACAGGCGCTTGAGCAGGTCACCGATTTGCGGGCCGCCGCCGTGAACCACCACCGGGTTGATGCCCACGGCCTTCATCAGCACGATGTCGCGGGCGAAGCCGGTTTTCAGCTCCTCGCTTTCCATCGCGTTGCCGCCGTATTTGATCACCAGGGTCTTGCCGACGTATCGGCGGATATAAGGCAACGCTTCGGACAGGACCTTGGCGGTGTTGGCGGCGGCTTCGCGTTCGAGGGTCATTCAGGGCTCCGGGTGAATCAGAACGGTAGTTGGAGATCAGGTGCAACGCGCTTGAGCTGGATGCGGAACACATCCTTGATGCGTTGCAGTTCAGCCTCGTCATCGGCCTCGAAACGCAGCACCAGCACCGGTGTGGTGTTGGATGCGCGTACCAGGCCCCAGCCTTTGGCATAGTCGACTCGCACGCCGTCAATGGTGGTCAGATCGGCGCCTGCGCCCCACTGTGCGTCGTGCAGTGCATCAATGATGCTGAATTTGCTCTCTTCGGTCACATGTATATTGATTTCCGGCGTAGAAATATCGTTCGGGAAGGTTGCGAACAGCTCTTCGGCCGAAGATTTTTCCTTGCTGAGGATTTCCAGCAACCGCGCGGCGCTGTAGATACCGTCGTCAAAACCGAACCAGCGCTCCTTGAAGAAGATATGCCCGCTCATTTCGCCGGCCAACAGGGCGCCGGATTGTTTCATTTTCTTTTTGATCAACGAGTGACCGGTCTTCCACATTAACGAGCGGCCGCCGTATTCCTTGATCAGCGGGATCAGGCGGCGGGTGCATTTGACGTCGAAGATGATCTCGGCGCCAGGGTTGCGCGCCACGACGTCGCGGGCGAACAACATCAGCAGGCGGTCCGGGTAAACGATGCTGCCAGTGTTGGTCACCACGCCGACGCGGTCGCCATCGCCGTCGAAGGCCAGGCCGATGTCCGCCTTGGTTTCCTTGACCTTGTTGATCAGGTCCACAAGGTTTTCTGGCTTGCCCGGGTCCGGGTGGTGGTTCGGAAAGTTGCCGTCGACCTCACAGAACAGCGGGATGACTTCGCAGTTCAGCGCTTCGATCAGTTGCGGAGCAATCACGCCGGCCGCGCCGTTGCCGCAGTCGACGACCACTTTCAGACGACGGGCCAGCTTGATGTCCTGGACGATTTCGGTGGTGTAGCGGTCGAGGATCTCGACCTGGGTGATGCTGCCCTGGCCGCTGCTCAGGTTGTTGGTCTTGAGGCGGTCGTGCAGGGCCTGGATCTGTTCGTTGGCCAGGGTGTCGCCGGCAATGACGATCTTGAAGCCGTTGTAGTTCGACGGGTTGTGGCTGCCGGTGAGCATCACGCCGGATTTGCCGGCGAGCACGTTGGCGGCGTAGTAGAGCGCCGGAGTCGGGACCAGGCCGACATCACTGACGTGGCAGCCGCTGTCGGCGATGCCTTTGATCAGTTGCGCGACCAGTTCCGGGCCGGACAAGCGGCCATCGCGACCGACGGACACGTTTGGTTCGCCCTGGGCCAGGCTTTGGGAGCCGACGGCGCGGCCGATCCAGTAAGCGGTTTCAGCGTTCAGGAATTCCGGGACAGTGCCGCGAATGTCGTAGGCGCGGAAGATGCTGTCGGGGAACTTGGGTGCGATTTTGGCCGGGGTGCTCATCTGTGGAAATGCTCCATCTCGAAAGTGGCTGGACAGGCCGCCGAGTCATTCGGCGGCAGGCTCAAACTGAAGGGTATGACGGCGTTTTCCACAGAGAGTTCGTGGTGTGAAAGGGCCATGACACCCCCGACAGCAAGGGTTTGGCCGGGCAATGCCTTGATTTTCGGAGCTAAACCTTGCAGATGACAATTTGAATTTTGTGGCGAGCTACCTCGCCACAATGGATCTCTATCGAATTAACGGGTACCGGTATGGCCGAAACCGCCAGTGCCGCGCTCGGTTTCAACAAACTCTTCAACCATCTCGAAGTGAGCCTGTACCACCGGTACCAGCACCAGTTGCGCCAGACGCTCGCCGACCGGCATGGTGAATTCGGTCTGGCCCCGGTTCCAGCAGGAGACCATCAATGGACCCTGGTAATCGGAGTCGATCAGCCCGACCAGATTGCCCAGCACGATGCCGTGCTTATGGCCCATCCCCGAGCGTGGCAGAATCAGCGCCGCCAGGTTCGGGTCACCGATGTAGACCGACAGGCCGGTGGGGATCAGCACGGTTTCACCCGGCTTGATCACGGTGTCCTGTTCCAGCATGGCGCGCAGGTCGAGGCCGGCGGAGCCTGGTGTGGCGTATTGCGGCAGCGGGAATTCGGTACCGATGCGGGGGTCGAGGATCTTGGCTTGCAAAGCGTGCATGTAAATTAAACCTGGTTCAGACGTTCGGCGATAAAAGTGATCAGCTGGCGAGCAATCTTGCTCTTGCTGGTCTGGGCGAAAAGTGTGGCGTGAAGCTCACGGTCGATGACGCTGCAGGCGTTTTCTTCGCTGTTGAAGCCAATGCTCGGGTTGGCAACGTCGTTGGCGACGATCAAATCGAGGTTCTTGTCTTTCAACTTGCGTGCAGCGTAATCGAGCAGGTGTTCGGTTTCGGCGGCGAAACCGACACTGAACGGACGGTCGGGGCGGGTGGCGATGGTGGCCAGGATGTCCGGGTTGCGCACCATCTGTAGCAACAAGCCGTCGCCGTTCGTAGGATCTTTCTTGAGTTTCTGTGGGGCGACGACTTCCGGGCGATAGTCCGCGACTGCTGCCGAAGCGATGAACAGGTCGCAAGGAATCGCCGCTTCGCACGCGGCGAGCATGTCGCGGGCGCTGACCACATCGATGCGGGTGACGCGATCCGGCGTCGGCAAATGCACGGGGCCGGTGATCAGGGTCACGCGGGCACCGGCTTCCACGGCGGCTTCGGCCAGGGCAAAGCCCATTTTCCCGGAGCTGTGGTTGGTGATGTAGCGCACCGGGTCGATGTTTTCCTGGGTCGGGCCGGCAGTGATCAGCACGTGTTTGCCGGTCAGTGCCTGACGCTGGAAGCAGTCTGCCGCGCATTGCGCCAGATCAAGGGCTTCAAGCATGCGCCCCAGGCCCACGTCGCCGCAGGCCTGGCTGCCGGACGCCGGGCCGAAGACCTTGATGTCACGGCTTTCAAGGGTCTGCAGGTTGGCTTGCGTCGCCGGGTCGCGCCACATGGCCTGGTTCATGGCCGGGGCAACGGCGACTACGGCGTCGGTGGCCAGTACCAGCGTGGTCAGCAGATCATTGGCGATGCCTTGGGCCAGTCGGGCAATGAGGTCCGCGGTGCCGGGAGCGATCAGCACCAGGTCGGCCCATTTGGCCAGCTCGATGTGGCCCATGGCTGCTTCGGCCGCCGGGTCCAGCAGGTCCAGGTGGACCGGGTGACCGGACAGGGCCTGCATGGTCAGCGGGGTGATGAACTCTGCTCCGCCACGGGTCATGACCACGCGCACTTCGGCGCCCTGATCGATCAGGCGGCGAACCAGGTCGGCGCTCTTGTAGGCAGCGATACCGCCGCCGACGCCCAGAACAATGCGTTTCCGATACAGCCGCTGCATAGGCCTGCCTTTCAATTCGTTGGTGACTTACGCGGCGAAACCCCCTCCCCAGGGTGAATTCGCCCGCAAAAAAGATGGGCTACGATATCACAGCGACCGCTACGGAACAGCGGTGCCCACAGACAGGGAGGTGCTATGAGTATTCGTGATTGGCCAGCGGCGGAACGGCCGCGGGAGAAGCTGTTGGAGCAGGGATCGGCGAGTCTTTCCGATGCCGAGTTGCTGGCGATATTTTTACGAACCGGTGTGTCCGGCAAAAGCGCGGTAGATCTGGCGCGGCATCTGCTGAGCGAGTTTGGCAGCCTGCGCTCGCTGCTGGAGGCTGACCTTTCGACATTCAGCGAGCAACCGGGCCTGGGCCCGGCAAAATTCGCACAGTTACAAGCCGTACTGGAAATGGGCCGGCGGCATCTGGCCGAGCGATTGCGCCACAGATCGGTGCTGGAAAACCCGCAAGCGGTGCGCGAATACCTCAAGTCGATGCTGCGTCACGAACCCCATGAGGTTTTCGGCTGCCTGTTTCTCGACTCCAAACATCAGGTGCTGACGTTTGAGAAACTGTTCCGCGGCTCGATCGACAACACCAGTGTTCACCCGCGACAGGTCGTCAAACGGGCGCTGGCCAATAACGCTGCGGCATTGATCCTCTGCCATAACCATCCGTCAGGTAACTCCGACCCCAGCCACGCCGACCGACAGCTAACCAAACGTCTGCAAAAGGCGTTGGAGTTGATCGATGTACGGGTGCTGGACCATTTCATCATCGGTGATGGCAGCCCGTTGTCGATGGCCGAGTATGGGTGGATGTGAGCGGGATGATGCGAACCCCTGTAGGAGCGAGCCTGCTCGCGATGGCGTCGTGTCAGTCACCTTGTCCGATAACTGAAAGAATGCAATCGCGAGCAGGCTCACTCCTACAGGTTTTGTGTATGGCGGATTATTTGATATTGACCTTGGAGTAGTCCTGCCGGCCGAACGGGCTGACCGAGTACCCCTCGACATCCTTGCGCGTCAGTGCGAAGGCCGTCGGGTGGGCCAGGGGCAACCACAGTGCCTGTTGCTGGATCTGCGCCTGGGCCTGTTCGTAGAGCTTGCTGCGCACACCTTGTTCGCCGGTGGTCTTGCCCGCGCTGATCAGCTTGTCCAGGTCCTGATTGCAATAGCGGGCGAAGTTGGTGCCCGACTTGCCCGCCGCGCAGGAAAACTGCGGCGTGAGGAAGTTGTCCGGGTCGCCGTTGTCACCGGCCCAGCCCATGAACAGCAAGTCGTGTTCACCGGCCTTGGCGCGGCGGATCAGCTCGCCCCATTCGATCACGCGGATTTCAGCCTGAATGCCGATTTCCGCGAGGTCGGACTGAAGCAGTTGAGCGCCGAGGCTTGGGTTGGGGTTAAGCAGGCTGCCGGAAGGACGGGTCCAGATGGTGGTCTGGAAGCCTTCCTTGAGCCCGGCCTTGGCCATCAAGGCTTTGGCCTTCGCGATGTCGTGAGGGTAACCCGGCAGGTTTTTCGCGTAGCTCCAGGTATTGGGCGGATACGGACCATTGGCCGCCTCGGCGGTGTCTTCGAACACGGCTTTGACATAGTTGGCCTTGTCGAAGGCGAGGTTGATGGCCTGTCGCACTTCTGGCTTGTCCAGCGGTGGATGCTGGCTGTTGATACCAACGAATGCGGTCATGAACGCGTCAGTCTTTTCGACTTTCAGGGTCGGCTCTTTCAGCGCTTCCTGTACGTCCAGGGGCTTGGGTGACAGGGCAATCTGGCATTCATTGCGGCGCAACTTCTGCAAACGTACGTTGGCATCCGGCGTGATGGCGAAGATCAGC
Organism: Pseudomonas sp. KB_15; assembly: GCF_052114525.1. NCBI lineage: Bacteria > Pseudomonadati > Pseudomonadota > Gammaproteobacteria > Pseudomonadales > Pseudomonadaceae > Pseudomonas > Pseudomonas sp. KB_15. The sequence continues at coordinate 487,912 of NZ_JBFREX010000003.1, read as the reverse complement.
GGATCTATGGCGGGTTTACCACGGAAGTATTCAGGGTTGGCTTTGTAGCGAATCGAGGCGTCCTTCTGGAAGCGGGTGAGCACGAACGGCCCCGTGCCGATTGGCTGGCTGTTGAGTTTCTCAGGTGTGCCGGCCTTCATCAGTTTGTCGGCGTATTCGGCCGAATAGATCGAGGCAAAGCCCATGCTCAGCGTTGCCAGGAAGGTCGAATCCGGGTGGTCGAGGGTGAAGCGCACGGTTTGCGGGTCCAGTGCATCGATCTTCTTGATCAGTGCAGGCAACTGCATCGATTGTGCATGGGGGAAGCCGCTCTGGGCGACTTTGTGCCACGGATTGGCCGGGTCGAGCATGCGGTCGAAGCTGAAAATCACGTCTTCGGCGCTCAGGTCACGCGTTGGGGTGAAGTACTCGGTGCGATGGAATTTAACCTGCGGGTGCAGCTTGAAGACGTAGTTCAGGCCGTCGGGGCTGACTTCCCAACTGTCAGCGAGGCTGGCGACCACTTTGCCACTGGCCGTGTCGAAGTCCACCAGGCGATTCATCAGCACATCGGCCGAGGCGTTGGTGGTGGTCAGCGAGTTGTACTGCACCACGTCGAACCCTTCAGGGCTGGCCTCGGTGCAGACGCTCAGGGCGGCGGCAAAGGCCTGTGGGCTCAGCAGAAGCGGGGCGAGCAACAGCGGTAGGGCAGCAAGGCGCATGGTCGGCTTCCTTTACAGATCGAAGGCCCATCTGCAAGTGCAGTCTGGAAAAGGCTTACCCTAGTGGGCTCTTTTGTAAATGACTATCCCCTTTTTCATTTTGGGGGGACTATAGGCGCCAGATTTTGCTGTGCAGCGGTTAAGCAAAACCCCTGGTTGGCTCGATGAGCGATTCTCTGCGACGAGCGGTCGCCATTGACGATAGCCTTTGTCCAAGGCGCTCGGAGCCCGGAAAGCGGGGTTTTTGTGAATTCTACGCACACTGAATGTTGTTGCTCTCCAGTCTTTCTGGTATAAAGCAGCGCTCTTTTCTAGGGGCCCGGTTCCTTCACTGTAGGTGTAGCCGGTAAGACCTCTAAAGAAACGCGGCGCCTGGCGCCAAATGACTGAGAGATTAAGCGGCCAACCCATGCCGGGTTGGGCATGTGGTTTTAGAGGGCTGAGGCATGTCTAGAGTATGTCAAGTTACCGGTAAGGGTCCGGTAACCGGGAATAACATTTCCCACGCAAACAACAAAACCCGTCGTCGTTTCCTGCCGAACCTGCAGCATCACCGCTTCTGGGTTGAAGAAGAGAAACGTTTTGTGCGTCTGCGCGTATCTGCCAAAGGCATGCGTATCATCGACAAGCGTGGCATCACTGTCGTGCTGGCCGAACTTCGCCGCGATGGCAAGGTTTAAGGGAGCTAATCATGCGTGAATTGATTCGTTTGATTTCGAGCGCCGGTACTGGTCACTTCTACACTACCGACAAGAACAAGCGTACTACCCCGGACAAAATCGAGATCAAGAAATATGATCCGGTTGTTCGCAAGCACGTGATCTACAAAGAAGGCAAAATCAAGTAATTGATTTTTCCCTCTTACGAAAAAGGCCCGTATCGCGAGATACGGGCCTTTTTTGTTGCGCGGGAATCAGGTTGTTTCGTCAGCGCCGAACCTGGTCAGCCGCAGTTGATGCTGACGATGATTCTGTCGGCATTGGTATGCAGGTTGATGCGTTTCGGGCGCAGGTCGTGGCTCGAAGGGTACTTCGGTCCAGTGGCTCGCACTGGTGCGCCATTGGCCAGGGCGCGAACTTCTTCAAGCAGTTCCGGGGTGCATTTCTGGCCGATGGTGTACTGGGCGATGGCAAGATCGCATTGATCGGGTAAGACTGGCATGTTGCCTCCTTGCATGACTGTTGGTTGGGGCGCCTGCGTCGCCGGGTGGCAGCACGTCCTGTGCGTTACCGTCCCGCCGATGAAATGCGTGGCGCCTGTCAGCAAGTCTTACCCGGTGTCGCTGTCCCGGGCCAGCGGCAGAATGTCAGCGACTGTTTCGATGTGGGTTCAAGCCTTCTGTTCAAACGCCACGTAGATCTTGCGGCATGGCTCCAGCACTTCCCATGTTCCGCGAAAGCCGGCGGGGATCACGAAGCGATCGCCTGTGCGTAGGGTCTTGGCATTGCCATCGAGGTCACGCAGTACGGAGACGCCCTGCACGATTTCGCAGTATTCGTGTTCGGTGAAGTTCACCGTCCACTGGCCGACAGCCCCTTCCCACACACCGGCGTTCAACTGGCCGCAAGGGCTGTTGTAATGGTTGTATACCACTTGCTCGGGGTCGCCCTTGAGCACTTTGGTTGGGTCAGGGCGGTAGCGTTCAGGCTCGGTGGTGGCCTGGCTGAAGTCGACGATATTCTGGATGCTCATTGTTGTATTCCCCCGTCATTGCGGTGCGAGTGGTTGGTATCGCCAAAGTCTATGTTTATTAAAATGAACATCGCAAGGCCGTTTGCCGGCGTTATGTCAAATATATTGAAACTTCATGGGCGGCTGGTTTAGGGTGGCAGATGCCTTGGGCCGAAAAGCAGGCTGGCCGGGCAGAATTCCTGACAGCGCCCGCGAAGAACGCGGGTGTCGTATCAATAAGAGGAGGACACTCGCATGACCACCCTGACCCGTGCCGACTGGGAACAACGTGCCCGCGATCTGAAAATCGAAGGCCGCGCCTATATCAATGGCGAATACACCGACGCCGTTTCCGGCGAGACCTTCGAGTGCATCAGCCCTGTCGATGGCCGTCTGCTGGGCAAGATTGCCAGCTGTGACGCCGCCGATGCCCAGCGCGCTGTGGAAAACGCCCGCGCCACCTTCAATTCCGGTGTCTGGTCGCGCCTGGCGCCGACCAAGCGCAAATCCACCATGATCCGTTTCGCCGGCCTGCTGAAACAGCACGCCGAAGAGCTGGCCCTGCTTGAAACCCTGGACATGGGCAAGCCGATCAGCGACTCCCTGTACATCGACGTTCCCGGCGCGGCGCAAGCCCTGAGCTGGAGCGGCGAAGCCATCGACAAGATCTACGACGAAGTAGCCGCCACCCCGCACGATCAGCTGGGACTGGTGACCCGTGAGCCGGTGGGTGTTGTTGGCGCTATCGTGCCGTGGAACTTCCCGCTGATGATGGCGTGCTGGAAACTGGGCCCGGCGCTGTCCACCGGTAACTCGGTGATCCTCAAGCCATCGGAAAAATCGCCGCTGACGGCGATTCGCATCGCTGAACTGGCTGTTGAAGCCGGCATCCCGAAAGGCGTGCTCAACGTGCTGCCAGGCTATGGTCACACCGTTGGCAAGGCCCTGGCCCTGCACAACGATGTCGATACTCTGGTGTTCACCGGTTCGACCAAGATCGCCAAGCAGCTGTTGATCTACTCCGGCGAGTCGAACATGAAGCGTGTCTGGCTTGAAGCTGGCGGCAAGAGCCCGAACATCGTGTTCGCCGATGCGCCAAACCTGCAAGACGCTGCCGAAGCGGCTGCCGGTGCCATCGCCTTCAACCAGGGCGAAGTCTGCACCGCCGGTTCGCGTCTGCTGGTGGAGCGTTCGATCAAGGACAAATTCCTGCCGCTGGTGATCGAGGCACTGAAAACCTGGAAGCCGGGCAATCCCCTGGACCCGGCGACCAACGTTGGTGCGCTGGTCGATACCCAGCAGATGAACACCGTGCTGTCCTACATCGAGTCGGGTCATGCCGATGGCGCCAAGCTGGTGGCCGGTGGCAAGCGTACGCTCCAGGAAACGGGCGGCACTTACGTTGAGCCGACGATTTTCGACGGTGTGAGCAACGCGATGAAAATCGCCCAGGAAGAAATCTTTGGCCCGGTACTGTCAGTCATCGCATTCGACAGCGCCGAAGAAGCCATCGCGATCGCCAACGACACGCCTTACGGCCTGGCCGCGGCGGTGTGGACTGCCGACATCTCCAAGGCTCACCTCACCGCCCGCGCACTGCGTGCCGGTAGCGTATGGGTCAACCAGTACGATGGCGGCGACATGACCGCTCCGTTCGGTGGCTTCAAGCAGTCCGGCAACGGTCGCGACAAGTCCCTGCACGCGTTCGACAAATACACCGAGCTGAAGGCGACCTGGATCAAGTTGTAAGTCTTTAAGGGAGGCCTGTTGTAGAACCGGCCTCCCGAAACGACGCAGATCCCTTGTGGGAGCGAGCCTGCTCGCGATAGCGGTGTGACAGTCGACAAAAATGTTGAATGTTGCTCCGTCATCGCGAGCAGGCTCGCTCCCACAGTGTTTTGTGTTGTCTGTAAAAACAATAAATCCACAGGAGCGTGGAACATGCGTTGGGCGACTTATTTCGCCGTTTTGGCATCTGTCTTGAGTGTCGGCCTGGCCCTGGGGGTCAGCATGCCGCTGGTGTCGTTCCGCCTGGAAAGCTGGGGTTACGGCTCGTTTGCCATTGGCGTGATGGCCGCAATGCCGGCCATCGGCGTCCTGCTCGGGGCGAAAATTTCCAGTCACCTGGCGGCGCGCTTCGGCACGGCCAACCTGATGCGCCTGTGCCTGTGGGCCGGGGCGGTTTCCATCGGTTTGCTGGCGCTGTTGCCGAGCTATCCGGTCTGGTTGGTGCTGCGGCTGATGATCGGGGTGATCCTGACCCTTGTATTCATCATCGGTGAAAGCTGGATCAATCAACTGGTGGTCGAGCAATGGCGCGGGCGGCTGGTGGCGCTGTATGGCAGCAGCTACGCACTGAGTCAGCTGGCAGGGCCGGTGTTGCTGGGCTTCCTTGGCACCGAGCACGATTATGGCTTTTGGGTCGGCGTCGGTTTGCTGATGGCTGCACCGTTTCTGTTGCTGGGTCGCAGTGGTGCGCCGAGCAGCGAGGCCAGCAGCGTGACCCTGCGTGATTTGCTTGAGTTCTGTCGTGGCCTGCCGGCGATTGCCTGGGCGGTGTCGCTGTTCGCCGCGTTCGAGGCAATGATTCTGACCCTGTTGCCGGTCTATTGCCTGCGCCAGGGTTTCACTACGGAGATCGCCCTGGCGATGGTCAGTACGGTGGTGGTCGGCGATGCAGTGCTGCAATTGCCGATTGGTGCGTTGGCCGATCGCTTGTCGCGGCGCGCGTTATTCACCGGTTGTGCGGTGGTCCTGCTGATGTCGAGCCTGGCAATCCCGATGCTGATCGACACGCTGCTGATCTGGCCATTATGGGTACTGTTCGGCGCCAGTGCCGGCGGGTTGTTCACCTTGTCATTGATCCTGATCGGCGAGCGTTATCGTGACGATGCGCTGGTGCGGGCCAACGCACACATCGCCCAGCTGTGGGGGATTGGTTGCTTGATCGGGCCGCTGTTGGCGGGTGCCGGCAGCCAGTGGATCAGCGGGCATGCGTTGCCGTTGCTGATGGCGGTGGGGGCGTTGGGTGTGCTGATCGTGGTGTCGCGGCAAGGGGCGTTTGGCGCGGTTCAGCCAGCATAGCTTTTGTAGCAGCTGGCGAAGCCTGCGTCCGGCTGCGTAGCAGTCGTAAAATCAGGCATCGCGGACTTTCAGTTAAACCGTACAAGCCGGGTTTGCGTCTGCTGCGCAGCCGGACGCAGGCTTCGCCAGCTGCTACAACATCTTCTCCAGCCCAACCGTATTGCTCAGCCAGGCATTGAAGCGCCGCCACCAACTCCCTGGCTCCCTGGTCAGTGTGTGCATTTTTCCATCGTCTTCGGTGGTCCAGACGATCTGACCGTTCTCCAGCTCCACCTGATAACTCAGGGCCGGCGCCATACCCTGCAGCGCCAGTTCGCGAACCCGTGCGGCCAACTCCGGACTGTCCACCAGCACGCCGACTTCGGTGTTCCACAGCACCGAGCGCGGATCGAAATTGAACGAACCGATAAAGGATTTCTGCTGGTCGAAGATCATCGCCTTACTGTGCAGGCTGGAGTCGGAGCCGCGATAGGAACTGCCGGAAAACAAATGCGGCCCGCTACCGTTGCCGTCGCCTTCACCTGGCTGACGACGCAGTTCGTAAAGTTTTACGCCGTGTTCCAGCAACGCCCTGCGGTAGGGCGCGTAGCCACCGTGCACCGCCGGCACGTCCGTGGCTTCCAGTGAGTTGGTCAGCAAACTCACGGAGACGCCGGCATCGGCGCGCCCGGTCAGGTACACCAGCCCCGGTTGGCCAGGCACGAAATAAGCCGAAATCATGATCAGCTCTTTGCGGACACCGTCGAGTTCAGGCGCCAGTTGCGTGGTCAGCAGCAACTGCGGATCGGGCTCGCCCTTGGCCAGCACCTTGCTCGGCGCGTCCCACAGTGCCTGGTTCCAGGCCCAGACCAGCTCGCGACGCCAGATGTCCAGGCGCGGATGCGTGGTGAAGGTCATCAAGTGTTTGTAGAGCGCGTGATTCTGTTTGCGTGTTTCCGCCAGGGACTCTTGCAGTCGGACGCGGGTGTTTTCCAGGTCCTGGGAGGTGGGTTTGCTCGACAGGAATTCGTCGATCGGCTTGCTCAGGGCGCTGTTCCAGTACTGGTCGAAACTGTGCCCGAGTTGTTCGGCAACCGGGCCGACACTGAGCATGTCGATGTCAGTGAAATTCATCTTGGGCTCGGCATCGTAATACTCGTCCCCCAGATTCCGCCCGCCGACGATGGCCATGCTGTTGTCCGCCAGCCACAACTTGTTGTGCATGCGTCGATGTTGTTGCGACAGGTTGAACAGCCGGCCCATGGTGCGCGTCACGCCGGTACTGCGGCCCAGATTCAGCGGGTTGAACACGCGGATCTGGATGTTCGGATGCGCGGCGAGGGTCGCGATGACGCGGTCCAGGCCGTCGCTGGCGGTATCGTCGAGCAGTACCCGCACCCGCACACCCCGGTCAGCGGCCTTGAGCAATTCCTCGATCAACATGCGCGTGCTGATGCCGTCGTGCACGATGTAGTACTGCAAATCGAGGCTGCTTTGGGCATTGCGGATCAGTTCGGCGCGGGCAGTGAAGGCCTCGGTGCTGTCCGATAGCAGGCGAAAGCCCGATTGCCCCTTGTAAGGTGCGGCTTGTGCCTGGACCGAGCGACCGAATGCGGAGTCTGAAGCCGGCAGCGCCTGGCTCGGTACGCGCTGAACGTCGAAGCTGGAGCAGCCGCCCAGGAACGAGGCGAGCAGCAGAAGAGCAAGCAGGGGCTGTCTGGCTCTCACGTAGGATCGTTCCGTTTGGCGGCGCAGATAGGCATATGGACGCTGATTCCAGAATAAAAGTCAGTCGCTGAGCTGATTGGTTTCCGCCAGCAGTTTGATCGCTGTCGCACCGACCTTGCGCACCGCGTCTTCGATCTGCGGTGTTGGTTTGGCAGCGTAGTTCATGCGCAGGCAATTGCGGTACTTGCCCGAGGCGGAAAAAATGCTGCCCACGGCAATCTGTACGCCCTGGTCGTGCAAGGCACGATTCAGTTTCAGGGTGTCGAAGCCTTCCGGCAGTTCGACCCACAGCATGAAGCTGCCTTGTGGGCGACTGGCGCGAGTGCCAGCAGGAAAATAGCGAGTCACCCAATCGATCATCACGTCGCGATTGCGCTGGTATTGCGTACGCATCCGCCGCAAATGCGGTTCAAAGTGGCCGCCCTTGAGAAACTCGGCGATGGCGATTTGCGGTTGTGGCGCGGTGGAGCCGGTGCTGATGTATTTCATGTGCAGCACCCGTTCCAGATACCGGCCCGGCGCGACCCAACCGATACGCAAGCCCGGGGCCAGGGTCTTGGAAAACGAACTGCACAACAGGACGCGACCGTCCTCGTCGAAGGATTTGATCGTGCGCGGACGCGGGTAGGTATAGGCCAGTTCGCCATACACATCGTCCTCGATGATCGCCACGTCAAAGCGCTGCGCAAGCGTCAACAACGCACGTTTGCGCGACTCCGGCATGATGTAGCCCAACGGGTTGTTGCAGTTGGGGGTCAACTGTATGACCTTGATCGGCCATTGCTCCAGGGCCAGTTCCAGTGCTTCAAGACTGATCCCGGTCAGCGGGTCGGTAGGGATTTCCAGAGCCTTCATGCCCAGACCCTTGAGAGTCTGCATCGCACCGTGAAAGCTCGGCGAGTCCACCGCAACAATATCCCCCGGCTCGCAGATTGCGCGAATGCTGGTGGACAGCGCTTCGTGGCAACCCGTGGTGACCACCAGTTCACTGGCGCTCAACTGACAGCCGGAATCGAGCATCAGGCGAGCGATTTGTTCACGCAGTTCGAGGTTGCCGTGGATGTTGTCGTAATACAGGCCAGGCATGTCCTGCCGCCGGCTGATTCGCGCCAGATCGCGCAATAGCGGTTTCATGGTCGGGCTGGTGATGTCCGGCATGCCGCGCCCGAGTTGCACTACATCTTTGCGCGGCACTGCGCGGATCAATTCCAGCACTTGATCCCATTGCGAAATGTCCACCGGACGCTGGGCCGGGCGGCCGACTGCCGGCAAATCCGGCAATTCGCGGCTGGCCGGAACGAAGTACCCGGATTTGGGCCTTGGCATGGCCAGCCCGCTGTCCTCCAGCACCCGATAGGCCTGCTGCACCGTGCTCAGGCTGACGCCGTGCTCGACGCTTAGCGCCCGTACCGAAGGCAGCCGGTCACCGGGGCGATAGAAGCCCTGTTCGATACGTGTGCCGAGCAACTCGGCGAGGTTGACGTAAAGGGTCATGGTGCAGCCTCGATAGGGGTGATTCGGTTAACCAGTACAGATCAGGCAAAAAATCAGGATTCAGTGGCGGAATCGGCAACACTGTATTGAGTTAATACAGTTGTATTGAATCTGTATTGCTTTTGCGCGCCCTCGCATCATGGAACCTCTGGCTACCCAAGTAAACAGGAGCATCCAAGATGAACGGTTTGAGCGATGTGCGGCTGACGTTACACAGTCAGGAACTGACGGCAGGGCAGAACAACGGCACGCGGGAGGCGGGCATGCGCAGTGCGCCGTCCAGCCTGAGTCGCTGGGACCGGTTCTGGTGCCGGCTGCGCACGCGCAAGGCGTTGTTGACCCTGACACCCGACCAGCTCAAGGATATCGGGCTGACGCGAGAGCAGGCGTTGGGGGAGGGGCTGAAGCCTTTCTGGCGGATCTGATTTTGGCGGCGTTCTTTCGGGCCTCATCGCGAGCAAGCTCGCTCCCACAAGGACCGGCGGTGAACACAATTCTTGTGAACACCATCATTCCCTGTGGGAGCGAGCTTGCTCGCGATAACGTCGGCACAGACACCGCCAATCCTTCAGACCAACTCTTTAAGCCGATGCCACAACATCCCCAACGCCAGCAACGGCGAGCGCAAATGCTTGCCGCCGGGGAAGGTGATATGCGGCACCCTGGCAAACAGATCGAAGCCGCCGCTGTGCTGGCCGCTGATGGCTTCGGCCAGCAGCTTGCCGGCAAGATGCGTGGCATTCACGCCATGACCGGAATAGGCCTGGGCGTAATACACATTCGGCTGGTCCTTGAGCCGGCCGATCTGCGGCAGACGATTGGCGCCGATGCCGATCATGCCGCCCCATTGATAGTCGATCTTCACACCAGACAGTTGCGCAAAGACGTCCAGCATTTTCGGACGCATGTACGCGGCGATGTCTTTCGGGTCGCGGCCCGAGTAATGGCAGGCGCCGCCGAACAGCAGGCGCCGGTCCGCCGAGAGCCGGTAATAGTCCAGCGCCACCCTTTGATCGCAGACCGCCATGTTCTGCGGCAGCAGGGCGTGGGCCAGTTCTTCGCTCAATGGTTCTGTGGCGATGATGTAGCTGCCGGCGGGCAGGACTTTGCCGCTGAGTTCCGGGTTGAGGTTATTGAGGTAGGCATTGCAACCCAGCACCAGGGTTCTGGCGCGTACCGAGCCCTCGGCGGTATGGACCTTGACCTCGGGGCCATAGTCGATGCGGGTCACGGCCGATTGCTCGAACAGCCGGACCCCCAATTGTTGTGCGGCTGCGGCTTCGCCCAAAGCCAGGTTCAGTGGATGCAGGTGCCCCGAACCCATGTCGATCAGGCCGCCGACGTAACGCGTAGAGCCGACCACCGTGTGCATCTCATTGGCCTGCAGCAAACGAGTCTCGTAGCGATAACCGAGGCTGTGCAGCTCTTCGGCATCTTCGGCGAAACCTTCAAGGTCACGGGGCTTGTTGGCGAGGTCGCAGTAACCCCAGGTCAGGTCGCAGGGGATCTGAAAACGCTCGATCCGTTGCCGGACGATTTCCACGGCTTCCAGGCCCATGAGTTTCATTTGCCGCACGCCTTCGACACCGATGACATTGGTGAACTGATCGAGGCCGTGACCAACGCCGCGAATCAGCTGCCCGCCGTTGCGTCCACTGGCGCCCCAACCGATTTTGTGGGCTTCAAGCAACACCACGCTGAGTCCGCGATCGGCCAGCTCAAGCGCCGTGTTCAACCCTGAAAACCCGCCGCCCACTACACAGACGTCGGCCAGCACTTCGCCTTTGAGCACCGGATGTTCGGGCTGCGGCAGGCTGCTGGCGGCGTAGTAGGAAGTGGTGTGGCTGACAGGCTGTTGAGCACGGGCATTCATGTGCGTGTTCCTGATTCTTGCGTTTAGAAAACTTGACGGAGCATAAGCCGGACCTTCCCGGGCGGGCAACATTGGTCGGCTGGCGCTGTCTGGATCGGGGCTTTTGCGTCAGAATCGCGCTCTATTCCGCTTTGGGTCACCGCTGCAATGAGCTGCAACAGCCAGACAATTCGCACATTGCGACAACAGATTCCCTCGTTCGAGTGCGTGCCCGGCTGCCATGACTGCTGCGGGCCGGTGACCACCTCGCCGGAAGAAATGTCGCGCCTGCCGCGCAAGACTCGCGCCGAGCAGGATGCCGCGATGGAAGAGCTCAACTGTGTGCATCTGGGGCCGAATGGTTGCACGGTGTATGACGAGCGGCCGCTGATCTGCCGGTTGTTCGGTACCACCAAGACCTTGCCGTGCCCCAATGGGCGGGGGCCGGTGGAGCTGATTCATCCGCGGGTGGAGAAGCAGGTATTCGAGTACATGGCCAGTACACGGCAAGTGCTGGTTTAAAAGGAGCGGGTCTTCAGGTGGACCGAGTTGCCTCAATCGCGAGCAAGCTCGCTCCCACAGGTATTTGAGTCTGCATAAACTTTGTGTTCAAAACCGGTTCATTGTGGGAGCGAGCTTGCTCGCGATGAGGTCCTGAAAGGCACCGCAAATCTCAATCCGGAATCGGCAAGGTCAGGCTCTCTTTCACCTCTTCCATCACGATGTAACTCTTGGACTCGCGCACGTGGGGCAGCTTGAGCAGGATGTCGCCCAGCAATTTGCGATACGAGGCCATCTCGGAAATTCGTGCCTTCACCAGGTAGTCGAAATCCCCTGACACCAGGTGACACTCCAGCACATGGGGCAATTTCAGCACTGCACGTCGGAACTCTTCGAATGTATCGCCGGACTTGTAGTCCAGGCTGATCTCGACGAACACCAGAAGACTACCCTTCAGGTGCTGCGGATTGAGCCGGGCGTTGTAGCCCATGATGATCCCCTCGCGCTCCAGGCGCCGGACCCGCTCAGTGCAGGGCGTGGTCGAGAGCCCGACCTTTTCCCCAAGCTCCGTAAAGGAAATCCGCCCGTCCGCTTGCAGGATCCGCAGGATGTTGCGGTCGATCTTGTCCAGCTCACGTTTGGTCTGGGTGTTGGTACGCATAGGGGATGCGCCTCCGTGAAAAGGGTTTTTGCCGAGAATTGTCGCCAAATATAGGCGCTTATATAGTGAAAAGCACTGGCAAATCTTTTTTACACTGCGCGCATCTGAAGCTTTGAATAACAAACGTCAGCGGTTAGCCGCGATGAGGGATTTGAAAATGCGCGTCATGGTCTTGGGTAGCGGCGTCATCGGTACCACCAGTGCTTATTACTTGGCCCGTGCCGGGTTTGAAGTGGTGGTCGTCGACCGGCAGCCAGCTGCTGCCATGGAGACCAGTTTCGCCAACGCCGGACAGGTCTCGCCAGGTTATGCCTCGCCGTGGGCCGCGCCGGGCGTGCCGCTCAAAGCCATCAAGTGGCTGTTGCAGCGCCATGCACCCTTGGCGATCAAGGCCACTGCCGACATCGATCAGTACCTGTGGATGGCACAGATGCTGCGCAACTGCACCGCCAGCCGTTACGCGGTGAACAAGGAGCGCATGGTCCGTCTGTCCGAGTACAGCCGTGACTGCCTCGACGAACTGCGCCTGGAGACCGGTATCGCCTACGAAGGCCGCAGCCTTGGTACCACCCAACTGTTCCGCACCCAGGCTCAACTGGACGGCGCCGCGAAAGACATCGCCGTGCTGAAAGAATCCGGCGTGCCGTTCGAACTGCTCGACCGCGAAGGCATTGCCCGCGTCGAGCCGGCACTGGCCAGCGTCACCGACATCCTCGCCGGTGCCCTGCGCCTGCCGAATGACCAGACCGGCGACTGCCAGATGTTCACCACCAAGCTCGCCGAGATGGCCGCGAACCTCGGTGTGCAGTTCCGTTTCGGTCAGGATATTCAGCGCCTGGACTTCGCCGGTGACCGCATCAACGGCGTGTGGATCGACGGCAAGCTGGAAACCGCCGACCGCTACGTGCTGGCGCTCGGCAGCTACTCGCCGCAACTGCTCAAGCCGCTGGGCATCAAGGCACCGGTTTATCCGCTCAAGGGCTACTCCCTGACCGTGCCGATCACCAACCCGGCGATGGCACCGACCTCGACCATTCTCGACGAGACCTACAAGGTCGCGATCACCCGTTTCGACAACCGTATCCGCGTTGGCGGCATGGCCGAGATTGCCGGTTTTGACCTGTCGCTGAACCCGCGTCGCCGCGAAACCCTGGAGATGATCGTCAACGATCTTTATCCTCAGGGTGGCGATCTGGCCCAGGCCGATTTCTGGACCGGCCTGCGTCCGACCACTCCCGACGGTACGCCGATCGTGGGTGCCACGCCGTTCAAGAACCTGTTCCTGAATACCGGTCACGGCACGCTCGGCTGGACCATGGCTTGTGGTTCGGGTCGCTTGCTGGCCGACCTGATGGCGAAGAAAAAGCCGCAGATCAGCGCCGAAGGCCTCGATATTTCCCGTTATGGCAACAAAACCCAGGAGCCTGCAAAGCATGTCAGTCCAGCGCCAGCTCACCAATGAGCGCATGAGTCAGATCGTCACCCATAACGGCACGGTTTACCTGGCCGGACAGGTCGGCGATGACATGAACGCCGGGATTGAACAGCAGACCCGTGAAACCCTCGCCAATATCGAGCGGTTGCTCGATCTGGCCGGCACCGACAAGCACCATCTGCTGTCGGTGACGATTTACCTGAAAGACATCGACGCGCATTTCGAAGGCATGAACGCGGTGTGGGACAAGTGGCTGCCAAAAGGTGTTGCCCCGGCCCGCGCCACGGTTGAGTCGAAATTGTGCGAGCCGGAAATCCTGGTCGAGCTGTCGGTTGTCGCCGCTCTGCCATAATCCTGTCAGAAAGATCCCTCTCCCGGTGCTGTTGGCGGTTCACGCTGTCAGCCAGCGCCGGTTTTTTCTTCCCGATAACCCGACCAGAAGTGTGCCGCCATGCGTCCTGCCCGTGCCCTGATCGACCTTCAAGCCCTGCGTCACAACTACCGAATCGCCCGTGAGCTCACGGGGGCCAAAGCCCTCGCGGTGATCAAGGCCGATGCCTATGGCCATGGCGCTGTGCGATGCGCTCAAGCGCTGGAAGCCGAGGCAGACGGGTTTGCCGTGGCCTGCATCGAAGAGGCGTTGGAGTTGCGGGCAGCGGGCATTCGTGCGCCGGTGCTGTTGCTGGAAGGCTTTTTCGAAGCCGATGAGTTGTCACTGATCGTCGAGCATGATTTCTGGTGCGTGGTGCATTCGCTGTGGCAACTCGAAGCCATCGAGAAAGCCGCTTTGAGCAAGCCGATCACTGTGTGGCTGAAGCTTGATTCGGGCATGCACCGCGTTGGACTGCATCCAGCTGATTATCAGACGGCCTATCAACGGCTGTTGGCCAGCGGCAAGGTCGCGAAAGTGGTGCTGATGAGCCACTTTGCTCGCGCCGATGAACTGCACGAGCAGGCCAGCGCCGATCAGGTGGCGGTATTTGAAGCGGCGCGCAAGGGCTTGTCCGCCGAGGTCAGCTTGCGCAACTCGCCGGCGGTGCTTGGCTGGCCGCAGATTCCGAGTGATTGGGTGCGTCCGGGCATCATGCTCTATGGCGCCACGCCCTTCGAAGAAGCCAATGAAGTGGCATCGCGCCTGCAACCGGTCATGACCCTGGAGTCGAAAGTGATCAGTGTTCGCGAGTTGCCGGCTGGCGAACCCGTTGGTTACGGCGCCAGATTCATCACCCCTAAACCTATGCGCATTGGCGTCGTGGCCATGGGTTATGCCGACGGCTACCCGCGTTTGGCTCCGACCGGCACGCCAGTGCTGGTGGCCGGGCAGCGCAGCCAGTTGATCGGCCGGGTGTCGATGGACATGCTCTGTATCGACCTGACCGATGTGCCGCAGGCCGGTCTCGGTTCGACCGTCGAGTTGTGGGGCAAAAACATCCTCGCCAGTGATGTAGCGATGGCTGCCGGCACGATTCCTTACCAGATTTTCTGCAACCTGCGCCGAGTGCCACTGCTCTATTCCGGGGCTTAGTGCGCAGGGCTCCAGACCGGAAGTCGCCTCGCTGAGCAGGATTCAGGTCAAGGTGTTGTAAATACTGAACGCTGTCGCCATGATAACGCTCACTGTTACAACAATCCTGAATCCTGGAGGCGCAAGCTTTGGACGTCGGTGAACGACTGCAATCCATCCGTAGGCTCAAAGGCCTTTCCCAGCGTGAGCTCGCCAAACGGGCGGGGGTCACCAACAGCACGATTTCGATGATCGAGAAGAACAGCGTGAGCCCTTCGATCAGTTCGCTGCGCAAGGTGTTGGGCGGGATTCCCATGTCCATGGTCGAGTTCTTTTCCGAAGAAATCCTGCAGGAAAAACCGACTCAGATTGTCTACAAGGCCAACGAGCTGATCGATATTTCCGATGGCGCCGTGACCATGAAACTGGTCGGCCGGGCCCACCCGAGCCGGGCCATCGCATTCCTCAATGAAATCTATCCGCCAGGCGCCGACACCGGTGACGAGATGCTCACCCATGAAGGCGAGGAAACCGGCATCCTGGTCGAAGGAAAACTGGAACTGGTGGTCGGTCTCGAAACTTTTGTCCTCGAAGCCGGCGATAGCTACTACTTTGAAAGTACCAAGCCACATCGATTCCGGAATCCGTTCGATGCGCCTGCGCGACTAATCAGCGCAGCCACGCCAGCGAATTTCTAAGAAAAGAGGCGTCCTGCCAGTATCGCAGTGGCGCCCGGGCCGTTTTTCCGCCGCAGCCTAAGACCCTTGCGACTTTGGGGTTGTTTCAGTGCGACGGGCTTACCGCTATACTTGCGCCCGCCTGCGAACCGTGGCCGTAGGCGTGACTAGCCACCATTGAGGGTGAACGCGTGAACCTAATTATGAAAATGCTGGCTGCACCAGCAACCGTATTGGCCCTATGGGCTGTCAGTGTCAGCGCTCAAGCTGCGACCAACGACGTTATCGCCAAACGCCTTGAACCGGTCGGTCAGGTCTGTGTTCAGGGTAAAGAGTGCAAGGGCATGGAGGTGGCCACTGCCGCTGGCGGCGGTGGTGGTGCGAAAACCCCGGATGAAGTGATTGCAAAACATTGCAACGCTTGCCACGGTTCAGGCCTGTTGGGCGCGCCGAAAATCGGTGATGCCGCCGCTTGGGGCGAGCGCGCCAAGAAAGAAGGTGGTGTTGACGGCCTGCTCGCCAAGGCTATCTCCGGCCTCAACTCGATGCCGCCAAAAGGCACCTGCGCCGATTGTGCAGACGCCGAGCTAAAAGGCGCGATCCAGAAGATGTCCGGCCTGAAATAAGCCTGAGTCTTTCTGCTGAAAAGCCGCTTTCGAGCGGCTTTTTTGTGCCCGCGATCTCGATATACACCGCTGATTACTTGTAGGAGCGAGCTCGCTCGCGAAGAATTTGAAGGCGCCGCGGGGTGTCAGGTTTCCAGCGTTATCGTTGACGACCATCGCGAGCGAGCTCGCTCCTACAGGGGGCCAGTGGCGGCCGATTGGCATTAACAGGCTGTTCATTGCAGCCAAGACCCGGCAAGCTCGGTCCAACCCCAATTCA
Organism: Pseudomonas sp. KB_15; assembly: GCF_052114525.1. Taxonomy (NCBI): domain Bacteria; kingdom Pseudomonadati; phylum Pseudomonadota; class Gammaproteobacteria; order Pseudomonadales; family Pseudomonadaceae; genus Pseudomonas; species Pseudomonas sp. KB_15. Next base: position 471,740 of record NZ_JBFREX010000003.1, on the reverse strand, counting down.
TGGAGCGTGAGGGAGGATCCGATGGTGCAGCTGTGTTCTATCGAGCAGGCGGTCGATGACGTACTGGCGCGGTTGCCGGTCCACATCCACATGGGCTTGCCTCTGGGCCTGGGCAAACCCAACCACTTCGTCAACGCGTTGTATCGACGTCTCGCGCAACTGCCAGAGCGGCGGCTGACGATCTACACCGCGCTGTGCCTGGGTCGTCCACCCTTGGGCGACGGATTGCAAAAGCGTTTCCTCGAACCCTTTATCGAGCGGGTGTTCGGCGATTATCCCGAGCTGGATTTCCTCGCCGACCTGCGTTGCGATCAACTCCCGGGCAACATCCACATCCAGCAGTTTTTCATGCAGCCCGGCAGCCTGCTCAACAGTGCGACGGCGCAACAGGATTACGTCAGCAGCAATTACAGCCATGCGGCGCGGGACATCAATGCCGCCGGGTTGAATCTGGTCGCTCAGTTAGTCGCCAGCCATGCCGGGCAACCCGACCGCTTGAGCCTGAGCTGCAACCCGGACATCACCCTCGACCTGTTGCCGATGATCGCCAGGCGCCGTGCCGCCGGAGAAACCATCCTGATGGTCGGCCAGGTACACAACGATCTGCCTTACATGACCGGCGATGCGGAGCTCGGCATCGACACCTTCGACCTGCTGATCGATGAGAAGGACAACACCACACTGTTCTCCACACCGAACATGCCGGTGGGGTGCCAGGACCATTTCATCGGCCTGCACGCCAGCAGCCTGGTACGTGACGGCGGCACTTTGCAGATCGGCATCGGTTCCATGGGGGATGCGCTGACGGCGGCGCTGCTGGCGCGACAAGCCGACAGTGATGCTTACAAAACCTTGCTGGACGAAGTGAACCTCAACCAGTGGGCGCAACTGATCGAGCGCGAAGGTGGCATCGAACCGTTCGCCAAAGGCCTGTATGGCTGCAGCGAAATGTTCGTCAACGGCTTATTGGTACTGGCGGATGCCGGGATCGTGCGGCGCAAGGTTTACCCGGACGTGGCGACCCAGCAGCAGGCGAATGCCGGTACCCTGGATGAGGCCGCGCAAACCGATGGCATTTCTGTGCATGGCGGCTTTTTCCTCGGCCCGCGCACCTTCTACGAACGCTTGCGCGAATTGCCGCAGAGCAAGCGGCTCGAATTCAACATGACTCGCATCAGTTACATCAACGAGCTCTATGGCCAGGAAGAACTCAAGCGTTTGCAGCGTCTTGATGCACGGTTCATCAACACCGCGTTCACCGTGACATTGCTGGGTGCCGCTGTGGCGGATCAGCTCGAAGATGGGCGTGTGCTCAGCGGCGTAGGCGGGCAGTACAACTTCGTGGTTCAGGGGCATGCGTTGCAAGGCGCGCGCTCGGTGATGCTGCTGCGCAGTTGGCGTGAGTCTGGCGGCGACGTCAGCTCGAACATTGTCTGGGAGTATGGTCACTGCACGATTCCCCGGCATCTGCGCGACATCGTGGTCACCGAGTACGGCATCGCCGATCTGCGGGGCAAGACTGATGCGGCGGTGATTGAAGCACTGTTGAATATCAGCGACTCACGTTTTCAGTCGGGATTGATCGAGCAGGCACAGAAAGTCGGCAAATTGCCCAAGGACTTCCGTCTCGATCCGCGCTTTGCTGATAACACTCCGCAACGGTTGCAGGGCATTCAGGCACGACATCCGCAGCTGTTTCCAGAGTATCCGCTAGGGTGTGATTTCACCGGGGTCGAGCGAGATGTGTTGCGAGCGCTGAACTGGCTCAAGAGCAAGTTCAAGCTGAGCGAGGTGCTGGAATTGGGCAAGGCAGCGCTGGATGCGCCGGAGCCTGCGTTGTTTCCAGAACATCTGGAGCGCATGCAACTGGCCAATCCTGAAGGACTGAAGGAAGACTTGTATCAACGTCTGCTGCTCACCGGCCTCAAGGCAACTGCGCAGTAACTGTCCCCCAAAAACAACTGTGGGAGCGAGCTTGCTCGCGATAGCGGTGTATCAGTCAACGAAGATGTCGACTGACACTATGCAATCGCGAGCAAGCTCGCTCCCACAGGGTATTGCTGTATCCCGGCTTACTCGATGAAGGTCACAACGCCATCTTTCAACGACTTCACACGAGCCAACGACTCTACGCGATAACCCTGCGAATCCAGTTCCGCACGGCCGCCCTGGAACGACTTCTCGATCACGATGCCCAGGCCCGCCACGGTCGCGCCGGCCTGCTTGATGATCGAGATCAGCGCCTGGGACGCCTTACCGTTGGCCAAAAAGTCATCGATGATCAGCACGCGGTCGCTGCTGGTCAGGTGGCGCGGGGAGATGGCCACGGTGCTTTCGGTCTGCTTGGTGAACGAGTACACGGTCGCCGACAGCAGGTTTTCGGTCAGGGTCAGGGACTGGTGCTTGCGGGCGAAAATCACCGGCACGCCGAGGTTCAGGCCGGTCATGATCGCCGGTGCGATGCCCGAAGCTTCGATGGTGACGATCTTGGTGATGCCCGAATCCTTGAACAGCGTGGCGAATTCGTCGCCGATCAGCTTCATCAGGGCCGGGTCGATCTGGTGGTTCAGAAAGGCGTCGACTTTCAGGACCTGGTCGGAAAGCACGATGCCTTCTTCGCGAATTTTCTGGTGCAGGGCTTCCATGAAGCTGTCCTCTTTTGGCGCCTGTGCGCCGAAGGTCATATAAAAGTGGTCAATTCTAGCGCTTTAACATCGCGCGTATATCCGCCAATGCGTTGTTACCCCGCACGGCTTTGACTTCGGTCGGTGTGTCGTCGTTGCCTTCCCAGGCCAGATCGTCCGGCGGCAACTCATCGAGGAAGCGGCTCGGCGCGCAATCGATGATCTCGCCATACTGCTTGCGCTTGGCGGCGAAGGTGAAGGCCAGGGTCTGGCGCGCACGGGTAATGCCCACGTAGGCCAGGCGACGTTCTTCTTCGATGGTGTCGGCTTCGATGCTGGAACGGTGCGGGAGAATTTCCTCTTCCATGCCCATGATGAACACGTAGGGGAATTCCAGGCCCTTGGATGCATGCAAGGTCATCATCTGCACACCTTCGGCCCCGTCTTCCTCTTCCTGCTGGCGCTCGAGCATGTCGCGCAGGACGAGTTTGCCGATGGCGTCCTCGACGGTCATTTCACCGTCTTCGTCTTTTTCCAGGGTGTTCTTCAGGGCCTCGATCAGGAACCAGACGTTGCCCATGCGGTAGTCCGCGGCCTTGTCGCTGGAGCTGTTGGTGCGCAGCCAGTTCTCATAGTCGATGTCCATGACCATGCTGCGCAGGGCCGAGATCGGGTCTTCGCCGGCGCACTGCTCGCGCACCCTGTCCATGAAGCGCTTGAAGCGCGACAGGCGATCGGTGAAGCGACTGTCCAGGTGTTCGCCCAAACCCATCTCATCGGTGGCGGCGTACATCGAGATCTTGCGTTCGGTGGCGTAGTTGCCCAGCTTCTCCAGCGTGGTCGAGCCGATCTCGCGGCGCGGCACGTTGATCACTCGCAGGAAGGCGTTATCGTCGTCCGGGTTCACGATCAGGCGGAAGTAGGCCATCAGGTCCTTCACTTCCTGACGTCCGAAAAAGCTGTTGCCGCCGGACAGGCGATATGGCACCTGGTGATGCTGCAACTTCAGCTCGATCAGCTTGGCCTGGTAGTTGCCACGATACAGGATCGCGAAATCGCTGTACGGGCGGTCGGTGCGCAGGTGCAGGCTGAGGATTTCCATGGCCACGCGCTCGGCCTCGGCGTCCTCGTTGCGGCAACGGATCACGCGGATCTCGTCGCCGTGGCCCATTTCACTCCACAGCTGCTTTTCGAACTCGTGGGGGTTGTTCGAGATCAGCACGTTGGCGCAGCGCAGGATGCGGCTGGTGGAGCGGTAGTTTTGCTCCAGCATCACCACTTTCAAGGACGGGTAGTCTTCCTTGAGCAGCATCAGGTTTTCCGGGCGAGCCCCGCGCCAGGCGTAGATCGACTGGTCGTCGTCGCCCACCACGGTGAACTGGTTGCGTTTGCCGATGAGCATTTTCACCAGCAGGTACTGGCTGGCGTTGGTGTCCTGGTATTCGTCGACCAGCAGGTAACGCACTTTGTTCTGCCACTTTTCCAGAATGTCGGCGTGCTCTTCGAACAGCTTCACCGGCAGCAGGATCAGGTCGTCGAAGTCCACCGCGTTGAACGCCTTGAGCGTGCGCTGATAGTGGGTGTAGACGATGGCGGCGGTCTGTTCCTTGGGGTTGCGCGCGTTTTCCAGGGCCTGGGCCGGCAGGATCAGGTCGTTTTTCCAGGCGCCGATCATGTTCTTGATCTCGTCGACGCCGTCGTCGCCCGAGTATTCCTTCTGCATGATGTCGGTCATCAGGGCCTTGACGTCGGTCTCGTCGAAGATCGAGAAGCCCGGCTTGTAGCCCAGCCGCACGTGCTCCTTGCGGATGATGTTCAGGCCCAGGTTGTGGAACGTGCAGACCGTCAGCCCGCGACCTTCACCGGCACGCAGCAGGGTGCCGACCCGTTCCTTCATCTCGCGGGCGGCCTTGTTGGTAAAGGTCATGGCGACGATGTACTGGGCGCGGATGCCGCAGTTCTGGATCAGATGCGCGATTTTGCGTGTGATTACGCTGGTCTTGCCGGAGCCTGCACCGGCGAGCACCAAAAGAGGGCCGCCGACGTAGCTCACGGCTTCTTGCTGCCGGGGATTGAGTCGGGACATAGGTAAATTCAGGAGTCAGTCACGAAATGGGCCGGCATTTTAACAGGCTCAGCGAATTGTGCTGCTCTGTCCGACTTGTGACGTACCACGCTATCTGCAATTGCCGGTTTTGTTACTTTCACGCAGGATGCGCAACGAATTTGCGGCTAATGTTCGTAATTGCGGATACAAAGGGCTCGTTTTGCCAACTGATGTCATTGTCATTGACCATCGGAACGGCATAATGCCCGTCGCCTACATTTTTGCAGAGTCTAGGGAGCTAGCTTGTCTACGCCTGTCGAACCCTTGCGTTTGCTGCTACTGGCCGAAGAGCCAGCGTGGGCAGCGTTGTTGCGCGAGTGTCTGGCTCCTATGGGGAGCTCGGCCGTGCTCATCAGCGCGCCGAGTTGGGAGTCGGTCAGCAGCCTGTTCGATGACAACCGCAGCGCGGTGTTATTGACCATCCCGCAACTTCAACCGGCGCCGGGCCGTTGCAGCCTGCCGACGGTGTTGCTGCTCGACCATGAGCCGCTGACCCCGCCCGACGGTGTGAGTGACTGGCTGGTGCGCGACCTGCTCGACTCCGGCATGTTGCGCCGCTGCCTGCGCCATGTGCGCGAGCGTGGCGTCCTGGAAAACACGCTGCAACGCCTGGCCGAGCAAGATCCGCTCACCGGCATCGCCAACCGCCAGGGCTTCCAGACCCTGCTGACGGCGCGGCTGGCGGAAAACGACGGTCGCGGCCTGGCCCTCGGTCATCTCGACCTCGACAACTTTCGTTATGCCAACGACGCCCTCGGCCATCAGGCCGGTGACCGCCTGATCCTGCAAGTGGTGGCGCGGCTCAAGAGCCAGCTCGAGGCCGGCGATCAACTGGCACGCCTGGGCAGCGATGAGTTCGCTCTGTTGATCGACACCCGTCGCGCTCCCCAGCGTGCCGAGTGGATGGCCGAACGCATCAGCGAAGCATTGGCCGAGCCTTATTGGGTCGATGGCGAAAGCCTGCTGATCGGTTCCAGCCTGGGCATCGCCTACGCCCGGGCCCAGACCGGTGCGGATCCGCTGATGTGGCATGCACATATCGCCATGCAGCAGGCCAAAAGCACCCAAGGCTGCACCTTTCACATTTTCAACGAGCGCATCAACCGCAATGCCCGCAGCATCGCCGACCTCGAAACCGAGCTGCGCCGGGCGCTGCGCCGCGATGAGCTGGAATTGCACTACCAGCCACGCCTGAACCTTGAAGACGGGCAGATCGTCGGCCTCGAAGCCCTGGTGCGCTGGCGGCATGCCGAGCGCGGCTTGCTGCCTCCGAGCGAATTCGTGCCGCTGGCCGAGCAAAGCGGTCTGATCGTGCCGCTGGGCTACTGGGTGATTTCCCGGGCCTTGCGCGACATGCAGGCGCTGCGTGAGCTGGGTTTGCCGCCGTTGCACATGGCGATCAACCTGTCGTTCCGGCAATTCCAGGACAGCCAGTTGCTCTCGACCCTGAGTCGTCTGATTGCCGAGCGCGGTGTCGAGGCGCAGTGGCTGGAGTTCGAGCTGACCGAAACCGCGGTCATGCGCCGCAGCGATCTGGTCAAGCAGACCATGGACGCCCTCGGGCGCCTCGGTGTGCGCTTCTCCCTCGACGACTTTGGCACCGGCTTCTCGTCGTTCGTGCACCTCAACAGCCTGCCGATCACCTTGCTGAAGATCGACAAGAGCTTTGTCGGCGGCATGGAACAGCGTGAGGAAAACCGCAAACTGGTCCACGCGATGATCAATCTGGCGCACAACCTCAACCTTGAGGTGGTCGCAGAAGGCGTGGAAACGCCGGAGCAACTGGATCTGCTGCGCGGGTTCGAGTGCGATCAGGTGCAGGGCTATTTGATCAGCAAGCCATTGCCGCTGGCCGAGCTGGTGGAGTATCTGACGATTGGCTCCAGCCAGCAGCCGATGCTGGAAATCGTAAGCTGAGGTTGCCACAGAGCCCTGTAGGAGCGAGCTTGCTCGCGATAAACCTGAGAACGCCGCGGGGCACCTGCCAGCCAGCGTTATCGTTGACGACCATCGCGAGCGAGCTCGCTCCTACAGCGGTCTCAGTCAGGCTGAGCGACCTCGAAGCGCTGCTCTGACGTCGTATCGCGCTTGATCATCCGCTTCATTTTCCACTCGAACCCCAGCGTCAGGCTCACCGCCGCGCACGCCAGGCCCAGTGCCAGGCCCCACCACACGCCAGTTGGCCCCCAGTGCAAGTGGAACGCCATCCACCACGCCGCCGGAGCGCCGATCAGCCAATAGCAACCCAGGCCGACGAGGAAAGTAGTCTTGGCATCCTTGAGTCCGCGAATGCAGCCCATGGCGATGGTTTGCGTGCCGTCAAACAGCTCGAACCACGCCGCCACTGCCAGCAGGCTCACGGCCAGGTTGATGACATCGCGGAACGCCGGATCGTTGTGGTCGAGGAACAGGCCGACCAACTGGTTTGGCAGCAGCCAGAAGACCATGGCGAAACACAGCATCGCCGCCGCCCCGAACGCAATGCCGACCCGCCCGGCCAGACGCGCATCCAGCAGCTGCCCGGCGCCGTAATGCTGACCGATGCGCATGGTGATTGCGTAGGAAATACCCGCCGGGACCATGAACGCCACCGAGACGATTTGCAGGGCGATCTGGTGTGCGCCCAGTTGCGTGCTGCCCATGGTGCCCATGCACAGCGCGGCGAAGGCAAACAGCCCGACTTCCACCGCGTAGGTGCCGCCAATCGGCAGGCCCAGACGCCACAACTCCTTCAGGTACTGGCGGTTCAGCCGTGACAGGCCCTGACTTAGCGGATAAGCCTCGTACGCCGGGTGACGACGAATGTGCCACGCCAGCGCAAGTGCCATCAGGTTGGCGACAATCGCCGTGACCAGCCCGATGCCCACCAGCCCCAATTTTGGCAGGCCGAACATCCCCGTAATCAGCGCATAGTTGAGCAAGAAGTTGGCGACTGTACCGCCCAGGCTAATGACCATCACTGGTGTCGCGCGGCCAATGGCGCTGGTGAACCCGCGCAGGGCCATGAAGCTCAGGTAGCCGGGCAGGGCGAACGGCAGGAAGATCAAAAACTGCCCGGCTGCGTGGACGTTGCTTTCGGTCTGGCCGAACAGCAGCAGCACCGGTTTGAGGTTCCACAACAGCAAACCGGCGACCAGCGCCATCAGCCATGCCAGCCACAACCCGGCCTGGGTCAGCCGGGTAGCCCCGACAATATCGCCGGCCCCCTGACGGATCGCCACCAGAGTACCGACGGCCGCAATCACGCCGATGCAGAAAATCGACACGAACGAATAGGTCGCCGCGCCGAGCCCGCCACCGGCCAGCGCCTCGGGACTCAGACGCGCCATCATCAGGGTGTCGGTGAGGACCATCAGCATGTGCGCCAACTGCGAGGCAATCAGCGGCCCCGCCAGCCGCAGGATGGCCCAGAGTTCAGTACGTGCTGGATGTTGCATGGTCATCACGCTCGATTATCAAGGGAAACAGGAAAGCGTCGATTCTCGGCGCTCTGGGGGGATTGCACAAAGGGATAAAAAGGATGGATGGCATGATTCAAACTCATGCTGGAGAGTTTCTGCTAGGGTGGCCAGAAACCTGTGTAGGAGCTTTCCCAATGTCACGTCGTCTTCCTCCCTTGTATGCCCTGCGCGCATTCGAAGCGGCGGCGCGGCACAGCTCGTTTACCCGCGCGGCCGAGGAGCTGTCGATTACCCAAAGTGCGGTCAGCCGGCATATTCGTACGCTCGAAGAACATTTTGCCTGCCGCCTGTTTCATCGCAGCGGCCGCAACCTGCAACTGACCGAGTCGGCGCGGTTACTGTTGCCGGGCATTCGCGAAGGCTTCACCGCGCTAGAGCGCGCCTGCAATACCTTGCGCGCCGAAGACGACATCCTGCGCATGAAAGCCCCGTCGACCCTGACCATGCGCTGGTTGCTGGCGCGCCTCAGCCGCTTTCGCCACCTGCAACCAGGCAACGAGGTGCAACTGACCAGTGCGTGGATGGACGTCGATTCCGTGGATTTCAACGACGAGCCGTTCGACTGTGCGGTGCTGTTGAGTAACGGCCATTTCCCTCCGGACTGGGAGGCGAGTTACCTGTTCCCTGAGGAATTGATCCCGGTCGGTGCGCCCAACCTGCTTAACGACCAGCCCTGGGATGTCGAGCGCCTGACCAACACCGAGTTGCTGCACCCCACGCCTGACCGCCGCGACTGGCGCAACTGGCTGGAGCGCATGGGCCTGGCCGAACAGGTGTCGCTCAAGGGCGGGCAGGTGTTCGATACCCTGGAACTGGGTATGATCGCCGCCGCGCGAGGCTATGGTGTGTCCATGGGCGATCTGCTGATGGTCGCGGAGGACGTGGCTCAGGGGCGCCTGAGTTTGCCGTGGCCGACCGCCGTCGCCAGCGGTGAGTGTTATTACCTGGTCTGGCCGAAAACCCGGCCCGGCGGTGAGCGCATGCGCCGGCTCAGCGACTTTCTGCAGAACGAAGTCCGATCCATGGAATTACCAGACGTCATGCACCTGAGTTGAAACGATGTCTCCGGTTTAAAACGTAAAGGATGTCTGCGGTTTCTACCCTTATCGCCGTCCCCTGTGGGAGCGAGCCTGCTCGCGATGGGGGCGACGCGGTGTCGGCACTCACTGCGTTGCCGGCCGATACTGCAACGCTTCCGCCAAATGCTCACGGTTGATCGCATCAACCTGTTCCAGATCCGCCAGCGTCCGCGCAACCTTGAGCAACCGATGTGCCGAACGCAGCGACAAGGTCAGACGTTCGCAAGCCGACTCCAGCCAGTTTTCATCGGCTGTGGATAACTTGCAGTGCCGACGCAGCCCCGGCAAATCCAGAAAGGCATTGGCACAACCCTGACGCTTCTGCTGGCGCTCACGCGCCTCGGCGACAAGCGCTGCAGCACGGGCACTGTCCTCTCCCGGTTTCACCGTGGGGTTCAACGTCGTGGTTTCCCGGGCGACGGTCAGGTGCAGGTCGATGCGATCGAGCAGCGGCCCCGACAGTTTGTTGCGATAACGCTGCACCATGTCCGGCGTGCAGGAGCAGCGCCCGCTCGGTTCGCCAAGATATCCACAGGGACATGGATTCATCGCCGCCACCAATTGAAAACGCGCCGGAAAGCGCACGCGATCTTTCGCCCGCGAGATTACGATATGCCCGGATTCGAATGGTAGGGGGTTATTCCACACAATTTTTAGCAATGGATTTTTGCTCCCGATTGGACTGAGAATGGCATTTTGCCAACAGGAGGTTGTATGGGATTTCTATCAAAAGCTGGGAGCATTGCGTTCGGGATTGCCGTTTTTCTAGGATTGCTGGCTTTACCGTTCTTATTTTTTGCAGGCATAACCAGAGCTTACGAACAAATAATTCCGCCGTTAATATCAGTAGGATGGATATGTATAGGGTTGATTTTGTTTGTGTTGTTACCACTTTCAATCTTTAAAAGACTTCGGTTTTTTACTGGTGCAACGATATACATATTTTCATATGTTTTCGGCCTCCTGAGTTTTCTCATTAGCCTTTTGACTACATGGTTCCTATGGGGTGGTTTTTGGGCGATTCTTGGCATGGTATTACTTGGGGGAGCAGTAGTGCCATTTGCATTATTAGCCAGTGCATTCAAAGGGATGTGGACATTGTTTTTTATAGTCGTCGGTCTTCTGGTAATTACTTGGGGGGCTCGTATCGTTGGAATGTTAATCGCTGAAAGTGGTGCAAATCATAAGCATAGGTAAGCAAGGTCATTTTGAAAGCTTGAACTTGTTCAAGGTTGAAAAATGAGCAGATGATTGCATTGATTAAGGTCTAACCCTATTTGACTAATAAGGTTCGACCTTAAATTTATTTTCATTTTGCTATTGACAGTGGTTTTCATTGATTTTAAGCCAAGAAACGGCTGTCCAAAAAGATGAAAACTCAAAAAACCACATAAAAAACTCATAAAAAAACAAATGCGTTTTTTTGGTGCATTAACGGAAATAGGCCAAAAACAGCGTATTTTTGCGTGTAGATATTAATATACGAGGATGATGGTGAATCCTCTAAAAACGGCAAAATAACGACTTTAAAATTTTCGAAAGTTTTGCTACCAAAAGATGTTATTTAAAATGCGTGATTACGAAGCGTAATTAGCTGCATAGGTGTCTTACTACTCCCGACCTAATAAACCACTTAAATTTGGGGTGTTTCGAGTGTTTTAGCGATGTAATGGCGTAGAGGTGTGAGTGTGTAGGTAGGTGTAGGTGTAGGTGTAGGTGTAGGTGTAGGTATGTGTATGTAGGTGTGTAGGTGTGTAGGTGTGTGTATGTGAGTAGGTACGTACATGTGTGATATCTTTTTAATTCCAGCCTTGCCCTTCGCTTTTATTCTTACCAGAATAAAGCTCGGGCAAAGCTGGTCTTCCTATCTTCATAAACTGAAAACAGTTGAGCCTTACCCGATTACGCTTGTTTTAGCTCGGGGTTTAAATCTGTGATACTCAGTTTAAACTTTGAACACTTGATGGCTATATCAACACCACATTGGAACCCTGTTCAACATATTTCTATGGCTGGCGGGTCGAGAAATTTCCAATATCCCCATTCTATTTCTCTTTGGCTACGCAACGGAACAATCACCTGAATTTCCAACATTGCTTACAGGCGTGAATACTGAATTTCTTATAGTTATGAATTTTTAAGGCGGGAGAGACTTGAAGATATAAAATTATGTGATATAACTTTAATTACAAGTTGAAACTGCCTCATTCAGTATCAACGCCGAACCCTGAATGCTAACAACATTCGGGGTTCACCTTTTTATGTTGTATCATTTTATTAGATAAAGTCAAATCGCTGCTTTTGCTCTTACCATCCAGAGTGCTTTTGATTTTGCCACTTATGGCACTCACATGAAAAACAGAGTTTAAACTCTGTCTTCTTATATCTCTGTTAAAATTAATCAGTGCAATTTCAAGGTTCTGCGAGATGGGTTCAGTTTTTTAGGTTTAAAGCTGGCTTCAACATCATATTTTTCAAGTGATTTATTTTGTTCGTCGAGATAGTCATTGATTATTTTTTTACCATCACTTGTTGGTAATGCTTTATACATTTCATCTAATCTTTTATTAACCTCAATAACTTTTTCCTTCGTCGGTCGTTTAGTGTCCATCTTCCAAGTTCTATTGACGCAAACCTCAACAAAGTCTGATATTGATTTGAACATGCTTGATATTCTATCAATAAAATTCAATTGTTCTTTAATGTATTCATCATTCTTTTTTATTTCATTGGCTCTATATTCTTTTAAATTTGTATCAACTTTCTTCTTTTCGGCTGTCTTGAATTCATCTAATTGTTCGGAATAATTAGACTTTGCTAATTTAAAGTTTTCGCTAAGTTCACTTATTGCATTAGCGGCTTTTTTAGTTCGTTCGTTAATTGAATTCAATTCGTTATCAAGTTTTGCTTTTTGTTCAGTTCCTCGACTTATGGAATTATAAACCCTATCAATTTTAGGTTGTGAAGTATCTTTTTTTATTAACCTGTTTCTTGCTTTTTTTTCTGGCGAATCCGGTATGATCTCCACAGATATATCATAGTTATATTTGGCAAGTTTTTCATTGACGTGTTTATAAATCATTTCTTGATAATCTACGCCCAACTGAACAGCGGTGGAATATTTACCATCGTGTCTATCGAGTGGTTCAAGACCTTTCAAACCCCTGAATTTATTCACCATTCTAAATTCTTGGTCGATTATGTCGTATTTATTTGTTTTGCTGTTTTTACCATCTATAAATATATGAGGGTGAACAGCCAAGCCATTATCATCAGGCGACGAAATTTCATCACCATGAAACACAATCAGTTTAATCGGATAATCTGGAAAATGTTCTTTATAAAAGCTATTGATAGTATTTATATAGTGGGCCGGTTTTATACTGTCCACATTTTGATTAAATGGAAATTTCCAAAATGCCTCTTGAACAACTGTTCTTTTCTTATGAAAATTATCGGGTATAGGTTTAGAAAGCTCCATTTTAGAATTGTGCAAATCAATGTAAGTTGATAGGCAAGATTTTTTTTGTTCCTTTCTTTTTAAAGTCAAAAGCTCTAACTGGGCAAGGGTTTCACCCTTGTCTATTGGCTCGTTTTTATTGGTCAATATACTTTTGAGAAGTGTAGTGAGTTCAGGGGATTCATTTTTTTGAGCGAGTTGTTTCAGTTTGTACGAGTACTTAGAAAGTTCGGAATTGTTAACAGTGGATAGCTGTTTTGATTCACTTGTTGCAATAGCAGGTTCAACTATGCTTTTCAATATATCTCTTCGTTCATCTTTCGATAGAGCTTCGAGCTGAATAATTTTATTGTTGTGAACAATCAAGTTGTTCATTTTCAAGTCTAAATTAAATTCCATGCCATGCTTTTGAACAAGTCTTAACGAATGTTCAAGGGATTTAGTTAGTTGATTGGTTCCGAGGATATTGCCTTTTGTTTTTGATTTCACACCGGTGAAATTTAAACGTTTCCAAATCATATTTTTGACTTTGGTCATTTTGCTCCTGATCGATGTTCACCTTACGGGTGAACTAGTTTGGTTTCGTCACTCAGGCCGCCTACGGGCGTGCTGGTGACTGCGTATGGCGATGACCCTGCCAAGGGTTCAGAGACTTCGATAGCGTGGTCTACAAGAGAAATTACAGCCAATGGAATTGGTGAAAATTTTCTTATTGACCAGTTAAGCTTTTGATTTTGCTTCTGTCCCCCTGACAAGGGCCAGTAATAAATTCGCAAGCACGTAGTGCGTCTTTCCGAAGGAAAGTGTGAAATTATTATCAACTGGTTGATAAAAACTCATACTTTCAGTTTTGAGTTGTTTAACTACAAGTTACCATTAATTATTTTATTTTCAAGCGAACACAAAAAAGGCCACCGATTAGGCAGCCTACTTTGATTGTTATGGTATCAATTAAAGTATTCGTTGAGATTGTTGATGCCAAACTCTTTAAGTGGATTATGTAGGCTGAACTGTTTCGCTATGCGGTCAATTTCAAAACCATTCTGGAAAATCTTAGCAAACAAAGTTCTTGTGGTTTTTTCGAAGTTGAACTTGAAAGTGATGTCATTAGCAACAAAGAATTGATTTATTTTTAAGCGACCATCTTCTGTTTTATACAAATCAATTATGTCGTTTTCGGAGTAAATGTTTATAGTGGTTTTCTTGATGTTTATTTGTGTTTGTAGTTCTGCAAGGTTTTGTTCAATATCGTTGATATTTGCTTCTGTTTTGCTAACTACCTCTAAGAATTCTTTTGGGATAACTCCACTGGTGAAACCAGCAAAAGACTTCATTAGGTTGTCTCTATAACTTTTTTGTTCAAGCAAAAGGTTGTTAAGTTCCACAATTTTCTTGTTGTCTTTGGTTTGGCTCTCTCTGTTTGACAGTAGCTTGATTAATAATTCTCTAAAATTCTCTACCCGTTCTTCTTCATCAATGTCGTCTTGTGTTGGGAGACGATAAATCATCCCGCTTTCACGAGTTATCCATTCATGTTGACGTTCGGGATTTGGGTCTTCGTTTTGCCATGGGTGAACGTCGAAATCTTCATTTGTTGTTGATTGATATATGAGTTCAAGAAATAACCCAAAAGCCAAGTCAAAACGAAAGCGTGGTTGGTCACATCCATTTTTTAATTCTTTGCGTGTGTAGCATTGAAAATAAGGATAAACGACGCCTTTGGGGTTTGTTTGTTTTTCAAACAACATAGATGCCTCACAACAATCACATTTGATGCTGTGGCGGAAAATGTTCAAGCTACCAACACTTTGGTTGCCATAGTTTTTTCTTTGTGCTCTGTTTTTCATCGCCGCTATTGCTTCATTAAATAGTTCATATGAAACGATTTGCGGATAATAGTTTTCAATGTATCGCTCAAATACTTTCTTTTTGTTTTCATCTCTTCGTTGAGCCATGTAAGCACCAAGAACGTATTTCGTATCTATTAGATGCTTTATATTTCTACTTGACCATTTTCGTTTTGAATAAGCGTTGAGCTTTTTAATTGACAACGACACGCCGACATATTTCAAGCTCTCAAAGAAATCTCTTATTTCCTGAGCTTCTTCTTCCTCGATTTCAAAGCAATTAAGTTCTTTGTTATATCGAATGCCATAGGGTGGATTATGGGCGTTAAAAATGACCTTTTCTTCTTCCGCTAGTTTTTTGGCTCTATTCCATGCGGACTTTCTGCGAACTGATTTTGTCTTACTTTCTTCGTATGCTCGCTTTGCGATAACACTTAAAAGGATATCTTGCTGTAAGTCATCAATTCGGTTTGTTTCGTTCGGTTTTTCATACCGTTGACCATCAATAGTAGTTATTAAAATAACACCTTTTTCAAGGATGCCATTGACCAGTTCTTTTGCTTGTAGAAGTCTTTGGCGACTAAGGCGGTCGATACTTTCAACGAATATGTAGTCGCCCTCTTTGATATGCATGTCGCTTATCATATCAATGAGTTCTTTTAGTTTTCCCTTTCTCTTGTTGCTTCCATCGTGTGCAGATATGCCCGTATCCGAGTAGATATTCTCGGGCGGCAACTCAATACCTTGTTGCTTTGTAATGGCTTGGATTGAAGCCATTTGACGGTCTACGGAGTCTCTACCGGCTTCGCCTTGGGCCTTGGATGAGTAGCGGATATAAGCGTAGGCAGTAGGCATTCCGGGCTTCCTGTGACGTTTGGCAAAGTGTGAGAATATCACCTACCAGTCTCCATCGGCTCCCTTAGCACTTCCAGCACTTTGCGGTCGAACTCCGGCAGCTCATCGAGGAACAGCACGCCATGATGGGCAAGGGTGATTTCGCCGGGTTGCGGTTTCGAGCCGCCGCCGACCAGTGCAGGACCTGATGCAGAGTGATGCGGCTGGCGAAACGGTCGCTGCGGCCAATGGCTCAACGGCACACAGCTGGCGACTGACTGAATCGCAGCGACCTCCAGTGCTTCGTTTTCGGCCAAGGGTGGCAACAGCCCTGGTAATCGGCTCGCCAGCAGTGTCTTGCCCGTACCCGGTGGCCCGCTGAACAGCAGGTTATGCGCACCCGCTGCCGCAATCAGCAGCGCGCGTTTGGCTGCCATTTGCCCCTGAACTTCATTCAAGTCGGGATAGGGTTTGCTGGCGTAGAGCAAACCATTGGAAACGTACGGCTCGATGGGCGTGTGCCCATTGAAATGTGCCACTGCCTGCAGCAGATGGTCCACTGCAATGACCTTCAACCCCGACGCCAGGCAAGCCTCTTCGGCATTCGCCTGCGGCACCATCAGCCAACGCCCGGCCTTGCGTGCCGCCAACGCCGCCGGCAACACCCCTCGAACTGCCCGTACCGCACCTGACAGGGCCAACTCCCCTAAACACTCTACGTCATCCAGTGTCAGCGTCGGCACCTGTACGCTGGCCGAGAGAATCCCCAGGGCAATCGCCAGATCGAAGCGCCCGCCATCCTTGGGCAAATCCGCCGGCGCCAGATTCAGCGTGATCCGTCGCGCCGGAAATTGCAGCCCGGAATTGATGATCGCACTGCGCACCCGATCCTTGCTTTCCTTCACCGCCGCCTCGGGCAGGCCGACCATGGTCAGGGATGGCAGGCCGTTGGCCAGATGGACTTCTACGGTGACGGCGGGTGCCTCGACGCCCACCTGGGCGCGGCTGTGGACGATGGAGAGGGACATGGTCGTTCCTTGAGCTAAACGGGGGCCGCTTCCTGCGGGTTGTTGAAGGGTAGACGTGGAGTCTTGCCGGAGAGGAGGGGGAACTATCGCAGAATGTTGCTGAAGCCACGATCTGTAACAGCTGCCCAGTGCTGCGTTCGGCTGCGCAGCAGTCGTAAAGCCTGCTGGCAAAGCCAGCCTGACACACCCCAGCGCATTTATTTTGCGTATAAAATCAAGAAACTTATGTTGAGGCGGCTTCTTCGGAAGAAGTTGTGTCGTCAAATAAACTACTGTCACCGTCCAGAATTCTGCTGGCGAAGCTCTCGGTATCCATCTTCTTTTTACCTTCAGCGATATTCGTAAAATAGTTGAAGTCTAGATCTATCCAATTCTTGAGTTTGGTTTCGTAGTCGTTTGGATACTGTGCTTGCTCCACTGGGGGCAGACCCTTGTAATGGTCAAGGACGCTTTGGAAGAATTTGGTGAGTTTTCCGGTGCTGTTATATTCATATTCTGCTTCGGCCACCACTTTCTGTCGCCATGCAAATTCTTGTTTGGCTGACTCTTGCAACGCTGCCCGTCTTTCATTGACGGTAAAGGTGCCGCTGTCATCGTAAGTAATTAAAGCAAGCTGATCCATGGGCATCCCCGAAAACGGGTTTTTTCCGAGCCCGTTTGTATACTTTGTCGCACTTTTGGCGCGCGCTAATAATTCGGCATTATCTGTGTCGGGAACTTCAGAGTCGTGTTTTGATTTGTTGGCAGTATAATGATCGCTGTCCAACTCGTTGAATGTGTTCTTAGCCATCCAACTCAGTTCCGTTCTAGTTAGGCGTGCATCCCGGGCCTGTGCACGTACTGAGGCTTCGCTCAATTGGCTAGCTAGCGTGGAAACGGTACTACTATCTCGTGCGTTGCCAATTGGGCCTTGGGGTGTGTTTTGGTTCACACCTTGGTTTTTGCCGGGAGTCTCTGTCAATTTTTTTGTTCCAGCCGGCGCTTGGCTGTTGCTAGCTGCAAAATTGTTTAGTGAATTAACCATTTTTTGCCACTCCCTGTTCGATGACTAAAATATGATAGGTTGCCTAATGACTGTTGATGCTTTAGCAAGATCTTACAAGCCCCTTAAGGCCCGCTACATGCTTTACTTCATTGTGATTACTACCGACCAAGCATAGGTGGACGGATTTGTTTTAGTTACCTTTATGGTGCAGGTCGCCCCGCCACTAGGCGTGGCCTTATTATTCCATTTTGGAATTTTGCTTGCGGCAAAGCCAGGGGTGGTTACAAATGTCGCTAAATAAACACATTTCTTATTGCCGATTTGATACCGTAAATTAGCATGGTTGTAATCAGGTGATATCTGGCTT
This sequence comes from Pseudomonas sp. KB_15, assembly GCF_052114525.1. Taxonomy (NCBI): domain Bacteria; kingdom Pseudomonadati; phylum Pseudomonadota; class Gammaproteobacteria; order Pseudomonadales; family Pseudomonadaceae; genus Pseudomonas; species Pseudomonas sp. KB_15. Next base: position 453,948 of record NZ_JBFREX010000003.1, on the reverse strand, counting down.
TGTATGTCGTACGTATCCGAGCTATTTGCAGTCACGGACGCTTGTGGAGTGGGTGATGCATTTGCTTTCGTTATAGCTTCGTTGTTCGTTATGGGGGTATACGTAGCAGTCTGTGTTTCAAGATTCTTGAATGTAACTGTCACAGGCGGCCCAGCTACCGCTGAACCGATGTGGAATGTAGTCATCGCGAAAGCCGCAATTAAAGGCTTGGATATTTTCATGGGTGTTGTTCCTTGTAGTGCTGGTGCAGTATTCCATTTAGAAAATTGTACTCATCAAAATCTATTATCTAAGCCATGTAACATGGACTTAAACTTTTCGAGCGGGTTGGCGAGCCGGTGACTGCGGAAAAACCGGCAGACCGGAAGGTCTTTCCATGCACGACCATAATTCGAGAAAGGAATAAATCACTGGTTCGAACGTGGTCACGGTGCGTCGGGTGCTGTTCGAGTACCCAAACCCGTTGCTGACTAATCAGCTGGGAGTGAGCTTAGGAACCGGAGCTTTGCCGCGCAATCGGACGGGGAATGAGATCTTCGTAGGAAGTTGCCGGGATTCTTGCGGGCTTGAATACCGCAGCCTGCGGCAATTCCTACAGGTCAATCTGAAGGTCGTTTCGACTTTATCGCGAGCAGTCTCGCCCCCACGTCGATCTTCGATCTCCACCGGGTAATCGCCTGGACGCGTTGAATGTGTCGACACCTACGGTGAACGACATCGTGCTCCAGCGTCGGTGTGTCAGTGCTGATATGGCTCTAAGGTTATCAATCTGTCTGGACACTACCCCGGAATTTTGGCTGAACCTGCAATCGACTTACGATTTGCGTAAAGCCGAGATTGAACGAGGGGCTGCGATTCGGGATCAGGTTGAGCGGCTTGCGCACTGTGCCTGATTGTTGTCCTGGATTTTCTGAACCCCCACGCCAAAGCGTGGGGTTTTTATTCATAATGCTTGAAGCATCTTCGCGGCTCTTTTCCACCAAGGCGCACTGATAGCAGGCCTTGAAGTCTCCTGATCAGGCAGCATCTGCGGCACATCCTGCAGCCGAATCCACGGCTGGTTGTTCCAGTGCAGCAGGCTCAACGACATTTCCGGCCAGTTGAGCAGGCTCAGTTGTGGGCGTTCGATTGTGGTGGGGTGTTGGGCGTCTCGCAGGGCGGGGACGACTTCGTGGGTCAGCCATTCACGCAATGCTCGGTATTCGGGGCAGTAGTGGTAGACGAGCATGGCGTAGACACCGGATTCGCTGATCAGCAGGGTGTTTTCGATGCGGCCGTAGATGAGGGTTCTGGTGGTTTGGTATTGGTCAGGATCGAGTTTTCGGAGTTGGCGGTCGTTGAGGTAGATGCGTAGCAGTCGGCCCAGGTCGCGGGCGCTGAACCAGGGTTGGTTTTGTATTAGGAGGGCGTGGAGGTGGAGTTTGTGGCGGGTGAAGACGTGGGGGACCAGGTAAGCGTCATCGCTATTCATTGATACAGCTCCTTTTGCTTAAGGGCTGCCAGTAATTGTCGCCAAACAATTGGGTGGCAGTTGTACGCGGGTTGGCGAACCGGAGCAAAAGGAACCCGGCAGACCCGAGGATCTCCCACGCACAACCGCCATGGAGGTGGCGGAGTTAAACCCGCCTTCCGATTGTCGTCGTGTCCCTTAAGCTTCCAGGTCGCCAAACCCAAAGCTGAAAAATTCAGCTGGGGGTGAGCTTAAGAACCGGAACATTGCGGCGCAATCGGACGGCGGTGGTTTTTTTGTAGGACGTTGCCGGGATTTTTGCGAGGTTTGAGATCAAAAGATCGCAGCCTGCGGCAGCTCCTACAGGGGTGGTCTGTCCAGTGTGGGATAACTGGAAGATCGAGACGACCCCATTCGCGGGCAAGCCCGCTCCCACAGGGATCGCGTGTTACAGAGGGTTTGGTGTGTTATTCGGTCGGCGGATTCAGCTTCGCTTCCATCTCCGCCACCTTCGTTTCAAGAGCCTCCAGCCGCGCCCGCGTGCGTGCCAGTACAACCATCTGGCTATCGAACTCTTCCCGACTCACCAGATCCAGTTTGCTGAAGCCGCTCTGCAGCAACATTTTGAACTGGCTTTCGATTTCAGCTTTCGGCAGGGGCGTGTCGCCGCTGAAGAGGCGGGAGGCGGTGCCGGTGAGGGCGTCGAGGAAATCTTTTGGCGCGAGCATGGGCAATGTCCTGGAAACAATGACGGGCAGTGTATCACGCAGTGTCTATAGTGATTTGCGCGGGCAGGGGTGCACGCTTTTCGCGCATTGGGACGGACGGCGTTGCACCGTTGTTGTGCGTAACGTGCGGGGTCTTGTCGCGAAGTATCCACCATCCACCTGTAATGGCTTGAAAACAGTCAGTTTTGTGGAGATGGCAAGCTTTCTGCTTAGATGCTGGTGACCCATGCACTGATGCAGTCGCTGTGACGAATGCAGTGCGCCAAACGGAACGCGGGGGAGTGTTTCGTGAGGAGCGGTTAGCTGGCGTCGGACGGGCAGGTAAGGCCGACGATGCGTTACAAAGCCAGGCACTGCGCTTAGACTTGAGACGGGTTTGTTTTCCTGGGGCAAGTCCACCAATTCGGGAGAGAGTTTTCATGAAGCTAGTCACTGCCATCATCAAGCCGTTCAAGCTGGACGACGTACGCGAGTCGCTGTCCGAGATCGGCGTGCAGGGCATTACCGTCACTGAAGTCAAAGGCTTTGGTCGGCAGAAGGGTCACACCGAGCTGTATCGCGGCGCGGAATATGTGGTCGATTTCCTGCCCAAGGTGAAGATCGACGTCGCCATCGACGACAAGGATCTGGACCGGGTAATCGAGGCCATCACCAAGGCTGCCAACACCGGCAAGATCGGTGACGGCAAGATCTTCGTGGTCAATCTGGAACAGGCGATTCGCATCCGTACCGGCGAAACCGATACCGACGCTATCTAAGCCGCCACAAACCCAACGCCCCAGGAGAAAACAATATGACTCTGCGTAAATTCGCAGGGCTAGGAGCCCTGTTGTCCCTCGTAATGCCCGGCCTGGCCATGGCGGCAGACGAAGTGGCGGCCCCAGTCCTCAACTCCGGCGATACCGCCTGGATGATGACCTCGACGGCCTTGGTGCTGTTCATGACCATTCCCGGCCTCGCGCTGTTCTACGGCGGCATGGTTCGGTCGAAAAACATTCTTTCCGTGATGATGCAGTGCTTCGCCATTACCGGTCTGATCAGCGTCCTGTGGGTCATTTATGGCTACAGCATCGCGTTCGACACCACGGGCATGGAGCAGGGCGTCGTCAACTTCAATTCGTTCTTCGGCGGCATGGGCAAGGCATTCCTCGCCGGCATCACGCCAGCCAGCCTGACCGGCCCTGCGGCACTGTTTCCCGAGGCGGTGTTCGTCACCTTCCAGATGACCTTCGCGATCATCACCCCGGCGTTGATCGTCGGTGCATTCGCCGAGCGGATGAAATTCTCCGCGATGCTGGTCTTCATGGGCATCTGGTTCACCCTGGTTTACGCGCCGATTGCGCATATGGTCTGGTCCGGTAACGGCGGTCTGTTGTGGGATTGGGGCGTGCTGGACTTCGCCGGCGGCACAGTGGTGCACATCAACGCCGGTGTGGCCGGTCTGGTTGCCTGCCTGGTGCTGGGCAAGCGCAAAGGCTTCCCGACCACGCCGATGGCGCCGCACAACCTCGGTTACACCCTGATGGGCGCGGCCATGCTGTGGGTCGGCTGGTTCGGTTTCAACGCCGGTTCCGCCGCTGCGGCCAACGGCACCGCCGGCATGGCGATGCTGGTGACGCAAATCGCTACCGCCGCTGCTGCGCTGGGCTGGATGTTTGCCGAGTGGGTTACCCACGGTAAACCCAGCGCACTGGGTATCGCTTCGGGCGTGGTTGCCGGCCTGGTGGCAATCACTCCGGCAGCCGGCACCGTCGGCCCGATGGGTGCGCTGGTAATCGGTCTGGCGGCTGGCGTGGTGTGCTTCTTCTGCGCGACCACCCTCAAGCGCAAGCTCGGCTATGACGACTCCCTGGATGCCTTCGGCGTGCACGGTATCGGCGGTATCCTCGGCGCAATCCTGACCGGTGTGTTCGCCGCCCCGTCTCTGGGTGGCTTCGGCACCGTGACCGACATCGCTGCGCAAGTGTGGATTCAGTGCAAGGGCGTGGGCTTCACGGTGATCTACACCGCGATCGCCACGTTCATCATCCTCAAGGTGCTGGATGCGGTGATGGGTCTGCGCATCAACGAAGAAGAAGAAGCGGTCGGCATCGATCTGGCGCTTCACAACGAACGCGGCTACAACTTGTAAGCACGCACATAAAAAACTTGCCCGGCTTGCCGGGCATTTTTTTGTCTGGAATTTGTCATTGGAGGGCGAGCCGAAAGGTTTTTTCCTACAGGTTTTGCGATGTTTGCTTCGGGTGATTTCGTGCGGTCGAAGGCTTACATGATTGAAGGAATATTAGGGCCTTTGTTTTTTCCCAGAGCGCGCTAGAATGCGCCCCGAACGTGCGGAGAACTGTATGTGGCAACAGACTCTGATTACCTTGCGGGCGAGGCCCCGGGGCTTTCATCTGGTAACGGACGAGTTACTCGCCGGCCTGCCTGAACTCAAGGCGTGTCGGGTCGGTCTGTTGCATTTGTGGCTGCAGCATACCTCGGCGTCGTTGACCATCAACGAGAACGCCGATCCGGCGGTACGTCGCGACTTCGAACGATTTTTCAATCGTCTGATCCCACAAGGAACAGACGGCAATGAGCATAACGACGAAGGCCTGGACGACCTCCCGGCGCACTTCAAGGCCAGCGTGCTTGGCTGTCAGCTCAGTTTGCCGATTTCGGCAGGCCGGTTGGCGTTGGGGACCTGGCAAGGCGTTTACCTGGGCGAGCACCGTGATCATGGCGGTGCCCGTAAAGTCCTCGCCACCGTGCACGGTGAAGGGGCATAACCGCTGGTCAGCAGCGGCTGTTGATTTTTTTCCGGCAGCCTTCGACAGAGGGCAAAGCTGGGCTATAACTAATCTGCTTTTCGCAAGTCATGAGGTAGAACATGAGCGACGATGATCTGGAAAACGACGACCTCGAAGTAGGCGACGACGAAACCGAAGAAGGTCTGGAAGCAGCGGCGGAAGACGTCGCTGAAGACGACGGCGGTGATGCGCCGGTTCCGACCGCCAAAGGCAAGGCCAAGGCAGCGGTATCAGTCGATGAGCTGCCGAGTGTCGAAGCCAAGAACAAGGAGCGCGACGCCCTGGCCAAGGCCATGGAAGAGTTCCTGGCGCGTGGCGGCAAGGTGCAGGAAGTGGAGGCCAATGTGGTCGCCGATCCGCCCAAGAAGCCTGACAACAAGTACGGCAGCCGGCCTATCTGAGCCCGCTTCGCGCTTGCTGAAAAAGCCCGCCGTCGCTGCGGGCTTTTTCATGCCTGAAGCAAAAATTTGAAACCTGTGGTGATCCCTGTGGGAGCGGGCTTGCCCGCGAAAGCGGTGTGTCAGTCGATATCAATGCTGACTGACGCGGCCCCTTCGCGGGCAAGCCCGCTCCCACAGGTTTTTGTGTCAGGCCGACACAGAATTCCACCGCGCCAGCAACGCCGGCAACTCGGTCAGACTGCCAATCTGCGCATCCGGCAGCCGGTCCGCTTCCCAGGCCTTGCCCGCCGGGTTGAACCAGATCGCCCGCAACCCCGCCTGCTGCGCCCCGGCAATGTCATCGCCCGGATGATCGCCAATATGCACTGCCGTTTCAGCGGTTGCGCCACCGCGCTGCAAGGCCTCCTGGAACAATCGTGCGTCGGGTTTGGCGATGCCGATGTCTTCGGCGCACAGCGCAAACTTGAAATAATCCGCCAGGCCCAGTCGACGGACATCGGCGTTGCCATTGGTGACCACGCCGAGGGTGTAATGGTTGGCCAATACTTCCAGGGTCGGTTGCACCTCCGGGAAGATTTCCAGCTGATGTCGGGCATGCAGAAACACTTCGAAACTCTGATCGGCCAAGTCCGACGCTTCAGCATGGGGATATCCGGCTTCTTCCAGGGCCTGGAACAACACGCGCCGGCGCAAGGCGCTGATGCGGTGCTTGAGGTTCGGCTCGATGCTCAGGATGCGTTCGCGTATGGCCCACAAATGCTCCACCGGCACTGCACCCAGGTTGGGCGCATGCTCGGTCAGCCATGCGCGCAATACGGCTTCGGCGCTGACGATCACCGGGGCGGTGTCCCACAGGGTGTCGTCGAGGTCGAAGGTGATCAACTGAATACTCATGAATCGTCGCCTTTCATGCGTTTGGCCCGTGGGTGGGCACTGTCGTAGACCGCTGCCAGATGCTGGAAGTCCAGGTGTGTGTAGATCTGCGTGGTCTTGATGTCCGAGTGGCCGAGCAGTTCCTGCACCGCCCGCAGATCCTGGGAGGATTCCAGCAAATGGCTGGCGAAGGAGTGCCGCAGCATGTGCGGGTGCAGGTTCTGCCCCAGTTCGCGCTCGCCGGCAGCCTTGACCCGCACCTGGATCGCCCGGGGACCGAGACGCCGACCTTGCTGGCTGACAAACACCGCATCGTCCGCCGGGTTGGCCATGGCCCGCAGTGGCAGCCACTGTTCCAGCGCCTCGCGGGCCTTTTTGCCTACTGGCAGCAGGCGAGTCTTGCTGCCTTTACCAAGCACCTGGACCATGCCGTCGGCCAGGTCGAGCTGATCGAGATTGAGCCCCGTCAACTCCGACAGCCGCAGGCCGGAGGAATAGAACAGCTCGAGAATCGCCTGGTCCCGACGCGCCAGAAAGTCATCTTCAACCCCGCCTTCGAGCAGTTGCAGGGCGCGGTCAGTGTCGAGGGTTTTCGGCAGGCGGCGTTCGCCTTTCGGCGGCGCCAGGCCATTGGCCGGATCGTGGTCGCACAGGCCTTCGCGGTTCAGGTAATGATAGAGACCGCGAACGGCCGACAGCAATCGCGCCAGACTGCGGGACGATTGGCCCTGGGCGTGCAGGCGGGCAATCAGGCTGCGCAGGCGCTGGATGTCCAGCGCCGCCCAGCTGTCGATGTTCTGTTTGGCGCACCAGCCCAGCACTTTATCGAGGTCGCGGCGATAGGCCGACAGCGTGTGCGGCGACACCTGCCGCTCACTGCGCAGGTGTTCGCAGTAAGCGTCCAGTTGTCGTTCCATGTTCAGCGTACCGAGCGCAGGGAGTTGTTGACCCGTGGCAGCACGCGGCCCATGACTTCAGCGATGTAGCTCAGGAACAAGGTGCCCACCGAGCTTTTGTAGTGCTGCGGATCGCGGCTGGCGATGGCCAGGATGCCGTGGATGCCCTGGTGGCTGATGGCAACCACCGCGGTGGAACCGATCTGCTTGCGCTGTTCTTCGCCGAACAGGAAGTCCAGCTCATGTTCGCGCAGGCTGCCGCTGATGCTTTTTTCTTCCGAGAGCAAGCCGCCGATGGCCACTTGTGCTTCGGCGTGAGTGGCCCAGCGGCCGACCGGCATGGCGTTGTCACCGAGCAGAATGAGGCTGACGAAGGGCACCTGGAATTCCTGGCGCAGGCTGTCTTCGACGCACATCACCACATCTTCCAGGCTGGCGGCGTCCATCAGCGCCAGGATCAGGCGACGGGTCTTGTCGAAGAGACGATCGTTGTCGCGGGCTACGTCCATCAGGTGCGACAGGCGATGACGCAACTCGATGTTGCGGTCGCGCAGGATGGTCATCTGACGCTCCACCAGCGACACGGTGTCGCCGCGCCGATGGGGAATACGCAGGGACGGGAGCAGTTCTTCGTGCTCGACGAAGAAGTCCGGATGAGCCTCCAGGTACGCGGCTACAGCCGCCGCCTCCAGGCTTTCGGACGGTGATTCGTCAGCTTGTCGTGCGGGTACCTGGGGCTTGTCGGTCATGGGTTTCGCTCACTCAAAGACGCACTTGTCCTTCATATACGCGCACTGCCGGGCCGGTCATCATCACCGGTTGGCCAGGGCCTGCCCATTCGATGGACAGGCGCCCGCCAGGCAGGTCGATCAATAGCGGCGAATCCATCCACCCCTGGCTGATCGCGGCCACTGCGGCGGCACAGGCGCCGGTTCCGCAAGCCTGGGTTTCCCCGGTTCCGCGTTCCCAGACGCGCAACTGTGCGCGGCTCCGGTCGATGACCTGGAGAAAACCGACATTGACCCGTGCCGGAAAGCGCGGGTGATGTTCGATTTTCGGCCCCAGTTCATGCACCGGCGCATTGTTGATATCGCTGACCCGCACCACGGCATGGGGGTTGCCCATGGATACCGCAGCCAGTTCGACCGGGGTGCCGTCGACGTCGACCTGATAACTCTTGGCCTGCTCTGGCGCCTGGAACGGGATTTCCGCCGGCACCAGGCGCGGGGCGCCCATGTTGACGCTGATCTGGCCATCGTTGCGGATGTCCAGTTCGATGATGCCGCTTTTGGTCTCGACGCGAATCTGCCGCTTGGCGGTCAAGCGCTTGTCGAGCACGAAGCGGGCGAAGCAGCGTGCACCGTTGCCGCACTGTTCCACTTCGGAGCCGTCAGCGTTGAAGATCCGGTAGCGGAAGTCCACGTCCGGATTGCTTGGTGCCTCGACGATCAGTAACTGGTCGAAACCGACGCCGGTGTGCCGGTCGCCCCATTGTTTGGCGTGCTTGGGCAGAATGTGCGCGTGCTGGCTGACCAGGTCGAGGACCATGAAGTCATTACCCAGGCCGTGCATTTTGGTAAAACGCAGCAGCATGGTTTTACTCCGGCAGCAGGCTTTCGCCAGCAAACAACTCGGCTACCGTCTCACGGCGACGCACTTCAAATGCCTGATCACCGTCCACCAACACTTCAGCGGTACGGCCGCGGGTGTTGTAGTTGGAACTCATGACAAACCCGTAGGCACCGGCCGAATGCACGGCCAGCAGGTCGCCTTCCTCCAGCGCCAGTTGACGGTCCTTGGCCAGGAAGTCGCCGGTCTCGCAGATCGGGCCGACGATGTCGTAGGCGCGGGCGGCGGATTGACGCGGGCGCACGGCCGTGACGTCCATCCAGGCCTGGTACAGCGCCGGGCGGATCAGGTCGTTCATGGCGGCGTCGACGATGGCGAAGTCTTTGTGCTCGGTGTGCTTGAGGTATTCGACCTGGGTCAGCAATACACCGGCGTTGGCCACGATGAAGCGGCCCGGTTCGAACACCAGCGCCAGGTCACGACCGTCGAGGCGTTCGCGCACGGCCTTGATGTAGTCGCCAGCCAATGGCGGTTCCTCGTCCTTGTAGCGCACGCCCAGGCCACCACCAAGATCGATGTGGCGCAGGTAAATACCGCAATCGCCGAGGCGGTCGACCAGGCCCAGCAGGCGGTCGAGGGCATCGATGAACGGTGGCAGGGTGGTCAGTTGCGAGCCGATGTGGCAATCGACGCCGACCACTTCCAGGTTAGGCAACTGCGCGGCACGCACGTACACGTCTTCGGCGTCGGCAATGGCGATGCCGAACTTGTTCTCTTTGAGACCGGTGGAAATGTACGGGTGGGTGCCGGCATCGACGTCCGGGTTCACGCGCAGCGAAATCGGCGCGCGAACGCCCAGTTCGGCGGCGACTACTTGCAGGCGTTCCAGTTCGTCGGTGGACTCGACGTTGAAGCAGTGCACGCCGACTTCCAGGGCGCGACGCATGTCGTCACGGGTCTTGCCGACGCCGGAGAACACGATCTTGTCGGCGCTGCCGCCAGCGGCCAGTACGCGTTCCAGTTCGCCACGGGAGACGATGTCGAAACCGGCGCCCAGACGCGCCAGGACATTCAGTACGCCCAGGTTGGAGTTGGCCTTGACCGCGAAGCAGACCAGGTGCGGCATGCCGGCCAGCGCATCGGCGTAAGCCAGGTATTGGGCTTCGATGTGTGCACGGGAGTAAACGTAGGTCGGTGTACCAAAGCGCTCGGCGATGGCAGACAGGGCAACACCTTCCGCGAACAGTTCACCGTCACGGTAGTTAAAAGCGTCCATGAGGTTCCCTTATTGGTAGACGTCGTGCTTGTGTGCTTTCGAGGCAGGCTGCTGTTGCGACGACTTGGCCTGCTCGGCAGGGTCCTGGTCTTCATCAGGCAGGTAGAGCGGGCCTTTTTGACCGCAGGCCGACACAAGGCAGGCGACCGCGAGGAGCGCAGCAAGGGAAGAGATCAGGCGCTTCATGGCGAAATCCTTGAAAATGCATTAATTGCGCCGGAGTATACCGGCCACCCGGCAGCTTGCCTATGCAGCGGGGCTCCCGTCCGGCGGGCCTTGGCCGCAAGCACATCGAACCCTGTGGGAGCGGGCTTGCCCGCGATGAGGCCATAACAGGCGCATTAATGTTGAATGTGAGGCCGCATCGCGAGCAAGCTCGCTCCCACAGGTAGGGCAGCGGGTCATTATCCTTTGCAATCGACGGGGCTCGGTCGTATCTTGCGGCGCTTGAGCCTGATCAGACACTTTTTGAGGTTGCCGTAATGAGTTTGTCCGAAGCGCGTTTCCACGACCTGGTCGATGCCACCCAGCAAACTCTGGAGGACATCTTTGACGACAGCGACCTGGACATCGACCTCGAAAGCTCGGCCGGTGTGCTGACCGTCAAATTCGAGAACGGCAGCCAGCTGATCTTCAGTCGCCAGGAGCCGCTGCGTCAGCTGTGGCTGGCCGCGGTGTCCGGGGGCTTCCACTTCGACTATGACGAAGAAAGCGAGCGCTGGATGTGTGACAAGAGCGAAGAGCAGTTGGGTGAAATGCTCGAGCGTATCGTCAAGCAACAGGCCGGTGTCGAATTCGATTTCGAAGGTCTGTAAGTCCGTGACTCAACCTGCTCCGGTCCGTCCGCCCAAGCCGCTGTACAGCAATGTAAGCCCGGCGGTGCCCTCGCCCTGCAGCGGGGTTTGCCGACTGGACGAGCAGAAAATCTGCCTGGGCTGCTTGCGCCATGTCGAAGACATCCGCGAATGGCGCTCGGCGGACGATGATCGCCGCCGCGTCATCTGCGCCCAGGCAGCGCAACGCAAAGCCGCCATTTGACGCCGTAACGCGATCCGTAGCAGCTGGCGAAGCCTGCGTTCGGCTGCGCAGCAGTCGTGAGATCAGACAATAAGGTGTACCAGGAATACCGAGCATTCAGGTTCTACGACTGCTGCGCAGCCGAACGCAGGCTTCGCCAGCTGCTACAAGGTGCATGGTCGGACCTGGCTTGTATATTTTTTGAGCTGTGATAGTGTCCAGATATGCCTCAACCCATCGAGGCTTGTGAAAACCCCGCCTTTTTCTGGCGGGGTTTTGCTTTTTTCGTGCAGAAGAAAGGAGTCTGCCCTGATCATGACCGCACCTTCTATCACCCTTACCCGTCTGGACGTCCAGCGTCTGGAGCGTCTGATCGACAGCCTGGACGACACGCTGCCGGGCGTTATCGCGTTGCAAACCGAGCTCGATCGCGCCGATACCGTAGTCGGCCACGATGAAGTGCCCGCCGATGTCGTGACCATGAATTCCCGTGTGCATTGCCGCGAAGAAGGCAGTGGCAAGGACTACCACCTGACCCTGGTGTACCCCAAGGATGCGAATGCCGACGAAGGCAAGGTCTCGATCCTGGCGCCGGTGGGCAGTGCGCTGCTCGGCCTGAAGGTTGGCCAGCATATCGATTGGCCGGCTCCGGGCGGCAAGACCCTGAAGCTGACGTTGCTGGAAGTCGAATCGCAGCCGGCCAATGGCGGCGACTTCCCGGAGTGACATCCCCTCAGACCTGACCGAGCGCCTCGTTCAATGCGTGCTCAAGGTCAGCTTTGTAGCGCAGGTACAGATGGGTGGAACTCTGTCCTTCGCCGAGCAGGCCTGACAGGTCGAGGTCGGTGATGTAGCAGCGGTAGCGTTCGGTTTCCCGGCGCTGCCCGACGATTTCCCGGGCGACCACACTGAACAGTTGGTCGCCATGCTCCAGCTCGGAAAACTCCCTTTGATTGCAATACAGCGAGACCTGCACCTGACCCGGTGCGGCTTTGCCGACGATCGCCTGCACGTCGTAGAACGGTTTGTTCACCGGCGTCTGCGGTGCTGGCCGGGCTTCGATACGGCGCGCCCGGCCAGGGCCTGACGGCAGCAACTGGCAATACAGGGTGTCGAGGTTCAGCGGGTGGGCCGCGTCCATCGGCAACAAGGCATCGCGACGGTACTGGATCGATTGCAGGAAACGCTGCAGCGGCACCAGCAGGCTTTGCTCATCGTGCCAGGGCAGGCGTTGCTGCCACAGGGCATTGAACTCATCGAGCACGTACAGATCGGCCTGATCTTCGTTGACCCGGTAGAACACTTGAATGCAATCCGGCTGGCCCGTCGGCAGGAACAGCGCAAGGTCGTGCTCTTCCAGTGCCTTCGGGTCCAGGTGAAGCGGGCTGTAGCTCGCCATTTCCTCGCCCAGGTAATCGATCAACGCCGGCAGAGTAGTCAGCGCGATGTGCTGGACCTGGCCCGGCACCAACTCCAGCACGTGGTAGTGCTGCTGGACCTGGATCAGGTAGCGATGATTGAGCTGGCTCAGCAGCAGGTTCTGCGCGGTATCGAGGATTTCCTCGACCCGTTGGGCAATGAACTGCGCGCGGTTATGGCAGAAGCAACGCACCCTCAGCTTCGGCTGTTGTGGCCCGGCCGGCAGGTTGTTGAGGTAGTCGCGGATGCAGTCGAGCAGGGCATGGGGGCCGTCGTAGCGGCCGACCAGCACTTCGTTCCAGCTATTGAGCGTGACCTGGTCCAGGGTCAGCACCAGATTTTCCCGGACGCCGGCGTAGCTCAGGGAATCGGTGCGTTCGGTGGTCATCAGGATATTCAGGTCGCGATGATGCTTGAGCGGATCGATGCCGACATTCACCAGCATCAGCACTTCACTCGGTACGCTGGCGCGCAGCAGGGGTTCTTCGGCGACGGTGGGCAGGGGCAGGGCGATGGTCTGTTGCAGGCTGCCGAGCAGGTTGAACAGTTCGAATTCGCTCAAGTCGCTGCTGCCGGGGTGCAAGGCCAGGCGGGTACTGCTGTCGATCACGCCATTGCGGTGGCACCAGGTCAGCAGCTCGAGCAAGTGACGGCTGCGTTTGATCGGCGCGAAATGCTCCCACTCCAGCGCCGTCAGGCTGCCGTTGTACAAGCCCCACTGGCCTTGCCCCGGTTCTTTCTTGTTCGGCGCGTACACCAGCGTCAGGGTGTCTTCCGCCAGGTCCGGGGCGATACCGGGGTTGATGAACTCGACTTTGCCGGCCTTGCGCTCGAACGCGGCGTACAGTCGACGGCCGAGGACACTCAGGTCGCGCTTGTTGATGCGGCTGACGGTTTGTTCGTGACGGGCAAACCGGGTGAGGAAGCGGTAGCTGTAGTTCAGCTCGTTGACCAGGGCCCGCCGTTCGGAACTGACCTGGCGGACTTTCCACTGGCTGCGGCTGTCGAGCAGGGCCAGTTGGCGCTGGTTCCAGTGCCATTCATGGGCCAGGCGCTCAAGCAAAGAGCGCTGCCAGCTCTGGGTGCGGCTGTTGCCGGTGAGTTTGCGATTGACCTTCAGGTACAACGCGCGACGCACCAGTTCCAACCGTTCCGGTTCGTTGCGGGCGATCAGGTATTCCTCGATGCGCCGGTACACCACGACGTACGGATCCAGCTCGTCGAGGTCGAGACGGTTGGCGAACACCGCTTGTTTGAAGCGCAGGCTCAGGCAATAGACCCTGGGGTGTTCACTGGCATATACCTCGGTCAGCAACAGCTTGAGTACCGACTTGTAGGGCGACTCGATGCCCTTGAACAACTGCCAGAGCCCGGCGCCGATAAATTCGCCGGGCGGGATGTAGGCCAGGTTACCGAGGTCGAGGGTTTCATCGGCACGGATGAAGCGTTTGGAGATCAAGGTATGGGTGTAGCGGTCGTAGCTCGATTCTTCGTAGACCGGCACCAGCCACCAGATCGGTGTCCGCCCGGCCAGCCAGATCGCGGTGCGGTAAAACTCGTCCAGCAACAGGTAGTGCTGGGTGGTGCCGCAATCTTCCGGGCTCAGCTGGGTATCACGCTCACCACGGACGAAACGGGTCGGGTCGATCAGGAAAAAATGCGCCTCGGCGCCCTGGCTGGCGGCCCAGGTTTCCAGCAACTGGCATTTTTTGCGCAGCTCGGCGAGTTCGTTCTCGGTCAGGTCGGGTGCATGGCAGACCCACACATCCATATCGCTCTGGTCTGCCTGCGCCAGGGTGCCGAGGCTGCCCATCAGGAACAGTCCGTGAATTGGCCGGGGCGGGTTGCTGCCGTGGCGCGGTTTGTAGGAAAACGAGCGAGTCAGGCGCTGGGCTTCAGCGAGGACATTGGCATCCGGCTCGAAATTCGACAGCCCGGCTGGCGTGCTGCCGGAAACGTAGCCGGGCAACAGCGGATGATTAACGTGGAAAAACAGCGGCAGCAAGGTCAGGACCCCTTGCTGGCGGGTCGACAACCCTTCCATGGCGCGAGCCATGCGTCCTTCGTTGAGCTTCAGAAAGCGTGCGCGCAGCTGGCTGAGAACCTTGCGGTCGATTCCCTCGTCCAGATCAGGGCGGATTTCATGGGTGCGGGTCATGTCAGCTCAAACCGGCTCGCAGGGCACGGGCGTGGGGCTCTTCGGATGAGGGGCAGTTTAGCGCCTTGAGGCGAGGACTTTTAAGCGGATTTGTTTTTCTGGCGTCAGATTTCTATCGGTGGAGACAGAAGTCAGGGGGAGATGTGCCCGCGGAAATCCCTGGATCGGGGTCTCCGTGGGCGATGCGGCAGAATTCAGGCTGTTACTTCGGCGTTAAGAATAGTCAGCACGCTTTGCACATTTTGCGCGGCATCACGACCCAGGCTGGTCAGGTAACCGCCATCAGGCTGGTCGGTCAGTTCTTTTTCAAAGAGGCGTTTGGCGGCGGCAATGTGTTTCGGGGCAGCGGTCTGATGAATTTTCAGACCTTCCTGGGAACTGTCCAGGTTGAAGAGTGCGAGGACTTCCAGTTCGGCAACCAGCTCAGGGGTAAGCGACATAAGGACTCCAGACTTTCTAGGAATTGGACGACAGCGCCCCTAAGGTGAACCCGCTTGTCCGGCATGTCCAGTGCTGGCGACAGGGTTTTTTCTTCTGTAGGAGCAGCCGGTCGACGCTCGATTGCTCGCGATGGTCGTTAACGATGCCGCGTGTTTACTGACTAAACGCGGCGCTCTTGAGTCCATCGCGAGCAAGCTCGCTCCTACAGGGAAGGCGTAGGCCTACTGCTTTTCCGGTGGCAACTCGGGCAATGCGCGTAGCGCAGCTTCGTACCATTCGGTGTTGAACGCGCGGTCTTCTTCGAGGATTGCGTCGATTTCTACCGCCAAAACGTGAGCCATCAGGTTGAGGATTTCTTCCCGCTCGTAGCCCACCAGGGTCAGCTTGTTGAAGGTCGCCTTGGCCGCTGGCGGGTTGTCGCTTTCGATCTGGTTTTCTATGGCCTGGATCAGGGTACTTTCGGCGAACTCTTCTTCGTCGTTGTCGATATCGTTCAGCTCGCTCATGGCAGGCTCCTCAGGGAAAGGTGGCCAGTTTAACCGTATTCAGTGGCGTGATGCTGCTGGCAAGAAACCCTCGAGCGTTCTATAAACAGGCACTGCCCACCCCGCATGGCCTGGAGGCTTTGTGATGATCAAGCTTTATGGATTCTCCGTCAGTAACTACTACAACATGGTCAAACTGGCGCTGCTGGAAAAAGGACTGCCTTTCGAAGAGGTGCCATTTTACGGTGGCACTGCCCCCGAAGCACTGGCCATCAGCCCTCGCGGAAAGGTCCCTGTGCTGCAGGTAGAGCAAGGCTTCATCAATGAAACCAGCGTGATCCTCGAATACATCGAGCAGAGCCAGAAAGGCACGCCTTTGCTGCCGAGCGATCCGTTCGAGCGCGCGCAGGTGCTGGCACTGGCCAGGGAAATCGAGCTGTACATCGAATTGCCTGGCCGGGCCTGCTATCCCGAAGCTTTTTTCGGCATGACCCTGCCGGACGCGATCAAGGAAAAAACCAAAACCGAATTGTTGCTGGGGATGGCTGCGCTGGGCCGGCACGGCAAATTCAGCCCTTACGTGGCTGGCGACAGCTTGAGCGTGGCGGATCTGTATTTCCTGTTCAGCGTGCCGCTGGCGTGTGGGGTCGCCAAGAAGTTGTTTGGCATTGATCTGTTGGCCGAGATGCCGAAGGCCAAGGCGCTGCTGGAGTTTTTGGGGGGTAATCCGAATGTACAGCGTGTGGCGGCGGACCGGGAGGCCGCGATGCCGGCGTTCTTGGCGATGGTCGCGTCGAAGAAGTAAATTTTGTAGCGTTTGGAAGCAGGTCATCGCGAGCAGGCTCGCTCCCACATTGGATTGGGTTCACACATCAAACCCTGTGGGAGCGAGCTTGCTCCGGGCGGCGATCCGACGATGCTTTTAGCGGCTGGCGAGCAATGCCTGGCCGCGAGCCACGGCAGCCTTCACCTGCGCCGGCGCGGTGCCGCCGATGTGGTTGCGGGCATTGACCGAGCCTTCCAGAGTCAGCACGGCGAACACGTCCTGGTCGATCTGGTCGCTGAACCTGCGCAGTTCTTCCAGGCTCATTTCCGCCAGGTCCTTGCCGCTGTCTACGCCGTACTTCACGGCATGGCCAACGATTTCGTGGCAATCACGGAATGGCAGGCCGCGACGTACCAGGTAGTCGGCCAGGTCGGTGGCGGTGGAGAAGCCGCGCAGTGCCGCTTCGCGCATCATCGCGTGCTTTGGCTTGATCGCCGGAACCATGTCGGCAAAGGCCCGTAGCGAGTCGCGCAAAGTGTCTGCGGAGTCGAACAGGGGTTCCTTGTCTTCCTGGTTGTCCTTGTTGTAGGCCAGAGGCTGGCCTTTCATCAGGGTCAACAGGCCCATCAGCGCGCCGAATACGCGACCGGTCTTGCCGCGCACGAGCTCCGGCACGTCCGGGTTTTTCTTTTGCGGCATGATCGAGCTGCCGGTGCAGAAACGGTCGGGCAGATCGATGAACTGGAACTGCGCGCTGGTCCACAGCACCAGCTCTTCGGAGAAGCGCGACAGGTGCATCATCGCAATGCTGGCGGCTGAGCAGAATTCGATGGCGAAATCGCGATCGGAGACGTTATCCAGCGAATTGCCGCCAACCGCGTCGAAACCCAGCAATTGGGCGGTGTACTCACGATCGATCGGGTAGGTGGTGCCGGCCAGCGCCGCGCTGCCCAGTGGCATGCGATTGGTGCGCTTGCGGCAGTCGACCAGGCGTTCGTAGTCGCGGCTGAGCATTTCGAACCAGGCCAGCATGTGGTGCCCGAACGTCACCGGTTGTGCAGTCTGCAGGTGGGTGAAACCCGGCATGATGCTGGCGGCTTCGCGCTCGGCCTGCTCCAGCAGGCCTTTTTGCAAGCGGGTGATTTCGGCCAGGATCAGGTCGATCTCGTCACGCAGCCACAGACGGATGTCGGTGGCGACCTGGTCGTTACGGCTGCGGCCGGTGTGCAGTTTTTTACCGGTCACGCCGATGCGGTCGGTCAGCCGTGCCTCGATGTTCATGTGGACGTCTTCGAGGTCGATGCGCCAGTCGAACTGGCCGGCCTCGATTTCACCCTGGATGGTGTTCAGGCCATCGATGATGCTGTCGCGCTCGGCATCGGTCAGCACGCCGACCTTGGCCAGCATGGTGGCGTGGGCGATCGAGCCCATGATGTCGTGGCGATACAGGCGCTGGTCGAAGGTGACGGAGGCGGTGAAGCGGGCGACGAAGGCGTCGACGGGTTCACTGAAGCGGCCGCCCCAGGACTGATTGGTCTTGTCAGTGCTCATGAATTCGCTCGTATCGGCTTGAAGTAAGAAGGCGTGGAACGCTGGCGCGGATAATAACAGGGTTGCCAATCCTGTCGCTGACACTGGTCGACACGTTTTTTTGTGTAGGAGCGAGCTTGCTCGCGATGGGCGTTAACGATAACGCGTACTTCCTGGATAAACGCGTCGACGCCAGGTTCATCGCGAGCAAGCTCGCTCCTGCATTAGCGCAACGATATTTTTCAATTGAGCAATAACGTCCCGGCAACCGTCTACAGTTGGACAGTAGGATCAGCGCACTTCTCGGTGCGGAGGCTGGCTACTATAAGAAGAGGGGTGTTCATATTGCGTATCAGCAAACCCTGTGGCGATGTGTCGCCAATGCGGGCCTGGGCCGCCAATCGCCCGGCAGATGGAAATTTAGCCGCCGGACCAACGGCACTTTTTGACGCTCGGGCTAGTCTTAGCGTGGATCGCGGTGACGGACGTCACTTCACCTGTCTACGCTATCCTTGTGCGAGACTCACGCAGGAATCCAGCGCAATATGAATGTCCTGATCGTTGATGACGAACCCTTGACCCGCGAGCGCCTGAGCCGAATGGTTGGCGAACTCGAGGGATACAGTGTCCTGGAGCCTAGTGCCACGAATGGCGAAGAGGCGTTGGCACTGATCGACAGTCACAAGCCGGATATCGTGCTGCTTGATATCCGCATGCCCGGCCTCGATGGCCTGCAAGTGGCTGCGCGGTTGTGCGAACGCGAAACTCCGCCCGCCGTGGTGTTCTGCGCCGGGCCCGATGAATTTGCCGTGGAAGCCTTACAGGCCAGCGCCGTAGGCTATCTGGTGAAACCTGTGAGAACTGAACAATTACATGACGCATTAAAGAGAGCCGAGCGCCCCAATCGTGCCCAGCTCGCCGCCCTGACCCGCCCTGCTGCCGAAAGCGGCAGCGGCCCGCGCAGCCATATCAGCGCCCGAACCCGTAAAGGGATCGAGCTGATTCCGCTGGATCAGGTGGTGTACTTCATTGCCGACCACAAATACGTGACCTTGCGCCACGAAAGCGGCGAAGTGCTGCTCGATGAGCCGCTCAAGGCCCTCGAAGACGAATTCGGTGACCGTTTCGTGCGTATCCATCGCAATGCACTGGTCGCCCGCGAGCGTATCGAGCGACTGCAGCGCACACCCCTGGGGCATTTTCAGCTGTTCCTCAAAGGTCTCAACGGTGATGCGCTGATCGTCAGCCGACGTCATGTGGCAGGGGTACGCAAAATGATGCAACAGCTTTAAACAGCTGTTCGCAAACTCATTTCACACCCGATTGCCGGACATCCGGGGCCAGGGAGGCCGAGTAGTATCTGATACAAGTCAAAGTGGATTTGGCTGAGCTGTTATTATCCGTCATATCTATTCAGTACGGATTGATCCATGTCCTCTCGCCAGATCCGCATCGCCACCCGCAAAAGCGCTCTCGCCCTGTGGCAGGCCGAATACGTCAAAGCCCGCCTTGAAGCGGCTCATCCGGGCCTGCTGGTGAGCCTCGTTCCCATGGTCAGCCGTGGTGACAAGCTGCTTGACTCACCGCTGTCGAAAATCGGCGGCAAGGGCCTGTTCGTCAAGGAGCTCGAAACCGCGCTGCTGGACAATGAAGCCGACATCGCCGTGCACTCCATGAAGGACGTGCCGATGGACTTCCCCGAAGGCCTCGGTCTGTTCTGCATTTGCGAGCGGGAAGACCCGCGCGATGCCTTCGTTTCCAATACCTACGCTAGCCTGGATGAGCTGCCCCAAGGCAGTATCGTCGGCACTTCCAGCCTGCGTCGCCAGGCTCAATTGCTGACCCGTCGTCCGGACCTGGAAATCCGTTTTCTGCGCGGCAACGTCAACACCCGCCTGGCCAAGCTCGATGCCGGTGAATACGACGCCATCATCCTCGCCGCGGCCGGCCTGATCCGTCTGGGCTTTGAAGATCGCATCACTTCGGCCATCAGTGTCGACGACAGTCTTCCGGCCGGTGGCCAGGGTGCGGTAGGTATCGAATGCCGCAGCGCCGACAGTGAAATCCATGCGCTGCTGGCGCCCCTGCATCACCAGGACACCGCCACCCGCGTGACCGCCGAACGAGCCCTCAACAAGCACCTCAATGGCGGCTGCCAGGTGCCGATTGCCTGCTATGCCGTGCTGGAAGGTGAGCAGGTCTGGTTGCGCGGGCTGGTGGGCGATCCAGGCGGTGGCCGGCTGCTCAGCGCACAAGCCCGCGCACCTCGTGCCGATGCCGAGGCGCTGGGTGTGCGAGTGGCCGAAGACCTTCTCAGCCAGGGTGCCGATGACATTCTCAAGGCGGTCTATGGCGAGGCTGGTCACGAGTGACTGGCTGGCGCTTGCTGCTGACGCGTCCCGCCGAAGAGTCGGCGGCGCTGAGCAGTTTTTTGGCCGAGCAGGGGATATTCAGTAACAGTCTGCCGCTTTTGGACATCGAGCCCATTGCGGCCACTGACACAATGCGCCAGGTGATTCAGGCGCTGGATCAGTTCTGTGCCGTCATTGTGGTCAGCAAACCGGCCGCCCGGATCGGCGTCGAGCTGCTCGCCCGGTATTGGCCAACGCTGCCCGGTGTGAAGTGGTTCAGCGTCGGCGCGGCGACTGCACAGGTCCTCGGGGATCACGGGTTGGACGTGAGCTTCCCGGCAGAAGGCGATGACAGTGAAGCCTTGCTCGAACTTTCCCGACTGCGCGAGGCTATCGCACAACCCGATCCGCGAGTGCTGATCCTGCGCGGGGAGGGCGGGCGCGAGTTGCTGGCGGAGCGTTTGCGTGAGCTTGGTGCTAGTGTCGAGTACCTGGAGCTGTACCGCCGGGCAATGCCGGTTTACCCGCCGACAGTGCTGCCGGAACGGATACAGGCGGAACGCCTGAACGGGCTGGTGGTCAGCAGTGGACAAGGTTTTGAGCACCTGCATCAATTGGCCGGCGACGCCTGGCCGCAGTTGGCGCGGTTGCCGTTGTTTGTACCAAGCCCCAGGGTTGCCGAGATGGCGCGTGCCGCCGGGGCCAGAACAGTTGTGGATTGTCGCGGTGCCAGTGCCGCGGCTTTGCTTGCGGCGTTACGGGAGTATCCCGTACCCGTTTTCTAATGCAAAGGATGGATACGTGAGCGAAACAGCCTTGCCTAAAGATGACTCGCGACCGGTGCTTGATGCACCTGTTGATGCACCTGTTGATGAAATGCCGCCGCCGCCAGCTGCTGCCGAGCAGCGTCGGGGCAATGGTCTGGCAATCATCGCGCTGCTGCTGGGTGCGGCCGGTGTCGCGGTGGGCGGTTGGGGTGTCTGGCAGGTGCGTCACCTGCAAGCCAATAGTCAGCAGCAACTGAGCCAGGTACAAGCGTTGAATGACCAGGCGCAAAACCTCAAGCTCAATGAGGAGCGCCTCAGCGCACGCCTGGCGCAATTGCCTCCCGCCGATGAACTGGAAGCACGCAGCCGTCTGGTGATTCAGCTGCAAGGAGATCAGCAGAGGCTGAACCAGCGGCTGGAAACCGTACTCGGCGCCAGTCGCAAGGACTGGCGTCTGGCCGAGGCCGAGCACCTGCTGCGTCTGGCCAGCCTGCGACTGTCCGCCTTGCAGGACATCAGCAGCGCCCAGGCACTGGTACAGGGCGCCGACGAGATACTGCGCGAGCAGAACGACCCGGGCTCCTTTGCCGCTCGCGAGCAGGTAGCCAAGACACTGATCGCCTTGCGCAGCACCGAACAGCCCGATCGCACCGGGCTGTTTCTGCGTCTGGGCGCGTTGCGCGAGCAGGTGGCCAGCCTCACAGAGCTGGCCCCTGAGTACAAGGACCGTGGCGATTCGTTGCTGGGCCTGACTGCCGATGGCGACGGTGCCAGTCGCTGGGCGCAATGGTGGGATCAGATTTCGCGCTACATCCGTATCGATTTCAATGCCGACAAAAACGTTCGCCCATTGCTGGCCGGCCAGAGCCTGAGCCAGGTACGCCTGGCCCTGAGCCTGGCACTGGAGCAAGCACAGTGGGCCGCACTCAATGGCCAGGCTGCGGTTTACTCCCAAGTGCTGGATGAAGCGCGGGACATCCTCAAGGGCAATTTCAACCCGGACAACGCACAAAGCAAAATCATGCTTGAACAGGTGGCCGAGTTGAGCAAGCAACCCGTCACCGTAGTCACGCCGGATATGACCGGCACCCTGAGCGCGGTGCAGGGGTATCTGGAGCGGCGCAACGTCAACGCCGAGGATTCGGTCAAGCCACTGGCCAGGCCTGCCGCGAACACCGCGCCGGAGGGCACGCCATGAAACGCCTCTA
This sequence comes from Pseudomonas sp. KB_15, assembly GCF_052114525.1. Classification (NCBI taxonomy): domain Bacteria; kingdom Pseudomonadati; phylum Pseudomonadota; class Gammaproteobacteria; order Pseudomonadales; family Pseudomonadaceae; genus Pseudomonas; species Pseudomonas sp. KB_15. The sequence continues at coordinate 431,821 of NZ_JBFREX010000003.1, read as the reverse complement.
TGTGATCGTGTTCCTCGTTATCGCCGCGGCCGCTGCATTGGGACTGGCGATTGCCGAACATTCCGGTTACGTGCTGATTGCCTACAAGACCTTCCGCTATGAGTCGAGCCTGTGGGCGACCCTGGCTTTGGTGGCTGTGCTCTGGCTGGTGATCTGGGGCATCAAGTCGCTGGTCGAACTGGTGATGGCTTCCAGTGGCGTGGTTAATCCGTGGTCGCGGCGTAACCGCAGCCGTCGGGTGCAGGTGGCGATCGAGCACGGTCAACTGGACCTCGCCGAGGGTCGCTGGGCCAGTGCGCAACGTCACTTGCATCGGGCTGCCGAAGCCGAGCGCCAACCGCTGCTTTACTACCTCGGAGCGGCCCGTGCGGCGAACGAACAAGGCAATTACGAAGAAAGCGACAACTTGTTGGAGCGCGCACTGGAGCGTCAGCCCCAGGCCGAGTTGGCGATCGCCTTGAGCCACGCTCAGTTGCAGACCGACCGCGGTGATACCGAAGGCGCCCTCGCCACTCTGCAAGCCATGCATGAACGCCATCCTCATAACGCACAGACCTTGCGTCAGTTGCAGCGCCTGCTTCAGCAGCGTGGTGACTGGTCGGCAGTGATTCGCCTGCTGCCGGAGTTGCGCAAGGACAAAATCCTGCCGGCGGCCGAGCTCTCCGAGCTGGAGCGTCGGGCCTGGGGGGCGAACCTGTCTCTGGCGGCGCAACGGGAGGAAGACGGAACGGTGGGGCAGCAATCGCTTGAACGTGCCTGGCAGCAACTGACCTCGGCACAGCGTCAGGAGCCGCAACTGGTGCTCGCATATGCCGAACAATTACGGCAATTAGGGGCTCAGGTCGAGGCCGAAGAAGTGCTGCGTACCGCTCTCAAGCGCAGCTACGACAGTCATCTGGCACGTCTCTACGGACTGGTTCGCGGCAAGGATCCGGCCCGCCAGTTACAGGCCGCCGAAGGCTGGCTCAAGGACCATCCGGCCGATCCGGGTCTGCTGCTGACACTGGGTCGTCTTTGCCTGCAAAACAGTTTGTGGGGCAAGGCCCGGGACTATCTGGAAAGCAGCCTGCGCGTGCAACGCAATCCGGAAGCCTGTGCGGAGCTGGCACGCTTGCTGGCGCAAATGGGCGATACCGAGCGCAGCAACCAGTTGTTTCAGGAAGGCCTGGGGTTGTTGGATAAACGCTTGCTCGCGGCCCCTCTGCCAGTGCCAGTCCGCGCTTGACCCATTCGCTGGCGCCAGGCTCCGGCGTCTGAGCGATGACCTGCAGCGAGGGAGCAATCGCCCTCGCCGCAGCGCGATGATAAGTTGAAGTTCAGTCGCAAAATTTCGTCGCAGGCAAAGTCCTACAGGGGACTGCATTTTATCCTCTCGCCTGCGTCGGGATTTCCCTACACCTGTGCTGAAGTCTCTGTGGGCAGTTGCCTTGAAAGGCCGTCGCGCTTTCCTCTACCGTAACGGTCTGTCACTACTTTTACGGAAAAGCCATGTCTTTGGCCTGCTCACGCTCCTTGTTTTTCATGGCTTTCATTGCGGGTGCCCTGGCGATGGGCGTTTCCTACTACCTGGAATATGCAGTCGGCCTGCGGCCTTGCGGCTTGTGTCTTGTGCAGCGATTTTGCCTGGCGCTCCTTACCGGTGTCTGCCTGATGGCTTCAGTCCATGGCCCCGGTCGCATCGGAAACGTTCTGTATTGGTTGCTCAGTCTTTGTTGCAGCCTGGCCGGTACTGTCTCGGCGTGGCGACAGGTCCTGCTGCAAAGCCTTCCGGCGGAACAGGCAGCGGCGTGCTCGACCCATCTGGCGGAACTGTTGGCCAGTTCTCCGTGGCTATCCGTCGTACAGCAAATGTTCAAGGGAGCTGCCGGTTGTGTGGAAATTTCCTGGACGCTGTTCGATCTGAGTCTCACCGAGTGGAGCCTGCTGTTCTTCGTCGCGATGATGATTCTGGCCGTTTACCAGTCGTTGCGACTGGTCTGGACCAGCTATCAGCGACCACTCAGCGGCGAGTCGTCGCACCGGGCCTTTGCGGGCGATTAAACACTTGTATGAACTTTATCGCCTGCGTACCTTGAAGCCAGTGTCGTGCGGGCATAATCTGGCCCGCACGTGTCATTGGAATTATGTTGCTCGATGACGCTCTGCCTGACCGCCCACCGACGTTACAAGAGGCGAGCGGGCATAGAGCAGCTGACCCACAAGGGAAGAGAGATCACCATGCTCGAAAGTTGTCAGAATGCTCAGGAACGCTGGGGCGGAGTGCACCTGCTGATCGATCGCTGGTTGCAGGAGCGCAAAGAGCTGATCGATGCATACGACAAGCTCGGTGCCGATCCAGAGACTCTGTCCACGAATCGCAAGCCTTTGCAGGAGTTCTGCGGCGTGCTGGTCGATTATGTATCGGCCGGGCATTTCGAGATCTACGAGCAACTGACGGGGGAGGCCAAGGCCTTCAACGACAAGCGTGGTCTGGAGCTCGCCGAGACTATCTACCCGCGCATCGATGTCATCACTGAAAAGCTGCTTGCGTTCAATGACCTTTGCGACGAAGGCAAATGCGTTGCGGAGAAGTTCAAGGAACTGGGTGGCCTGTTGCACGAGCGCTTCGAGCTGGAAGATTGCCTGATCGAAGTGCTGCACACCGCTCACAAGGAAGCCGATCCGGTTCAGGCATGATTCGCTTCCCGCAAGACCCTGAAACGGCGTGCCAAGGCACGCCGTTTTTCGTTTCCGTCGTCAGCTGGTTGCACCACGCAATTCAACTTCGAACACCAGTGGAGTGAACGGTGCGATCACGTCACCGGCACCATCGGCGCCATAGGCCTGGGCCGATGGAATCACCAGTCGCCATTTCGCCCCTGCCGGCATGTTTTGCAATGCACTGCGCCATCCGGCGATCACGCTGTCGAGGCTGAACCATTGTGGCTGGCTGTTCTGATCGAACACCGTGCCGTCGGGCAAGCGACCGATGTACAGCACCTGCACCTTGCCGTTCGGTCCGGCCTTGGGACCATTGCCCGGAATCAATTCGGTGAGCAGCACGCCATCTGCCAATTCACGCACGCCGGGTTTGGCTTTTTCTTCGGCAAGAAAACGCTGTTCTTTTTCCAGTGCCGCTTCGCTATGAGGTTGGGCCGATTGCACGGCAACCCGGGCTTCGTGCTCGGTCAGAATCTGTTCGATCTGCTCGTCCTTCAGTGCCAGAGGTTTGCCTTGGTAAGCCTGCTGCAAGCCTTCGACCAGCGCTTGAAGTTGCAGATCGGGAACCTCCTGGCGCAAGCGTTCGCCAAGACTTGCACCCAGACTGTAAGCCAGATCGTGGGCTTCATTTTCCTGTGTTGTTTCGGCGGCCTGGGCCACCGAAAAAAACACGCACAGCGATAAAAAAAGGTAGCGCGACATGGTCACTCTCCGGCCTGAATTGCGGGCGATTATGCCAGTGAGAATGCGCACAACGGTGAACTGCTTTTGCGCCGATGCAGAAGTTTTTCAATCCTTTGCAACGCGGCGCTTTCGATAGTGTCAACATGCCCTAGCGGCGGTTGCAGCAGAGGTCTAGTATGAGCCGCACTCACTTCAGCCAGGAGGTAAACCATGTCGGCCACCAAGAAGCCAGTAAACACTCCATTGCATCTGCTCCAACAACTCTCGGGCAGCCTGCTCGAGCATCTGGAAACCGCTTGTTCCGAAGCCTTGGCTGATGCTGAAAAACTGCTCGCCAAGCTGGAAAAGCAGCGCGGAAAAGCGCAAGAAAAACTGCACAAGTCCCGCACCAAATTGCAGGACGCTGCGGCGGCCGGAAAAGCCAAGGCGCAAGCCAAGGCCAAGGACGTAGTGGCCGATCTTGAGGAGCTGCTCGATGCCCTCAAGGATCGTCAATCGGAAACCCGCGGCTACATTCTGCAACTCAAGCGCGATGCTCAGGAAAGCCTGAAACTGGCCCAGGGCGTCGGTCGTGTACAAGAGGCTGTCGGCAAGGTGTTGTCCCTGCGTGCGGCCAAACCTGCTGCGGCACCTGCGAAGAAAGCCGCTGCCAAACCGGCTGCTGCAAAAGCACCGGCCAAGCCTGCCGCCAAACCGGTTGCCAAAGCACCGGTGAAAGCCGCAGCCAAGCCTGCCGCTAAACCGGCAGCGAAAAAACCTGTTGCAGCCAGCGCTGCAAAACCTGCTGCTAAAACTCCAGCAGCCAAACCTGCTGCAAGAACAGCGGCCGCCAAACCTGCCGCGGCGCGAACCGCTGCTGCCAAGCCGGCCGCTAAACCAGCCGCTAGACCTGCTGCCAAACCAGCAGCCAAAACCGCAGCGGCGAAACCTGCTGCCAAGCCGGCGGCCAAACCTGTCGCGGCGCGAACCGCCGCTGCCAAGCCTGCCGCTAGACCTGCTGCCAAACCAGCAGCCAAAACTGCAGCGGCGAAACCAGCTGCCAAGCCGGCGGCCAAACCTGTCGCGGCGAAACCTGCTGCCAAGCCAGCGGCAAAACCCGCGGCGAAAGCGCCAGCAAAACCAGCCGCCAAACCGGCCACTGCCAGTGCAGCCAAACCCGCTGCAAAACCAGCGGCCAAACCTGCAGTGAAAAAACCGGTTGCCGCCAAGCCAGCGACCGCGCCTGTTGCCAAGCCAGCCTCCCCGGCTCCAGCCGCAACATCCACTCCGGCAGCTACCACCTCGACAGCTACGCCAGCACCAACGCCGGCCGCCGTTCCGAGCGCAGCAATCTCCACCCCGACCAGCGCTTCCTAAGTGCCGGTTACCGCGACGCGCAGCTGATGCAGCGCGTCGCGGTGCAGGTGGGCGGCACCCGCCGTCGCACCTTCCAGCCAGGCCGATAGTTCGGTCTCGGCACCTTGCGGCCAACTCCGCGCCGCTCTCTCCAGCCGCAACAACAGATGCCTTTCGGCTTCCAGCTCCAGTGCCTTCACTTGTTCGCGCAGGGTATGCAACCCGGCGTCTTGCGTGGCCGCAGCTTTCCATTGCGTGCGCAAGGTGCGCAACGGCTGCACGACATCGGTGTCCCACGAGACGGCCACACTACGAAGCTGCTGCAAGCGTTGCTCATCGCAGGCCACACCTCGTTGCCCCAACCACGCACCACACAGCAGCAGACACACATTGACTCCCGCCGACTGCAATTGCAGGCATGCCTGCTCAACACCCGGACGGGCGTAAGTGGTCAGGGAAAAGCTCCACAGGTCAGAGGACATAGTGCTACTCGCGCCAGTTGCGAGCGAAGCTGGTAGACTCCGCCGCCATTATGATTCGACTTCAGAACCTGACTTTACAGCGTGGCCCGCAACGTCTGCTAGAAGACGCCGAGCTGACCCTGCACGCCGGCCAGAAAGCCGGCCTCATCGGTGCCAACGGCGCCGGCAAATCGAGCCTGTTCGCCTTGCTTCGGGGCGAGCTGCACCCGGACTCGGGTGATTGCTTCCTGCCGGCCGACTGGCGTATCGCCCATATGCGCCAGGAGGTCGATACCCTCGAACGCCTGGCGGTCGACTACGTGCTCGATGGCGACCTTCGCCTGCGCCAGGTGCAACGCGACCTGGCGGCAGCCGAAGCGGCCCATGACGGCGCCGCACAGGCCCGCCTGCACTCGGAACTTGACAGTGCCGACGGTTACACCGCTGACGCCCGCGCCCGCAAGTTGCTGGCAGGCCTTGGCTTCACAAACGAGCAGATGGATCGCCCGGTAGGGGATTTCTCCGGTGGCTGGCGGATGCGTCTGAACCTGGCGCAGGCGCTGATGTGCCCTTCGGACCTGTTGCTGCTCGATGAACCGACCAACCACCTGGACCTCGACGCCATCATCTGGCTCGAAGAGTGGCTCAAGAGCTATCCGGGCACCTTGATGCTGATCTCCCACGACCGGGACTTCCTCGATGCCGTGGTCGACCACGTGGCCCACGTCGATCAGCGCAAGATCACCCTGTACCGCGGTGGCTACAGCGCCTTCGAGCGCGCCCGTGCCGAACGTCTGGCCCAGCAACAGCAGGCGTACGAGAAGCAGCAGGTGCAACGTGCGCACATGGAAAGCTACATCGCCCGCTTCAAGGCCCAGGCCACCAAGGCCCGTCAGGCCCAGAGCCGGATCAAGGCACTGGAGCGGATGGAAGAGTTGACCGCTGCCCACGTTGATTCGCCGTTCGATTTTGTCTTCCGTGAATCGCAGAAAATTTCCAGCCCGCTGATTGACCTGTCCGATGCCCGTCTGGGTTACGGCGACAAAGCCGTGCTGGAGAAGGTCAAGCTGCAACTGACCCCGGGAGCGCGAATCGGTCTGCTCGGCCCTAACGGCGCCGGTAAATCGACCCTGATCAAGAACCTTGCCGGTGAGCTCTCGCCATTGGCCGGCCGCTTGACCCGTGGCGAGAACACCGTGGTCGGTTACTTCGCCCAGCATCAGCTCGACTCTCTGGATTCCAAGGCCAGCCCGTTGCTGCACTTGCAGCGCCTGGCGCCGACCGAGCGCGAGCAGACCCTGCGTGACTTCCTCGGCGGTTTCGACTTCCGTGGTGCGCGAATCGACGAGCCGGTGCTGAATTTCTCCGGTGGCGAAAAAGCGCGCCTGGCGTTGGCGTTGATCGCCTGGGATCGACCGAACCTGTTGCTGCTCGACGAACCGACCAACCACCTGGACCTGGAAATGCGCCTGGCGCTGACCATGGCCCTGCAGGAATTCAGTGGTGCGGTACTGGTGGTCTCCCACGACCGGCATTTGCTCAAAAGCACCACCGACAATTTCTATCTGGTGGCAGACGGCAAGGTCGAGGAGTTCGACGGCGACCTGGAGGACTACACCCGCTGGCTGGTGGAGTATCGCCAGCGTAACGCCCCGGTCAGCAACACGCCGGTCAACCCGGACAAGACCGACAAGAAAGCCCAGCGTCAGGCCGCTGCTGCGTTGCGCCAGCAACTGGCACCGCACAAGCGCGAAGCTGACAAGCTTGAAGCCGAACTCGGCAAGCTGCACGAAAAGCTGGCGAAGGTCGATACCAGCCTCGGCGACAGCGATATCTACGAGCCGGCGCGCAAGAACGAATTGCGCGATCTGCTGGCCGAACAGGCCAGGCTGAAGGTGCGTGAGGCGGAGCTGGAAGACGCGTGGATGGAGGCTCTGGAATTGCTGGAAGGCATGCAGGCGGAGCTGGAGGCGCTGTCCTGATGGACGCCTTCAAACTGCCGTTGCCGGCGGTGTGGGTCGAGCCGATCTGGCTCGGCGTGCAAATCCTGCTGATCCTGCTGGCCGGGTACTTCGCCCAGCGCTTCGTCGCGAAATGTCTGACCCGTCTCGGTGAGCGTTACCCGTTCCCGCCGCAGTTGTTGATGCCGCTGCGGGGCGGTTTGCGCTGGTTGATCATGGGCAGCGCGCTGATTTTCGTCCTGGAGCGACTTGGTGTATCGGCCACGGTGCTCTGGACCGCGTTGTCCGGTTTCGTCGCGGTGGCGGCGGTGGCGTTTTTCGCCATGTGGAGCGTGCTGTCGAACCTGCTGTGCGCGATCCTGATCTTTACCGTCGGCCCGTTTCGCATAGGTGACGTGGTCGAGTTGGTGGACACCACCGACAAACCCGGCGTCAAAGGCCGGGTGGTGGCGATCAATCTTCTTTACACCACGCTGATCGAGGCTGAAGAGCTCGGCACGGGCAGCGCCATGGTGCAGGTGCCCAACAGTTTGTTCTTCCAGCGTTCGGTGCGGCGCTGGCGCGGGACGGATGTGTTTCCTTCCAGCGGGTTTGAAAAGTAAACCTTCTGCTGCCTGATAGATTGCTTTCGTCGGATCGCCGCCCGGAGCAAGCCCGCTCCCACAGGTGATCGCGTTCTTATTAGCGACATCGGTCTGATGTGGGAGCGAGCTTGCTCGCGATGAGGCCCTCAAGCCCTGAACGCTGGTCGGCCGTCACCATGTCCTGCAAAAAATCGATAGTCATCCAATCAAAGCCGCATTAGCTTAGACGTCTGTCACGAGTCTGAGTCGAGGTGTGCAATGGAGCTTCAAACATGGCTGGCGTTTTTTGCCGCCTGCTGGGTAATCAGCCTGTCCCCCGGTGCCGGCGCCATTGCGTCGATGTCCAGCGGCCTGCAATACGGCTTCTGGCGCGGCTACTGGAATGCCCTGGGCCTGCAATTGGGCCTGGCTTTGCAGATCGCCATCGTTGGTGCCGGTGTCGGCGCCATTCTCACGGCTTCGGCCACAGCCTTCTATGCAATCAAATGGTTTGGCGTGGCGTATCTGGTCTACCTCGCGATCAAGCAATGGCGTGCGCTGCCCAGCGATATGAGCGATGACGCGGCAGTGCGCCAGATCGGCAAGCCGATGGCCCTGGTGTTCCGTGGTTTCCTGGTGAACATCAGCAACCCCAAGGCGCTGGTGTTCATGCTGGCGGTGTTGCCGCAGTTCATCGACCCCCATGCTCCACTGCTGATTCAGTATCTGGTGATCGGCGTGACCATGGTCTGCGTCGACCTGATCGTCATGGCCGGCTACACCGGTTTGGCGTCAAAAGTGCTGCGTCTGCTGCGTACACCGAAACAGCAAAAACGCATGAACCGGACCTTTGCCGGGCTGTTCATCGGGGCGGCAGCGTTCATGGCGACGCTGCGCAGAGCCGCAGTCTAAACCGACAGAAACCCCAAAAGGCGACCCATGTGGTCGCCTTTTTCATTGACGAATCAGTACCTTGGAGAGCCCGCGATTTCGCAGGGAGGCCCAACAAGGCTTGAGCGAAATCCGTTGGGCGTTAACAATATGTAACTTCGTTTTTCAAATTGAGATTCATTCATGATTGCCCCCACCCGTTTCCTGGCCTGGCTGTTGCTGCCGCTGTTCGCGGCGTGCAGCTTTCAACTGCTGGCCGCCTCCGCAGAAGGTGCGCCGCAGGCGCTGCACTTGCTCGATTACATCGGCGCGGATTACCCGGACACGGTGCAGGCGGGCAGCATCACGGATCAGGCCGGATTTCGCGCGCAGCAAGAGTCGGTCAAGACGCTGGGAAGTCTGATTGCAGCCATGCCGGCCAAACCGGAAAAAGCTGCGCTGGAGCAAAGCCTGACCTCGCTGGGAACCTCCATCGGCACCCGTCAGGACGGTGCCGAGGTCACTCGCCAGACCCGGCAACTGGGTGCGAAGCTGGCCGTGGCCTATGAAGTCAGCCAGGCCCCGGTCATTACGCCGGACCCGTCGCGTGGGGCGCCACTGTACGCCCAGCATTGCTCGGTTTGCCATGGCGACACGGGGGCTGGCGACGGCCCGGCAGGTGTCGGCATGACGCCACCGCCGTCCAACCTGCGCGATACCACTCGGCTGGATCGCCTGAGCCTCTACGCGATCTACAGCACCTTGGGCCTGGGTGTCGAAGGGACGGATATGCCAGCCTTTGCCGATCAACTGGATGATCGTCAGCGTTGGGACCTGGCCACCTATATCGCCAGCTTCAGTGTCGACCTGGCGACAGCCAATGCTGACAAAACCTACAACATCGCCGACCTGGCCCGTCAGACTCCGGCCGAAGTACAGTCCGCTGAAGGCTCGCAGGCCGCTGCGACGTTCCGTGCCCAACGGGCGCAACCGCCGCAGGTCAAGCGTGGCCCGGCACAATTGCTCGACTACACCGCGGCCACTCTGGACAAGAGCATCGCGGCGTATCGTGCCGGTGAGCATGATCAGGCTTATGACTTATCGGTAGCAGCGTATCTGGAAGGTTTCGAGCTGGTTGAAAGTTCGCTGGATAACATTGACGCCAACGTGCGTAAAGACACTGAAAAATCCCTGATGGCCTACCGTCAGTCGTTGCAGGACGGCCTGCCGGTGAACGACGTCGAACAGCGCCTGGACGCGGCCAAGGCCAGGTTGAAGGCGTCGGCCGGTCTGCTGGGCAACGACGGTTTGAGTTGGTCGTTGAGTTACATTTCCGGCTTGCTGATTCTGCTGCGCGAAGGTCTTGAAGCGATTCTGGTGCTGGCGGCAATCCTGGCTTTCCTGCGTAACACAGGTCAACAGTCGGCGGTGCGCAGCGTTAACGTCGGCTGGGGCCTGGCGTTTGTGGCGGGGCTGGGTACCTGGGCGCTGGCAGCCTATGTGATCGATGTCAGCGGTTCGCAGCGCGAATTGCTGGAAGGCGCGACGGCGTTGTTTGCCAGCGTCATGGTGCTGTGGCTGGGCGTGTGGATGCATGACCGTCGTCACGCGGCGGCCTGGCAGGATTACATCAAGACCAGCCTGGTGGGCGGCGGCGGGCGCTTGGGCTTCGCGACCCTGGCGTTTTTCTCGGTGTATCGCGAATTGTTCGAAGTGATTCTGTTCTACGAAGCCCTGTGGCTGCAGGCCGGTCCCGCGGGGCACAACGCGGTGCTGGCCGGTGGTGCGACCGCTGTGGTGATGCTGACTGGTCTGGCCTGGGTGATTTTGCGCGGTTCGGCGAAGTTGCCGCTGGCGCTGTTCTTCAGCATCAACGCCGGTCTTTTGTGCGCCTTGTCGGTGGTGTTTGCCGGGCATGGCGTGAAAGCGCTGCAGGAAGCCGGGATCTTCGGTACGCGACCGGTGCCGTTCTTTGACTTTGAATGGCTGGGGATCCATGCCGATGCGTATTCGCTGAGTGCGCAGGCCGTGGCGATTGCAGCGATCATCGTGTTGTATGGCCGCAGCCGGGTGGCTGAGAAGCAGCGCGTGCAGGTTTCTTAAACGGCATTCGCTTCGCTCACTTTCGCGGGCAAGCCACGCTCCCTCAGGTTTAGCGTTAACCTGTGGGAGCGTGGCTTGCCCGCGATGCTTTTCAACAGAGGAAAAACCAATGCGTGTGTGGATCGATGCCGACGCCTGTCCGCGGGCAGCCAAGGACCTGGTGGTGAAGTTCGCCCTCAAGCGCCAGTTCGAAGTGGTGCTGGTAGCCGGGCAGCCGCAGATCAAGCCCGGTCTGGCGCTGGTCAAGCTGATCGTGGTGCCAAGCGGCCCGGATGCAGCGGACGATTATCTGGTGGAACACGCGGTGCCTGGTGAACTGGTGATTTGCAGCGATGTGCCATTGGCCGACCGTCTGGTGAAGAAGGGCGTGGCAGCGCTCGATCCACGAGGCAAGGAGTTTGATGCGCAGAACATGGGGGAGCGACTGGCCGTGCGCAACCTGTTCACCGATTTGCGCGAACAGGGGCAAACGGGCGGGGGGCCAGCGCCGTTCGGCGACCGTGAAAAGCAGGCGTTTGCCAATGCGCTGGACCGGATTTTGACTCGGCTTTCGCGCAAGTCTTAAGTCTTGCGACGAACCCTGTGGGAGCGAGCTTGCTCGCGATGGGGTCAGCAACTTCAACATTGATGTCGCTTGCCAGACCGCTATCGCGAGCAAGCTCGCTCCCACATGTTTGAACAGTGTCAGGCATCGTTTTCGTGGGTCAGTTCAAGCACCCGGTCTACCAGCTTGTTGATCCCCGACGCCGCTTCGCTGATCGATTGCGCCAGCATGTAAGCCGGGGTGCTCACCAGTTTGCGTGCCTTGTCTTCGACGATGTCACTGACCGCGCAATCGGTATGGGTTGCGCCCATCTTGTTCATCGCGGCAGCGGTGTCGGTGTCGTTGCCAATGGTGCAGGTCACGCCCGGGCCGTAGATTTTTGCCGCCAGGGCAGGGGAAATGCACATCAATCCCACCGGTTTGCCGGCCTCGGCAAAGGCTTCGGTCAGTGCCAGGACATCCGGTTGAACGGTGCAGCCGGCGCCTTCGATGGCGAAGCTGGACAGGTTCTTGGCCGAGCCGAAGCCGCCGGGCACGATCAGCGCATCGAACTCATCGACGTTCGCGTCACGGATATCCTTGATGTTGCCCCGGGCAATCCGCGCCGATTCCACCAGCACGTTGCGCGACTCGGGCATTTCTTCGCCGGTCAGGTGGTTGATCACATGCAACTGCGCGATGTTCGGTGCGAAACACTGTACCTGGGCACCGCGCTGGTCCAGGCGCAGCAGGGTGATAACACTCTCGTGGAGCTCGGCGCCGTCGTATACGCCACAACCGGAAAGGATCACTGCAACTTTTTTGCTCATGGGCTTTTCTCCAGATTCATGGCGTTAAATGTCCACTAATTTGTCACTCGTTGCCATAGGGTTAATTCACGGTTACACATAGCATCTGTCCTCAAGATTCCGGTCAGGGCGCGTCATGGACCTCATTCTGTATGCGGTTCCGTTTTTCTTTGTGCTGATCGCGGTCGAGTTGCTGGCCGACCGTTGGCGTGGGGTGAGCAATTATCGGGTGGCGGACGCGATCAACAGCATCAGCACCGGCGTGCTGTCGACCACCACGGGTCTGTTGACCAAGGGTGTGGGTCTGGTGACCTATGCGTTTGCCCTCAGGCATCTGGCACTGTTCGAGCTGTCGGCCGACAGCGTCTGGACCTGGGTGTTTGCCTTTGTCTTCTACGACTTCTGCTACTACTGGCTGCACCGCTTGGGCCATGAGCGCAACATTCTCTGGGCCGCCCATTCGGTGCATCACCAGAGCGAGGACTACAACCTGTCCACGGCGTTGCGCCAGACCAGTACCGGATTCCTGTTGAGCTGGATCTTCTATCTGCCGATGGCAGTGTTCGGCGTGCCGCTGCTGGTGTTCGTCAGCGTCGCGGCGCTGAACCTGCTGTCCCAGTTCTGGGTGCACACGCGGCATATTCCCAAGCTTGGCTGGTTCGAATGGTTCTTTGTCACGCCGTCCAATCATCGGGCTCACCATGCACAGAACGCTCTCTACATGGATCGCAACTACGGCGGCGTGTTCATTATTTGGGATCGTCTGTTTGGCTCGTTCCAGGCAGAAGACGACAACGAACCGGTGATCTTTGGCGTGACCACGCCGCTGGCGAGCTGGAATCCCGTGTGGGCGAACGTGCAGTTCTACACGCAATTGTGGGCCGATGCCCGGCGTGCGGAAAGCACCTGGGACAAGCTGCGGATCTGGTTCATGCGCACCGGCTGGCGCCCGGCGGACGTGGCGGCCAAATACCCGATGAGTAAGCCGGACCTGAGCCAGTTCCGTAAATTCGAAGTAGCACTGGACGGGCGTCAGCAGCTCTATGTCCTTTTGCAGTTCTGTGTCTATATCGCGCTGGGCAGTTACTTGATGAATCTTGAGCCGAAGCTGCCAGTCGCTGCCCTGGTATTGGGCTGGGGAGCGGTGGCGTTCGGTCTGTTTGTGCTGGGCGTGGCCCTGGAGAATCGCCCGTGGGCGTTGAAGCTGGAGCTGGCGCGGCTGGCGTTGACTCTGCCATTGGTATGGCTGGCCCCGGTGGTGGGGCTGTGGCCGGCCAGCACCGTGGGCTGGGTCGGCCTGCTCAGTTACAGCCTGTTGAGCGGCATCGGTCTCTATTGCTGCAGAAACCGCATCACTCGGTTGGTGTCGTAGGGCCTTCGGTATTGGTCCGCACAGCTTTCAGGGCTTGCTCGTCGGCGTAGACCTGCTTGGCCAGGCGGGCATTCTTGAAGCGCCGGCGCAGCCACAGTACGAAGCCCAGGACCAGCAGCGCACCGAGCACCCATAGTTCGTACTTCTTCACACTGCCGAGCATGCCTTCGAGTACTGCGCCGAAATGGTACGCGGCCGCTGCCAGTGCGGCAGCCCAGATCGCCGCGCCAATGCCGTTGAGCAGCAGGTAACGACCCGGCGGATAGCCCGACAGCCCGATGGCTACCGGCATGACCGTACGCAAACCGTAGACGAAGCGGAAGCTCAGTACCCAGATGTCCGGATGCTTGCGAATGTGTTCCAGCGCGCGATCACCCATCATTTGCCAGCGCGGCTTGCGCGCCAGCAACTTGCGGCCGTGTTTGCGCCCCAGGAAATACCACAGTTGGTCGCCGGCATAGCTGCCGAAGAAGGCCACGACCACCACCAGGTTGATGTCCATGTATCCACGGAACGCGAGGAAGCCCGCGAGTACCAGAATGGTTTCGCCTTCGAAGAACGTGCCTAGAAAAAGGGCAAAGTAGCCGAAGTCATGCAGAAATTGTTGGAGCATTGTCTGGGTGCTGGCGAAATGAACGCGCAGCCTAACCCTTCGGACACATTCAGGAAAGTGTCCAAATGTGTCTCGACGTGAACATTTCCTACAACGACAATGGAATGCGGCTACCTGTCACAGGGGTGCACACAACTGTCACACGTTCGTCATAATGGCCGCTTATAACTGTCACGCTCGCCCGTAAGCGCGGGCTCAGGAGTCTGCCGTGAGCTTTACCCCCGCCAACCGTTTGTTCCCCGCAACCCGCCTGCGCCGTAATCGTCGTGACGACTTCTCGCGTCGTCTGGTCCGTGAAAACGTCCTGACCGTCGATGACCTGATCCTGCCGGTGTTCGTGCTGGACGGTGAAAACCGTCGCGAAGCAGTGGCCTCGATGCCGGGCGTCGAACGCCTGACCATCGATCTGTTGCTGGAAGAGGCGGCCAAGTGGGTCGAATTGGGGATTCCGGCACTGGCGCTGTTCCCGGTGACGCCAGCGGAGCTCAAGTCGCTGGATGCCGCCGAAGCGTGGAACCCGGAAGGCATCGCCCAGCGCGCGACCCGCGCATTGCGTGCGCAATTCCCTGAGCTGGGCGTGATCACCGACGTCGCCCTGGACCCGTTCACCACCCACGGCCAGGACGGCATTCTGGATGAAGAAGGCTACGTGCAGAACGACATCACCGTCGACGCACTGGTCAGGCAAGCCCTGTCCCACGCCGAAGCCGGCGCTCAGGTCGTGGCGCCATCGGACATGATGGACGGTCGCATCCAGGCGATCCGCGAAGCCCTCGAAGTGGCCGGTCACGTCAACGTGCGGATCATGGCCTACTCGGCCAAGTACGCCAGCGCCTATTACGGCCCGTTCCGCGATGCGGTCGGTTCGGCGCTGAACCTGGGCAAGGCCAACAAGGCCTCCTATCAGATGGACCCGGCCAACAGCAATGAAGCCCTGCACGAAGTGGCGGCAGACTTGTCAGAAGGTGCAGACATGGTCATGGTCAAGCCAGGCATGCCGTACCTGGACATCCTGTGCCGGGTAAAAGAAGAATTCAAAGTGCCGACGTTTGTTTATCAAGTCAGCGGCGAATACGCCATGCACATGGCGGCGATCCAGAATGGCTGGTTGAGCGAAGGGGTTATCCTCGAGTCGCTGACCGCTTTCAAACGTGCAGGGGCAGATGGCATCCTGACGTACTTTGCCGTTCGTGCCGCTCAATTGTTACGAGAGCAAAAATAGCCCTCCCAGGAACATTCGATGAATACCGAAGTACTCACTGAAGTTGCCGTAAAAGACGCTCAACCTGTTGTGGAGCAAGTCGACGAGACCCCGCCGGAGCTGGAGCCAGCTCCGCCCGCGGCGGTAGTCGAAACAACTGCGACAGTGCCGGCGGTGGCCATTCCCGGCCTGGATGACAGCAGCCTGTACATCCACCGCGAGCTCTCGCAACTGCAGTTCAACATCCGCGTGCTGGAGCAGGCGCTGGACGAGTCCTATCCGTTGCTGGAACGGCTGAAGTTTCTGCTGATCTTCTCCAGTAACCTGGACGAGTTCTTCGAAATTCGTGTCGCCGGCCTCAAGAAGCAGATCACCTTCGCCCGTGAACAGGCCGGCGCCGATGGTCTGCAACCGCATCAGGCACTGGCCCGCATCAGCGAACTGGTCCACGGTCACGTCGATCGCCAGTACGCGATCCTCAACGACATTCTGTTGCCGGAGCTGGAAAAACATCAGGTCCGCTTCATCCGTCGCCGTTACTGGACGACCAAGCTCAAAACCTGGGTGCGTCGTTATTTCCGCGACGAGATCGCGCCGATCATCACCCCGATCGGCCTCGACCCGACGCACCCGTTCCCGTTGCTGGTGAACAAGAGCCTGAACTTCATCGTCGAGCTCGAAGGCATCGACGCCTTCGGTCGCGACTCCGGTCTGGCGATCATCCCGGCGCCACGCCTGTTACCGCGCATCATCAAGGTGCCGGAAGAAGTCGGTGGCGCTGGCGACAACTATGTATTCCTGTCGTCGATGATCCACGCCCACGCCGATGACCTGTTCCAGGGGATGAAGGTCAAGGGTTGCTACCAGTTCCGCCTGACCCGTAACGCCGACCTGGCGCTGGACTCCGAAGATGTAGAGGACCTGGCCCGCGCCTTGCGCGGCGAGCTGTTCTCCCGTCGTTACGGTGACGCAGTACGTCTGGAAGTGGCCGACACCTGCCCGAAACACCTGTCCGACTACCTGCTCAAGCAGTTCAACCTGAGCGAGAGCGAGTTGTATCAGGTCAACGGTCCGGTGAACCTGACGCGGCTGTTCAGCATCACCGGCCTGGACAGCCAGCGCGAGCTGCAATACCTGCCGTTCACCCCGCAGATCCCGAAACTGCTGCAGAACAGCGAGAACATCTTCAGCGTGATCAGCAAGCAGGACATCCTGCTGCTGCACCCGTTCGAGTCGTTCACCCCGGTGGTGGACCTGCTGCGCCAGGCCGCCAAGGACCCACACGTGCTGGCGGTGCGCCAGACCCTGTACCGTTCCGGCGCCAACTCGGAAATCGTCGATGCGCTGGTGGATGCCGCGCGTAACGGCAAGGAAGTCACGGCGGTGATCGAACTGCGTGCGCGGTTCGACGAAGAATCCAACCTGCAACTGGCCAGCCGGCTGCAAGCGGCCGGTGCGGTGGTGATCTACGGTGTGGTCGGCTTCAAGACCCACGCCAAGATGATGCTGATCCTGCGCCGCGAGGCCGGCGAGATCGTGCGTTACGCGCACTTGGGCACCGGTAACTACCACGCCGGCAACGCCCGCCTGTACACCGACTACAGCCTGCTGACCTCCGACGACGCCCTGTGCGAAGACGTCGGCAAACTGTTCAGCCAGTTGATCGGCATGGGTAAGACGTTGCGCATGAAGAAATTGCTGCACGCGCCGTTCACCCTGAAAAAGGGCATGCTCGACATGATTGCCCGCGAAACACAGTTCGCCCTCGACGGCAAACCGGCGCACATCATCGCCAAATTCAACTCGCTGACCGATCCGAAGATCATCCGCGCGCTGTACAAGGCCAGTCAGTCGGGTGTGCGCATCGATCTGGTGGTGCGTGGCATGTGCTGCCTGCGGCCTGGCATTGCCGGGGTCTCGCATAACATCCACGTGCGTTCGATCATCGGCCGCTTCCTGGAGCACACCCGGGTCTTCTACTTCCTCAACGGTGGCGATGAGCAGATGTTCCTCTCCAGTGCCGACTGGATGGAACGCAACCTCGACAAGCGCGTCGAGACCTGCTTCCCGGTGGAAGGCAAGAAGCTGATCATGCGGGTCAAGAAAGAGCTGGAGCTGTATCTGACCGATAACACCCACAGCTGGAGCCTGCAGTCGGACGGCCGTTACATCCGTAACACGCCGACCGGTAACCAGAATCCGCGTAGCGCCCAGGCGACATTGCTGGAACGTTTGGGCAGTCCGATCCTGGCGGTTCGTTAACGCCGGCAACCTGTGGGAGCGAGCTTGCTCGCGATAGCGGACCGTCAATCGACACTTCGTTGCCTGACACGCCGTCATCGCGAGCAAGCTCGCTCCCACAGGGGGTAACATCGACTGCTGTATCGTAGATAAAAAAAGGCCTTCCGAAGAAGGCCTTTTTCAATTTCAGCGCACGCTCAGTACGACATCGACCCGGGTCAGCCACTCCGCTTCGATGGCGAAGTCGGCCTGGGTCAGCTGGTTTTCGTCCAGCCAGTTTTCCGGGAACACCACTTCCAGGCTGTTGCCATAGGCGTTCAGTTCCACCTGTGGCATTTGCTGGGTACCGCGAATGTGGTGGAACAGGATCGCGAAGCGCAGCAACACGCACAGGCGAATCAGCTTGGTGCCGTCCTCGCCGAACTCGGCGAACTTGTCCTTGGGAATGTTGCGTCGGTGGCCGCGTACCAGAAGCGCGAGCATCAACTGGTCTTCGCGGGAGAACCCGGCGAGGTCCGAGTGCTCGATCAGGTAGGCACCGTGCTTGTGGTACTGGTAGTGAGCGATGTCCAGGCCCACTTCATGGACCTTGGCCGCCCAGCCGAGCAGTTCGCGCCAGACGCCGTCTTCCAGATCCCAGTCCTCGGCCACCTGATCGAACGCATGCAGCGCCTTGCGCTCGACCCGTACCGCCTGCTCCTGATCGACGTGGTAGCGCCCCATCAGCGAAGTGAGGGTGCGTTCACGCACGTCTTCGTGATGATGGCGGCCCAGCAAGTCATAGAGCACGCCTTCGCGCAGGGCGCCTTCGCAGTGATCCATGCGTTGCAGTTCGAGGGAGTCGAAGATCGCTTCGAGAATCGCCAGGCCGGCCGGGAAAATCGCCCGGCGATCCGGCTTGATACCTTCGAAATCGATTTTCTCGACGTCACCCATCTTGATCAGTTTGCGCTTGAGCCAGGCCAGCCCCTCGGCATTGACCTCGCCCGAGCCTTGACCGCCGGCCTTCAGCGCCAGGCCGATGGCACGGATGGTACCCGAGGAGCCGATGGCTTCATCCCAGGTCAGGCGGTGCAGGGCGTGCTCGATGCTCATGATCTCCAGCCGCGCCGCGGTGTACGCCTGGGCGTAACGGGCCGGGGTGATCTTGCCGTCCTTGAAATAACGCTGGGTGTAGCTGACGCAGCCCATTTGCAGGCTTTCGCGCAGCAACGGTTCGAAGCGCTGGCCGATGATGAACTCGGTACTGCCACCGCCAATGTCGGCCACCAGGCGTTTGCCCGGGGTGTCGGCGAGGGTGTGGGACACGCCGAGGTAGATCAGGCGTGCTTCTTCACGGCCGGAGATGACTTCAACCGGATGGCCGAGGATTTCTTCGGCGCGGATGATGAATTCGGCACGGTTGCGGGCTTCGCGCAGGGCGTTGGTGCCGACGATGCGCACGGCGCCGGTGGGCATACCGCTGATCAGCTGGGCGAAGCGCTTGAGGCAATCGAGCCCGCGCTGCATGGATTCTTCGCTGAGGTGGCGCTCTTCGTCGATGCCCGCGGCCAGCTGAACCTTCTCCCCGAGACGCTCGAGAATACGGATTTCGCCGTTCTGGGCCTTGGCCACGACCATGTGAAAGCTGTTGGAGCCCAGGTCGATTGCGGCGATCAGGGACAGATTCTTGGCTTGGGATTGCGGCATGGTCAGGGGATCTCGGTCGATAACCTCGACATCGTGCCACGATCAAAGGCTGCCGCCAACGCGTAGGAGCTGCCGAAGGCTGCGATCTTTCACCATGGGGCTCTAGTGGTGCGGCCACTGGCCTCTTCGCGGGCAAGCCCGCTCCCACAGGTTTTTGCAGCGAATACGCAATCGTATTCCAGCAGAGGACCCTGTGGGAGCGGGCTTGCCCGCGAAGACGGCGTCAATAGCACCGCAGATCTTCAGCCCGCCGCTTCGACCGTGCCGATGAAATTCGCCAGCTCCGCCGTCTGCGGATTGGCGAACAACACCTTCGGATCGCCTGTTTCATGCACCTTGCCCTGGTGCATGAACACCAGTTTGTCCCCAACCTCCCGGGCGAAGCGCATTTCGTGGGTGACCATGATCAGCGTCATGCCTTCCCTGGCCAGTTGCCGGACCACGCTCAGCACTTCGTTGACCAGTTCCGGGTCCAGCGCCGAGGTGATTTCGTCGCATAGCAAAACCTTTGGCGACATCGCCAGTGCCCGGGCAATCGCTACCCGCTGTTGCTGCCCGCCGGACAGCCGATCAGGGAAGGCATCGAACTTTTCCCCCAGCCCGACCCTCTCCAGCATCTGCCGCGCCAGTTCGGTGGCCTTGGCTTTCGGTACTTTCTGCACCACTTGCGGCGCGAGCATGACGTTCTCGCCGACGGTCAGGTGCGGGAACAGATTGAACTGCTGGAACACCATCCCGACTTTCTGCCGCAGGCTGCGCAGATCGGCGCGGGCGGCGTCGAGGTACTCGCCGTCGACTTCGATCACGCCGTCGTTGATCGACTCCAGGCCGTTGAGCGTGCGCAGCAGGGTGGACTTGCCCGAGCCGCTGCGACCGATGATCGCCACCACCTGGCCTTCCTCGATGCTCAGGTCGATGCCTTTGAGCACATGGTGATCGCCGTAGTATTTATGCAGGGCGGAAATTCTAAGCAGAGGCATGCAGTCTCCTTTCCAGGTATCGCGCACTGAGCGACAAGGGGTAGCAGAGCAGGAAGTAGCCGAGGGCGACGAGGCCGTAGACCATGAAAGGTTCGAAGGTGGCGTTGGCGAGCATGCCGCCGGTCTTGGTCAGCTCGGTGAAGCCGATGATCGAGGTGACGGCGGTGCCTTTGACCACTTGCACCGAGAAGCCCACAGTCGGCGCCACGGCGATGCGCAATGCCTGTGGCAGGATCACATGGCGCAACTGTTCCAGCGGGCTCAACGCCAGGCTCGATGAGGCCTCCCACTGGCCGCTGGGAATCGAATCGACGCAACCGCGCCAGATCTCCGCCAGATACGCACTGGTGAACAACGTCAGTGCAATCGCCGCCGCCATCCACGGCGAAATCTCTATCCCGGCCAGCGCCACGCCGAAAAACACCAGGAACAGCTGCATCAATAGTGGCGTGCCCTGAAACAGTTCGATGTAGGTACGGGCGAAACTGCGCGGCAGGGATTTATCCGAGATGCGCATGACCATGATCAGCAAGCCAATCAGTCCGCCGCCAACGAACGCCACCAGCGACAGCGCCAGCGTCCATTGCAGGCCCGTGAGCAGGTTGCGCACGATGTCCCAGAAGGTGAAGTCGCTCATCGGCTGCTCCTTGCAATGAAACGGTGGCCGATCCAGTTCAGTAACTGACGGATCAGCAGTGCCATGCACAGATACAGCAGCGTGGTCAGGGCGTAGGTTTCAAAGGCGCGGAAGTTACGCGATTGAATGAAGTTGGCGGCGAAGCTCAGCTCCTCGGTGGCGATCTGCGAACACACCGCTGAACCGAGCATGACGATGATGATCTGGCTGCTCAGGGCCGGCCAGACTTTGCCCAGTGCCGGCAGCAGCACCACATGGCGGAATGCTTCGAGGCGCGTCATCGCCAGTGCCGCCGCGGCTTCCAGTTGACCCCGGGGGATCGCCTGGATGCCGGCGCGGATGATCTCGGTGGAATAGGCGCCGAGGTTGATGACCATCGCCAGCACCGCCGCCTGCCATTCGGAAATCTGCACGCCCAGAGACGGCAAACCGAAGAAGATGAAAAACAACTGCACCAGGAATGGTGTGTTGCGGATCAACTCGACATAAACCGCGAAAATCCCCGCGAAAGGCCGGATGTTCCACGCCCGCACCAGCGCCCCGACGATGCCCAGCCCCACGCCGAGCACAGCGCCGATGGCGGTCAGCTCAAGGGTGAACAACGCACCGCGCAGCAACAGATCGGTGTTGTTCACCACGGGCAGGAAATCGAACTGATAAGCCATAAAACGTCTCCAGCGCGCCGTATCAGAGATCGGCCGGCAACGGTTCTTTCAACCAGGTCAGGGCGTTCTTTTCCAGCGCACCGTCGCTCTTGGCGGTCACGAGGATCTGGTTGACCTTGTCCAGCAGCGCCGGCTCGTTCTTGTTAACGCCGACGTAGACCGGCGAATCCTTGAGCTTCACTTTCAGCGCCGGTACGCGTTTCGGGTTCTTCTCGCTGATGGCGACCATCACCACGTTGCCGCTGGCGATCAGGTCGACTTGCCCGGCCAGGTACGCGGCGATGGTCGAGTTGTTGTCTTCGAAACGCTTGATGGTCACGTCTTCAGGGGCGACCTTGGTCAGCTCGATGTCTTCGATGGCGCCGCGGGTGACGCTGATGGTTTTGCCCTTGAGACCGTCCAGACCTTTGATGTCGGCGTCTGGCGGACCGAACACGGCGAGGTAGAACGGCGCGTAGGCGCGGGAGAAGTCGATGACTTTTTCGCGCTCCGGGTTCTTGCCGAGGCTGGAGATCACCAGGTCGACCTTGCCGGTGGTGAGGAACGGGATGCGGTTGGTGCTGTTGACCGGCGTCAGTTCGAGTTTGACCTTGAGCTGGTCAGCCAGCAGTTTGGCGGTGTCGATATCGAGGCCGCGGGGTTTCATGTCCGGGCCGACCGAGCCGAAGGGCGGGAAGTCCTGGGGTACGGCCACCTTGAGGACGCCGCGCTTGACCACATCCTCCAGGCCGTCAGCGTAGGCGGGTGCCTGGCTCAGCATCAGACTGGCAAACAGTGCAGCGAGGAGGGCGCGGTAACGCTGGGTCATGGCAAATCTCCGAATCGGCAAGAAGTGATTTCTGCGGATCGACTGAGCATGGGCCATGCCAACTTAGGGTTATGGGGGCGCCAGAGCGCGGTTTTGCTGGTGTCGAACGGTCTTACTGGTCTGAACAGTCAGGTTGCAATTCGCACCCCGATAGCGCAGCCAGGTAAATCACCGAACCCCCATGGGGCACGACTTGCCGGGCGTCGCGAATAGCTTTACAACTGAGCGCACATTGGCCTGGTTCGTCTGGAAAACCATGAACTCGATCTCCCGCGCGGTACCTGAAGTGGCGCTGCAAGCCATCCGCAAACTGATTACCGAACAGGGCTTCGGGCCGGGGGATGCCTTGCCCTCGCAACGGGACCTGGCAGTGCAATTGGGGGTCAGCCGGGCTTCCTTGCGCGAGGCGTTGTCGTCCCTGAGTGCGCTGGGCGTCATCAGCATCCAGCCGGGCAAAGGCGTGTTCGTGCAGGCGCCGGTGGAACTGCCGCGAGGCGATGCGCCGCTGAACTGGCCGTTCGCGGCGCAGGCTTCGCCGCTGGACATCTTCCAGTTGCGCTATGCGCTGGAGGGCTTTGCGGCGGGGGCGGCGGCGGTGAATCTGGGCAGCGCCGACCTCGATGCGCTGGAGGAAAACGTCGCCGCCATGCGTGAGCACTTGCGTGCCGGCGATTTCGACGCAGCGTCGCGGCTGGATTTCGAGTTTCATCGGCGCATCCTGCTTGCCTGTGGCAATCAGGCGATGTTGAGCATCCTCACCGCCAGCGCCGATATCTTTCTTGAGAGCCAGAAGTTACCGTTCATCCGGGCCGAGCGGG
The DNA here is from genome assembly GCF_052114525.1 of Pseudomonas sp. KB_15. Taxonomy (NCBI): domain Bacteria; kingdom Pseudomonadati; phylum Pseudomonadota; class Gammaproteobacteria; order Pseudomonadales; family Pseudomonadaceae; genus Pseudomonas; species Pseudomonas sp. KB_15. Next base: position 408,788 of record NZ_JBFREX010000003.1, on the reverse strand, counting down.
CCATGGAAACCTGGCAGGAACACCGCAAAATCCTCCGGGCGCTGGCGCGGGGGGCAGCTGGCGCCGCGCAAAAGGCCATGCAAGAGCACGTACGCAATGCGGCGTTGCGCACCGGAATCGCGTTCGTGGTTCCCGTCACTTCATGACGTGAGCTATACCCAAACTCATGAATCACCATAGCGAGACTCAATCATCTGCACCTTCCTGAACGAGGGAAGGGCAGCTATGATGGGCCACGTTTTTTTGCTTACAACCTGGAGAATTCCATGAGCAGCGATCTTATCAAACACGTTAGCGACGCTAGCTTCGAGGCCGACGTACTCAAGGCCGAAGGCGCTGTATTGGTCGACTACTGGGCTGAATGGTGCGGCCCTTGCAAAATGATCGCTCCGGTTCTGGACGAAATTGCCGAGACTTACAAAGGCAAGCTGACCGTTGCCAAGCTGAACATCGACGAAAACCAGGAAACCCCGGCCAAGCACGGCGTGCGTGGTATCCCGACTTTGATGCTGTTCAAGAACGGCAACGTTGAAGCGACCAAGGTCGGCGCGCTGTCGAAGTCGCAACTGGCTGCTTTCCTCGACGCCAACATCTAAGCGTCGCTGCAAAGTGTCTTGAAAAAGCCTCGCAAATAGCGGGGCTTTTTGCGTATTCAGGGCTAGACGCTCCTAAACTCAGGTGGTACATTCGGCCCCGCACTGGTTTCTCCATTGCCCCCTGCTAGCCGTCGCCGACGCACTCCTTTTCGAATAAGTACGCGATCCTGTCGCCTTCTCAGCGGCGCGGCCTCATTAAGCCAAAAGCTTAATTTCCCCCCTCCATAAATGATTACGTCATTCCTATATGAATCTGACTGAACTCAAGCAAAAGCCGATTACCGAACTGCTCGAATTGGCCGAACAGATGGGCATAGAAAATATGGCCCGTTCGCGCAAGCAGGACGTGATTTTCTCCCTGCTCAAGAAGCACGCGAAAAGCGGTGAGGAAATCTCCGGTGATGGCGTGCTGGAGATTCTCCAGGACGGCTTCGGCTTCCTGCGCTCCGCTGACGCTTCCTATCTCGCAGGCCCGGACGATATCTACGTCTCGCCGAGCCAGATCCGTCGTTTCAACTTGCGCACCGGTGACACCATCGTTGGCAAGATCCGCCCTCCAAAGGAAGGCGAGCGATATTTCGCACTGCTCAAGGTCGACACGATCAACTTCGACCGTCCGGAAAACGCGAAAAACAAGATTCTCTTCGAGAACCTGACCCCGCTGTTCCCGACCGTGCGCATGAAGATGGAAGCCGGCAACGGTTCCACCGAAGACCTGACCGGTCGTGTCATCGACCTGTGCGCCCCGATCGGCAAAGGCCAGCGCGGTCTGATCGTTGCACCGCCGAAAGCGGGCAAGACGATCATGCTGCAGAACATTGCCGCGAACATCGCGCGAAACAACCCTGAAGTTCATCTGATCGTGCTGCTGATCGACGAACGTCCGGAAGAAGTAACCGAAATGCAGCGCACCGTGCGCGGCGAAGTGGTTGCCTCGACGTTCGACGAACCGCCAACCCGCCACGTGCAGGTTGCCGAAATGGTGATCGAGAAGGCCAAGCGCCTGGTCGAACACAAGAAGGACGTGGTGATCCTGCTCGACTCCATCACCCGTCTGGCCCGTGCCTACAACACCGTGATCCCGAGCTCCGGCAAGGTATTGACCGGTGGTGTCGATGCCCACGCCCTGGAGAAACCGAAGCGTTTCTTCGGCGCCGCGCGGAACATCGAAGAAGGCGGCTCGCTGACCATCATCGCCACCGCGCTGGTTGAAACCGGCTCGAAGATGGACGAAGTGATCTACGAGGAATTCAAAGGCACCGGCAACATGGAACTGCCGCTGGATCGCCGTATCGCTGAAAAGCGCGTCTTCCCGGCCATCAACATCAACCGTTCCGGCACCCGCCGCGAAGAGTTGCTGACCGCCGACGACGAGCTGCAGCGCATGTGGATTCTGCGCAAGCTGCTGCACCCGATGGATGAAGTCGCTGCCATCGAGTTCCTGGTCGACAAGCTGAAAACGACCAAGACCAACGATGAGTTCTTCCTGTCGATGAAGCGCAAGTAAGTCGAACGGGCAAAGAGAGCCGGGGAAACCCGGCTTTTTGCTATCTGATTTTTGATCAAACGCCAGTTCGTGGTTCTGAACGGAGGGCTTCGGCGCTAAACTGCCAGCCCCCGAACGCCACGGCCAAAACGAGGCTCACGCATGCAGTATCGCGACTTGCGCGACTTTATCAGCGGCCTGGAACAGCGCGGTGAACTCAAGCGCATCCAGGTTCCGGTGTCCCCAGTGCTGGAAATGACCGAGGTTTGCGATCGCACCTTGCGCGCCAAAGGCCCGGCCCTGCTTTTCGAAAAGCCCACCGGCTATGACATTCCCGTGCTTGGCAACCTGTTCGGCACCCCCGAGCGTGTGGCGTTGGGCATGGGCGCCGAAGCGGTCAGCGAGCTGCGTGAAATCGGCAAGTTGCTGGCGTTCCTCAAGGAACCCGAGCCGCCAAAGGGTCTGAAAGACGCCTGGTCCAAGCTGCCGATCTTCCGCAAGATCATCTCGATGGCTCCCAAGGTCGTCAAAGACGCGATCTGCCAGGAAGTGGTCATCGAAGGCGACGACGTCGACCTGGCCATGTTGCCGGTGCAGACCTGCTGGCCTGGCGATGTCGGTCCGCTGATCACCTGGGGCCTGACCGTCACCAAGGGCCCGAACAAGGATCGCCAGAACCTCGGCATCTATCGTCAGCAAGTGATCGGCCGCAACAAGGTCATCATGCGCTGGCTGAGCCACCGTGGCGGTGCGCTGGATTTCCGCGAGTGGTGCGAAAAACATCCCGGCCAACCGTTCCCGGTATCGGTCGCGTTGGGCGCTGACCCGGCGACCATCCTCGGTGCCGTGACCCCGGTGCCCGACAGCCTTTCCGAATACGCCTTCGCCGGCCTGCTGCGCGGTAACCGCACTGAGCTGGTGAAGTGCCGCGGCAACGACCTGCAAGTGCCGGCCACCGCCGAAATCATCCTCGAAGGCGTGATCCATCCGGGCGAGATGGCCGATGAAGGCCCGTACGGCGACCACACCGGTTACTACAACGAAGTCGACAGCTTCCCGGTATTCACCGTCGAGCGCATAACCCACCGGATCAAACCGATCTACCACAGCACCTACACCGGCCGTCCGCCAGATGAGCCGGCGATCCTCGGCGTGGCGTTGAACGAAGTGTTCGTGCCGATCCTGCAGAAGCAGTTCCCGGAGATCACCGATTTCTACCTGCCGCCCGAAGGTTGCTCGTACCGCATGGCCATCGTGACCATGAAGAAGTCGTACCCGGGCCACGCCAAGCGGGTAATGCTGGGTGTCTGGTCGTTTTTGCGACAGTTCATGTACACCAAGTTCGTTATCGTCACCGACGACGATATCAACGCCCGGGACTGGAACGACGTGATCTGGGCCATCACCACGCGCATGGACCCCAAGCGCGACACGGTGATGATCGACAACACGCCGATCGATTACCTGGACTTCGCCTCGCCGGTGTCCGGCCTGGGGTCGAAAATGGGCCTCGATGCCACGCATAAATGGCCGGGCGAAACCACCCGCGAGTGGGGCCGGGTCATCGTCAAGGACGATGCCGTGACCCAGCGGATCGATGCCATCTGGAATCAATTAGGAATAGATTGATGCGTGTAACCTTGCAGCCCTCCGGAGCAGTGCTTGAGATATTGCCCGGCGAGCGGATTCTCGATGGCGCGCGACGACTGGGCTACGAATGCCCGCAAAGTTGCCGCAACGGCAATTGCCACGTGTGCGCGGCGCTGCTGGTGGAAGGGCGGGTCGAGCAGGCCGGCAATGTGCGTGATCATGGCGAGTTCTACACTTGCATAGCGGAGCCGCTGGAAGACTGCATCGTGCTGTGGGATGGCGTGCTCGCCTTGGGAGAACTGCCGGTGCGCAGCGTGTCGTGTCAGGTCATTGAGTGCAAGGACGTGGGCGGCGACACCTGGCGCGTGCGTCTGCGGGCTCCGGCCGGCAAGCCGCCGCGCTACCACGCCGGTCAGTACCTGATGATCGAGCGGGAGAACGGCGAAAAGTCCGCCTTCTCCCTGGCCTCGGCGCCGCATGCGGGGCGCGACCTGGAAATCCACGTACTGGCGCGCGAATCCAGTGCGCTGAGCCTGATCGAACAGCTCCAGCGCAACAGCATGGTGCGGGTCGAGTTGCCATTTGGCGATACCCACCTGGAGGAGTTGCCGGACGGTCCTCTCGTGCTGATCGCCGCCGGCACCGGCATGGGCCAGATCCACGGCCTGATCGAACATTGCCGGGCCTCGGGTTTCAAGCATCCGGTGCATTTGTATTGGGGAGTGCGTCGTCCTGAAGACTTTTACCAGGTCGAACATTGGGACGAATGGCTGAAGTTGCCCAACCTGTTCCTGCACAAGGTCGTCAGCGATCAATGTGGCTGGCAGGGGCGGTGCGGCATGTTGCATGAAGCGGTCTGTGAAGATTTCCCTGATCTCAAGCCGCTTCACGTTTATGCCAGTGGTTCTCCGGCCATGGTCTACGGCACGCTGGATGCGCTGGTGGAAGCGGGGATGGACGCCCATCAGATGCGCGCCGACGTTTTCGCCTACGCACCGCGCTCTTGAGCCCAGATCCTGATCCTGTCCCCTCCCGTAGGAGCGAGCCTGCTCGCGATGGTCGTTAACGATTACGCGGGAAGTCAGGCTGCCCGCAGCGTTCTTGAGTCCATCGTCGGAACGCCGCCCGGAGCAAGCTCGCTCCTACAGGGTTATAGGTTTATAACCCGCTATATAGCCTATCGGTATTTATAAAAACATATAAATGCCGGTAGGTTATATTCCATTCAGGCAATTAATTAACAACAGTGCCATGGCATTTAAATTGCCTTAAAACTTATGTGCCTTATTGTTACAGCGGTGCGTTCTATTAAGTAATTCTTCACTCGCGGGGAGCTGAACGCTATTCGCCATGAGCGCCATCGAATCTGCTTTTTTGAACCTGGCTTACCCTCCGCGGCTCGATCTGGGGCCGCAGCTCACCCACGAACAATTGCTCTGCTCGATGCAGTCGACCATGGCACGCCACAAGGGCGGGCCGGTGTGGTTGTTTGCCTACGGGTCGCTGATCTGGCGGCCTGAATGCACGGCGGTTGAACGGGTTCGTGGCCGGGTGCATGGCTACCATCGCGGGTTGTACCTGTGGTCCCACGAACATCGCGGCACGCCGGAAATGCCCGGCCTGGTGTTTGGCCTGGATCGCGGTGGCTCTTGCAGCGGTTTTGCCTATCGCCTGCCCGAAGAGCAACTCGAAGCCTCGCTGTACGCACTTTGGCAGCGCGAGATGCCATTCCCTTCCTACCGCCCGCACTGGCTCAACTGCCGTCTCGAAGATGGCAGCCAGGTACAGGCCTTGGGCTTTGTGCTGGAGCGACATCTGCCCAGCTATGCCGGCAACTTGCCGGACCATGTGCTGAGCCACGTGTTCGAAAACGCCTGCGGGCGCTACGGCACCACCCGCGATTATGTCGAGCAGACCGCGCATGCCCTGCGCAGCCACGCCATGCCAGACCGCAATCTGGAGGCGCGGCTCAAGCGCTGTAAATCAAAGTCTGCCCAGGCGAATGCCGCGCCCTGACGGTGTGACCTGTTCCTATTGCTCGCCCACGCTGAAATGTCTGTCAGTTTGAATTCAGGTGGGCTGTAGGACGCGTTACCCATTTCTGATTTGAAGTGCTTGCACTGCCGGAAATAGCGCGGGGTTTTGGGAAATGTCCTTCGGCTAAACCGGAAGTCATGACGTTCTGTCGGAAGGCCCCGGGCCTTAACCTTTGTGCTGTTGCCAAGTCTGGCGTTGCGGTCGTAAAGGGAGAGAGGAATGCGCTGGTTAGTGGGTTGGCTTTTGCTGGTGCTGTCGTTGGATATCAGGGCTGGGGAGTTTTTTCTGATACCGGAGTACAACCCCAAGCCGATATACCCTATTGGGCTTCAGCGTGCCGGAATATTCGGTGATGTGCGGGTCAAGTTCACTGTTCGTGCAGACGGTTCGGTTGGCCATGTGAATGTTCTTGCAAGCGATCACCCGGATTTGTCGCAGGCAACCAGAATTGCCATAGAGCAATGGCGATTCAAGCCATGGAAAGTCGAGAAGGGGAAGCCGGCTGAACAGGATGTTGTTGCGCCGATGTTTTTTCGGTTTGATGCCCCGGTTGATGTAAATCTGTGGCTGAAAGAGCTGGAGTGTCGCGTGGTCAATGAGGCGCTCGTCCTTACACCGGAGTCCAGTTGGATCGACTCCGCAGCGTTTCTTTACACCCGGGCTTACCTGTCAGGTGCATTCTTCCAGCGTCAAATCTCGACGGAAAAGCGCCTGGCGTTGATCGCCAAACTCAATCACCTGGTTCCAAGCATTGCGCGGCAATGCCTGGATAACCCGGCTGGTAAATATGTGAGCTATTTGCCGGAAGATCTTCGCCAGTTGCTTTAATCCGTGTGCCAATGAAAAGCGATCCGAACGACTTTTTCGACGTTCAGATCGCTGCCTCGGCTCAGCGAACCTGCACAACAACCTTCCCGACGGCCTTGCGCTGACCAAGATCATTGATTGCTTGCGCTGCATTGCTCAATGGATACACCTGCGACACCAGCGGCTTCAGCTTGCCTTCAGCGAACCAGCCAAACAATTGCTGGAAGTTCGCGGCGTTGTCCTGGGGCTGGCGTTGGGCGAAGGAGCCCCAGAATACGCCGAGCACCGCCGCACCTTTGAGCAGCGCCAGGTTCACCGGCAGTTCGGGGATGCGACCGCTGGCAAAGCCGACTACCAGCAGGCGGCCGTTCCAGGCAATGGCGCGAATGGCCTGGTCGAACAGGTCGCCGCCCACCGGGTCGTAGATCACGTCGGCGCCCTGGCCGTCGGTCAGGCGTTTGATTTCGTCTTTGAGGCTGGTTTCGCTGTAGTTGATCAGTTCATCGGCACCGGCGGCCTTGGCCACGGCGAGTTTCTCTGCGCTGCTGGCCGCGGCGATGACCCGGGCGCCCATGGCCTTGCCGATTTCCACCGCGGCCAGGCCGACACCTCCAGAGGCGCCGAGGACCAGCAGGGTTTCACCCGGTTGCAGGTTGCCGCGCTGCTTGAGGGCGTGCATCGAGGTGCCGTAGGTCATGCTGAAGGCAGCGGCAGTGTTGAAATCCATGGACGGCGGGATCGGCAACACGTTGTAGCCCGGCACGGCGACCTGCTCGGCAAAGCTGCCCCAACCGGTCAGGGCCATGACCCGGTCACCGACTTTCAAGTGGCTGACTTTTTCCCCCACTGCGCTGACCACGCCGGCCGCTTCGCCACCCGGAGAAAACGGGAAGGGCGGCTTGAACTGGTATTTGCCCTCGATGATCAGCGTGTCGGGGAAGTTGACCCCGGCGGCGTGCACCTCCAGCAGGATTTCATTCTTCTTCGCGACAGGACTGGCGACGTCTTCCAGCACCAGCGATTCGGCAGGGCCGAAGGCTTTGCACAGCACGGCTTTCATCAGGGCTATTCCTTTGGGAGTGATGGCCGATAAGTGTAGGTGTGTGGGTCGATGGGTCAACGAGCATGCCCGGCCCTGATAGTCAGCCATAAGCTTGTGCTTGTATGGCGGGTCGTTATGCTAGGCCGCAAACCGGATAAGGAGCGAATTGTGAAAGCGTGGATCATGTTGTTGCTGGCCCTGTCTCTGCCTGTGGCAGCGGTGGCCGAAGAAGCCAAAGAAAATGCAGCTCCGAAGATCAGCTACATCACCCTGAGCCCGCCGTTCGTGGGTAACTACGGGCTGGACGGCACGCCGAAACTCAAAGTCTACAAGGCCGATGTGGCGTTGCGGGTGACCGGTGACGAAGCTGCCAAGGCGGTGAAGGCCAATGAGCCGTTGATTCGCAATCAACTGGTCGCACTGTTCGCCCAGCAGACCACCGAGACGATGAACAACGTCGAGGCCAAGGAAAAGCTGCGTCAGGAAGCGTTGAAGCAGACCCAGCAGGTGATGAACGATGAAACCGGTAAGCCGGTGGTTGAGGATTTGTTGTTCAACAATTTGATCATTCAGTAAGGTTTTCGCTGCTCTTGCCGGCCTCATCGCGAGCAGGCTCGCTCCTACAGGAGGTCTTCAGTGTATGCAGATCTACTGTAGGAGCGAGCCTGCTCGCGATGCGTCAGTCCAGGCGATAAATCACTCAAGGCTTTAAGGCGATCACCGTCGCCCACTGCTCCGGCGTCACCGGCATCACCGAAAGCCGCGAGCCTTTCTGCACCAGTGGCATCTCGGCCAGTGCAGTCTGCTGCTTCAGGTAATCCAGCTTCAGCACCCGGGCAAACGTCTCGACATGCGCGACATCGATCGCACTCCAGGCGTTTTTGTCCGGGGTGGCCTTCGGATCAAAATAATGGCTCTGCGGCTCCAGTGCCGTCGGGTCCGGATACGCGGCTTCGACAATCTTGCCGACTCCGGCGATGCCCGGCTCAGGGCAGCTTGAATGATAGAAAAAGAACTCATCCCCCACTGCCATGGCCCGCAGGAAATTGCGTGCCTGATAGTTGCGAACCCCGTCCCAGCGCGCTTTGCCGAGTTTTTCCAGCCCCTTGATCGAGAGCTCGTCGGGCTCGGATTTCATCAGCCAATAGGCCATGTCTTTTGCTCCTTGCGTGGTGATTGAGCGGCTTGTCGGCGATTTTATGACAAACCGACAGTCGGTTGACGTCAGCATTTGCGCAGCGGTTCACGTTGTCGCAAAATGCCGGCCTTTAAAGCTTGACGCTGCTGCACGGCCTACAAACGGAAACCGCTGCTGTCATCGTGTTGATGTGCCTTTGGGGGGCAATCGATGAAACGCAAACCGGATTTACTATGGATTCTGGTCATTTTGTTTGGCCTTGGCGTCGTGACCACTGGCTATGCCCAAAGCCTGTGGGCCAACAAGACCGATGCGCCGGTCGAGCTCGCTCAATTGCAGCAACAGTCGACCGCCTTCAAGCGCTGATCCTGTTGCCTCGGCGCTGCTGATCGAAGTGGCGCCTAGCCTGCGTAATACCAGGCCTTGTCCGTCACAGTTCCTTGCAGCGGCACATCCCAGCTCGCCTGAGCCAATCGCTCCACTTTCTGACATTCATGGGCCAGCCCCAACAGCGTCGGCTTGCGCCAGTCGTTTCGTCGCGCCAGGTAGGCCAGGCTCCGATCGTAGAAGCCACCGCCCATCCCCAGGCGTCCGCCAACATCGTCAAAACCCACCAAGGGCAATAACACCAGGTCCAGCGCCCAGATCTTGCGTTGCCGGGCGAGGTTGGCCCGTGGTTCGAGAATGCGGAAGCGGTTGGGTTTGAGTTTTTCCCCGGGGCGGATGCGCTGGAACACCATTTTGGTTCGCGGCCAGGCACTCAGCACCGGTAGATAGGTGGCCTTGCCCCGGCGTTGCGCGGCACGCAGCAACAGGCGCGGATCGATTTCACCGTCGGTCGGCAAGTAGAGCGAGATGTGTCTGGCGCGGCGGAACAGCGGTTGCTGGGCCAATTGCCTGTACAGCCCGCGAGCGGCCTGGCGCTGCTGACTCGGTGTCAGTGCGCGGCGGGCCTTGCGCAGCATGCGTCGAAGTTGCGGGCGGGGGAGCAGCGCAGGTTCGGTCATGTATTCGGGCTTCAGCAATGCGGATACGTGAAGCGTACCCGTAAAAACGCCAATGCCGGTATCAAAACCGGCATTGGACTGGAATCAGGCTCCCCGAATGTGCCGCTGTCGACTTAGCCCTTGAACCCGAAAGTTCAAGGTGGAAGATGCAGTAGGCTTTAAGGCTTTCCGTCTAGCGGACATGCACACCAGCCCAACGTGCAACCTCCAGGGTATAGCAAATCGGCTCAGGGACATCGCCAACTGGCAAGCACCCCAGGGAGTGAGGGGATTATACCGCAAGCGGCGGCGCGAATCAGCCTTTGGTGACGTCCGGATCGGTGGCGAGCGCCAGATCGACGCGATCGAGCAGGTCACGCACCTGTTCGCGGGTCGATCCGCTGGCCTGGATATCCGGGCGTTCTTCCTTGTGCAGCAGGTCGTGAGTGATATTCAGCGCGGCCATCACGGCGATACGATCGGCGCCGATGACTTTGCCGCTGCTGCGGATCTCGCGCATCTTGCCGTCCAGATAACGGGCGGCGCTGACCAGGTTGCTGCGCTCTTCCTGGGGGCAGATGATCGAATACTCTTTGTCGAGGATCTGCACGGTGACGCTATTGCTTGAACTCATGAGTCTTGCTCCAGGGCCTTGAGGCGCGAAATCATCGATTCGACCTTACGCCGGGCGATTTCGTTTTTTTCAATGAGGTGCGCGCGTTCCTCGCGCCAGGTCTTTTCCTGAGCTAGTAAGAGTCCGTTTTGACTCTTAAGTTGCTCGACTCGGGTAATCAGCAGTTCGAGTCTGGCCATCAGCGCTTGCAGATCGGTGTCTTCCATTGTGTTCACTGTCTGATGGGGGGCGGACTGTAGGAGCGAGCTTGCTCGTGATGAACCCGGGAACGCCACGGAGTGTCAGGGACCCAGCGTTATCGTTGGCGACCATCGCGAGCGTGCTCGCTCCTACAGGGGTAGTCGATGTAGGATACAAGGCCTTCATTCTAGACATAGCGCCGTCTGGCGCCTAGCTGCCCATGACCATTCAGAATTCCCCGTACCAAGCCTTCGCCACCCTGCTGACTTCCAGCGGTCACAACGTTTCGCCTGCCGAACTGCACGGCCTGCTGCTCGGCCGCAGCTGCGCCGGCGCCGGTTTCGATGCCGAAGGCTGGCTGATCGATGCCGCCGAACTGCTCGAAAGCGAGCCTCAGGACAACGTTCGCAGTGCCCTGATCGGCTTGCAAGAGATGGTCAAGGGCGAGCTCACCGGCGATGACGTGACAGTCGTTCTGCTGCTGCCGACCGACGACGCTCCGCTCACCGAGCGTGCGGTTGCGCTGGGCCAGTGGTGCCAGGGCTTCCTTAGCGGTTTCGGCCTGAATTGCCGCGATAGCAGTACCCTGAGCACCGAGGCCACCGAAGTGCTGCAGGACCTGGCGGCCATTTCCCAGGTGCAAGACGCGCTGGAAGAGTCCGAAGACGGCGAAACCGACTATATGGAAGTCATGGAGTACTTGCGCGTCGCACCGCTGTTGCTGTTCTCCGAGACCAAAAAAGACGTACCGGCCGCCGCCAAACCGTCGCTGCACTAAATCGTTTGCCAGGGAACGCCATCTGCCCATGATCCACATCCCGAAATCGGAATACAGCCGTCGCCGCAAGGCCCTGATGGCGCAGATGGAACCCAACAGCATCGCCATCCTGCCCGCCGCCGCGGTGGCCATCCGCAACCGCGACGTCGAGCACGTTTACCGTCAGGACAGCGACTTCCAGTACCTCAGCGGTTTTCCCGAGCCCCAGGCCGTACTGGTGTTGATGCCGGGCCGCGTGCATGGTGAATACATTCTGTTCTGCCGCGAGCGCAACGCCGAGCGCGAGCTGTGGGATGGCCTGCGTGCCGGGCAGGAAGGCGCGGTCCGCGACTTCGGCGCCGACGACGCCTTTCCGATCACCGATATCGACGACATCCTGCCGGGCCTGATCGAAGGCCGTGACCGGGTGTATTCGGCCATGGGCAGCAACCCCGAATTTGACCGCCACCTGATGGAATGGATCAACATGATCCGCTCCAAGGCCAACCTGGGTGCCCAGCCGCCGAACGAATTCGTTGCCCTGGATCATCTGCTGCACGACATGCGCCTGTATAAATCGGCGGCAGAAGTGAAAGTGATGCGCGAGGCGGCGCGGATTTCCGCCCAGGCGCACGTGCGGGCGATGCAGGCCTGTCGCGCCGGGTTGCATGAATTCAGCCTGGAAGCCGAGCTCGATTACGAATTCCGCAAGGGCGGGGCGAAGATGCCGGCCTACGGGTCGATCGTCGCGGCGGGGCGCAACAGCTGCATCCTGCACTACCAGCAGAATGATGCGGTGCTCAAGGACGGTGATCTGGTGCTGATCGACGCCGGTTGCGAGATCGACTGTTACGCCAGCGACATCACCCGGACCTTTCCGGTCAGCGGCAAGTATTCCGCCGAACAGAAAGCGATTTACGAATTGGTGCTGGCTTCCCAGGAAGCGGCGTTCGCCGAGATCGGGCCGAACAAACACTGGAATCAGGCGCACGAAGCGACGGTCAGGGTCATTACCGCCGGGCTGGTCAAGCTGGGGCTGCTCCAGGGTGACATAGACGAACTGATCGCCAGTGAAGCCTACAAGGCGTTTTACATGCACCGTGCCGGTCACTGGCTGGGCATGGATGTGCATGACGTCGGCGAATACAAGGTCGGCGGCGAGTGGCGCGTGCTGGAGGTCGGCATGGCGCTGACCGTGGAGCCGGGGATCTATATCGCCCCGGACAACCTCAACGTGGCGAAGAAATGGCGCGGCATTGGCGTGCGCATCGAGGACGATGTTGTGGTTACCAAAACCGGCTGTGAAATATTGACGGGCGGCGTGCCGAAAACCGTCGCCGAGATCGAGGCCTTGATGGCGCAAGCACGGACACAAGCGGCATGACTCGAGTCAATCTGGCAATCATCGGTGGCGGGCTGGTCGGTGCGAGCCTGGCGCTGGCCTTGCAGGCCGGGGCCAAGGCCCGAGGCTGGAAGATCGTGTTGATCGAGCCGTTCGCCCCTGGCGACACCTGGCAACCGAGTTACGATGCCCGTTCTTCGGCGTTGTCCTTTGGCTCGCGGCAGATTTATCAACGGTTGGGCATCTGGCAGGAAGTCTCCCGCCGCGCCGAGCCGATCAAGCAGATTCATGTTTCCGACCGTGGGCGCTTCTCCACCGCCCGATTGTCGGCGATGGAAGAGGGTGTTCCAGCGCTGGGTTATGTCGTTGAAAACGCCTGGCTCGGCCAGTGCCTGTGGCAAGGCCTGGACAAGGATGTGATCAGTTGGCGCTGCCCGGCGGAAGTCACCCGCATGGAGCCGCTGACCGATGGCTATCGCCTGACCCTCAATGACGAAACCACTCTGGAATGCGACCTCGCGGTACTCGCCGATGGCGGTCGTTCCGGCCTGCGCGAGCAACTGGGGATCGGCATCCGCAAGCGTCCGTACAACCAGAGCGCGCTGATCGCCAACATCACCCCAAGTGAATCTCACAACGGCATGGCCTTCGAACGTTTCACCGACGAAGGCCCGATGGCGTTGCTGCCGCTGCCGGAGAACCGTTGCGCACTGGTCTGGACCCGCCTGGGCATGGACGCGCAACGCCTGGCGGCCCTTGATGAGCGCAGCTTCCTCAGCGAGTTGCAGGGTGTGTTCGGTTATCGCCTCGGCTCATTGAAACAGGTGGGTGCGCGGCATCTGTATCCGCTGACGCTGGTCGAGGCCGAAGAACAGGTACGTCCGCATCTGGCGGTCCTCGGCAACGCTGCACACAGCCTGCATCCAATTGCGGGCCAGGGGTTCAACCTGTCTCTGCGCGATGCCCAGGCCCTGGCCGATGCCTTGCTCGCCAGCGAAAAGCCCTTGGGCGACTTCGCCACGTTGCAAGCCTATCGCGAACACCAGCGTCTCGATCAGAACCTCACCGTGGGCTTCTCCGATCAGGTCACGCGCCTGTTCGGCAGTACCCAACCGCTGGTGTCCCTGGGGCGCAACATCGGCTTGCTTGGCCTCGATCTGTTGCCACCGGCCAAACGCTGGTTTGCCCGGCAGGCGATGGGGCTGGGTACCCGTCCAGATGTGTAACTGGTTGATCTGCCGATTCGGCAAGGCGCGATTGATAAAAATACCTGCCGCAATTGCAGGTCTACATTCATGACGGCGCCGGCCACCTTGGCGCGGGTCGGGAAAACCCTTTACGTGCGGCTCAAGCCGCAAGAGAGACAGGCTTAAAGCATGGAAATGCGCGCAGATCTGCTGATTGTCGGGGCCGGAATGGTCGGCAGCGCCCTGGCGCTGGCGTTGCAGGACAGCGGACTGGAAGTCCTGCTGCTGGACGGCAGCCCCATGAGCGTCAAACCCTTCAACGCTCAGGCCGCGTTTGAACCCCGGGTGAGTGCCTTGTCGGCCGCCAGCCAGCGGATTCTCGAACGCCTTGGCGTCTGGGACGGCATCGCCGGGCGGCGCAGCAGCCCCTACACCGACATGCAGGTCTGGGATGGCAGCGGCACCGGGCAAATCCACTTCTCGGCGACCAGCGTGCATGCCGAGGTGCTGGGGCATATTGTCGAAAACCGTGTGGTCCAGGATGCCTTGCTTGACCGCTTGCACGACTGCGACCTGGGAATGCTGGCCAATGCGCGGCTTGAACAGATGCGCCACTCCGGCGATGACTGGCTGCTGACCCTGGCCGATGGCCGAACCTTGCGTGCACCGCTGGTGATCGCGGCGGATGGCGCCAACTCGGCCGTGCGGCGCCTGGCCGGGGTCGCGACCCGCGAATGGGATTATCTGCACCATGCCATCGTCACCAGCGTGCGTTGCGCCAAGCCGCATCAAATGACGGCCTGGCAGCGCTTCACCGACAACGGTCCGTTGGCGTTTCTGCCGCTGGAGCGCGACGGCCAACAGGATTGGTGTTCGATCGTCTGGTCGACCACGCCCGGCGAAGCCGAACGACTGATGGCGATGGATGACCAGGGTTTCTGCAAGGAACTGGAGCGCGCCTTCGAGGGGCGACTCGGTGAAGTGCTCAGCTGCGACCCGCGCCTGTGTGTGCCCCTGCGCCAGCGGCATGCCAAGCGTTATGTGGCTGAAGGCCTGGCATTGATCGGCGACGCCGCCCACACCATTCACCCGTTGGCCGGGCAGGGGGTGAATCTCGGATTCCTCGATGCCGCCGTGCTGGCCGAAGTGTTGCTGCAAGCGGCAACCCGTGGCGAACGCCTGGCGGATGTGAAAGTCCTCAGCCGTTACGAGCGTCGGCGCATGCCCCACAATCTGGCGCTGATGGCGGCGATGGAAGGCTTTGAGCGGTTGTTCCAGGCGGACCCGTTACCGGTGCGCTGGTTGCGTAATACCGGGTTGAAAATGGTTGAGAAGATGCCTGAGGCCAAGGCGTTGTTTGTGCGTGAGGCGCTGGGGTTGACCGGGGATTTGCCGGCACTCGCCAAGCCTTGAGATTTTCGTTGAGGCTGCCGGCCTCATCGCGAGCAGGCTCGCTCCCACAGGGGATCTCCAGAGTTCAGGAGTTTTGTGTTCACCACAAATCCTTGTGGGAGCGAGCCTGCTCGCGATGGCGGCGGTACATTCACCCCAATTTCTGCCTGTGCAACATCCGGTAACTCCTCCACAGCCAGCTTCGATTGAGAAGGCAAATGTGAGTCCTTATCATTTGGCCTCATTTTTCAATCGAGAGACCGCTCCCATGTTGGCACCGAAGCGTCTACTGACAGCACTGGCCTTGACCCTGATCGGCAGCACCGCCGCCCAGGCCGCTGACGAGGTGGTGGTCTACTCCTCGCGTATCGACGAGCTGATCAAGCCAGTATTCGATGCCTACACCGCCAAGACCGGCGTGAAGGTGAAGTTCATCACCGACAAGGAAGCACCACTGATGCAGCGGCTCAAGGCCGAGGGCGCGAATACGCCGGCCGACCTGCTGCTCACCGTCGATGCCGGCAACCTCTGGCAAGCCGAGCAGATGGGCATCCTCCAGCCGTTCACCTCGAAAACCATCGACGCCAACATCCCGCTGCAATACCGGGCAGCCTCTCATGCCTGGACCGGCCTGAGCCTGCGGGCGCGGACCATTGCCTACTCCACTGATCGGGTGAAGCCGGGTGAACTGACCACCTACGAAGCGCTGGCCGACAAGCAATGGGAAGGCCGCCTGTGCCTGCGCACGGCGAAGAAGGTCTATAACCAGTCCCTGACCGCGACCATGATCGAAGTGCACGGCGCCGAGAAGACCGAGGAAATCCTCAAGGGCTGGGTCAAGAACCTGTCCACGGACGTGTTTTCCGACGACACCGCCGTGCTGGAGGCGATCAATGCCGGCCAGTGCGACGTCGGTATCGTCAACACCTACTACTACGGCCGCCTGCACAAGCAGAAGCCAGACCTGCCGGTGAAACTGTTCTGGCCGAACCAGGCTGACCGTGGTGTACACGTCAACCTGTCGGGTATCGGCCTGACCCAGCACGCGCCGCACCCGGAAGCGGCCAAGGCCCTGGTCGAGTGGATGACCACGCCTGAAGCGCAGAAAATTTTTGCCGACGTGAACCAGGAGTTCCCGGCCAACCCGGCGGTGGCACCTTCTGAGGAAGTGGCGGCCTGGGGCAAGTTCATTGCCGATACCTTGCCGGTGGAAATTGCCGGCAAGCGCCAGGCTGAAGCAATCCGCATGATGGATCGGGCGGGCTGGAACTGAGTCGACCGTTATACTGCGCCCCGCCTATGCGGGGCGTTTTGTTTGAGTGCCCCGTGCTTTTGACTCTGTAGGAGCGAGCTTGCTCGCGATGAACGTCAGGGCACCGCGGACCGTCAGGCTCCCCGCGTTATCGTTGACGTTTTTCGCGAGCAAGCTCGCTCCTGCAGTGTCGATCTCACCCATTAATAGTAGAGAACCAAGCCTGTGGCCCACCCCGCCCAACGCCGCTGGTATCCAGTCGTCTTCGCCATTGCTGCGCTGGTCCTGTTGCCCCTGAGCGTCCTGCTGCTTTCCTGGCAAACCATCGACGCTCAGATCTGGTCCCACCTGTGGGACACACAGATGCCGCGCCTGCTGGGCAACACGCTGACGCTGGTGCTCGGTGTCGGTGCGGGTGTCACCCTGCTGGGTGTCAGCCTCGCCTGGCTGACCAGTCTCTGTGAATTCCCCGGCAGGCGCTGGCTGGACTGGGCATTGATGCTGCCCTTCGCGATTCCAGCCTATGTGCTGGCGTTCGTGTTTGTCGGCCTGCTGGATTTCGCCGGCCCCGTGCAAACCCTGCTGCGCGAGTGGTTCGGTAGTGGTCTGCGGCTGCCGCGCGTGCGCTCCACGGGCGGGGTGATTGTGGTGCTGGTGCTGGTTTTCTATCCCTATGTGTACCTGTTGGCCCGCACTGCATTCCTGGCTCAGGGCAAAGGCCTGATGGAAGCGGCGCGGGTCCTTGGCCAATCGCCCTGGCAAGCGTTCTGGCGGGTGGCTCTGCCCATGGCGCGGCCAGCCATTGGTGCGGGCGTGGCATTGGCGCTGATGGAAACCCTGGCAGATTTCGGCGCAGTGTCGGTGTTCAATTTCGATACCTTCACCACGGCCATCTACAAGACCTGGTACGGTTTTTTCAGCTTGTCCTCCGCTGCGCAACTGGCCAGCCTGTTGCTGCTGGTGGTGATGCTCGTGTTGTACGGAGAACGGCGTGCTCGCGGAGCCAACCGGGCGAGTAACGAGCGACCACGGGTCAAGGCGCTGTATCACCTGCGAGGCGTCAAGGCGCTGGCAGCCATGACATGGTGCGGACTGGTATTTGCCTGCGCCTTTGTCATTCCAATGCTGCAACTGATGGTGTGGTTCTGGCAGCGTGGGCGTTTCGATCTTGATGAGCGTTACGCCGGGCTGATCGCTCATACCTTGTACCTGGGGGCGATGGCGGCGTTGATCACCGTCAGCGTCGCCTTGTTACTGGCGTTTGCCCGACGACTGGCGCCAACCCGCGTCATTCGCTCCGGGGTCAGTCTGGCCAACCTGGGTTACGCCTTGCCGGGCTCGGTGCTGGCGGTGTCGATCATGCTGGCGTTCAGTTACCTGGATCGTGAACTGGTCATCCCGCTCTCGAGCTGGCTCGGAGGCGCGGGCAAACCGCTGCTGCTCGGTAGTCTGGCGGCGTTGCTGCTGGCGTATCTGGTGCGCTTTATCGCCGTGGCCTACGGGCCACTGGAAAACAGCCTGGCGCGTATACGGCCATCTTTGCCCGAAGCGGCACGTAGCCTGGGCGTCAGTGGGCCACGACTGTTTTTCAAAGTGTATCTACCATTGTTGTTGCCCGGCACGTTGAGCGCTGCGCTGCTGGTGTTCGTCGACGTGCTCAAGGAAATGCCCGCAACCCTGCTGATGCGCCCGTTTGGCTGGGACACACTGGCGGTGCGGATCTTTGAAATGACCAGCGAAGGCGAATGGGCGAGGGCGTCTTTGCCGGCATTGACCCTGGTGCTGGTCGGGCTGTTGCCGGTCATCGGATTGATCCGGCGCTCGGCACATCGAAACAGCTAGGTGTCAGTCCTACACCTTGCGGCTACAATGCGCGGCATTCGGTGCGGTCCGTCTGACAGACCAAGTGGCTGAAATCGGCTAAAGGCCCTTTGTTTCAAGGCCTTCAGTCCGTGCAGCGCTTGTCCGCACCTTCGCCACGCCCGGAAGGAGAAACCCATGGGACAGCGTACGCCTCTGTATGACCTTCATCTCGCACTCGGCGCGAAGATGGTCGATTTTGGCGGTTGGGACATGCCTCTGCATTATGGATCGCAGGTCGAGGAACACCACCAGGTGCGCCGCGATTGCGGTGTCTTTGATGTGTCCCACATGACCGTAATCGACGTCTGTGGCTCCCAGGCCAAAGCCTGGCTTCAGCATTTGCTGGCCAATGACGTCGAACGCCTGCACAGCCCTGGCCGTGCGTTGTACAGCGCCATGCTCAACGAGCAGGGTGGGATCGTCGACGATATGATCGTCTACCGTCTCGATGAGGGTTATCGCCTGGTGGTCAATGCCTCCACCCGCGATCAGGACTTGGCCTGGATGCAAGCCCGTCTCGACGGTTTCGACGTGCAACTTCGCGAACGTTCCGAGTTGGCGATGCTGGCCATCCAGGGCCCTCACGCCCGGCAAAAAATTGCCGAACTGGTCACCCAGTCCCGCGGCAACCTGATTCAGCTTCTCAAGCCTTTCGAAGGCCTGTCCGACGGTGACTGGTTCATCGCGCGCACCGGTTATACCGGCGAAGACGGCCTGGAAATCATTCTGCCGGCCGATCAGGCGCCAGGCTTTTTCAACGATCTGGTCGGTGCCGGGATTTCTCCTATCGGCCTTGGCGCGCGGGATACCTTGCGGGTCGAAGCCGGCATGAACCTTTACGGCCAGGACATCCAGCAGGATGTTTCACCGCTGGCCTCCAATATGGCCTGGAGCATTGCCTGGGCACCTGCCACCCGGCAGTTCATCGGGCGCAAGGCGCTGGAAACCGAGCAGGCTGCCGGCGTACAGCACAAACTGGTCGGTCTGGTCCTTGAGGAACGCGGGGTTTTGCGCGCTCATCAGGTGGTCCGCATCGCCAATGTTGGCGAAGGGGAGATCACCAGTGGTAGTTTCTCTCCTACGCTAAGCAAGTCGATTGCACTGGCGCGCGTGCCGATGGCAACTGCCGACCGCGCTGAAGTGGAAATCCGTGGCAAGTGGTACCCGGTTCGGGTGGTCAAACCGACCTTCGTACGCCACGGCAAAACCTTGATCTAACCTTTTCTGGCGGGCATGCCCGCCGACCATATTCCTGAGGACACAGAACATGAGCGATATCCCTGCCGACCTGCGTTTTGCCGAAAGTCACGAATGGGCACGTCTGGAAGCCGATGGCACCGTCACCGTGGGCATCAGCGATCACGCGCAGGAAGCGCTGGGTGATGTGGTGTTTGTCGAGCTGACTGAAGTCGGCAATGTGTTTGCCGCTGAAGATCAGGCTGGTGTCGTTGAATCGGTCAAGGCCGCTTCTGATATCTACTCCCCGATTGCCGGTGAGGTGATCGCGGTCAACGAAGACCTGAGCGCTTCGCCGGAACTGCTCAACAGCGACCCGTACGGCGCGTGGATCTTCAAACTCAAGCCAAGCAACACCGCCGATCTGGAAAAGCTGCTGGATGCCGCCGGCTACAAGGCTGCCATCGGCGAGTAAGCCTGGCGTTACCTCCCAAAGCCCCGATCCGTCGGGGCTTTTTCATTGCAGGTTCAGGCGTCGCGCAAAACCGCTTTCACGGCAGCCACCGAACGTTCGACATCCGCTTTGCTCATCGCCGTGAACATCGGCAGCGAGACAATCAGCCGGCCGACCCGCTCAGCGACCGGGAACATGCCCTCCTTGAAACCGCGCTCGCGGTAAAGGCTCAACAGGTGAATCGGCGGGTAGTGATAGCCGATCCCGACACCCAATGCCTGCATCTGCTCCATGAAAGTCGCCCGTGCCGGTTTGCCATCTTTGCGTTCCGGTAGTACCAGCTGGAACAAATGCCAGTTGCTTTGGGTGAAATCCGCCGGAGGCAATTGCGCCCCGTATTGCGCTTCGAAATCCTCGCCAAAGCAGGCGAAATAGTGTCGGGCCAGGTCACGGCGATGAGCGGTAATGGCTTCGATATGAGCAAATTGCCCAAGGCCAATGGCCGCCGCGACGTCGGTCATGTTGAATTTGCCACCCAGCACGTCGACGTCCAGGCCATCGAAGCCGTTGCGGGTAACGCCCTGCAGCCGGTATTTCTCCGCCAGTCGTACTTCTTCGGCCGTGTTCAGCACCAGGCAACCGCCCTCGGATGAGGTGACGTTTTTGTTCGCCTGGAAACTGAAGGACACGAAATCACCGGTCGAGCCAATGCGCTGGCCATTCCAGCTGGAGCCCAATGCCTGGGCCGCATCTTCGACAATCCGCAGGCCGTGCTTTTGCGCCAGGGCGTACAAACGCGTCATGTCCACGGGCAACCCGGCGAGGTACACCGGGATAATGGCTTTGGTGCGGGGGGTAATCGCCGCTTCCAGTTGATCGAGATCGATATTGCGGGTCACCGGGTCGATGTCGGCAAACACCGGGGTGGCGCCGACTTCCAGGATGACGTTGGCGGTGGCCACCCAGGAAATCGGCGTGGTGATCACTTCATCGCCCGGCCCGACCCCGGCAATACGCAAGGCGATTTCCATGGTGCAGGTGCCGGAATTGAAGGTGCGCACCGGGCGCCCGCCAAAATATTCGGAGAGTTGCGCTTCGAAGGCCTGGACCTTTGGGCCGCTGGTAATCCAGCCAGAGCGCAATACGTCACCGACGCTGGCAATCGTGGCTTCATCGATAGTGGGTTTGGAAAACGGCAGGAAAGGCAGTTGGCTCATGGATACAGTCACCGATCAGCGGACATTAGGTAGGCGTCGAGCATGATGATCGGGATTGGTCGAAGGCGCCACATCATCCACGCGGATATCGACTGCTATGCTGGTTTGACCGTGTTGCATCGACGCTGAGCGCCAGTCAAGAGAGAGCCCGTCATGTCCCAGTTGCCGTCCCTGAGCCAATTACGCGACCCCAATGCCTTTCTTCGCCGCCACCTCGGACCCGATACCGCCGAGCAACAGGCGATGCTCGACAGCCTCGGTCTTGGCAGCCGGGTCGAATTGATCGAGCAAACCGTGCCCCCGGGCATTCGCCTCAACCGGGCGCTGGACCTGCCCCCGGCACTCGATGAAGAGGCCGCGCTGGCCAAGCTGCGCGGTTATGCCGAGCAGAATCAGGTCTGGACCAGCCTGATCGGCATGGGCTACCACGGCACCCTCACACCGGCGGTCATTCTGCGTAACGTGCTGGAAAATCCCGGCTGGTACACCGCTTACACACCTTATCAGCCAGAGATCGCCCAAGGGCGGCTCGAGGCGCTGCTGAACTTCCAGCAACTGACCATCGACCTGACCGGCCTGGAACTGGCCAATGCCTCGCTGCTCGATGAAGCCACCGCCGCGGCGGAAGCCATGGCCCTGGCCAAGCGGGTCGCCAAGTCCAAAAGCAACCTGTTCTTTGTCGACGAAAACTGCCATCCGCAAACCATTTCCGTGGTGCAGACCCGTGCTGAAGGTTTCGGCTTCGAGCTGATCGTCGATGCTGTGGATAACCTGAAGCAGCACCAGGTGTTCGGTGCGCTGCTGCAGTACCCTGACACCCACGGTGAAATCCATGACTTGCGGCCGCTGATTGATCACCTGCACGCGCAACAGGCCCTGGCCTGTGTCGCCACGGATTTGCTGAGCCTGCTGTTGCTGACCCCGCCGGGTGAACTGGGCGCCGATGTGGTGTTCGGCTCGTCCCAGCGATTTGGCGTGCCCATGGGCTACGGCGGGCCTCACGCGGCATTTTTTGCCAGTCGCGATGAATACAAGCGAGCGATTCCCGGGCGGATCATCGGGGTTTCGAAAGATGCACGGGGCAACATCGCCCTGCGCATGGCCCTGCAAACCCGCGAGCAACATATCCGCCGGGAGAAGGCCAACTCCAATATCTGCACGGCCCAGGTGCTGCTGGCCAATATCGCCAGTTTCTATGCGGTCTACCACGGCCCGGAAGGACTCAAGCGGATCGCCCAGCGGGTTCATCGGCTGACCTGCATCCTCGCCGCCGGGCTCGAGCGAAACGGTATCACCCGGGTCAACCGGCACTTCTTCGACACCCTGACGCTGGAAGTCGGCGGAACCCAGACCGCCATCATCGAAAGTGCCCGGGCCGCGCAGATCAACCTGCGGATTCTCGGGCGCGGCCAACTGGGCTTGAGCCTCGACGAGGCCTGCGACGAAGCTACCGTGGCGAAGTTGTTCGACGTGTTTCTGGGGGCCGATCACGGGCTCAGTATCGAGGACCTGGATGCCGAAGTCTTGCCTGGTGGAATTCCCGAAGGGCTGGCGCGAACTTCGCCTTATCTGCGCCATCCCGTGTTCAGCGCCCATCACAGCGAAACCGAGATGCTGCGCTACCTCAAGCAACTGGAAAACAAGGACCTGGCGCTCAATCAATCGATGATCCCGCTGGGCTCCTGCACCATGAAGCTCAACGCCACCAGCGAGATGATCCCGATTACCTGGCCCCAGTTCGCCAATCTGCATCCGTTCGTGCCCAAAGAGCAGGCCGCCGGTTATGGGCTGATGATCGAAGAACTGGAGCGCTGGTTGTGCGCGATCACCGGTTTCGACGCGATCTGCATGCAACCCAACTCCGGTGCCCAGGGCGAATACGCCGGGTTGCTGGCGATCCGCAAATACCATGAGAGCCGGCAACAGGGCGGCCGCGATATTTGCCTGATTCCTTCGTCGGCTCATGGCACCAATCCCGCATCGGCGCAGATGGCCGGGATGCGTGTGGTGATCGTCGAGTGTGACGAGGCGGGCAACGTCGACCTGGACGATCTCAAGGAAAAAGCAGCGCAGGCCGCAGACAAGCTCGCCTGCCTGATGGCGACCTATCCTTCGACCCATGGGGTGTATGAGGAAGGCATCAGCGAAATCTGTGAAGTGATCCACCAGCACGGCGGTCAGGTGTACATGGATGGCGCCAACCTCAACGCTCAGGTCGGGCTGGCGCGGCCGGCCGATATTGGCGCCGATGTCTCGCACATGAACCTGCACAAGACCTTCTGCATTCCCCATGGTGGCGGTGGGCCGGGCATGGGGCCGATTGGTGTTCGGGCGCATCTGGCGCCGTTCGTGGCCAACCATCCGGTGGTACCGATCGACGGGCCGCATCCGCAAAATGGCGCCGTCAGCGCAGCGCCCTGGGGCAGCGCAAGCATTTTGCCGATCAGCTGGATGTACATCGCGATGATGGGGCCGCAACTGGCGGACGCCAGCGAAGTGGCGATCCTGGCCGCGAATTACCTGGCGCGGCATTTGTCCGGTGCTTTCCCGGTTCTTTATACCGGGCGCAACGAGCGGGTGGCCCACGAATGCATCCTCGACCTGCGACCGCTCAAGGCGTTGACTGGCATTACCGAAGAGGACGTGGCCAAGCGCCTGATGGATTACGGCTTCCATGCCCCGACCATGTCGTTTCCCGTGCCGGGGACGCTGATGGTCGAACCGACCGAAAGTGAATCGAAGGCGGAACTGGACCGGTTCATCGGGGCGATGCTGAGCATCCGCGCGGAAATCAACGAGGTGCAAAACGGTAATTGGCCAGCTGAAGAAAACCCGTTGAAAGGTGCACCGCATACGTTGGCCGATATCACCGGCGTGTGGGAGCGGCCGTACAGCATCGAGCAAGCGGTTACACCGGACGCACACACCAAGGCTCACAAATACTGGCCGGTGGTGAACCGGGTAGACAATGTGTATGGGGACCGGAACCTGTTTTGTGCGTGTGTGCCGGTGGATGATTACCGCTGATCTTCCAGGCAACGCATAACCCATGTGGGAGCGAGCCTGCTCGCGATTGCGGTGTGACAGTGACTGAAGATTTCACTGATCCCCCGCAAGCGCGAGCAGGCTCGCTCCTAAAGGGGTAGGAGTGAACATGGGATTTGTGGAAGAAAAAGGCAAAAAAATGCCGCTCATGTGAGCGGCATTTTGGTGTTCGCGATTGTTATTCCGAAGCTACGGCATTCTTCGCCAGGATCGCGTTCGCCAGTTCCATGTCCGTGGCTTGCAGGCCAGGGTTGTTGGCGCGGACTTTCTGCATGGCCGCTTCCAGGTACGGACCGCGGATGCCGCCGTCACTGGCGACGAAGCTGCTGGCGTCGTCCTGGGCCGCGACGATCAGCTTGTGATCCTTGGAAGTCAGATAGCTCGAACCGGTGGTGGCGCCGGATGTAAGAACGTTACGCCAAAAAGTATCGGCCATCGCCGAGCCGACAGGCAGGGACAACAGAGCGACGGTAGCGACAGCAAGCTTGAAACGCATGAAAGGGTGACTCCACTGGGTTAACTACGCCCTTGGATTGCCAACCCCCAATCGAGTTCCATGGCTGCCTATTCCGCCGCTTCGACCAGCAGGATCACGCCTTGCTGGCCGACCACCCGCACGCGGCTGCCAGTGGCGGTGTCCGGCCCGCGGGCCATCCACACGCCGTCGGCCACCTTGATTTTGCCGCGACCGTCGACAATCGCTTCATACACCACGAAGGTTTTGCCGATCAATTCCTGGCCACGCAGATTCAGGTGTGGCTGATCGCTCGGACGCGTCGCCGTGCGCTGACGCCGCCACCAGTACAACGCGGTGGCGATCGACAGCAGGCCGAACAACAGAAACTGCCACTCCCAGGACAGGTCCGGCAAGAGGAAGGTCAGGACGCCCACGGCTGCCGCCGCCATGCCGATCCACAACAGGTAGCCGCCGGCGCCGAACACTTCAAGAATCAACAGCACCGTGCCCAGCGCTAACCAGTCCCAGAACGAAAGATGCTGCAAAAATGCCCACATGGCGCGCCTCAGGCTTTCTTGTTGTCGAAAGTGGCCTTGATGATTTCGCCAATGCCACCCACCGAGCCGATCATTGAACTGGCCTCCAGCGGCATCAGGATCACTTTGCTGTTGTTGGCCGAAGACAACTTGCCCAGCGCATCGATGTACTTCTGCGCCACGAAGTAGTTGACCGCTTGCACGTTGCCACTGGCGATGGCTTCGGACACCACTTTGGTGGCCTGGGCTTCTGCCGCGGCTTGCCGCTCGCGGGCTTCGGCTTCCAGGAATGCGGCCTGACGACTGCCTTCGGCTTCGAGGATCTGCGCTTGCTTCTTGCCTTCGGCAGTCAGGATCGCTGCGGCGCGCAGGCCTTCGGCTTCGAGGATCTGTGCGCGCTTGATCCGTTCGGCTTTCATCTGCCCCGACATCGCCGCCATCAGGTCGGCGGGTGGGCTGATGTCCTTGATCTCGATCCGGGTGATCTTGATGCCCCACGGCGCGGTCGCTTCATCGACGGTGCGCAGCAGTTTTTCGTTGATCCCGTCACGCTGGCTGAGCATGGCGTCGAGCTCCATCGAGCCGAGCACCGTACGGATGTTGGTTTGCAGCAGGTTGCGGATGGCGTGTTCGAGGTTGTTGACCTCGTAGGCCGCCTGGGCCGTGTTGACCACCTGGAAGAAACACACCGCGTCGATTTGCACCGTGGCGTTGTCGGCGGTGATGACTTCCTGCGGCGGAATATCCAGCACGCTTTCCATCACATTCATCTTGCGGCCGATGCGGTCCATGACCGGAACGATGACGTTCAGCCCCGGCTTGAGCGTGTTGGTGTAGCGCCCGAAACGCTCGACGGTCCATTCAAAGCCCTGGGGCACGGCCTTGATACCCATGAACAGAATGGCGGCCACCAGGCCGATAAAAAGCAAAAGCACGCTACCGATCTGCATAACGATTCCTTGTTGATGTGTGGAGTTGCATTCGCTGGAGTGTAGCGGTCCCGGATAGAACAGCGGGGGTTCAGTTCTGCTCGCTCTGGGGTGTCACTCGCAGAACCTCCTCGATGGTCGTCATCCCGGCGGCGACCTTTTGCGCTCCTGACAGCCGCAGGCTGCGCATGCCTTCCTTGAATGCCTGCCGCCGCACGGCCAGCAGATCGGTGTCGGGACTGATCAGCGCTTTGATGCTGTCGCTGAGCTGCATGATTTCGTAGACCCCGGCACGACCGTGATAACCGGTGTCGCGGCATTCCACGCAACCGGTGGCACGCTGGGCATTGGCCGGCAACGGTGCTTGCCAGGGACGGGTCAGGGTTTGCCAGTCGTCTTCGCCCAGCGTCAGCGGTGCCTTGCAGTGCGGGCACAGGGTTCGCACCAGTCGCTGGGCCATGACGCCGAGCACCGTGGCCTTGATCAGGTAGTGCGGCACGCCGAGCTCCAGCAGGCGGCTGATGGCACTGGGTGCATCGTTGGTGTGCAGAGTCGACAGCACCAGGTGCCCGGTAAGCGCAGCCTGGATCGCCATCTCCGCGGTTTCGAGGTCGCGGATCTCGCCGATCATGATGATGTCCGGGTCTTGCCGCATCAGCGCGCGCACACCGGCGGCGAAGGTCAGGTCGATGTTGTGCTGGACCTGCATCTGGTTGAACGCCGGCTCGATCATTTCAATCGGGTCTTCGATGGTGCAGAGGTTGACCTCCGGTGTCGCCAGTTTTTTCAGGGTGGTGTAGAGGGTAGTGGTCTTGCCCGAACCCGTCGGCCCGGTGACGAGAATGATGCCGTGGGGCTGGCGGGTCATGTCCTGCCAGCGGCGCAGGTCGTCGGCGGAGAAACCAAGCTGGTCGAAGTCCTTGAGCAATACTTCCGGGTCGAAGATCCGCATGACCATTTTTTCGCCGAAGGCTGTGGGTAATGTCGACAAGCGCAGTTCGACTTCGCCGCCGTCCGGGGTCTTGGTTTTCACCCGGCCGTCCTGGGGTTTGCGTTTCTCCGCGACGTTCATGCGCCCCAGGGTTTTCAGGCGACTGACGATGGCCATGGTGACCTGGGGCGGGAATTGATAGACGTTGTGCAGCACGCCGTCGATGCGAAAGCGCACCGTGCCTTGCTCGCGCCGGGGTTCGATGTGGATGTCGCTGGCGCGTTGCTGGAACGCGTACTGGAACAGCCAGTCGACGATGTTGACGATGTGTGCGTCGTTGGCGTCCGGCTCCTGATCGCTGGCGCCGAGGTTGAGCAGCTGTTCGAAATTGCCGAGGGTACTGACCTGTGAGTCGGCGTTGTTCGCCCCGGTGACCGACTTGGCCAGGCGGAAGAATTCGACGCTGAAGCGCTGGATGTCCGCCGGGTTGGCCACCACGCGCTTGACCGGCAATTTGAGCACGTGGGTCAGGTCGGCCTCCCAGCCGCTGACATAGGGCTGGGCGCTGGCCACGGTCACCGCCTCACGGTCGATCGATACCGCGAGAATTTTGTGGCGCTGGGCGAAGGCATAGGACATCAGCGGTGTTACAGCCGCGACGTTGATTTTCAATGGATCGATGCGCAGGTAAGGCTGGCCGGCCTGCCGGGATAGCCACAGGGTCAGGCTTTCGAGGTCCAGCGGTTTGCCGGGACGGCTGAGGTCGTCCAGCTGTTGGCTGGCGATGAACTCCAGTGGATGCATCTGGCCATGGGCGGCGTTGCGGCGCCGGGTATTGAGCGCGTGTTCGGCCGAATCCTGGCTGATAAAGCCCTGGGCGACCAGTTCGCGCAGCACATCATTGAGATCCAGCCAGCGGTCCTGAAGGGCGAGTTGTACGGACATGCGGGCTCCTTTTGAACGAAAGTCCGCAAAGGATAGCCGTGGCCCGGCCGACTGTTGGGCCACTACCCGACAAAGCCGTTTCGGGGTTTTTCAGCCCACCGCTTGAGCTGCTTCGGCCCACGCAGAATCAGCTTCTTGCAGCTCCACCGAGCAGACGCTGATCAGGTTACGAAGTTTTTCCGCAATCACTTGCGCGCGGTGCCAGCTCAAACCGTCGATGACGATCGCGATGTCCAGCCAGTCATCCTGGTGCTGCACGTTGAGCTGTTCCGGCGTGAGCAATTGCAAGGCGAACAGGTTGAGGGCGCGGCACAGCAGGTCCGGTTCTGCCTCGGCCAGTATTTGATAGCGAACCCGGCAGTGGGTGTTGCTGATGTTCCAGACATCGGCGCGGGTGGACGGGGTGTTCACGGCTTCGAGATACGGCATGGTCGGGCTCCAAAATCACTGGAGAAATTTTTACATCCTGTGCCGGGTATTTCTTCTCTATGATTGACCAAATGGCAGAAACGTAGAATCAGTCAATTCACTGATTGATCATTCAAAGGTTTTTTTATGCAAAGTGAACTGGACAGTTACGACCGCAAGATTCTGGCCTTGCTGCAAGAGGACGCTTCGCTCTCCAGCGCGCAGATCGCCGAGCAGGTGGGTCTCTCGCAATCACCGTGCTGGCGGCGGATTCAGCGGATGAAGGAGGAGGGCATCATTCGCGGCCAGGTAACTTTGCTCGACCGCAAGAAAATCGGTCTGAATACGCAGATCTTCGCGGAGGTGAAACTCAATGCCCACGGGCGTTCGAACTTCACCGAATTCACCGAGGCGATTCGCGGCTTTCCGGAGGTGCTGGAGTGTTACGTGCTGATGGGGGCGGTGGATTTCTTGCTGCGGATTGTCACGGCGGACATCGAGGCCTACGAGCGCTTCTTCTTCGAGAAGCTGTCGATGGTGCCGGGGATTCAGGAGGTCAACTCGATCGTGGCGTTGTCTGAGATCAAGTCGACGACGAGTTTGCCGGTCTGATGTTTTGTGGTGAATGTGCGGGCCTCTTCGCGAGCAAGCCCGCTCCCACACTGGATCTGTGATCGACACAAATCCCCTGTGGGAGCGGGCTTGCTCGCGAAGGCGGTATTACAGGCGCAACAGCATTTTCCAGGCACGGTTCTGATACACCGCAATCGCCTGCTGCTTGCGCGCATCCAGGACTTCATCGGTGATCGATTCGTTGGCCAGTTGCGCCAGTTTGTTCAGCTCGCCGTACAGGCGATCCATTTCCGGAATCTCCAGCACGTTACGCGCATGGTGCAGCCAGACCTGGATGCGTTCGATGCGTGGCAGTTGCTCGGCCAGGTCTTCCGGCTGTTGCTGATAACGCTGCAATTGCAGCGAAGTGGCTTCCTCGCCCAGCAGGCGTGGCAACCAGCTGCCCAGTTGCGCAGCGCCCTGGCGATTGCCGCGGGTGTTGCGGTCGGCGGCCCAGGTGCGGGCCAGCAACCAGCGTGAGGTGGTCAGGGAGAACAGGCCCCAGCGCGGGTCTTCGAGTTCTTCGAGGAACTGCTCCGGCGCGGCTTTGCGCACGTCTTCGTCTTCCAGGCCGGCCTGGACCAGCGGGCGCCAGTCTTCCAGCAAGGCATCGAGGGCGACACGCAGATCGTGGGTCGACTGACGCGGTGCGGCCTGGCCGAGGCTGCTGATCAGGGCGCGCATTTCCGCGAGGTTTTCGACCCAGTCCAGCAACAGGCGCCAGTGACCGTTGAAGCGATACTGTTCGGCCAGACGCTGGCTGCTGCCCAGCAAATGCCAGCTCAGCGCGGCGAACGCGTCGTCCAGCGGTGTTTCGGCAGTGATCTGCGGCGCCGGCAGGCTCAACGAATAGCTGTGGGCGTCGTACAGGCGATAACCACGCTCGGCCTTGCTGATGTCACACGGCATCAGGGCCAGTTTCTCGGCCAGCTCGGCGGCCAGTTCCAGCAATGCGGCCGGCTCGCCTTCGCGCAGTTCCAGTTCCAGCTCACAGATTTCTTCTTTCTGCTTGCCGACCACGACGTGACCCAGGTCCAGCGCGGCTTCGATGACCACTTTGGTCTTGCCGCGACCCCAGGCGATTTCCGCGCGTTCGCGGACGAAGTCGGTGGTGAAGATCGGCTTCAGGGTTTTCTTGTCAAGTTCGGCCAGTTCCTCGGGCCAGCATTCGCCGTCGAGTTTCTTCAGGTCGAGCTTGGCTTTGGGCAGGTTCCAGTCGTACTCGTTACGCACCGACAGACCGGCGACGCTCTGGCCACGGGTCTTGAGGGTCTGGATCACTTCGTCGCCATCCTTGCGCAGGCGCAGGGCGACTTTGGCCTGGGCGAGGTCGCGCTCGGGGGTGTCGAAGTACTGGTTCATCAACTCACGGCGTTCCCAGCCACTTTTGTTGCGTTTTTTCAGTAACGGGTGCTCGCGCAGGGCGGCGAGGGTTTCGCGGCTGACGCGGAGTTTGATTTCGGTTTCTTTCTGCATGGCCGGAAAATCCAGGATCGGGAGCGCAGCCGGGGGAATGTGTGGCTGCCAAGGTCGTGCAGTGTACAGGACTCAAGGTTAGTCCGCGCCGCGACGGTTTATTCCTGTCACCGGTTGGTTCTATGATGGACTTCAATTCGGGAGCCGGGAGTCAGCGATGCCATTGCCGTCGATGAAAGAACAATTCGCTGCGCTGATCGCTGCACCGTCCGTCAGTTGTACCCAGCCCAGTCTCGATCAAACCAACGGCCCGGTGATCGACCTGCTGGCAATGTGGCTCGGTGAGCTGGGCTTTACCTGCGAGATCCAGCAGGTCAGCCCCGGCAAGTTCAACCTGCTGGCCAGTTTTGGTTCCGGTCCCGGTGGCCTGGTGCTCGCCGGGCACAGTGACACCGTACCGTTCGACGGTGCGTTGTGGCAGACCGATCCGCTGAAACTGACCGAAGTCGACGGTCGTTGGGTCGGTCTGGGCAGTTGCGACATGAAGGGTTTTTTCGCCCTGGCCATCGAAGCGGTCAAACCGCTGCTCGATCAACCGTTCAAACAGCCGTTGCTGATTCTCGCCACGTGTGACGAAGAAAGTTCGATGTCCGGCGCCCGCGCGCTGGCCGAAGCGGGGCGGCCGTTGGGACGCGCCGCGGTGATCGGTGAGCCGACAGGGCTCAAGCCGATCCGCATGCACAAAGGCATCATGATGGAGCGCATCGACATCCTCGGTCAGAGCGGTCACTCCTCCGACCCGCGCCTGGGCCACAGCGCCCTGGAAGCGATGCACGATGCCATAGGTGAACTGCGCGGCCTGCGCTTGTTGTGGCAGCGCGAATTCCGCAATCCACAGTTTGGCGTGCCGACCCCAACGATGAATTTCGGCTGCATCCATGGCGGCGACAACCCCAACCGCATCTGCGGCCAGTGTTCGCTGGAATTCGATTTGCGGCCGTTGCCCGGCATGGACCCCAAGGTCTTGCGTGCCGAGATCCTGCAGAAGCTCAACCCGATCGCCGAGCGGCATCAGGTCAGGATCGACTACGCGCCGCTGTTCCCGGAAGTACCGCCCTTCGAGCAGGCCGCGGATGCGGAACTGGTGCGGCTGGCTGAAAAGCTTACCGGCCATGGCGCCGAAGCAGTGGCGTTCGGCACCGAAGCGCCTTATCTTCAGCGCCTTGGCTGTGAAACGCTGGTGCTTGGCCCGGGTGATATCGCCTGCGCCCACCAGCCGGGGGAATACCTCGAAATGTCACGTTTGCAGCCTACGGTGCATCTGTTAAGGCAACTGATCGAACACTATTGCCTGACCACGACCCAAACCGCGGCCCTGTAGGAGCGAGCTTGCTCGCGATGAACGCAAGGGCCACGCGTCCATTCAGAAAGGTCGCGTAATCGTTGAAGTCCATCGCGAGCAAGCTCGCTCCTACAGGGGCTGTGATTTGCCTGACAAGCCGTATAAATTGCCGGTATTCAAACCCGTATTCATGAGGAGAGCGCGCGTGTCGCCAAGCCTGTTCCGACGATAACCATCAGCCCGCTGTGCGTTTTCAGTTTCGCCCTTTTTTCGGCTGCTATTTATTACAGGCCCAGGTTCATGCCCGAATACGTCAATTGGCTTCGTCACGCTTCGCCTTACATCAACGCCCACCGCGATTGCACCTTTGTCGTCATGCTGCCCGGCGACGGCGTTGAACATCCGAACTTCGGCAATATCGTTCACGACCTGGTGCTGTTGCACAGCCTGGGCGTGCGTCTGGTGCTGGTTCACGGTTCCCGGCCGCAAATCGAAGCGCGCCTCGCGGCCCGTGGCCTGACCCCGCATTACCACCACGGCATGCGCATCACCGATGCCGCGACCCTGGAGTGCGTGATCGACGCGGTCGGCCAGTTGCGCATTGCCATCGAGGCTCGCCTGTCGATGGACATGGCCTCGTCGCCGATGCAGGGCTCACGCTTGCGGGTGGCCAGCGGCAACCTGGTGACGGCACGGCCGATCGGCGTGCTCGAAGGCGTCGACTATCACCACACCGGCGAAGTGCGCCGGGTCGACCGCAAAGGCATCAACCGTCTGCTGGACGAGCGCTCCATCGTGTTGCTGTCGCCGCTGGGCTACTCGCCGACCGGGGAGATTTTCAACCTGGCCTGCGAAGACGTCGCCACTCGTGCGGCCATCGACCTGGGGGCGGACAAGCTGCTGCTGTTCGGCGCCGACCTGGGCCTGATCGATGAACACGGGCGCCTGGTGCGCGAACTGCGTCCGCAGCAAGTGCCGGCGCATCTGCAACGGTTGGGCAGTAACTATCAGGCAGAATTGCTGGATGCCGCGGCCGAAGCTTGCCGTGGCGGCGTAGCCCGCAGCCATATCGTCAGCTACGCCGAAGACGGTGCACTGTTGACCGAACTGTTCACCCGCGACGGTGGCGGTACGCTGGTGGCTCAGGAGCAGTTCGAAGTGGTGCGCGAAGCGGCCATTGAAGACGTCGGTGGTTTGCTGGACCTGATCAGTCCGCTGGAAGAGCAGGGCATCCTGGTGCGCCGTTCCCGCGAGGTGCTGGAACGCGAAATCGAGCAGTTCAGTGTGGTTGAACGCGAAGGCATGATCATCGCCTGTGCGGCGCTGTATCAGATCGCCGATTCGGACGCGGGTGAGCTGGCGTGTCTGGCGGTGAATCCGGAGTACCGCCATGGCGGTCGCGGCGATGAACTGCTGGAACGCATTGAAGACCGCGCACGGGCTCAGGGCTTGAAAACCTTGTTCGTCCTCACCACCCGCACCGCGCACTGGTTCCGCGAACGCGGTTTCGAACCCAGCAGCGTCGACCGACTGCCGTCGGCGCGGGCGTCGCTGTACAACTATCAGCGTAATTCGAAGATCTTCGAAAAAGCCCTGTAATCGCGGCGCTCCCATCGCGAGCAAGCTCACTCCCACAGGGTTCTCTGATGTCCGCAGACCTGTGGGAGCGAGCTTGCTCGCGATTGGCTGCACAGCAGCCTTCAGCTGTTAATCAGTGACAAACTTCGCGCTGACATACGGCGAGTAATCCGGCAGCACCGTCTCGACCTTCCCTTGTTCCTTCAAGAATTTCGCCGTCTCGCCAATGGCCTTGGCAGTGCCGCCGTCCAGCAACGCGGTGCTCTGTTGCGCCCGGGCATCCGGGAATGCGGAACCGGCCAATAGCTCCGGTACATCAGCGGCATTGGCACCGGTCAGTTTGGCGATTTTCCGGACAGGCAGCGAATCAGCGGTCCATTGGTCTTTATGAGCGGCGTATTCGGCGAATGAATCCAGGGTGACCCTGGCGAACTTTGCCACGACCTCCGGGTGTCTTTCGGCGTAATCCTTGCGCGCCACCCAGACCTCAAAGGTTGGCGCCCCCCATTGGCCCACCTGCGCGGCATCGGTCAAGGTCTTGCCGTTCTTGCGGATTTCCCCCAGGGCAGGCGACCAGACAAACGCACCATCAATATCACCACGTTTCCAGGCTGCCGCGATTTCCGCTGGCTGCAGGTTCACCACTTTGACCTTCGAGCTGTCCAGGCCCCAGTGCTTCAACGCGCCAAGCAGGCTGTAGTGGGAGGTTGAAACGAACGGTGTGGCGATGGTCTTTCCGATCAGATCTTGCGGATTTTCGATGCCGCTGCCGTTGCGCACCACCAGCGCTTCGGCAGCATTGATCTGGGCCGAGACGATGAACGCGACAATCGGCAGGTTACGCGAGGCGGCAGCAGCCAGCGGACTGGAGCCGAGATTGCCGATTTGCACATCGCCGGAGGCAATCGCCGTAACCACTTCCGGGCCGCTATTGAAACGCCGCCAGTCGATCGGCTGGCCGATGGTTTTTTCATAAACGCCATCGGCCTGGGGGACTTTGCTGGGGTCGATGCCGGTTTGATAGCCGACGGTGAGGTTCGCCGCATGAGCGGTGAAAGAAAATGCGAACGATACACAAACTGTAACAATTGGTCCGGATAGTGCGCGTTTAGTCGTCATGGGGCCGCCTTTCGGTAAAAGATTTGTTTCCGAATTACGTCAGAAACTAATCGATCTAAAAAATCAAAAACAAATACCGATTAGGAATTAGCTTGTAAGAAAAACCCTCTATTCTGGGGTGGTTGGGGAGTTGGGAGCTAAATTCCTAAACGGTATTAGAAAAGAATCGGGTAATTCTTTTCAGGTTCATGACGAATTCATGACCCTGCAGGGACCAAAAAACCGGGGGTTAGACTATGGTCGTAGACACACATGGTTACGATTGACTTGTGGGTCACGCTCTGGCGCTAATCGCGCATCTTAGGATTTCGGGCGTCGACTCGAGACCAGGAACACAAGAATTAGAATCGAGAGGAGCTACACAATGAACAAGTCCACCTTGGCTTTGGCCGTGGCCGTTGGGGTTTTGGCGCAGCAGGCAGGCGCCGCAGGTTTCCTGGAAGACAGCAAGGCGTCCATCAGCTCTCGCACCATGTATTACGACGCCGATATGCGTGAAGGTGCGAGCATTCCTGCCAACCGTCAGCGCGAAACCGCTGAGGGTCTGAAGTTCGACTACCTGTCCGGTTTTACCCAAGGTACTGTCGGCTTCGGTATCGATGCTCAGGCACTCGTCGGTATCCACCTGGATGGCGGCAAGGGGCATCACCCGACCGGTAACAGCAACTCCTTCTTCCCTAGCGATGGCAAAGAGGCGGCCGACGAGTGGAGCCGTCTGGATGGCAACGTCAAGGCGCGCTTCTCGAAGACCGAAGCCCACCTGGGCGGCGCTCTGGCACCTAACCTGCCGATCCTGATCGCGAACGACAGCCGTGTGCTGCCGCAGACCTTTGAAGGTGGCACCATCACCTCCAAAGAAATCGACAATGTGACCTTCAACTTGGGTCAACTGGAGCACGCGTCGGGTCGCGCCTCCTCGAACTCCACTGGCCTGTCTGTGGCTGGCGCGACTCAGGACAGTAACAAATTCCAATACGCCGGTGCTGACTGGAAGGTCACCAAAGACCTCTTGCTGCAGTACTACTATGCGAACCTGGAAGACTTCTACAAGCAGAACTTCCTCGGCCTGGTGCACGTCTACCCGATCGCGGCCAATCAGTCGTTCAAGACCGATATCCGTTATTTTGACAGCAGCTCCGACGGCAAGAACGGCGATCCGGGTTTCCGTTTCAACAACAACAACGGTTTCGCCAAGAACCCGGGTGAGGTCGATAACAAGACCTGGAGCGCCATGTTCACCTATACCCTGGGTGGCAACGCGTTCCTGATCGGGCATCAGCGTGTCAACGATGACGGCGGCTTCGTTTTCTTGAACCAAGGCAACCTTATCGATAGCAACGGTAATCCTGAAGGTGCCGGCGGCGCCAGCTTCTACTCGTTTACCGACGCCACAGTTGGCAGCTTTATCCGTGCCGGTGAGAACACCACGTTCGGTCAGTACTCCTATGACTTCGCCTCCCTGGGCGTGCCAGGCTTGAAAGCTTCGATTGCTTACCTGAATGGCCAGGACATCAAGGCTACCAACGGTGTTGGTAAAGACCTGAGTGAGCACGAGACCGACGCGCGTATTGATTACGTGATTCAAACGGGCGCACTGAAAGGGTTTGGCACGACGCTGCGTCACGGTACCTACCGTGGCAACACCAGCACCCTTGACCAAGACCAGACCCGTCTGATCTTCAACTACACCTACAGCTTCATGTAAAAACCGTAAGAAAAAGCCCCGTCGGTTGGCGGGGCTTTTTTTTGCGTCGAACTTTATATTCCATAAACAAAGATGCTATTTCTTTTTTATTCTTTTTGGTTTTTAACCATCCCGCTTAAAGTGCGCCTGTCCGACACTCATCCCTGAGATCGGATTCGGCAATTTCGTCCCTCGACAATTGATCAGGTACAGGAATTGGCCTTGCCGCCGATACCTCGGATCTGTCGTGGGAAGTCATATTCCCAACAGATATTAAAAAATATTAAGAAATTCTTTTTGGCTTTAAGGCCATGTATCCTGCGGCCCGCCAAACGACCGGCTCAGACGGTTTGCCGCGAATTTATGCATTCAGGATCCCGGGCAATCGATTCGGGACCAGGAACATCAGAATTAGAAACGAGAGGAGCGAAACATGAACAAGTCCACCTTGGCCATGGCTGTGGCCGTCGGGGTATTGGCCCAGCAGGCAAACGCCGCGGGTTTTATCGAAGACAGCAAGGCAACACTGGGGCTGCGCAACTTCTACATCAATACCGATAACCGTGACGGTGCCGGTGCCAACAAAAACGAAGAATGGGGCCAGGGCTTCGATCTGCGTTTCATCTCCGGTTACACCCAAGGCACCGTAGGCTTCGGTATCGACGCCATCGGTCTGCTGGGCGTCAAGCTGGATTCGGGCGGCGGCACCAACGGCGCCACGGCGACCTCTTACGGCGGCACGGTTTTCCCGAGCAAATCCAACGGCGAGGCGGTTGATAATTTCTCCAGCCTGGGCCTGACTGCCAAGGCCAAGGTTTCCCAGACCGAACTGAAGCTGGGCACCCTGCAGCCGAAAAACCCGGTGATCGTGACCAACGACGGCCGCCTGCTGCCGCAAACTTGGCAGGGTGGCCAGATCACTTCCGCCGAGATCAAGGACCTGTCGCTGGTCGGTGGTCAGATCGAAGCCGTTAAAGGCCGTAACTCCAGCAACAACGAGCAGATGTCGATTTCCGGTGCGAACACTCGCGGCACCAAATTCCGCGACAGCAACAAGTTCATCTACGCCGGTGGTGACTACAAAATCACCAAGGACCTGACGGCCCAGTACTACTACGGCAATCTGGAAGAGTTCTACAAGCAACACTTCCTGGGTCTGGTTCACAACTGGGCAATCGGCCCGGGCGTGTTGAAGTCGGACTTCCGTTATTTCAACAGCTCTGATGATGGTGCCAACGGTCACGACCCTCTGTACTTCACCACTGGCAACTACAACGCGCCAAACGGTAAAGGCAAGGTCGACAACAACCTGTACAGCGGCCTGTTCCTGTATTCGGTTGCCGGTCATACCTTCGGTGGCGGTTACCAGGTCAGCAACGGCAGCAGCGACTTCCCTTGGCTGAACCAGGGTGACGGTTCGTCGAACTACACCATCACCGATTCGCAAATCCAGAAGTTTGGCCGTGCCGGTGAGAAAACCTGGCAAGCACGCTACGCGTTCGACTTCGCCAAGGTCGGCGTACCTGGCCTGACCGCGGGTCTGGTGTACCTGCACGGCGACAATATCGATACCGTTAACGCCAAGGGTGGGGAGGCGGCCAACGGTGCTTCCGAGTGGGAGCGCGATCTGAGCGTGGCTTACGTGGTTCAGGAGGGTCCGCTGAAAAACCTGGGTCTGACGTGGAAAAACGCTACCTGGCGCACCGACCTGCCGAACACGCGTTCGCAGGACGAAAACCGCCTGATCCTCAGCTACTCGATCCCGCTGTTGTAATAGCGCTCGCGTAACCGAGACAAAAAAAGCCCCGCCCGGTATTGCACCGGGCGGGGCTTTTGCATTTCCAAGACGGGTTCACCCCCGTAATCCCGCCTTGAATTTCCCTCTTTGCAGCAACTCAAGGCCTTCTCGAACCTTGGGGACGATGTTCGGCGGGTTGTGCGTGCACGTCCAGTGAACAGATCTTTAATATTTCTTTATGATCTAAATAAAGCGATATTTATTCTTTTTAATAGATAAGAAACACAGGCACAGTTGAACCCATCAAGCACTCACAAGGAGCAGCACCATGGGTCTCAGACTTGGCGATATCGCCCCCGATTTCGAACAGAACTCCAGCGCCGGCATCATCCGTTTCCATCAGTGGCTGGGCGATAGCTGGGGCGTGCTGTTTTCCCATCCGGCGGATTTCACACCGGTGTGCACCACTGAATTGGGCTTCACCGCCAGGCTCAAGGATGAGTTCGCCCAGCGTGGAGTCAAGGCCATCGCGTTGTCGGTGGACCCGGTGGAGTCGCACCACAAGTGGATCGAGGACATCAACGAAACCCAGG
Organism: Pseudomonas sp. KB_15; assembly: GCF_052114525.1. Lineage (NCBI taxonomy): Bacteria > Pseudomonadati > Pseudomonadota > Gammaproteobacteria > Pseudomonadales > Pseudomonadaceae > Pseudomonas > Pseudomonas sp. KB_15. The sequence goes on along the minus strand of NZ_JBFREX010000003.1, from coordinate 370,319 downwards.
ACACCGTGGTCAACTTTCCGATCCTGGATGACGCCGACCGCAAGGTCTCGGACCTCTACGACCTGATCCATCCCAACGCCAACGACACCCTGACCGTACGCTCGCTGTTCGTGATCGACCCGAACAAAAAGGTCCGGCTGACGATTACCTACCCGGCGAGCACCGGCCGCAACTTCAATGAAATCCTGCGAGTGATCGACTCGCTGCAACTCACCGACAACTACAAGGTGGCCACACCGGCCAATTGGCAGGACGGTGATGAGGTGGTGATCGTGCCGTCGCTCAAGGATGAGGATGAAATCAGACAGCGCTTTCCCAAGGGCTATCGGGCGGTTAAACCGTATTTGCGCCTGACGCCGCAGCCGAACAGGTAAGTCTTTGGCATTCGCGGTGTGGCTGATACCGCCATCGCGAGCAAGCTCGCTCCCACAGTTGACCGCGTACCCCCTGTGGGAGCGAGCTTGCTCGCGATAGCGGCCGATCAGACGCAGCAGGATTCAAGGTTTGCATCCACAAAGCAGGGGATTTCAGGCCGTTTCGACGGCCTGTTTTTTTGCCTGGAAGAAGTGAGCTTGTATATCTCTTAAACGAATAACCAAATGAATAAATATGATTTATAGATATATAAATCAGCTGTTAAGGTCACTACATCGAAGCGAGATCGCAAGCCGCGAATCGCCAACACCGTGCAAGGAATCGTCTGAATGTTGGTTGTCTCACTCGGTGGCAGTCCCAGTCAGCGCTCTCGTTCCGGGGTGCTGCTGGATCGCTCCCAACGTTGGTTGCAAGGGCAGGGCGTGGAAGTGGTGAGTTATCAGGTACGGGACTTCCCGGCCGAGGACTTGCTGCACGCACGCTTCGACAGCCCCAAGGTGATCGACCTGCTGCAACAGATTGAAAACGCCGATGGCCTGTTGATCGCCACACCGGTTTACAAGGCATCGTTTTCCGGGGCGCTGAAAGTCGTGCTGGATCTGCTGCCCGAACGCGCCCTGAGCCACAAGGTGGTTCTGCCGATGGCCACTGGCGGCAGCATCGCCCACATGCTGGCGGTGGATTATGCGCTCAAACCGGTGCTGTCGGCCTTGAAGGCCCAGGAAATGCTGCAAGGGATTTTCGCCGTCGACAGTCAGATCGCTTACGGCGAAGGCAGCGCCCTGGCGCAGTTGGCGCCGGAGCTGGAGCAACGGCTGAATGAATCGCTGGAGCTGTTTTTCAGTGCCATGGCACGACGGCCCGAGCCGCTCGATCCGAACCTGTTGAATGATCGTTTGCTGAGTGCTCGCTGGAGCATTTAAGCCTCACCGAAAAATTGAAGTACTGGCCTTACTCGCCCGCCAACGGGCAAGCAGGTGCAGCCAAAACCCAACTGCAAAAAGGAGAGCGCCATGCGCCCTGTCATTTTGCGTCGTGGTCTGGTCGCTCTGTTTGCTGCGGCTGTCACCTTCGGCGCCATTACTCAAGCTCAGGCCGAGACGTTACGCATCGGCTATCAGAAGTACGGCACCCTGGTGCTGCTCAAAGCCAAAGGCACCCTGGAAAAACGTCTCGCCGCCCAAGGCGTGGACGTGCAATGGACTGAATTCCCCGGTGGCCCGCAACTGCTTGAAGGCCTGAACGTCGGCTCCATCGACTTCGGCGTTACCGGTGAGACGCCGCCAGTGTTCGCTCAAGCGGCTGGCGCAGATCTGCTCTACGTCGCCTATGAACCGCCAGCGCCACACAGCGAAGCGATCCTGGTGCCGAAGGACTCGCCGATCAAATCGGTAGCCGAGCTCAAAGGCAAGAAAGTCGTGCTCAACAAAGGCTCCAACGTGCACTACCTGCTGGTGCGTGCGCTGGAAGATGCCGGCCTCAAATACACCGACATCCAGACCGTCTTCCTGCCGCCGGCCGATGCCCGCGCCGCGTTCGAGCGAGGCAGCGTCGACGCCTGGGTGATCTGGGACCCGTACCAGGCCGCCGCCGAACAGCAACTGCAAGCGCGCACCCTGCGCGATGGCCAGGGCATCGTCGACAACCACCAGTTCTACCTGGCGACAAAGCCTTACGCGCAAAAGAATCCTGAGGTGATCAAGACCCTGGTGGAAGAAGTGCGCGCGGTTGGCGAGTGGTCCAGGGCCAATCCCGAGGACGTGACTCAACAGGTGTCGCCACTGCTCGGCCTGCCGGCGGATATCACCCTGACCTCGGTGAAACGCCAGGGCTACGGTGCGCTGTTCCTCACCCCGGAAGTGGTCGCGGCGCAGCAGAAAATCGCCGATAGCTTCTACCAGCTCAAGTTGATTCTCAAACCGTTGAGCATCAAAGACGTGATCTGGACGCCGCCGGCCGCCGTTGCGAAAGCCCAATAATTCGATTCCCCAAGGAGACCACTCCATGAGCCTCAATATTTTCTGGTTCCTGCCTACCCACGGCGACGGCCATTACCTTGGCACCGCCGAAGGCGCACGCGCCGTCGATCATGGTTACCTGCAACAAGTCGCGCAAGCCGCTGACCGTCTGGGTTTTGGCGGGGTGCTGATTCCGACCGGCCGTTCCTGCGAAGACTCGTGGCTGGTGGCGGCGTCGCTGATCCCGGTGACCCAGCGCTTGAAGTTCCTGGTTGCCCTGCGCCCCGGGATCATTTCCCCGACGGTGGCGGCGCGGCAGGCCGCGACCCTGGATCGACTGTCCGGCGGGCGGGCGTTGTTCAATCTGGTAACCGGCGGTGATCCGGAAGAGTTGGCCGGTGATGGCCTGTTTCTCAGCCACGAAGAGCGTTATCAGGCCTCGGTGGAGTTCACCCGCATCTGGCGCCGTGTGCTGGAAGGTGAAACCGTCGATTACGACGGCCAGCACATCAGCGTGAAAGGCGCGAAACTGCTCTATCCGCCAATCCAGCAACCGCGTCCGCCGCTGTACTTTGGCGGATCCTCGGAAGCCGCACAGGATCTGGCCGCCGAACAGGTGGAAATGGTCCTGACCTGGGGTGAACCACCGGCCGCCGTCGCGGAAAAAATCGAACAGGTCCGTGCCAAAGCAGCCAAGCTTGGCCGTACCGTGCGCTTCGGCATCCGCCTGCATGTGATCGTGCGCGAAACCAACGATGAGGCCTGGAAAGCTGCGGATCGGCTGATCTCCCATCTCGACGACGACACCATCGCTCGTGCCCAGGCTTCGCTGGCGCGTTTCGATTCGGTCGGTCAGCAACGCATGGCCGCATTGCATGGCGGCAACCGCAACAACCTGGAAGTCAGCCCGAACCTGTGGGCCGGAGTCGGTCTGGTGCGCGGCGGTGCCGGTACGGCGCTGGTGGGCGATGGTCCGACTGTGGCGGCCCGCGTGAAGGAGTACGCGGACCTGGGCATCGATACGTTTATCTTTTCCGGATACCCACACCTGGAAGAGTCGTACCGGGTGGCCGAGTTGCTGTTCCCGCACCTTGATGTCGAACGTCCTGAACTGCCGAAAAGTGCTGGCTACGTCAGCCCGTTCGGCGAGATGGTCGCCAATGACATTCTGCCCAAAGCCGCGTCCCAGAGCTGAGGCGCTGTCATGAAGAAAATCATCCACAGTCTGACGCCCTGGGCGTTGCCGGTATTGTTGCTGGCGGTGTGGCAGTTGTCGGTATCGGCGGGCTGGTTGTCGACACGGATCCTGCCGGCACCGATCGCCGTGATCGAGGCCGGCGTGCGCCTGGTGCGCAGCGGTGAAATCTGGACGCATCTGGCGATCAGTGGCTGGCGTGCCGCGTTGGGGTTCGCCATCGGCGGCGGCCTGGGTTTGACCCTGGGCTTCATCACCGGCCTGTCGAAGTGGGGCGAACGCTTGCTCGACAGTTCGGTGCAGATGATCCGCAACGTGCCGCATCTGGCGCTGATTCCTTTGGTGATCCTGTGGTTCGGCATCGACGAGTCGGCGAAGATTTTCCTGGTGGCGCTGGGCACGTTGTTCCCGATCTACCTCAACACCTATCACGGCATCCGCAACGTCGACCCGGCGCTGGTGGAGATGTCGCGCAGTTATGGCTTGTCCGGTTTCGGCCTGTTCTGGCAGGTGATCCTGCCAGGTGCGCTGCCTTCGATTCTGGTTGGCGTGCGCTTCGCCCTGGGTTTCATGTGGCTGACGTTAATCGTGGCGGAAACCATTTCCGCCAGTTCCGGCATCGGCTATCTGGCAATGAATGCCCGAGAGTTTTTGCAGACCGACGTGGTGGTGTTGGCGATTCTGCTGTACGCGGTGCTCGGCAAACTGGCCGACCTCGCGGCCCGTGGACTTGAACGTGTGTGGCTGCGCTGGCACCCGGCGTATCAGGTTGCCAAGGGAGGTGCGGCATGATCGCGGAGCAACCTCCACGCCTGCTGCGCGGGATTCCGCTGGCGGTGCGCAAGCTGCAAAAAACCTTTGGCTCGCGACAAGTCTTGCGTGAGATCGATCTGCACATTCCGGCGGGCCAGTTTGTCGCCGTGGTGGGTCGAAGCGGTTGCGGCAAAAGTACCTTGCTGCGATTGCTCGCCGGCCTCGATCGACCCACGGGCGGTGAGTTGCTCGCCGGTGCCGCGCCATTGAGTGACGCGCGGGAAGACACGCGGCTGATGTTCCAGGAAGCGCGTTTGCTGCCTTGGAAAAAGATCATCGACAACGTCGGTCTGGGCCTCAAGGGCAACTGGCGGCCGCAAGCACTTGAAGCTTTGGAAGCGGTGGGCCTGGCCGACCGCGCCAACGAGTGGCCGGCCGCGCTGTCCGGTGGACAGAAGCAACGCGTGGCTTTGGCTCGTGCGTTGATTCATCAGCCGCGCCTGCTGTTGCTCGACGAACCCTTGGGTGCGCTGGATGCCCTGACCCGAATTGAAATGCAGCAGTTGATCGAACGGCTCTGGCAGCAGCACGGCTTCACCGTGTTGCTGGTGACCCACGACGTCAGCGAAGCGGTGGCGATTGCCGATCGGGTGATCCTGATCGAAGAGGGTGAAGTCGGCCTCGACCTGCACGTGGAACTGCCGCGCCCTCGGGTGCGCGGTTCCCATCGGCTGGCGGCGCTGGAAACCGAAGTGCTCAATCGCGTGCTGGCGCTGCCCGGCCAGCCGCCGGAACCGGAACCTGTTTCACCCTTGCCTACGCAATTGCGCTGGGCTCAATAACTCAAGTCTTACCCAACGACAGGAATCAACACCATGACTATCAAGGCCATCAACGTTCGCAACCAGTTCAAAGGCTCCATCAAGGAAATCGTCCTCGGCGACGTGCTGTCGGAAATCGACGTGCAGACCGCTTCCGGCATCGTTACTTCTGTGATCACCACGCGCTCGGTGAAAGAACTGGAACTGGCCGTCGGCAGTGAAGTGATCGCGTTTGTGAAATCCACGGAGGTGTCGATCGCCAAATTGTAATCGTGCGCGTAAACGACAACCCCGAAGGGTTTGAGCCCTTCGGGGTTTTTTGTGCGGGTGATTCAGTGACAGCCGAGGTGTTGCCATCGCGAGCAGGCTCGCTCCCACAGGGTTACTTGTCGTTCACAGAATCTGTATTCACTGAAGATCCTTGTGGGAGCGAGCTTGCTCGCGATGAGGCCAGAGGGACCAGCACAAGAGTCAGGCCGGAATGCTGCGCTTGGGCAGATAGGGCGGCAAATACAATCCAACGTAGGCATCAAACACCCGCATCCCTTCCTCAGCCATGCGCGGCGTAATCTGCCCATGCTGCTGCACCGAGCGCGCATACACCCGGTCGCCCAGCTCCATGGCCAAAGCAAACACATCGACGTCCCCCGGCAGCTTCGGCAGCTCGAAGTGGTGGTCGAAGAGTTTGTGCATCAGGTCGCCCAGTTCGATGTCGTGCTGACGGTCGGCCTGGGTGACTTCGGTCAGGCCGTGCTGGGCCAGTATGAGTTGGCGGGCGGCGGCGTCTTCACCGTAGATGTCGAGCATGCGTTGCTCCACCAGTCGCGACAAATCGCGCCAGCCGCTCAGGGCGTCATGCTCGATCGGCGCTTGCAGACAGGCGCGGAACGCGGCGTGGACGTCGGCGGTCAGGGCTTCGAGCAACGCTGGCACGCTGGCGAAGAAATGGTAGACCGAGGAGGGCGGAATTTCCGCGCGCTCAGCGACGCTGTAGATCGACAGGCTGGCCACACCCTCGGCGGCCAACAACGTGCGGGCCGCATCGAGTATCGAATCGATCCGGGCCTGGCTGCGTGCGCGGGGTTTGCGGGGGGTGGCTACGCGTGTCATTGGAGTCTCCTGCGGGGCAGCGGGCATTGTACGAGTCGGGTTGTGTGTTGTCTGCCCGAACGCCTTCGTCGGAACGCCGCCCGGAGCAAGCCCGCTCCCACACTGGATTTGTGTTCAACGCAGATGTTGTGTTCGCAGAAGATCCCTGTGGGAGCGAGCTTGCTCGCGATCCGCCGAAGGCGGCCATAAAAAAACGCCGCAGGCTGTGAGGCCGGCGGCGTTTCTTCACTACTGCAACCGCTTACACGGTATGCAGGTACCAGTTGTACTCGAGGTCGGAGATGGAGTGTTCGAACTCCTCCAGCTCGCTCTCTTTACAGGCCACGAAGATATCGATGTATTTCGGATCGATGTACTTGGCCATGACTTCGCTGTCGTCCAGCTCGCGCAGGGCATCGCGCAAGTTGTTCGGCAGGCTCTGCTCGTTTTGCTCGTAGCTGTTGCCTTCGACCGGAGCACCCGGCTCGATCCTGGTGGTCAGGCCGTGGTGAATACCGGCCAGCACCGATGCCATCAGCAGGTACGGGTTGGCATCGGCACCGGCCACGCGGTGTTCGATACGTACGGAGTCTGGAGCACCGGTCGGTACGCGAACGGCCACGGTACGGTTGTCCAGGCCCCAGCTCGGCGAGTTCGGCACGTAGAACTGTGCGCCGAAACGGCGGTACGAGTTGACGTTCGGGCAGAGGAACGCCATCTGCGCCGGCAGGGTCTCGAGCACACCGCCGATCGCGTGTCGCAGCGCGGCGTTCTGCTCGGGATCCTCGCTGGCGAAGATGTTGTTGCCTTCTTTGTCGAGAATCGAAATGTGCACGTGCAGACCATTACCTGCCTGGCCTGGGTAAGGCTTGGCCATGAAGGTGGTGTCCATCTCATGGTCATAGGCAATGTTCTTGATCAGGCGCTTGAGCAGGACCGCGTAATCGCAGGCCTTGATCGCGTCTTTCACATGGTGCAGGTTGACTTCGAATTGTGCCGGGGCACTTTCCTTGACGATGGCGTCAGCCGGGATGCCCTGTTCCTTCGCGCCTTCGAGGATGTCTTGCAGGCAGTCGACGTATTCGTCGAGGTCGTCGATCAGGTACACCTGGGTCGACATTGGACGCTTGCCGGACACTGGCGAACGAGGCGGTTGCGGACGACCGTTCACGTTCTCCTGGTCGATCAGGTAAAACTCCAGTTCGAACGCGGCGCAGATGGTCAGGCCCATCTCGTCGAACTTGGCCACGACTTGTCGCAGCACTTCGCGCGGGTCGGCGAAGAAAGGGTCACCTTCGAGTTCGTGCATGGTCATCAACAGTTGCGCGGTCGGGCGCTTCTGCCATGGCTCGTTGCACAGGGTATCGGGGATTGGATAGCAGATTCGATCGGCGTCGCCGATGTCCAGGCCCAGGCCGGTGCTTTCCACCGTGGAGCCATTGATATCCAGAGCAAATAGAGAGGCCGGCAGGTTGATGCCTTTCTCGTAAACCTTGTGGAGGCTGGTGCGTTCGATGCGCTTGCCGCGCACCACACCATTCATATCCGCAATCAGAAGGTCAACGTACAGAACCTCAGGATGTTCCTTAAGGAACGCGTTCGCTTCGTTAAGCTGAACGGCACGCGGGGGTACCGACATGATGCAACACCTTTGTTGTTAAAAATATCAATCATTGATCTTTTCAGATTCCAGTCAACCCGAACGGCATGCCGAAGTCAAGCGAGGCCTTTTTTGCCCTAAAAAAGCGCTCGTGTGGCTTTTTTGAAGCACTTTTGGGCGTTTTTACTCCGCTTGGCGCGGTGACGGCCGCGGGCTTGAGCGGGCCGTGTTGTATTTTTTACGGGGGTGTTGTGTAAAAAAATGAACAAGGCTAAGCTCGAATCAAACCCATAACAGCAATAATACCGGGGTGCTTCATGTCTCGCCTGCCGATAATCGGCGTCACCGACTGCTCAAGACAGGTCGGTCGGCATGCTTATCACATCAGTGATGGCACGTCCGTCCGTTCCGTGGCCTCAGCGGTTCCGGTGATCCTTCCGTCCCTGACGGTTCAACCGTCCCCGTCCGTTATTCTGGACGGTCGCGATGGCACCCCCATTACGGTTACTCCATTCAATATAGAACCGATTCACAATAGCGGCCTGACCATCGTTCAGGGCACCGCTCGCGACTCTGCACGCCCGGCCTCTGCAGCCGTGTTGGCAAACACGATAATCTGCCGCGCAAACGCTCTACAACGCGACGCCGATGCGTCAAACAACGCCTGACCTTGAAAGGGTCAGACAACTCAAGCCTAGAGGCATTTATGAGTAACAACCTCGACCAGCTCACCGATTGGTTGAAAAACCACAAGATCACAGAAGTCGAATGCATGATCGCCGACTTGACCGGGATTACCCGGGGCAAGATTTCGCCGACCAACAAATTCATCGCCGAAAAAGGCATGCGCCTGCCAGAAAGCGTTCTGTTGCAGACCGTGACCGGCGATTACGTCGAAGACGACATCTATTACGAACTGCTCGACCCGGCCGACATCGACATGATCTGCCGTCCCGACCAGAGTGCGGTGTACCTGGTGCCGTGGGCCATCGAGCCGACCGCCATCGTCATCCACGACACCTACGACAAGCAAGGCAACCCGATCGAGCTGTCGCCACGCAACGTGCTCAAGAGAGTCCTGAAACTCTATACCGACAAAGGCTGGCAGCCGATCGTGGCGCCGGAAATGGAGTTTTACCTGACCAAGCGCAGCGACGACCCGGACTACCCGCTGCAACCGCCAATCGGCCGCTCCGGTCGCCCGGAAACCGGTCGACAGTCGTTCTCCATTGAAGCGGCGAACGAGTTCGATCCGCTGTTCGAAGACGTCTACGACTGGTGTGAACTGCAGGACCTTGACCTCGATACGCTGATCCACGAGGACGGCACGGCGCAGATGGAAATCAACTTCCGTCACGGCGATGCCCTGTCCCTGGCCGACCAGATCCTGGTGTTCAAGCGCACCATGCGCGAGGCTGCGCTCAAGCACAACGTCGCCGCGACCTTCATGGCCAAGCCGATGACCGGCGAGCCGGGCAGTGCCATGCACTTGCACCAGAGCATCATCGACATCGAGACCGGCAGGAACATCTTCTCCAATGAAGACGGGACCATGAGCCAGCTGTTCCTGCACCACATCGGTGGCTTGCAGAAGCTCATTCCCGAGCTGTTGCCGCTGTTCGCCCCCAACGTCAACTCGTTCCGCCGCTTCCTGCCGGACACCTCGGCGCCGGTGAACGTGGAGTGGGGCGAAGAAAACCGCACGGTGGGCCTGCGGGTGCCGGATGCGGGGCCACAGAACCGTCGGGTGGAAAACCGCCTGCCGGGCGCCGATGCCAACCCGTACCTGGCGATTGCCGCGAGCCTGCTCTGCGGTTACATCGGCATGGTCGAAGGCCTGAACCCGAGTGCGCCGGTAGTGGGGCGTGGCTATGAACGCCGCAACCTGCGCCTGCCGCTAACCATCGAAGACGCGCTGGAACGCATGGAAAACAGCGCGATCATCGAGCGTTACCTGGGCAAAAATTTCATCACTGGCTACGTTGCGGTCAAGCGGGCCGAGCATGAAAACTTCAAGCGCGTGATCAGTTCGTGGGAAAGGGAATTCCTGCTCTTTGCCGTCTGATACGCCGGGCGCCACCGTTGTCTGGTGGCGCTTTCACCTGATTTTTTAGGAGATTCACATGACCAGCAACAATCCGCAAACCCGTGAATGGCAAACCTTGAGCAATGATCACCACCTGGCTCCGTTCAGCGACTTCAAACAGCTGAAAGAGAAAGGCCCGCGGATCATCACCAACGCCAAGGGCGTTTACCTCTGGGACAGCGAAGGCAACAAGATCCTCGACGGTATGGCCGGTCTGTGGTGTGTCGCGATTGGTTATGGTCGCGATGAACTGGCCGATGCCGCCAGCAAACAGATGCGCGAGCTGCCTTACTACAACCTGTTCTTCCAGACCGCGCACCCGCCGGTCCTGGAACTGGCCAAGGCTATCTCCGACATCGCGCCGCAAGGCATGAACCATGTGTTCTTCACCGGTTCCGGCTCTGAAGGCAACGACACCATGCTGCGCATGGTTCGTCACTACTGGGCGATCAAGGGCCAGCCGAAGAAGAAAGTCATCATCAGCCGCAAGAACGGCTATCACGGTTCCACCGTGGCCGGCGCGAGCCTGGGTGGCATGACGTACATGCATGAACAGGGCGACTTGCCGATCCCGGGTATCGTTCACATTGCCCAGCCGTACTGGTTCGCCGAAGGCGGCGACATGACCCCGGAAGAATTCGGTGTATGGGCGGCCAACCAGCTGGAAGAAAAGATTCTGGAAGTCGGCGTCGACAATGTCGGTGCCTTTATTGCCGAGCCGATCCAGGGCGCCGGCGGCGTGATCATTCCGCCAGACACCTACTGGCCGCGCATCAAGGAAATCCTCGCCAAGTACGACATCCTGTTCGTGGCTGACGAAGTGATTTGCGGTTTCGGCCGTACCGGCGAGTGGTTCGGTACCGATTTCTACGGCCTCAAGCCAGACATGATGACCATCGCCAAGGGCCTGACGTCGGGCTACATCCCGATGGGTGGCCTGATCGTGCGTGACGAAGTGGTAGACGTGCTCAATGAGGGCGGCGACTTCAACCATGGCTTCACCTATTCCGGGCACCCGGTGGCGGCGGCTGTGGGGCTGGAAAACATCCGTATCCTGCGCGACGAAAAAATTGTCGAGCGCGTGAAGTCAGAAACGGCACCGTATTTGCAAAAGCGTCTGCGGGAACTGAACGATCACCCGCTGGTGGGTGAAGTTCGTGGGGTTGGGTTGTTGGGGGCCATCGAACTGGTCCAGGACAAGGCCACTCGCAAGCGTTACGAGGGCAAGGGCGTAGGCATGATCTGCCGTCAGTTCTGCTTCGATAATGGCCTGATCATGCGCGCAGTCGGCGACACCATGATCATCGCTCCGCCTCTGGTGATCACACCGGCGGAAATCGATGAACTGGTGACCAAGGCTCGCAAGTGCCTTGACCTGACCCTGAGTGCATTGCAGGGCTAAGTGCTAGGCTCTGAGCGAAGGTCCAACGTTCTGCATATGAAGTAGGAACTTTCGCTCAGAACTGTCAGAAAGCGTGGCCGTTTCCTTGAAAGACCGATGTGGATCTTGCCAGACTAGCCGCGGTTCCAGTTGCCCGGGTTCGGCCGCTGAACAAAGTGGTTCAAAAAAGAAAAATTTGGAGCATGACGCATGAAGGCATTAGGTAAAAAGCTTGCAGGCAAGACACTTCTCGCCCTGTCCGTCGCGGGCATGATGGCGGGTGCAGTTCAGGCGGACGACAAGGTGTTGCACGTCTACAACTGGTCCGACTACATCGCTCCGGACACCATCGCGAACTTCGAGAAAGAGTCGGGAATCAAGGTCGTTTACGACGTATTCGACAGCAACGAAACCCTGGAAGCCAAACTGCTGGCGGGCAAGTCCGGCTACGACGTGGTCGTGCCGTCGAACAACTTCCTGGCCAAGCAGATCAAGGCCGGCGTATATCAGGAGCTGGACCAGTCCAAGCTGCCTAACTGGAAAAACCTGAACCAGGATCTGCTCAAGGCGGTTTCGGTCAGTGACCCTGGCAACAAGCATGCCTTCCCGTACATGTGGGGCTCGATCGGCATCGGTTACAACCCGGAGAAGGTCAAGGCTGCGTTGGGCGTCGACACCATCGACTCCTGGGACGTGCTGCTCAAACCGGAAAACATCGCCAAGCTCAAGGGTTGCGGTGTGAGCTTCCTCGATTCGCCGACCGAAATGCTCCCGGTCGCGCTGCACTACCTGGGCCTGCCAACCGACAGCCAGAAGAAAGAAGACATCAAGAAAGCCGAGGAACTGTTCCTCAAGATTCGTCCTTCGATCACCTACTTCCACTCCTCCAAGTACATCTCGGACCTGGCCAACGGCAACATCTGCGTAGCGGTTGGCTACTCGGGTGACGTTCAGCAGGCCAAGTCCCGTGCAGCAGAGGCGGGTGACAAGGTCAAAGTCAGCTACGCCATTCCGAAAGAAGGCGCTGGCAGCTTCTTCGACATGGTCGCGATTCCCAAGGATGCCGAGAACGTTCAGGGCGCCTACAAGTTCATGACCTTCCTGCAGAAGCCTGAAGTCATGGCCGCTATCACCAACGCCGTACGCTTCCCGAACGGTAACGCCGCTGCAACAGCTCTGGTAGAAAAAGACATCACCAGCGATCCAGGCATCTACCCGCCAGCCGATGTGCAGGCCAAGCTGTATGCCATCGCCGACCTGCCAGCGGCAACCCAGCGTGAAATGACCCGCAGCTGGACCAAGATCAAGTCGGGCAAGTAAGTAGTTAAACCTTGTAGCAGCTGCCGCAGGCTGCGTTGAGGTCCGAAGGGCCTCCGCGTTTTCAACAGCGCAACCGCTTCGCAGTTGAACGCAGCCTTCGGCAGCTGCTACAGGTATCTGCATAAAAGTTTTGCTGGAACGGTTTTTCGAGGGTAAGTTGCGCGCCGGTTTTGTTGCCGGGCAACCACGGTTGTCATGTAACGCGGGGCAACTTGGGCCCAACTAATTTTAGAGGACCTCCACTTGCCTATTTTTTCTTTGTTGCGCAATGCCATGCTGGTTGGCGTCGGGCTGACGATTGCAGTCAGTGTTCAGGCCGCCGGCACCGTGCATATTTATAACTGGTCGGACTACATCGGCGAGACGACACTGGCCGACTTCCAGAAAGAGACCGGTATCAAGCCGGTTTATGACGTCTTTGATTCCAACGAAACCCTGGAAGGCAAGTTGCTCGCCGGGCGTACCGGCTACGACGTGGTCGTGCCGTCGAACCACTTCCTCGGCAAGCAGATCAAGGCCGGGGCATTCCAGAAGCTCGACAAGTCGCAGCTGCCGAACTATTCGAACCTCGACCCGGTGCTGCTCAAGCGCCTGGAACAGAACGATCCGGGCAACCTGTACGCCGTGCCGTACCTGTGGGGCACCAACGGAATCGGTTACAACGTCGACAAGATCAAGGCTGTGCTGGGCGTCGACAAGATTGACTCCTGGAGCGTGCTGTTCGAGCCCGAGAACATCAAGAAACTGCACAAATGCGGTGTGGCGTTCCTCGATTCCGCTGATGAAATGATGCCGACAGTCCTTAACTACATGGGCCTGAACGCCAACAGCACCAACGAGGAAGACTACAAGAAGGCGACCGCCAAGTTGCTGGCCGTGCGTCCCTACGTTACCTACTTCAACTCGTCCAAGTACATCACCGACCTGGCCAACGGCGATATCTGCGTGGCGGTCGGGTTCTCCGGCGACATCTTCCAGGCCCGCAACCGTGCCCAGGAAGCCAAGAAAGGCATCAACATCGCCTACGCCATTCCGAAAGAAGGCGGCGCTCTCTGGTTTGACATGCTGGCGATTCCGAAGGACTCGGCCAACGTCAAGCAGGCCCACGCCTTCATCAACTATTTGCTGAAGCCTGAGGTGATTGCCCAGGTCAGCGATTACGTCGGCTATGCCAACCCTAACCCGGGGTCGGACAAACTGATGGAACAGTCCATTCGCACCGACGAAGCGGTTTATCCACCGCAAGAGGTGCTCGACAAGACCTACGTGTCCGTCGAGTTGCCACCGAAGATTCAACGCTTGATGACCCGCAGCTGGACCATGGTCAAGTCGGGTAAATAGTTTCAAGGCTCAGACTATCCAGGTTGGCTCACCTTGAGCGAACTGCACTCTTTTTTTTTTGGGAGTTTCGTAAATGGCAGTTGCCTCCGGCGCCTATAAGAAAGCCCTCGAGGGCGACCAGCAACCTAAGCAGGTGCTGGTCAAAATCGACCGGGTCACGAAGAAGTTCGACGAGACGATTGCCGTGGACGATGTGTCCCTGGAAATCAAGAAAGGCGAAATTTTCGCCCTGCTCGGCGGTTCGGGATCGGGCAAATCCACTTTGCTGCGCATGCTCGCCGGTTTCGAGCGACCGACCGAAGGCCGGATCTTCCTCGATGGCGTAGACATCACCGATATGCCGCCGTACGAGCGTCCGATCAACATGATGTTCCAGTCCTACGCCTTGTTCCCGCACATGACCGTGGCGCAGAACATCGCCTTCGGTCTCAAGCAGGACAAGATCCCGAACGCTGAAATCGACGCCCGCGTGGCCGACATGCTCAAGCTGGTGCAGATGAGCCAGTATGCCAAGCGCAAGCCGCATCAGTTGTCCGGTGGTCAGCGTCAGCGCGTAGCCCTGGCCCGTTCCCTGGCCAAGCGACCGAAACTGCTGCTGCTCGACGAACCGATGGGCGCACTGGACAAGAAACTGCGCTCGCAAATGCAGCTGGAGCTGGTGGAAATCATCGAGCGCGTCGGCGTAACCTGCGTGATGGTGACCCACGACCAGGAAGAGGCCATGACCATGGCCGAGCGCATCGCGATCATGCACCTGGGCTGGATCGCCCAGATCGGCAGCCCGATCGACATCTACGAAACACCGACCAGCCGCCTGGTCTGCGAGTTCATCGGCAACGTCAACATCTTCGACGGTGAAGTGATCGACGACGCCGAAGGCCACGCGACCATCACCTGCAAAGATCTGGACCGCAAGATCTATGTCGGCCACGGCATCAGCACCTCAGTGCAAGACAAATCCGTGACCTACGCGATCCGTCCGGAAAAACTGCTCGTAACCCCGACCATGCCGACCTGTGAATACAACTGGTCCAGTGGCAAGGTGCACGACATTGCCTACCTCGGCGGTCACTCGGTGTTCTACGTCGAATTGCCGAGCGGCAAGATCGTCCAGTCCTTCGTGGCCAACGCCGAACGCCGTGGCGCTCGTCCGACCTGGGGTGATCAGGTCTACGTGTACTGGGAAGACGACAGTGGCGTGGTACTTCGCTCATGAACATGCGCAAACTCAAACGCCGACTCAATCGAATAATTCCCGGTGGCCGCCAACTGGTCATCGGGGTTCCCTTCATCTGGCTGTTCCTGTTCTTCATGTTGCCGTTCTTCATCGTCCTGAAGATCAGCTTCGCCGAAGCGGACGTGGCCATTCCGCCGTACACCGAAATCTACAGCTACGCCGAGCAGAAGCTGCAACTGCTGCTTAACCTGGGCAACTACGCGATGCTGGGCGGTGACGAGCTGTACATCGCCGCTTACCTCGGCTCGTTGAAGATGGCGTTTTTCAGCACCGTCCTCTGCCTGCTGATCGGCTACCCGATGGCCTACGGCATCTCCGTTGCCCGCAAGGAAGTGCAGACGGTGCTGGTGCTGCTGATCATGATGCCGACCTGGACCGCGATCCTGATCCGCGTTTATGCGTGGATGGGCATCCTCAGCAACAACGGCCTGCTCAACGGTTTCCTGATGAGCATGGGCTGGATCGACGAGCCGCTGCAGATCCTCAACACCAACCTGGCGGTCTACATCGGCGTGGTTTATTCCTACCTGCCGTTCATGATCCTGCCGCTGTACGCCAACCTGGTGAAGCACGACCATAGCCTGCTGGAAGCCGCTTCCGACCTCGGTTCGAGTACGTTCAACAGCTTCTGGAAAATCACCGTGCCGCTGTCGAAAAACGGCATCATCGCCGGCTGCATGCTGGTGTTCATTCCGGTGGTGGGCGAGTTCGTGATCCCGGAACTGCTCGGCGGTCCGGAAACCCTGATGATCGGTAAAGTGCTCTGGCAAGAGTTCTTCAACAACCGTGACTGGCCGGTGGCGTCTGCCCTGGCGGTGGTGATGCTGGCGATCCTGATTGTGCCGATCATCCTGTTCAACCGCAGTCAGGCCAAGGAAATGGAGGGTAAAGAATGAAGCGCTTCCGTTTCTCCAGCCTGATGCTGGTACTGGGTCTGTTGTTCATCTACCTGCCGATGCTGATCCTGGTGATCTACTCGTTCAACGCCTCGAAACTGGTAACGGTGTGGGGCGGCTGGTCGATCAAGTGGTACGTCGGCCTGCTCGACAACAGCCAACTGATGGGCTCGGTGGTGCGTTCGCTGGAAATCGCCTGCTACACCGCGGTGGCGGCGGTGGCACTGGGTACACTGGCGGCGTTCGTCCTGACGCGTATTACGCGCTTCAAGGGCCGTACCCTGTTCGGTGGCCTGGTCACCGCGCCGCTGGTCATGCCTGAGGTGATCACCGGCCTGTCGCTGTTGCTGCTGTTCGTGGCCATGGCGCAGATGATCGGCTGGCCGCAGGAACGCGGCATCGTCACCATCTGGATCGCCCACACCACGTTCTGTGCCGCTTACGTTGCGGTGGTTGTCTCCGCACGCCTGCGTGAGCTGGACCTGTCCATCGAAGAGGCGGCCATGGACCTCGGTGCGAAACCGTGGAAGGTGTTCTTCCTGATCACCATCCCGATGATCGCGCCGTCGCTGGCGGCGGGCGGCATGATGTCCTTCGCCCTGTCGCTGGATGACCTGGTGCTGGCGAGCTTCGTGTCGGGCCCGGGGTCCACGACCCTGCCGATGGAAGTGTTCTCGGCGGTACGTCTGGGCGTGAAACCCGAGATCAATGCCGTGGCCAGCCTGATCCTGTTGGCGGTCTCCATCGTCACTTTCCTGGTCTGGTTCTTCAGCCGTCGCGCCGAAGAAGGCCGTCGTCGTGCGATCCAGCAAGCGATCGAAGAAGCGGCCGCCGATTCGTGGAAGCAACCGGACGTGCGTCGCGCGCAGGCACCGGAAGCGGCTTGAGCAATGCCGGGTTGACCTCATGATCGAGTTCAACCCAAGTCCAAAATGTAGGAGCGAGCCTGCTCGCGATGACGGAGTTTCAGTCGACTTAATTGTTGCCTGACACACTGCTATCGCGAGCAGGCTCGCTCCTACATTGGTTTTATGCGACCCAAGGGGATTGGCGGATGACCTCGACGAAGTTCATCGGTTTGAACCCCGGCTCCTGATCCATCAGCACATCAGTCTTCACGTTACCGAATGTGGTCTGCGGACGATGACGCAAGCCGTCGGCAAACGCGCAGATGATGCACTCCTTGAATCCTTCGCCCCGTGGATGCGCATGCACCACCGCTTCGCGCTGCACGGCGGGGAACGCCGCGTAATCCATGCCCAGCACGTCCATCTCGACACCCGCCGTGACCAGCGCTACGGTGGGTCGCAAGTGCTGAGGCACGCCCGGTGTGGTGTGCAGGGCAATCGATAGCCAGACCTGTTCGATATCGTCATCGCTCAGTCCGTAAGGCTTGAGAAATGCGGCTGCCGCGTTGGCGCCATCGACTTCGAAGCGTTCGTTATCACTGCGATGACCTTGCACCAGGCCCAGGTCATGGAACATTGCCCCGACGTACAGCAACTCAGGGTTGTAGGCCAGTTGCTTGCGCTCACCGCTCAGAGCGCCGAACAGGAATACCCGGCGCGAGTGGTGGTAGAGCAGGTCCGATTCGATGTCACGGATGTATTCGGTGGTGGCCTTGGCCAATGCGCTGTCGGGGATCCTGATGCCGGCGATGGTGGTGCTCATGGAGTTTTCCTCGTCGTGAACGCCTTGGCGGCGCTGAGGGTTTCAGTCTGTTCCGCCCCCCGAAACCGGACAATCGATCCATGGCTGCGATCCCGGCCAATGAGCGTGCATATCGCGCCAACCTCGCTTGTTGCGCGGGGATTGGCTAGGGTTGACCCCATTGTGCATACGCATCTTGTAGCAGCTGTCGAGCCTGCGAGGCTGCGTCCGGCTGCGCAGCGGCCGTAAATCCTGGGTATGCGGATTACCTGAAAGACCTCGGTGGGTGTTTTCACGACTGCTACGCAGCCTCGCAGGCTCGGCAGCTGCTACGGATCGCGTGACAGCTGCTTTTCATTTTGAGAGAGCGTTTCGAACCATGCAGAAAACCGTTGCCATCGTGGTCTTCGCCGGCGTCCAGTCGCTGGACGTCACCGGACCCATGGATGTGTTTTCCGAGGCCAACCATTTTCTTGCCCCGGCAGATCACTATCGGCTGGAGGTGATTGGCGTCGAGCACGGGATAATGGCGTGCTCCAATGGCTTGGCACTCAATGCCCATCGGCATTTCAGCGAAGCGCTGGAGGGGTACGACTTGTTATTGGTGGCTGGCGGGCCGCAGTTGCCGTTCATGAGTTTTGGCGTGGCATTCGACACTTGGCTACGCAGTGCCTGCGGGCGGGCACAACGGTTTGGCTCGATCTGCAACGGCGCCTTCATGCTCGCCCGGGCCGGGTTGCTTGAGGCGCGCACGGTCACCACCCACTGGAGTGATGCGTCAGCGCTGGCGACGTTGTGCCCGTCGACCCGGGTTGAAGCGGACCGCCTTTACATGGAGGACGGAGAGTTGTTCACCTCCGCGGGGGTCACGGCGGGGATCGATCTGTCCCTGTATCTGCTGGGCCGTGATCACGGGCCGGAAGTGGCACTGAACGTCGCCAAGCGGTTGGTGGTGTTCACTCAGCGTTCGGGCGGACAGTCGCAGTTCAGTCCCTTCCTCACGCCCCATGCCGAACCGGACTCGGCGGTGGCTATGGTCCAGCATTACGTGCTGGCCAACCTGACGGGCGACCTGACCATCGCCGACCTGGCCAATGCAGCCAACATGAGCGCGCGCAATTTTTCCCGGGTGTTTGCCAGGGAAGCGAAAATCACCCCGGCCGAGTTCGTCGAGCGCGCGCGGGTCGATGCGGCGCGGGTGATGCTCGAAAGCACGCGGGCGCCGCTCAAGACCGTGGCCTATCAATGCGGCTTTCGCGATGCCCAGCACATGCGCAGCGTGTTCAATCGCCGGCTGGGGGTGACGCCGCAACAGTTCAGGCTGAACTTTGCGGCGATGGTTTGAACTGACATTTTTTGTTGCCTGTGAGGGCCTCATCGCGAGCAAGCTCGCTCCCACAGGGATCCTTGTTGAACACAAATTTTGTGAACACCAGAAAAACCTGTAGGAGCGAGCCTGCTCGCGATGGGGCCGGCCCGACCAACGAAGATCTACTGCGCAGCCCGCGCCGGCAACAGCTTCAAGGTGCTGCGGGTATTGGCCGTGACTTCTTCGTCATTGAGATGCGCCTGGAAGTACATCCCCTCGATGTAGGCCTCAGCCTGATCATCATAGTGACTGTCGAACGGTATGCCGCTCTGGCCAACCGGGTTAACGGTCAAACTGTGGGCCGGGTCGGCGAAGTCGATCAGGCGGCGGGTCGAGGGGCCGTAGGTGACAGGCCATGGTGCCGGGCCGATTTTTGCCGAGAGATTGTTCGGCACTTCATGACTGCCGGGTGCGGCGAAGGGGCCGACGTTGAAGATCAGGTCCAGCGGCTTTTGCTGCCCCAGCGGATGACCATGGGTCAATGTGTGCGCATTGCCCCACTGCCACTGTGTAAAGTCTGCGCCGAGGGTGGTCTTGAGGTGCGCGATGCTGGCCTGCCACGCAGCCTTGACCGTATCGGCACGGGTTTCCTTGCCGAGGGTGTCGCGGTTGTCCCACCACGGTGAGTCGGCGCTGGCGGCCAGGCGGGGTAGCGCGGCGTCGATCACCCGGGTCGAGAGCAGCGTCTCGAAGAAGTCGTTACCCAGCTCATCGTGCATCGTCGCTTCAGCCAGGTTGAACAGGAACTGGTTGAACAGCGTGGCGCTGGTCGAATCGAGCGGGTAATCGCCTTTCCACCGGGCCAGTTGCTCCACGAGCTTGAGCTCGGCGGGATCGCTCACCACTTCGCGCAACACCGGCAACAGCGGCGCCAACAGGCGCGGGCCGTAGGCGGTGGTGGTGCCCAGTTGCAGCGTCTGGCTGTTTTCCAGGTCCCATTTGACGGCTTTGTCGCCAAGCTGGCGATTGAGCTGCTGGCCGCGATCGGCAAGGTTGTAGTAGCCGGGAATCTCCATGCCGGTCGGCGACACCGGCTGGAAGTTGGCCGAGACGATGTAGCCCCGCGCCGGGTTTTCTTCCTGGGGGTTGGCCGTGAACGGGTAGAAACCGTCCTTGTCGGCCTCGGTGGTGCTGCCGTCGAGGATGAACCACGGGCGTACACCCGCCGGGCGCTTGGGTAATTGCGCAGCCGCCCACCAGCCGATGTCACCCTTGGCATTGGCCCAGACCACGTTCAGGCCCGGTGCCTGGATTTTTGCCGCGGCACCACGGGCCTTGGCCAGGGTGTCTGCGCGATTGAGCTGGTAGAAGCCCTCCAGGATCGGATTCTGGCTTTCGAGAAACGCCCACCACATGGCAATCGGCGTTTTGCCGACGGCGTTGCCCAAGGCATCGTTGACGATCGGACCATGGGGCGATTGACGCAGCACCAGCGTCACTGGTTCCTGACCCTTGACCGCAATCTTCTGTTCGCTGGTGACCATGTCCACCCATTTTCCGCGATACCAGACCTGATTGGGGTTGTCCGGGTTGACCTTCTCGGCGATCAGGTCGAGGTCGTCGTTCTGGAACATGGTGATGCTCCAGCCGAAGTCACGGTTCATGCCCAGGGAGGCGAACGGCATCAAGGCCTGATAGTGGCCGTAGAGTTCAAAGCCCGGTGCCGAGAGGTGCGCTTCGTACCACACCGACGGCGCGGAAAAACGGATATGCGGATCGCCCGCCAGCAGCGGCTTGCCGCTTTGGGTCCGGTTGCCTGCGATGACCCACGCGTTGCTGCCTTCGAACTGTGGCAGGCCGTTGTCAGCCAGGGCTTGTTCGCTCAGGCGGGCGAGGGCGTTGAGGTCTTTCCAGTCGGCGCTGGCCAGTGAGGGCGCGGTCCCGTTGAGCACGCCCTTGGGCTGCCAGTCGATATCGAAGATATTCAGGTATTCGGGGCCCAGTTGATCGCGCACGAATGTCAGCAAGGGTTCGGTACGAAATGCCGCGGCAAAACTGTAGGCCATGTAGCCGGCGATGCTGATGGTGTCCTGGGCCGTGAACGGGCGTTTTGGAATACCCAGCACGTCGAACTCCACGGGTTTGGCGTGGCTGTCCTGATACTGGTTGATGCCGTCCAGATAGGCTTGCATGGCAATGAAGGAGGGCGACTGCTTGTCGAGATTCGCAAAGTAGGTTTCGGCGCGTTCGCGAATGCGCAGGCTGCGCATCAGTTTGTCGGTGTCGAGCAATTTTGGCCCGAGCACTTCGGCCAGTTCGCCACGGGCCAGGCGACGCAGGACTTCCATCTGGAACAGGCGGTCCTGGGCATGCACATAGCCGAGGGCGCGGTACAGGTCGGTTTCGTTGTCGGCGCGGATGTGCGGGATGCCGCGCTCGTCGTAACGCACGGTGACGGAGCCTTGCAGGTGTTGCAGTTCCACCATGCCCTGGCGTGACGGCTGCTTGCTGTAGAGGTACCCGCCGGCCCCGACGGCCAGCACGACGATCAACAGCGCGAGAGCGGTCAGGCTGCGTTTCATGGCGACTCCTTGTTGTTATGGTGATTCCTGGTGCCACTGTGTAACACGACGCGCCGGCTTGGCGCATCGCCCGTAGGAGGGATTCGTATTACCGCGTCTTTCCCTGTTTCGCCGGATCGACAGGCCATGGGCAATAACACCCCACCGCCAGTGTGTGCGTGGCACTCACCGCACGGCCTTCATCCAGCGCTTGCAGGATCGGTTCGATAAAGCTGTTGCTGGAATTGCAGGTCAGGCCTTCGCTGTAGGGGCCGAAGTACGCCAGTTTGCCGCTGCGGTCCCAGATCGCCACGGCCGGGCTGGCGGGGACCTGTTCGGAGCCGGGCAGGATGTCGATGGATTTGAGGTTGCTCAAGGTGCCCGGTAACTGGCCATGGCTGCCGGTTTTTTGCACGGCATAGAACTCCACGCCATGGGGTGCATAGCGTTCGACCAGTTCGCTCAGGTGTTGTTGATTGCCGACATTGCACGGGCAGGCCGGGTCCCAGAAATGCACCAGGCGGATGGCGCCAGGGCCGGCGAGGGATTCGGGAAGGCGCAGCGGATCCCCCGAAAACATCGCCGTGTGCTCGCTGAACGCCCGCAGGTAACGCCCCTGGAACCAGTCGTAGGCCGCCCACAGCACGCCGGCACACACCACGGCGAACAGGCTGGCAAACAGGGTGGTGCGAAAGGGCGGGCGCATCGGTTCAATCCTCGAAGGGCGGCTAGCTTGCCATGCTTGCCGCGACAGAAGAATATCGCAGGCTTATAAAGTCCGTTTCACGTTCTGGAATCGTCCATGCCGGCTACCTTCGACCCCGATCTTCTACGCGCAAGCCTGTTGCCACTGGCGGCCGGGCAGCCGTTGTCGGCGCAGGCGCAGGCTTACCAGCGATTCTACGGGCTGGATTTTGCGCAGCGTCAGGTGCGCAGTGGCCTTGGGCGATTCGAGGTCGATGGTTATGAGTTGGTCAGCCAGTTCTGGTGGCCTGAGCAGGCCAAGGCGACGCTGTTTGTCATCCACGGTTTCTACGACCACACCGGGCTCTACCGGCATGTGATCGAGTGGGCGCTGGACCAGGGCTTTGCGGTGATTGCCTGCGACTTGCCGGGGCATGGCCTGTCCAGTGGCGAACGAGCAAGCATCAAGGATTTCGCCGAGTATCAGGACGCGTTACAAGGGTTGTTCAGCGAGGCGCAATCCCTCGACTTGCCGCAGCCGTGGCACCTGTGCGGGCAGAGTACCGGCGGGGCGATCGTGATCGATCATGTGTTGAATGTGGGGGTGAACAGCCCGGCCCAGGGCCAGGTGATTCTGCTGTCGCCACTGGTGCGGCCGCGGGCATGGGGTTGGTCGCAACTGAGTTACTACCTGCTCAAGCCTTTCGTCAAAGCCATCGCCCGGCGCTTCAGCGAGAACTCCAATGACCCGGCTTTTCTGCCGTTCCTGCAAGCCGATCCGTTGCAGCCGCTGCGCCTGCCGACGGCCTGGGTGGGTGCATTGGCGCGCTGGATCAAGCGCATCGAGGCCGCGCCCATGAGTACCCGTCGGCCGTTGATCGTGCAGGGGCAGGCCGACATGACGGTGGATTGGGAGCACAACCTGGAAATGCTGAGGGGCAAGTTTGATCGGCCACAGGTGCTGATGCTGCCCGAGGCACGGCATCATCTGGCGAATGAGACACTGGTGATGCGGCAGGAGTATTTCGGCTTTTTGACCAAGCGGATCAAGGGCCGGAATCCTTAGTGACAGTTCCGGCCCCTTCGCGGGCAAGCCCGCTCCCACAGTGATTGGAGTAAGCCCACAATTTTGTGATCAACACAGAACCTGTGGGAGCGGGCTTGCCCGCGAAAGCGATCTATCTGGCGCTAAAGATCACTGGGTCAGGTTCGAATTGCTCTGCCCCACCGCCAACCCCGCGCGAATCGCTGCCAGCGCCGCCTGATAATAAGCCTGGCCTTCCGCCGATTCGGCAAAGGTCGCGAACTCTTCCAGTTCGTTGTCCGACAGGTCGCGATAGACGTAGAGCAGCGTGTTGTTCAGGTCACTGCCGATCTGATCCATCAGGCGCTGACGTTGTCCGTTCAACATGCCCTGTGCCTGACCGGCACCCAACAGCCCAGGAATCATCGAGCTCAAACTGTCCGCGGCGACGCCAGCAATCGCCAGGCTGACCTCCGCGCCGGCCTCGCGTGCGGGCAGGGCTTGTGCCAAATGGCCGATGATCAGCATGCGGCTGTCGCTCGCCTGCATCTTCGGCAGACCCTTGGCGTTTTTCGCCAGTTGGTCGCGACGGGTCGCCAGCAGCTCGGCGGCGACGATTTTCTTGCCCAGGGGCGACTTGAAAAACGTCAGCGCGGGTTTGGGGTCGGCGAGGTTTTTGCGCAATTGTGCTTCGGCACGCTGGTCCACGGCCCGGTCGGCAAAACGCTGATTGCTGTTGTTGACCAGAGCCTGAAACACCGCCGGCGGCAGGCTGCCCTGGTAGCGTTGCTGGGCAGCGGAAAGGGCGTCGTTGAAATGCGCGCGTTGTTCCGGCCAGCCGGCGACCTTGTACAACTGGTCGTGGCCGTCTGCCCAGGCGGGCAAAACGCAGAACATCAGCAGTGATAAAAGCAAACGGCGCATAGGGACTCCAGTCAGCAGGCGACTATTCTCCGTGCGGTATCCGTACTTGTCGAGAATTCGTATCAACCCGCTGCACGGCTCTGTCGGATTTCCGGGCACAGGAATACTATGCGCGGCATGCAAATATCCTCTGATCACCCGCTGCTGTTACGAATCGTCGACGACCTGGCTGAGCACGGCTGGTCGCAGCAGAATATTTTCCTGCCTCTGGATCTCACCCGAGCGCTGGCGGCCGAGTGCCGTAAACGAGCTGCCGAGGGTGAACTGGCTCCGGCCGCCGTGGGCCGCGGGCCGTCATCGGAGATCCGCGAAGGGATTCGTGGCGACCATATCCAGTGGATCGACCCCGGCCAGGCCGAGGCCTGCGACAGCTACCTGAGTTTGATGGACAGCCTGCGCGAGGCGATCAATCGGGGCCTGTTTCTCGGCCTGGAGGATTTCGAAAGCCATTTTGCGATGTACCCGCCCGGTGCCTTCTACCTGAAGCATGTCGACCGCTTTCGCGATGACGACCGGCGCATGGTTTCGGCGGTGGTTTACCTCAATGACGGCTGGCTTCCCGAACACGGTGGCCAGCTGCGCATGTACCTCGACAATGATCGCGTCCACGACGTGCAGCCTATCGGCGGCTGCCTGGTGGTGTTTCTCTCCGGTGAGGTGCCCCACGAAGTACTGCCCGCGACCCGGGATCGCCTGTCGCTGACCGGCTGGTTCCGCCGGCGCGGCAACGAGCCGTTCTGATCATGCAGAAAATTCTTGTCAGCCGCTGCCTGTTGGGCCACCGCGTCCGTTACGACGGCGGGGCCAGCGGGCCGTTCGATCAGCTTCAGCAGTGGCTTGATGAAGGACGGGTCGTGCCGTTGTGTCCGGAAGTGGCCGGTGGTTTGCCAACGCCACGGGCGGCGGCGGAAATCCCGGGCGGGCAGGGCGCACAAGTCCTCGATGGCCAGGCGTTGGTAATCACCACCGAGGGCGAGGACGTCAGTGCGCAGTTTCTGTCGGGGGCGTATCAGGCGCTGGAGCTGGTGCAAAAGCACGGCATCCGCGTCGCCATTGTGTTGCCTGATACACCGCTTTCGCGAGCAAGCCCGCTCCCACATTAGATCTCCAACATCTGACCTATTGTCGGTAGCTCAAGGCTTCGGCACTTCGCCCGCATCCACCCCCAGCCACTTCTGCTCCAGCGCTTGCAGCCGCCCATCCTCCTTGATCCGCTGCAGCGCGTTTTCCAGGCTGGCATGGAACGCCGGATTACCCTTCTGAAACGGAATTGCCAGGCTCACGGCCGGGTTGCTCTTGGGCTTATCTTCCGTCAGCGACTGCACCAGCAGAATGGAGCGTGGCTCTTCTTTCTGCGCGATCAATTGCGCATTGGTTTGAATGTAGGGTTCGCTGAAGTCGAAACGATCCTTGAGATCCGGGGTCACTGCTATGTGGTTGATGGCGATGTCGTATTTGCCACTTTCGACACCGGTCAGCAGATCGCTGCCGTCGGTGACGACAAAGTCGGCCCGGACATCGAGTTCACTTGCCAGCAGTTGGCCCAACTCGACTTCGAAGCCGGTGAGTTTGTCGTCATCCTTGAAGTTGAATGGGGGGGTGTTGGCTTCAACGGCAATGCGCAATTCACCCCTGTCGTTGACGTCATCAATCAGTTCGGCGTGAGCCAAAGGGCTCAAAAGGGGTAGCAGGCAGATCAGGCCAGGCAGAAAGCGCATGGTCACTCCTTTGAATTTATTATCGCGGACCCTCTGATTCAGGCTCGCTTTGCTATGGTTGTCGAGTGCCTTCGACAACAAATGGCCGTGAAGTTGTCATGGTCACGCGGATTTTACGGAAAAACTGGAGAAGAGAATGAAAACCTTTATGTCACGTGCTGCTTTGGCTGGCCTGTTGATGGGTGTTTCAGTACTGGCCAGTGCTGCCACGCCGGCTCCGAAAGGTGCCGAAGTGTCCATCGTTTCTCCCACGGACGGCGCGACGATCCCACAGACAGTCGTCGTCAAGTTCGCGGTCGAGAACATTGCCCTGGCACCGGCGGGCGATACCACCAAGAACACCGGTCATCACCACGTGCTGATTGACGTCGATGAGCTGCCAGCCGCCGGTGTGCCGATCCCCAAGGATGCCAACCACCTGCATTTCGGCGGTGCGCAGACCCAGGCGGAAATAACGCTCACGCCGGGCAAACACACCCTGCAGCTTGAACTGGGCGATAGCAACCACATGCCATTCGATCCGCCGATCGTTTCCGAGAAGATCACGGTCAACGTCAAGTGACCTTGTTGCGTGAATGAAAAAGGGAGCCCGAAGGCTCCCTTTTTTGTCGCTCAGGTCGTGATCAGAACAACACACGACTACGGATAGTGCCGTTGACGTGTTGCAGCTTCTCTTGCGCCAGGTCCGAGTACTCGGCGTCGACGTCGATCACCACGTAGCCGACCTTCTCGTTGGTCTGCAGGAACTGACCGGAGATGTTGATGCCGTTTTCGGCGAAGACCTTGTTGATCTCGCTCATCACACCCGGGATGTTCTCGTGGATGTGCAGCAGGCGGTGCTTGCCAGGGTGAGCCGGCAGGGCCACTTCCGGGAAGTTCACGGACGATACCGAAGTACCGTTGTCGCTGTACTTGACCAGTTTTTCCGCGACTTCCAGACCGATGTTGGCCTGGGCTTCGGCGGTGGAGCCACCGATGTGCGGGGTCAGGATCACGTTGTCCAGGCCACGCAGCGGGCTTTCGAACTCTTCTTCGTTGGAGCGTGGCTCCACCGGGAATACGTCGATGGCCGCACCGATCAGGTGCTTGTCCTTGATCGCGTCCGCCAGGGCGTCCAGTTCAACCACGGTGCCGCGGGCGGCGTTGATCAGGATGCCGCCTTTCTTGATAGCGCGGATTTCTTTCTCGCCCATCATCCACTGGGTGGCGGCGGTTTCCGGTACGTGCAGCGAAACGATGTCGGACATCGCCAGCAGCTCGTGCAGGTTGCCTACCTGAGTAGCGTTACCCAGTGGCAGCTTGGTGATGGTGTCGTAGAAGTACACCTGCATGCCCAGGCCTTCCGCCAGGACCGACAGTTGAGTACCGATCGAGCCGTAACCGACGATACCCAGCTTCTTGCCACGGATTTCGAAGGAGTTGGCCGCGCTCTTGATCCAGCCGCCACGGTGGCAGGAAGCGTTCTTCTCAGGGATGCCGCGCAACAGCAGGATCGCTTCGGCCAGCACCAGCTCCGCTACGGAACGGGTGTTGGAGTACGGTGCGTTGAACACCGCGATGCCGCGTTCGCGGGCCGCATCCAGGTCGACCTGGTTGGTGCCGATGCAGAAACACCCTACAGCCACGAGCTTCTTCGCGTGATCGAAGATCTCTTCGGTCAGTTGAGTGCGGGAGCGAATGCCGATGAAGTGAGCATCAGCGATCTTTTCCTTGAGCTGGGCTTCCGGCAGAGAACCTGTGAGGTACTCGATGCTGGTGTAGCCCGCCGCCTTGAGGACGTCGACAGCCGATTGGTGGACGCCTTCGAGAAGAAGGAACTTGATCTTGCTCTTATCGAGAGAAGTCTTGCTCATCTGCGTAAACCTGTATCCCGGAGAAAAATGGCAGGAAATGGTCAACAGACGCTGACCCGAGCGGCATGACAGCCGTCGCCGCAGAATAGCCGTTGGGCACTATGCTGCGGGGTCGGTATGCTAGCATATGCGCCCCGCTAAACACTCATTCCTGCGACGTGAAGCGTTCTCAGGATGACCATGAATTGTTCGAGAGTTCTGTCGATGACCAATCCTGCCCTGATTGAAGAGCTGAAGACCCTGGTTGAGCCTGGCAAGGTGCTGACCGATGCCGACTCCCTGAATGCTTACGGAAAGGATTGGACCAAGCATTTCGCCCCGGCCCCGACCGCCATCGTGTTCCCCAAGACCACCGAGCAGGTCCAGGCCATTGTCCTGTGGGCCAATAAACACAAGGTGGCGCTGGTGCCGTCCGGTGGTCGCACCGGCCTTTCCGCAGCAGCGGTGGCGGCCAATGGCGAAGTGGTCGTGTCCTTCGACTACATGAACCAGATCCTCGACGTGAACCTCACTGACCGCACGGCCGTTTGCCAGCCGGGCGTGGTCACTGAGCACCTGCAGAACGTGGCCGAAGAAAAAGGCCTGTACTACCCGGTGGACTTCGCTTCGGCCGGTTCCAGCCAGATTGGCGGCAATATCGGCACCAATGCCGGCGGGATCAAGGTGATTCGCTACGGCATGACCCGTAACTGGGTCGCCGGCATGAAAGTGGTCACCGGCAAGGGCGACGTGCTGGAACTGAACCGCGACCTGATCAAGAACGCCACCGGCTACGACATGCGTCAGCTGTTCATTGGCGCCGAAGGCACCCTCGGTTTCGTGGTCGAGGCGACCATGCGTCTGGACCGCGCGCCGAAAAACCTCACCGCGATGGTTCTCGGCACCGCCGATTTCGACTCGATCATGCCGGTGCTGCACGCCTTCCAGAGCAAACTCGACCTGACCGCCTTCGAATTCTTCTCCGACAAAGCCCTGGCCAAGGTCATGGCCCGTGGCGATGTCCCGGCGCCGTTCGAATCCGACTGCCCGTTCTACGCACTGCTGGAATTCGAAGCGACCACCGAAGAAGTGGCCAACCACGCCCTGGAAACTTTCGAGCACTGCGTTGAGCAAGGCTGGGTGCTGGATGGCGTGATGAGCCAGAGCGAAACCCAGCTGCAGAACCTGTGGAAACTGCGCGAATATATCTCCGAAACCATTTCCCACTGGACGCCGTACAAGAACGACATCTCGGTCACCGTATCGAAAGTCCCGGCATTCCTGAAGGAAATCGACGCGATCGTCGGCGAACACTACCCGGACTTCGAAATCGTCTGGTTCGGCCACATCGGCGACGGCAACTTGCACTTGAACATCCTCAAGCCGGATAACCTGAGCAAGGACGAGTTCTTCGCCAAGTGCGCCACCGTGAACAAGTGGGTGTTCGAAACCGTCGAGAAGTACAACGGTTCGATCTCTGCCGAGCACGGCGTGGGCATGACCAAGCGTGACTACTTGACCTACAGCCGTTCGCCGGTCGAGATCGAGTACATGAAGGCGGTCAAAGCGGTGTTCGACCCGAACGGCATCATGAACCCGGGCAAGATTTTCGCTGTTTGATTTTCTAACTCAAGCGCCAACGAAACAGGAGTCGGTAATGAGCTATCAGCACCAGTATGTCGACGGTACGCGCATTCATTTCCCGCTGGGGAAAGTGGTGTGCATCGGCCGTAACTACGCCGAACACGCCAAGGAACTGGACAACCCGGTGCCGACCGAGCCTCTGCTGTTCATCAAGCCGGGCAGTTGTGTTGTGCCGCTGGAAGGCGGATTCAGCATTCCGACCGAGCGCGGTTCGGTGCATTACGAAGCGGAAATCGCGGTCTTGATCGGCAAGCCGTTGTCGACCAGACCGAGCCGTGAAGAAGTGCTCGACGCCATCTCCGGTTTCGCCCCGGCCCTGGACCTTACCCTGCGCGACAAGCAGGCCGAGCTGAAATCCAAGGGATTGCCTTGGGAAATCGCCAAGTCCTTCGACGGTGCGGCAGTGATTGCTCCGTTCGTATCCGGCAGCACATTTGCCGACCTGACCGACATTGGCATCCGCCTGACCATCAACGGTGAAGTGCGCCAGGACGGCAACAGCAGTGCAATGCTCAACCCGATCGTGCCGATGATCCAGCACATGGCCGGCTGCTTCTCGCTGCAGGCCGGGGACGTGATCCTCACCGGTACGCCAGTGGGTGTCGGTCCGCTGAATGTCGGTGACGAGATCGTTCTGGAGTTGCCGGGCGCCAGCCGGTTTACCAGTAGCGTTCGCTAGTCCAGGTACTGCCAAACCCTGTGGGAGCGAGCTTGCTCGCGATGAGGCCGTGTCAGGCAACAGAGATGTTGAATGACACACCGCAATCGCGAGCAAGCCCGCTCCCACAGTAATATTTGGTGGGCTGCAGTTCGGATTCCACACGGTTCCATCCTGTCATTTCCCGTTTTTTTCACATCCTGTCTGGATAATTTCAGGACCTTCGGTCTCTGAACCGGCCGCAAACTGTGCTATTACCCCCTAGCCTGAATTTCTGGAACGCATTCCCCGATGGCCACTCCTCCGCTTTCCACGCTTGAACCTGCCCGCCGCTCGCGTTTCGCCCTGCGTTGGTACATCTGGCTTCTGTTGGTGGCCGTTGTCGCCTACGGCGTCGCATTTGCCATGCATTGGGATGCGCGAGGCGTGCTCTGGGTGAAAGAGCAATTCAAGAGTCCGGCCGAGCGCCAGGCGAGCATCTGGCTTCCGGACTATCGGGTGGTGATCGATGCCAAGCCGTTGCCGGGCATGGAGAAGGACGAAGCATCGGATCTGGCCTACGACCCCCAGACCAAGACCCTGTTTTCGGTCATGGGCAAAAACCCCTTCCTGGTCGAGCTGACATTGCAGGGCGATGTGCTGCGCAAAATGCCATTGGTCGGCTGGAGCAACCCCGAGGGCGTCACCGTGCTGGGCGACGGCCGACTGGCCATCGTCGATGAGCGCGAGCATCTGATCGCCATCGTCAAGGTCGATGCCGACACCCGCGAACTGAACATCGCCGATTTCCCGAAATACGACCTCGGGCCTTCGAAAGACCAGAACAAGGCTTTTGAGGGTGTCACCTGGGATCCTCGTAATCAGCAACTGGTGCTGGGCGAAGAGCGTCCGCCGGCATTGTTTGCCTGGAAAGGTGACGGCAAGGTTCTGACCGGCGACAAGCTGAGGCTGGCCAGTCATGCACTGGACATGCGCAACCTGTCGGCACTGGCCATCGACCCGCGGACCGGCCACATGCTGGTACTTTCCGCCGAATCGCACCTGTTGCTGGAGCTGGACAAGCAAGGTGAGCAGGTCAGTTTCATCGCCCTGCTGCGTGGCTTCAATGGCCTGAAAAATACCATTCCCCGTGCCGAAGGAGTGGCTATGGATGAGGCGGGCACGCTGTACGTGGTGAGTGAGCCGAACCTGTTTTATCGCTTCGAAAAACAGCACTGACGTTTACGATTTGCAGGATTTCCTGCGCTCGGTTGTAGGATCGGGTCAGTGGCAATTAAGCTTCAGTTCAGACAGGCGTGATATTTCATCCGCCTGTTTTGACCCGAGCCCGCCCGAATGCATCGATTTGCCCGCCCAAAATTCCTGATTCTGATCCTGTCGGTGGTCTTGCTGATCGCGTTGACAGTGATCGCCCAGTACCAGCGCCTGTTCGAACGCGCGTGGTTCAATGTGCACGGGCTGTGGCAACCGGTGAATTCCCGGTCGATGGGGCTGGACCAATACCAGGTCGTGACCGAAGCGCAGGTGATCGATGGCCTGACTGACGACGTTTCAGCGTTGACCTACGACCCGGTGCGCAAAAGCCTGTTCACCGTCACCAACAAACGCAGCGAATTGATCGAGTTGTCCCTCGACGGCAAGGTTTTGCGCCGTGTGGCGCTGGTCGGTTTCGGCGATCCGGAGGCGGTGGAATTCATCAGTGCGGACACCTATGTGGTCGCTGATGAAAGCGAGCAACGGCTGATCAAGATTCATCTGGAGCAGGACACCGTCTTCGTCGATGCAGCAGACGCGGAGCAGATGAGCATTGGCGTACACATGGGCACCAACAAGGGCTTCGAGGGGTTGGCTTACGATTCGCGGGGCAAGCGCCTGTTCGTCGCCAAGGAGCGCGACCCGATGCTGATCTACGAGGTGCACGGTTTTCCGCGCTTCAATCCCGAAGAATCCTACTCGGTGCACGTGATCAACGACCCCAAGCGTGATGCCGGGATGTTCGTGCGGGACCTGTCGAGCCTGCAATACGACGAGCGCAGCGGGCATTTGCTGGCGCTGTCGGATGAATCGCGGTTGATTCTGGAGCTGGATGTGGATGGGCGTCCACTAAGCACCATGTCCCTGAGCAAGTGGCGCCAGGGTCTGCAAAAAAACGTGCCGCAAGCGGAAGGGATTGCCATGGATGACGACGGTACGATGTATCTGGTCAGTGAGCCGAACCTGTTTTACGTCTTCAAAAAACCAACGCAACTCTAACCGACACCACAAAACACTGTGGGAGCGAGCTTGCTCGCGAAGGCAATCTGTCAGTTGGCATCTCTATCGACTGATACGACCCCTTCGCGAGCAAGCTCGCTCCCACTGGTATTTCATCTGCCCGCAAACAGGTGGGCAGGTTGGCTTATTGGGCGCGCAGTGTCTTCACGCCTTCACTGGTACCCAACAACAGCAAATCCGCCGGACGGGCCGCGAACAAACCGTTGGTGACCACGCCGACGATCGCATTGATCTGCGTCTCCAGCTCCACCGGGTTGGTGATCTGCATGTTGAACACGTCGAGGATGATGTTGCCGTTGTCGGTCAGCACGCCTTCGCGGTAAACCGGGTCGCCGCCGAGCTTCACCAGCTCGCGGGCGACGTGGCTGCGGGCCATCGGGATCACTTCCACCGGCAACGGGAAAGTACCGAGGACCGGTACCAGTTTGCTCGCGTCGGCGATGCAGATGAACGTCTTGGCCACGGCCGCGACAATCTTCTCGCGGGTCAGGGCGGCGCCGCCGCCCTTGATCAGGTTCAGGTGTTCGTCGCTTTCATCGGCGCCGTCGACATAAAACTCCAGGTCGCTGACGGTGTTCAGTTCGTACACCGGAATCCCGTGGCCCTTGAGGCGCGCGGCGGTGGCTTCGGAACTGGCGACGGCGCCATCGAATGCACCCTTGTGCCGGGCCAGGGCGTCGATGAAGCAGTTGGCGGTGGAGCCGGTGCCGACCCCGACGATGCTCTTGTCGTCGAGTTTCGGAAGGATGAAGTCGACGGCGGCCTGAGCCACTGCCTGTTTGAGTTGATCCTGGTTCATGCGGGCTCCGAGGTGCCGAGGAGGGAACGAAAGGCCGGCATTATAGGCTTCGGGGCGGGGAAGGTCATTGCCCGATTGGCAGAGAGCAGGAGCATTGGTGCCGGATTGCTTTTGTGGCGAGGGAGCTTGCCTGTGGCGAGGGGGCTTGCCCCCGTCGGAATGCGAAGCGCTCCCCCTGCATGCTTTCAGGCACTCCGAATCAACAGGTTTACGACTGCTTCGCAGCCGAACGGGGGCAAGCCCCCTCGCCACAGGTATAACGTCTGGCCTAAAACCACCGGTTTAGTGTGGTCGTGCGGTCGAAAGCCGGGTTAGACTCCTTGGTCCTGCCCAACCCGCTCAGTGATGCTTTCCGATGCTTGAACAGTACGTCAAAAAGATCCTCACCTCGCGCGTTTATGACGTTGCCGTAGAAACCCCATTGCAGACTGCCCGCCAGCTCTCCGAGCGGCTGGGCAACAGCATTTGGCTCAAGCGCGAAGACTTGCAGCCGGTGTTCTCGTTCAAGATTCGCGGCGCCTACAACAAGCTGACTCAGTTGAGCGACGAAGAACGTGCACGTGGTGTCGTCACCGCGTCGGCGGGCAATCACGCGCAAGGCCTGGCCCTGGCGGCGAAGGTGTTGGGCGTGAAAGCGACCATCGTCATGCCCAAGACCACCCCGGAAATCAAGGTCGAAGGCGTACGCTCCCGTGGCGGCAAAGTGGTGCTGCACGGCGATTCGTTCCCGGAAGCCCTGGCCTACTCGCTGAAACTGGTCGACGAAAAAGGCTACGTCTACATCCACCCCTACGACGATCCCCACACCATTGCCGGGCAGGGCACCGTGGCGATGGAGATTCTGCG
Organism: Pseudomonas sp. KB_15; assembly: GCF_052114525.1. Lineage (NCBI taxonomy): Bacteria > Pseudomonadati > Pseudomonadota > Gammaproteobacteria > Pseudomonadales > Pseudomonadaceae > Pseudomonas > Pseudomonas sp. KB_15. Next base: position 336,344 of record NZ_JBFREX010000003.1, on the reverse strand, counting down.
CCAGCACCCTCAGCCACTGGATGCGATTTTCGTCCCGGTGGGCGGCGGCGGCCTGATCGCCGGCATCGCGGCGTACGTGAAGTACCTGCGCCCGGACATCAAGATCATCGGCGTCGAGCCGGATGACTCCAATTGCCTGCAAGCCGCCATGGCGGCGGGCGAGCGTGTGGTGTTGCCGACAGTGGGCCTCTTCGCCGACGGTGTGGCGGTGGCCCAGATCGGTCAGCACACGTTCGACATCTGCAAAGATCATGTCGATGAAGTGATCACCGTCAGCACCGACGAAATCTGCGCCGCCATCAAGGACATCTACGACGATACCCGTTCGATCACCGAACCTGCCGGCGCCTTGGGCGTGGCCGGGATCAAGAAGTATGTCGAGCAGCGCGGCGTCAGTGGCCAGACCTTCGTGGCCATCGACTCCGGGGCCAACGTCAACTTCGATCGCCTGCGCCACGTCGCCGAGCGTGCGGAGTTGGGCGAGGGCCGCGAAGCCATCATCGCCGTGACCATTCCCGAGAAGCCGGGCAGCTTCAAGGCGTTCTGCGAGGCCATCGGCAAGCGCCAGATCACCGAATTCAACTACCGCTACAACACTGGCAGCGAAGCGCACATCTTTGTCGGCGTGCAGACCCACCCGGAAAACGACCCGCGCAGCGCGTTGATAGCCAGCCTGAGCGAGCAAGGTTTCCCGGTGCTGGACCTGACCGACAACGAGCTGGCCAAGCTGCACATCCGCCACATGGTGGGCGGGCGAGCGGCGCATGTGGTCGACGAAGTGATCCTGCGTTTCGAATTCCCGGAGCGTCCGGGGGCGCTGTTCAACTTCCTCAACAAGCTCGGCGGGCGCTGGAACATTTCGATGTTCCACTACCGCAACCATGGCGCGGCAGATGGCCGGGTCGTCGCGGGCCTGCAAGTACCCCACGACGAGCGCCATCTGGTGCCGGCGGCGCTGGAAGAAATCGGTTACCCGTACTGGGACGAAAGCGACAACCCGGCCTATCAGCTGTTTCTTGGCTGAGCGGCTACGCTGTTGGGCAGGCAATAAGGAAAACTGACAATGGAAACGTTAACCGCCCTGAAAGCGGCGCACATGGTGGCAACGGTGGTGTTGCTGGTGTGTGCGTTGGGCCTGGGGATCTGGGTCTGGCGGACTCGTCGTAATGGCGATGCCACGGCGGGAAGCCGCACCCTGCAACGGCCACGAGTGTTCATCTGGCTGTTGATGGGGCTGGCGCTGCTGAGCATGCCGTTCACCGGCTGGTGGATGGTGCACCTGGTGGGCTGGCCGTTGGGTCAGACCTGGTTGCTGGCGTCCAGCGTGTTGTACACCGTGGCGGCGCTGGCGTGGTTCTGGTTGCTGGTGCGGCTGAACAAGCTGCGTAAGGCGCCGGGTGCTGTGGGGAAATTCACCTTTGCCCTGGCGTTGTTCAGTTTTGTCTGCTTGGTTGCCATTGCCGGGTTGATGGGTGCCAAGCCTGTTTAAGGCTTGAGACCGCGTCGACCCCTTCGCGAGCAAGCCCGCTCCCACATTTGATCGGCGTCGTTCACAAAATCTGTGCTCACTGAATATCTAGTGTGGGAGCGGGCTTGCTCGCGAAAGCAATTTCAGCCGCGCAGACTGATCACCGGCCAACCGCGCTTCTCGGCCTCGGCCCGCAGATTCGAATCAGGATCGACAGCGATCGGATTAGCCACCAGCTCCAGCAACGGCAAATCATTCATCGAGTCGCTATAGAAGTAGCTGTCATCCAGCGTATACCCGGTTTCCTCCAGCCAGCGATTCAACCGCGTCACCTTGCCTTCACGGAAGCACGGCACATCGGTGCTGCGCCCGGTGTAGCGGCCGTCGAGCATTTCGCATTCGGTGGCGATCAGGGTTTCGACGCCCAGGCGCTCGGCGATCGGTCCGGTAACGAAGCGGTTGGTGGCAGTGATGATCACCAGCTTGTCGCCGGCCGCGCGGTGTTTGGCCAGCAGTTCGATCGCCTTGGGCAGCAAGATCGGTTCGATGCAGTCGCGCATGTAATCACTGTGCCACTGATCCAGCGTGGCCATTTCGGTACGCCCGAGGACTTCCAGGCAGAAGTTCAGGTACGCGGCGTTATCCAGTTTGCCGGCCAGGTAATCCTGGTAGAACGCATCGTTGCGTGCCTTGTAGGCGACGGCATCGAGAAAGCCGCGCTCGCACAGGTAATCGCCCCAAGCGTGATCGCTGTCACCGCCCAGAAGGGTGTTGTCCAAATCGAATAAAGCCAGGCGCATTGCAGTTACCCGCTGAAAAGTCAGTAAAAAGGCGACAAGAATACGGTCTTTTCACAAGAGTGCACATAAGGTAGGAACCTTCGTTGCCGCCTTAACAACCTTTGTGGAACAATGCGGCGACATGCGTTTGCGAGGTTGTTGCCGTGATCGACCCCGATGGTTTTCGCCCCAATGTCGGGATCATTCTGACGAATGACGCCGGCCAGGTGCTATGGGCTCGCCGAATCAATCAAGATGCCTGGCAGTTTCCGCAGGGGGGAATCAACCCCGAAGAGACGCCGGAAGACGCCTTGTACCGCGAGTTGAACGAAGAAGTAGGCCTGGAGCGCGAAGATGTTGAAATTCTCGCCTGCACCCGGGGCTGGTTGCGCTATCGTTTGCCGCAACGTCTGGTGCGTACCCACAGTCAACCACTGTGCATCGGCCAGAAACAGAAATGGTTTCTCCTGCGCCTGGTCTCCAACGAGCAGCGGGTGCGGATGGATTTGACCGGTAAACCGGAATTCGATGGCTGGCGCTGGGTCAGCTATTGGTATCCGTTGGGCCAGGTGGTGACATTCAAGCGCGAGGTGTATCGACGCGCTCTCAAAGAGCTTGCCCCGCGCCTTTTAGCGCGCGACTGACGACGGAGTTCGACCCCGAGCCATGCTCAATACGCTGCGCAAGATCGTCCAGGAAGTTAACTCCGCCAAGGATCTCAAGGCGGCGTTGGGGATTATTGTGTTGCGCGTCAAAGAGGCCATGGGCAGCCAGGTCTGCTCGGTCTACCTGCTTGATCCCGAGACCAACCGTTTCGTGCTGATGGCCACCGAGGGCTTGAACAAGCGCTCGATCGGCAAGGTCAGCATGGCGCCCAATGAAGGTCTGGTCGGCCTGGTCGGCACGCGCGAAGAACCCCTGAACCTCGAAAACGCCGCGGACCACCCGCGCTACCGCTACTTCGCCGAAACCGGTGAGGAGCGTTTCGCGTCGTTCCTCGGCGCGCCGATCATTCACCACCGTCGCGTCGTTGGCGTGTTGGTTATCCAGCAAAAGGAGCGCCGCCAGTTCGACGAGGGCGAAGAAGCCTTCCTCGTGACCATGAGCGCGCAGCTCGCCGGCGTTATTGCCCACGCCGAAGCCACCGGTTCGATCCGCGGCCTCGGTCGTCAGGGCAAGGGTATCCAGGAAGCCAAGTTCGTCGGCGTGCCGGGTTCACCGGGTGCGGCGGTCGGTACGGCGGTGGTCATGCTGCCACCGGCCGATCTGGACGTGGTGCCGGACAAGACCATCTCTGACATCGACGCCGAACTCGGGCTGTTCAAGACCGCCATCGAAGGCGTGCGCGCCGACATGCGCGCGTTGTCCACCAAGCTTGCCACGCAATTGCGCCCGGAAGAGCGGGCCTTGTTCGACGTCTACCTGATGATGCTCGACGATGCCGCGCTGGGCAGCGAAGTCACCACCGTGATCAAGACCGGCCAGTGGGCCCAGGGCGCGTTGCGCCAGGTGGTCACCGATCACGTCAACCGTTTCGAATTGATGGACGACGCTTACCTGCGCGAGCGTGCCTCGGACGTCAAGGACCTCGGTCGGCGCTTGCTGGCCTATTTGCAGGAAGAGCGCCAGCAAACCCTGGTCTACCCCGACAACACCATTCTGGTCAGCGAAGAACTGACGCCGGCGATGCTCGGCGAGGTGCCGGAAGGCAAGCTGGTCGGTCTGGTGTCGGTGCTCGGTTCCGGCAACTCCCACGTCGCCATCCTCGCCCGCGCCATGGGCATCCCGACCGTGATGGGGCTGGTCGACCTGCCGTACTCCAAGGTCGACGGCATCCAGATGATCGTCGACGGCTACCACGGCGAGGTCTACACCAACCCGAGTGACGTGCTGCGCAAGCAGTTCGCCGAAGTGGTCGAGGAAGAAAAACAACTGGCCCTCGGGCTCGATGCGCTACGCGATCTGCCATGCATCACGGTCGATGGCCACCGCATGCCGTTGTGGGTCAACACCGGCCTGCTGGCGGATGTGGCGCGCGCGCAGAAGCGCGGAGCCGAAGGTGTCGGCCTGTACCGCACCGAAGTGCCGTTCATGATCAACCAGCGTTTCCCGAGCGAAAAGGAACAACTGGCGATCTACCGCGAACAACTCGCCGCGTTCCACCCGCAACCGGTGACCATGCGTACCCTGGACATCGGCGGCGACAAGTCGCTGTCGTACTTCCCGATCAAGGAAGACAACCCGTTCCTCGGCTGGCGCGGCATTCGCGTCACCCTCGACCACCCGGAAATCTTCCTGGTGCAGACCCGTGCCATGCTCAAGGCCAGCGAAGGCTTGAACAACCTGCGCATTCTGCTGCCGATGATCTCCGGTACTCATGAATTGGAAGAAGCGCTGCACCTGATCCACCGCGCCTGGGGCGAAGTGCGCGACGAAGGCTGCGACGTGCCGATGCCGCCGATTGGCGTGATGATCGAGATCCCGGCCGCTGTTTATCAGACCAAGGAACTGGCAAGGCAGGTGGACTTCCTCTCCGTTGGTTCCAACGACCTGACCCAGTACCTGTTGGCCGTGGACCGCAACAACCCACGGGTCGCCGATCTTTACGACTACCTGCACCCGGCGGTGCTGCAAGCCCTGCAAAACGTGGTGCGCGACGCCCATGCCGAAGGCAAACCGGTGAGCATCTGCGGTGAAATGGCCGGTGACCCGGCGGCGGCCGTGCTGTTGATGGCGATGGGTTTCGACAGCTTGTCGATGAACGCCACCAACTTGCCGAAAGTGAAGTGGATGCTGCGTCAGATCAACCTGAGCAAGGCCAAGGAATTGCTGGCGGAACTGATGACCATCGATAACCCGCAAGTGATCCACAGTTCGTTGCAACTGGCGCTGAAAAACCTCGGGCTGGCGCGGATGATCAATCCGGGGGCGATCAAGGCCCTCTAAAACGCTGACGGCCTCTTCGCGAGCAAGCTCGCTCCCACAGGGTTTTGTGTTGTTCACAAAGCAGTGAACCTGCACAAGCCCACTGTGGGAGCGAGCTTGCTCGCGATGGGGCCAGTACAGGCAGCAAAAAACTAAAGCCTGATTTCCACTTCCCCCAAATGCCCTCCATACGGCCCGAAACTGCGTTCGACCAGATGCCGCGTCCCATCCGCCTGCACGATCAACGCCGTACTGGCCCGAGTCCCGTAACTCTGACTGGCGATAAACACACTCGATAGCAGTGTCTCGGTGGCCAAGCCGACCCCCGTGTCAGGCAACTCGGCAAACGGTGCTTGCTGCGAATCGTTCAATAACGCCAGCAATGCTTGAGGCTGCGGATCGTCCAGCACCTCGCTCAACGCCGCTTTGGCCTTGAGCAGTTTCGGCCAGGGCGTATCCAGCCCGGCGTTCGACAGCCCATGAACCCCGGCAGGCAACATCACAGGCTCAGATTCCCGGGCATTGAAGTGCCAGAGTTCGTTGGCATTGCCAACCAGCAGGTTAAAGCCGCCATACTCCGGCGAACGTGCGACAACGTCGCTCAAATAATCGTCAATCGATACTTCCCCGGTGAGAAACTGCGCCACCAGTTCTCCACGAGACCTGCGCCCCGGTGGCTGGTGGGGATCGCGAATGTTGGTCAGCGCGGCAAAGCGTCCGTTGGCACCGACACCGAGCCAGGTACCACCGGCCTCCAGGTCGCGTCCGGCGTACACCTGGGGCGTTTCGGGCCATTGCGCCAGCGGCAGGCTGGGGCGGGCGTAGAACTCATCGCGATTGGCCGCCACGACCAGCGGCTGGGCATGACCCGGGCGCCAGGCAAAAACAATCAGGCACATAAGGCTGTCCTTGTGTGTTTTTTGCCCACTCTACGCAGACATCGCTCATCGATCCATCGCCTTGCACAGTGGAGCTTGAGGCCATGCATCCGTTACCATGCCGCTCCGGTTTTGGGGAGGCGAGCGGGAACGACCATGGAATTTCTGCTCTATCTGGCGCTCGGCGCCTGCGCAGGCGTGCTGGCCGGGCTGTTCGGGGTAGGCGGCGGGATCATTATCGTTCCGGTGCTGGTGTTCAGTTTCAAGGCGCAAGGGTTCGATCCATCGATCCTCACGCATCTGGCAGTGGGTACCTCCCTGGCGACGATTATCTTCACCTCGGTCAACGCGGTCCGTGAGCATCACCGCCGAGGCGCCGTGCGTTGGCCGATCTTCGTGTGGATGACCGTTGGCATTCTGATCGGCGCCGGATTCGGCGCACTGACCGCCGAGGCGATTTCCGGGCCAAATCTGCAGAAAATCATCGGTGTGTTCGCGTTGGTGATCGCCGCGCAGTTGACACTGGACCTCAAACCCAAGGCCAGCCGAACCGTGCCGGGTAAGCTCGGTCTGACCGTGGCCGGCAGCGTGATTGGCTGGGCTTCGGCGATTTTCGGCATTGGCGGCGGTTCGCTGACCGTGCCGTTCCTGACCTGGCGCAGCGTGCCGATGCAGCAAGCCGTGGCCACTTCATCGGCCTGCGGTCTGCCGATTGCCCTGGCCAGTGCATTAAGTTTCATGATTCTGGGCTGGCACGATCCGTTGCTCCCGGCCCATAGTCTGGGTTTCATTTATTTGCCGGCGTTGCTGGGCATTGCCCTGACCAGCATGGTGTTCGCCCGCTTGGGTGCGCGATTGGCCCACAGGTTGTCGCCGAAGTTGCTGAAAAGGCTGTTTGCCGCTTTGCTGTTCTGCGTCGGTCTGAACTTTCTAGTCTGAAGCATCTGCTCTGACGCACAGCGCAATCCTGGCTTAATCCTGAGGTGGCAGCGTCGCCCGGGAATTTTTAAGATTTGAACTCTAACGAGGAGTCGCAATGCTGCCTTACCCGCAGATCGACCCGGTGGCCCTGGCCATCGGTCCGCTGAAAATCCACTGGTACGGCCTGATGTACCTGATCGGCATCGGCGGCGCCTGGCTGCTGGCCTCCCGCCGGTTGAACCGCTTCGACCCGACCTGGACCAAGGAGAAGCTCTCCGACATGGTGTTCTGGATGTCGATGGGGGTGATCGTCGGAGGGCGACTGGGTTATGTGCTGTTCTACGATCTGAGCGCCTACCTTGCCAACCCGACGCTGATTTTCGAAGTCTGGAAGGGCGGCATGTCGTTCCACGGCGGTTTCATCGGCGTGATGCTGGCGGCGTTGTGGTTCGGCAAGAAGAACAACAAGTCGTTCTTCCAGCTGATGGACTTCGTTGCGCCGATGGTGCCGATTGGCCTGGGTGCCGGGCGTATCGGCAACTTCATCAATGCCGAGCTGTGGGGCAAGCCGACCGACGTGCCGTGGGCGATGATCTTCCCGCCGTTCAGCGATCCGGCGCAGCTGCCACGTCACCCGTCGCAGTTGTACCAGTTCGCTCTCGAAGGCGTGGCGCTATTCCTGATCCTCTGGTTGTTCTCACGCAAGCCGCGGCCGACCATGGCGGTCTCCGGGATGTTCGCGCTGTTCTACGGCATCTTCCGTTTCATCGTCGAGTTCGTCCGTGTGCCGGACGCGCAATTGGGCTATCTGGCCTGGAACTGGCTGACCATGGGCCAGGTGCTGTGCCTGCCGATGATCGTCGGCGGCCTGGTCCTGATCTGGCTGGCGTATCACCGCGCCCCGGCGACTCCAGCGGCAGCTGTATAAAATTCGAACCCCGGGGCTTCGGTCCCGGGTTAAAGGACACAGGTAACTCATGAAGCAATATCTCGAACTGGTCGCCCACGTCATCAAGAACGGCACCAAGCAGGCCAACCGTACCGGCGTGAACACCATCAGTTTTCCCGGTGCGATGCTGCGTTATGACCTGCAGGAAGGTTTCCCGGCGATCACCACGCGCAAGATGGCGTTCAAATCGGCCATTGGCGAAATGTGCGGATTCCTGCGTGGCGTGAACAACGCTGCCGAATTCCGTGCCCTGGGCTGCAAGGTCTGGGACCAGAACGCCAACGAAAACGCCCAGTGGCTGGCCAACCCGTTCCGTCAGGGCGAAGACGACCTCGGCGAGATCTACGGCGTGCAATGGCGCAAATGGCCGGCGTACAAGCAGATTCCGGTCAGCAACCAGGCCGCCATCGAGCAGACCCTGAAGCAAGGCTACCGCCAGATCGCCGAAGGCGAAGAAGACGGTCAGGCCTACGTGGTGCTGTACAAGGCCATCGACCAGGTCCGCCAGTGCGTCGACACCATCATCAAGGACCCGGGCAGCCGCCGTATCCTGTTCCACGGCTGGAACTGCGCCCAGCTCGATGAAATGGCTCTGCCGCCCTGCCACCTGCTGTACCAGTTCCACCCGAATGTCGAGACCAAAGAGATCTCCCTGACGCTCTACATCCGCTCCAACGACCTGGGTCTGGGCACGCCGTTCAACCTGACCGAAGGTGCCGCACTGCTGAGCCTGATCGGGCGCCTGACCGGCTACACGCCGCGCTGGTTCACCTATTTCATCGGCGATGCGCACGTCTACGAGAACCACCTGGACATGCTCAACGAACAGCTCAAGCGCGAGCCGTTCCCGATGCCGAAACTGGTGATTTCCGACCGTGTGCCGGAGTTTGCCAAGACTGGCGTTTACCAGCCGGAATGGCTGGAGCTGGTGGAGCCGGGCGATTTTTCGCTGGAAGGCTACGAGCACCACGCGCCGATGACCGCGCCGATGGCGGTCTGAAGCACAGCACCGAACCAATGTGGGAGCGGGCTTGCTCGCGAAAGCGGTGGATCAGTCGACATCAATGTTGAATGAACAACCGTATTCGCGAGCAAGCCCGCTCCCACAGGGTTTTGCGGTGTTCTTAGTGGCCGTGGCTACGGCCGACATGGGAATGCTCAACCTCCGTCGCCACAACTCCGCCGCTCACTTCCAGCCGCTGCAAAATCCCGCATTGATCGACTCCCGGCCCCTCGCCACAGCGTTGGCGCAGGTCGAGCAGTTGTGTCTGCAAGGCCAGCAAGCCGTCGATTCGCGCCTTCACATGGTGGATGTGCTCGTCGATCAACGCGTTGACGCTTTCGCACTGGTCCTGCGGACTGTCGCGGAACGCCAGCAGGCTGCGGATTTCTTCGAGCGTCATGTCGAGGGTGCGACAGTTGCGGATGAAGGTCAGGCGCTCGGCGTGGGCCTGGGTGTAGACGCGATAGTTGCCGTCGCTGCGGGCCGGTTCCGGCAGCAGGTTCTCGCGCTCGTAGTAGCGGATCGTTTCCACGGCGCAGTCCGTGAGTTTCGCCAACTCTCCAATCTTCATGACGCCAATCTCCAAAACTCCAGAATCGGTGCTTGACCCTATAGTGGCTACAGGGTCTTTACTTGGCAACAGGCACTCTTATGGACGCAACCAATGAGCGATTCCCTGCACTCCCACAAACCCGGGGCTGAACATGAACACAGCCACAAGCTCAAGCCGCTGCAAAAGCATGGCCATGGCGGTCACGACGACGCCTGCTGTTCTTCCAGGGCGACCGCACCCGCGGTGATAAAACTGAGCGAGTCGCCAACGCCCGGGGCCCGGCTGAGCAGTTTTCGCATCGAGGCGATGGACTGTCCAACCGAACAGACGCTGATCCAGAACAAGCTAAGCAAACTGACCGGGGTACAGCAGCTTGAGTTCAATCTGATTAACCGAGTGCTCGGCGTGACCCATGATTTGCCCGGTGTCGAGTCGATCGTCGAGGCCATCAAATCCTTGGGCATGCAGGCCGAGCCGATGGAACAGGGTGCTGAAACCCCGACGCCGGCGCCCCGGAAAAAGCCGTGGTGGCCCCTGGCACTGTCCGGTGTGGGTGCGTTGCTGGCGGAAGTTATCCACTTCACCGCTTCCGCACCGAACTGGGTGGTGGCGGTTATCGCACTGGTCTCGATCCTCAGTGGTGGCCTCGGCACCTACAAAAAAGGCTGGATCGCCCTTAAAAACCGCAACCTGAACATCAACGCGTTGATGAGCATTGCCGTGACCGGCGCGGTGCTGATCGGCCAGTGGCCGGAAGCGGCCATGGTGATGTTCCTGTTCACCGTGGCCGAGTTGATCGAAGCCAGATCCCTCGACCGCGCGCGCAATGCCATCGGCGGCCTGATGCAGATGACCCCCGACACGGCAACGGTGTTGCAGTCTGACGGGAGCTGGCTTGAGCAGGATGTCAAAACCGTTGGGCTCGGCGCGCGGGTGCGGGTCCGTCCCGGTGAGCGCATCGGCCTGGACGGTGAAGTGCTGTCCGGCCGGTCGACCATCGATCAGGCGCCGATTACCGGTGAAAGTCTGCCGGTGGAAAAAACCGTCGGCGACAAAGTGTTCGCCGGCACCATCAATCAGGCCGGTTCCCTGGAGTACGCGGTGACCGCCGCCGCGGATAACTCAACCCTGGCCCGCATCATCCACGCCGTCGAGCAGGCCCAAGGGGCGCGGGCGCCTACCCAGCGTTTCGTCGATCAATTCTCGAAAATCTACACCCCGGTGGTGTTCGTCCTGGCCCTGGCTGTGGCGATCATCCCGCCGCTGTTCATGGGCGCTGTGTGGTTCGACTGGATCTACCGCGCGCTGGTGTTGCTGGTGGTGGCTTGTCCATGTGCACTGGTGATTTCCACCCCGGTGACTATCGTCAGCGGTCTGGCGGCGGCGGCGCGCAAGGGCATTCTGGTCAAGGGCGGCGTGTACCTGGAAGGCGGGTACAAGCTGGATTACCTGGCTCTCGATAAAACCGGGACGATCACCCACGGCAAACCGGTGCAGACCGATTACCTGTCGCTTGACCCGACCGCCGACGAATCGGCCCCGGCAATTGCCGCTGCGCTGGCCGGGCGCTCGGATCACCCGGTTTCCATGGCCATCGCCAAAGCGGCTGTGGATAAACAAACCGCGACGCTGATTGTGGATAACTTCGAAGCGCTGGGCGGGCGCGGTGTGCGCGGCGAGATCAACGGCCAGCTCTACCATTTGGGCAACCATCGTCTGGTGGAGGATCTGGGCCTGTGCTCGCCGGCGCTGGAAGAAAAGCTGTTTGCCCTGGAAAAACAGGGCAAGTCGGTGGTGCTGCTGCTTGATTCGTCCGGCCCGTTGGCGCTGTTCGCCGTCGCCGATACGGTTAAAGCGTCCAGCCGCGAAGCCATCCAGCAACTGCATGAGCTGGGCATCAAAACCCTGATGCTCACCGGTGACAACGTCCACACCGCGCAAGCCATTGCTGCGCAAGTCGGCATCGACGAGGCCAAGGGCGACCTGTTACCGGGGGACAAATTGCAGGCTATCGAGGCTCTTTATGCCCAGGGGCACCGGGTCGGCATGGTCGGCGACGGCATCAACGACGCGCCTGCGCTGGCGCGTTCCGAGATAGGTTTTGCGATGGCCGCCGCGGGCACCGATACCGCTATCGAAACCGCAGATGTCGCCCTGATGGACGACGATCTGCGAAAAATCCCGGCATTCATTCGCCTGTCGCGGCAAACATCGAGCATCCTCAAACAAAACATCGCCCTGGCTTTGGTCATCAAGGCGATCTTTCTTGGGGTAACCTTCGCCGGGCTCGCTACCATGTGGATGGCGGTGTTCGCCGACATGGGCGTGAGCTTGTTGGTGGTGTTCAATGGTTTGCGCCTGCTGCGCAAATAAAGGATGAGGGACAGTTGTGCTGAGTGCCGAGCTGAAGGCGTTTTACATGGTGGCCCGCCTGGGCAGCATTACCCAGGCTGCAAAGAAGCTCGGCCTGAGCCAGCCGACGGTGACGACGCAGATCCGCAACCTCGAAAGCCAGTATTCGGTCGAACTGTTCTACCGTGGCGGCCGGCGCCTCAGCGTCAGCGAGGAAGGTGCGCGGCTGCTGCCGATGGTCAAGGTGCTGATGCAACAGGAAGCCGACATCGAGTTTTTTCTGCGCAACTGCGGCCAGGTCCAGGGCACATTGCGCATTGCCGCCACGGCGCCGTATTACATCCTCGACCTGGTGAAGACTTTCCGCGAACGCCTGCCGCAAGTGGAGGTGTCGGTCGAAATCGGCAACTCCCAACAGGTGCTTGAAGCGCTGGAGGATTACCGGGTCGATGTCGCGGCGTCGTCGCAGTTGCTCGATGACGCGCGGCTGATTCGCCGGGTGCTCGGCAGCGATCCGCTGGTGCTGGCGGTGCATCGCAATCATCCGCTGGCGGTTCACGATCACGTACCGCTCGGCGCCTTGGCCGGGCATACCTTGCTGATGCGCGAGCCGGGCTCGACCACCCGTCGCCTGACCGAAGAGTTGCTGGCCAGCGCCGGCGTGTGTTTCGGCCCGCTGCTGGAGATCGGCAGTCGCGAATCGATCCGCGAAGCGGTGCTACGTAACATCGGCATCAGCATCATTGCCCGCCAGGAAGTGCCCCATGACCCGCAACTGCGGGTGCTGACCATCGAGAATGCGCCACAGATTCCCGAGTACCTGTACTGCCTCAAGGAGCGCAAAGGCGCGCGGCTGCCGGCGGCGTTTCTGGGGTTGGCGCAGGAAATGGCCCCGGCCTGAATTCTGGGGTGTCTGTACCGGCCTCATCGCGAGCAAGCTCGCTCCCACAGTGGGTTTGAGGTGAAACACAAATTGTGTGAACACCAAAAATCCCTGAGGGAGCGAGCTTGCTCGCGATGGCGGCTGATCAGGCGCCTCAAAACTTAACCAAAAATCCTGAATACCACTATCGGCAGTTTTTGCCTTACTGCCACATGACGGACTCATTACAACCCTAGGATGGCCCCATCTGCTAGATGAGGTCCGTCCATGAACAACCCGATCGTAACTGCCCTGACCAACCCCGGCGCACCAATGAAAGTGCGCGGCGTACAGAAACGTTTTGGCGCCTTCACGGCGCTGGATAACGTTTCCCTCGATGTGGCGGCCGGTGAGCTGGTGTGTTTGCTCGGTCCGTCGGGCTGTGGCAAAACCACCTTGCTGCGCTGCATCGCCGGTCTGGAGAAGCAGGACAGCGGCGAGTTGTACCTGGGTGATCGGGACGTTTCCCACCTGGCGCCCCAGGCGCGGGACTACGGCATTCTGTTCCAGTCCTACGCGTTGTTCCCCAATCTCACTGTCGAAGCGAACATCGCCTACGGCCTCGCCGGCAGCGGTCGCGACGAAGTGCGCCGTCGGGTCGGTCAGATGCTGGAACTGGTTGGCCTGACCGGCAGCGAGAAAAAGTACCCGGGCCAATTGTCCGGCGGTCAGCAGCAACGGGTGGCACTGGCCCGAGCCCTGGCGCCCGCGCCTTCGCTGTTGCTGCTGGACGAACCGATGTCGGCCCTCGATGCGCGAGTGCGCGAGCATTTGTGTACCGAACTGCGCCAACTGCAACGCAACCTCGGCATCACCACCCTGATGGTCACCCACAACCAGGACGAGGCCATGCTGATGGCCGACCGCATCGCCGTGATGAACAACGGCAAGGTCGAGCAGTACGCCACGCCACAGGAAATCTACAACCGCCCGGCCACGCCATTCGTGGCGGAGTTCGTCGGCCAGGGCAACTGGTTGCCGTTCCATAGCGGCAGCGACAGCCACGCCCAGGTCGGCGGGATGAACATGCGCCTGGCCAATGGCAGCGCTAAAACCTCGTCCGGCCGTTTGTTCTGCCGTCCGGAAGCGATCAACGTCAACCCGCTGGTGCATGAGGAAAACCTGTTCCCGGCCAAGGTTCGTGAAATCACCTTCCTCGGCAACCGCTGCCGCATGAGCTTCGAGCTCGATCAATTGCCGGGCCATGCACTGTTGGCGGAACTGGCACCGGAAGCCATGCCGCGCCTTGGCGCCCAGCAGATCATGGTCGCCTTGCCGCCGCGCAGCCTGCAGGTGTTTGCCTGATGAGCGCGAACATCGCGCTGCCGCTGCCACACAAGCAGGTTCGGCAGACCAGCCGCGCCGAGATCGGTGACCGGTTGTTTGTGGTCGGCGGCAAAGTCCTCCTGCTGGTGTTGTTGGGCGTTGCCGTATTGATGCCGTTGCTGGCGATCTTCTGGCGTGGTTTCAGCGCAGAAGCCGGGCAGGGCGGTGGTTGGGTCGCCGCCAAAGAACTGGTGACCAGCGAAAACTTCCACTGGTTGCTCGGTAACAGCCTGAAGGTCTCCCTCAGTGTCGCGGCCATTGTCGTACCACTGGCCTATCTGTTTGCCTACGCTCTGCAACGAACCTTGATTCCGGCCAAAGGCATTTGGCGTGGTATTTCGCTGCTGCCATTGATGGCGCCATCGATGCTGCCGGGCATTGCGCTGGTTTACCTGTTCGGCAACCAGGGCATGTTGCGTGGCCTGCTCTCGGACAACATCTACGGCTTCTGGGGCATTGTGCTCGGCGAAGTCATCTACACCTTCCCGCACGCCTTGATGATTCTGCTGTCGGCCTTGTCCCTGGCCGATGCGCGACTGTTCGATGCTGCCTCCAGCATGGGTGCGAGTTCTGCCAAAGCCTTTCGCAGCATTACCTGGCCGGCGACCCGTCAGGCCGTGTTCGCCGCGTTTTGCCTGGTGTTCACTCTGACTATCACCGACTTCGGTGTGCCGGTGGTGGTCGGTGGCGACTATCAAGTGCTTGCGCTGGAGGCCTACAAGGCTGTGGTGGGTCAGCAACAGTTCGGTCGCGGTGCGCTGATCGGCATGGTGTTGCTGCTGCCCGCGCTGTTCAGCTTCGGGGTCGATGCCTGGTTGCGTCGGCGTCACGGCGACGCCATGAGCGGTCGTGCCCAGGTGTTCAAACCGGCGCCATCGAAACTGCGCGACGGCTGCTACCTGGCCATCGTCCTGTTGATCAGCGCCGCGCTATTGCTGGTGTTCGGCATGGCGGTGTTCTCGTCCTTGGTGAAGTTCTGGCCGTACAACCTGTCGCTGTCGCTCAACCATTACCAGTTCAACGAAACCGCCGGCGGTGGCTGGCTGGCCTACGGCAACAGCCTGAAGATGGCCTTGGGCACGGCGTTGATCGGCAGTCTGCTGATCTTCACCGGTGCTTACCTGATGGAGAAAACCAAGGGTCAGCGCGGCCTGAACCTGACCTTGCGCATGCTCAGTTTCGTACCGATGGCGGTGCCAGGCCTGGTGCTGGGGTTGGGCTACGTCTTCTTCTTCAACCTCACCGGCAACCCGCTGCACGTGCTCTACGGCACCATGACGCTGTTGATCGTCTGCACCATTGCTCACTATTTGACCACCGCGCAGATGACCGCCACCACCGCGCTGCGTCAACTCGATGCCGAGTTCGAAGCGGCCGCTCTGTCGCTCAAGGCGCCCCTATACCGCCACTACCTGCGGGTCACTGTGCCGATCTGCCTGCCGGCGTTGCTGGACATCGTGCGCTACCTGTTCGTCTCGGCCATGACCACCGTCTCGGCGGCGATCTTCCTCTACAGCCCCGACACCATCCTCGCGGCGGTGGCAGTGCTGAACATGGACGACGCCGGCAACGTCGGCGGCGCGGCAGCGATGTCGACCCTGATTCTGTTCACTTCGGCGGGCGTGTCCCTTCTGCTGGCCTGGGCTTCGCGCGGTTTGCTGCGCCGCTCCCAGGCCTGGCGGCAGACCGCGCCTGGCCACTGATTCCCTTCTCCTCAAACCGAAAGCACCCACTCAACTCAACAACAGGAAAAGATCATGTTCAAGCCTATGGCCCTGGCCGCTGCTGTCCTCACCGCTTTCAGCCTGAACGCCTATGCGGCGAAAACCGAGTTGACGGTGTACACCGCCCTCGAAGCCGAACAGTTGACCGCCTACAAGGCAGCGTTCGAAAAGACCAACCCTGACGTCGAAATCAAATGGGTGCGTGATTCCACCGGCATCATCACCGCCAAACTGCTGGCCGAAAAAGAACGCCCGCAGGCTGATGCCGTATGGGGCCTGGCCGCTTCCAGCCTGGCGATCCTCGATCAGCAAGGGATGCTGCAAAGCTACGCACCAAAGGACCTGGGCAAGATCGGCGGCAACTACCGCGACGCCGCCAACCCGCCAGCCTGGGTCGGCATGGACGTCTGGGCCGCGACCATTTGCTTCAACACCGTCGAAGCCGAAAAGCAGGGCCTGACCAAGCCAGTGAGCTGGCAGGACCTGACCAAGCCTGAGTACAAAGGCAAGATCGTGATGCCGAACCCGGCATCGTCCGGCACCGGTTTCCTCGACGTCAGCGCCTGGCTGCAAACCTTCGGCGAGAAGCAGGGCTGGGCGTACATGGACGGCCTGCACCAGAACATCGGCCAGTACGTTCACTCCGGCTCCAAGCCTTGCAAACTGGCGGCTGCCGGCGAATTCCCGATCGGTATTTCCTTCGAATACCCGGCCGTTCAACTCAAGCGTAAAGGCGCGCCGCTGGACATCATCCTGCCGAAGGAAGGCCTGGGCTGGGAGATCGAAGCGACTGCCGTGATCAAAGGCACTGCCCACGAAGAAGCCGCAAAGAAACTGGCTGACTTCTCCGCCAGCCCTGAGGCGATGGAACTCTACAAAGAAAACTTCGCCGTGCTCGCCCAGCCAGGCATCGCCAAGCCGCAGACCGAACTGCCGGCCGACTACGAACAGCGCCTGATCAAGAACGACTTCGCCTGGGCTTCGAAGAACCGCGACGAAATCCTGACCGAATGGCGCAAGCGCTATGACGGCAAGTCCGAGAAAGTGGTAGCCAAGTAAGATCTTCATCGGCTGAAAGGGCCTTTTCGCGAGCAAGCCCGCTCCCACAGGGAAATGCATTCCAATGTGGGAGCGGGCTTGCTCGCGAAAGCGGTTTCAAATTCAGGACAAGACTTCATGACACAACACAACGACATGCTGATCGTCGGCGCCGGCATCCTGGGTTTGTCCCACGCGTATGCCGCCGCCAAACGCGGTCTGAAGGTCACGGTTTTCGAGCGCAGCGAAACGCCTGTTGGCGCCTCGGTACGCAACTTCGGCCAGGCCCTGGTCACCGGCCAACCGCCGGGACCGATGCTGGAACTGGCCCGCGCCAGTCGCGCAATCTGGGGCGATTGGGCACAGCTCGCCGGCCTGCAACTCAAGCGCAATGGCTCGTACCTGTTCGCCCGCACCGAGGCGGAAGAGCAACTGCTGGAAGCCTTCTGCGATGGCCGCGCGGTGGAGCACGGTTACCGCGTCGACCTGCTGCGCGGCGCTGCGTTACGCGATTTGTACGGCGGCCAGTTCCGCCATCACCGCGCAGCGTTGCACGGCATGGACGACCAGCAACTGTATTCGCGCGAAGCGATTGCGGCGCTGATCGACTTCCTTCGACGCGACCTGGGCGTCAAGTTTCACTTTTCCACCCTGGTGCGTGACATCGAACCGGGACGGTTGCACAGCACCGCCGGCAGCTTCAGTGCCGAGCAAATCATCGTCTGCTCCGGCCATGATTATCAGACCTTGCTGGCCGAGCAGATCGCCGAACTCGACCCGCAAATCTGCCGCCTGCAAATGCTCCGCGCCCGACCGCACATCAACCTCAACCTGCAGCACGCGTTGCTGACCGGTTTGAGTTGCGTGCACTACGGCGCCTTCGCCGACTTGCCGGAGGCCGCGGCGGTGCAGGCAGAAATTCTGCAGTACGCGCCGCATCTGCACGAAAACGGCATCCACCTGCTGATCAGCCCGACGCCCTATGGCGAGTTGATCATTGGTGATTCGCACCATTACGGCCGCGATCCGTCGCCCTTCAATGCCGAGCAGGTCGATGTGTGGATGATCGAACTGGCCGAGCAGACCCTGGGTTGCAAGGTGCAAGTGGTCGAACGCTGGCAGGGTGTCTATGGTTCACGGGGACCGGGACCGTTCTCGTTCCTGCGCCCGGCAAAAGGCCTGAGCGTGGCGTTGATGCACACTGGCGTTGGCATGAGCGTCGGACCGGCAATGGCCGAACGCAACGTTGCGACGGTATTGGAGGAGATCTGATGAAGCGCCATGCACAAGTGATCGCCGAGGTGTTCGGTTTGTACGAGCGCTTTGGCGACAGCGACTACATCGGCGAGCCGGTGTCGCAGATCGAGCACATGTCCCAGGCGGCGGAGCTGGCCATGGCCGAAGGCTTCGACGATGAAGTGGTACTGGCGGCGTTCTTTCATGACATCGGGCATATCTGCGCCGAAAGCGCGGAGAACATGGGCGGCTTTGGAGTGGTCAGCCATGAGCGCCTCGGTGCCGACTACCTGCGCCGCGCCGGCTTCAGCGAACGCATGGCGCGGCTGGTGGAGTATCACGTTCAGGCCAAGCGCTACCTGACGTTGAAGGAGCCTGGGTATTACGACCGATTGAGCGAAGCCAGCCGCCGGACCCTGGAATATCAGGGTGGGGTGATGACGGAGGCCGAGGCAGAAGCTTTCGCGCAAGATCCGCTGTGTGCCGTGAGTTTGCGCATGCGTCAGTGGGATGAGCTGGCGAAAGAGATGCATGTGCCGGTGATTGATCTTGGGGTGTTGAAGGAAAAAGCGGTGCGTCTACTGGCGACGTAAAGCCTCGGCACCGGGGGGCTGCCTTCGCGAGCAAGCCCGCTCCCACATTGGATTTGTGACTGGTCACTGATGGATGGTCCAGCACAACACCCTGTGGGAGCGGGCTTGCTCGCGAAGGCGTCAGTTCAGGCAAAGCAAGTGTTCCTGCCTCTACAGCTGTTGTGCCAGAACCTCTATCTGCTCCTGCCGCTCCGCCTGATTCAGTTTGGAATGAGGATTGAGCGACGACCACTGCGGATGCGCCCGGGCCTTGTTCAAGGCTTCGGGTAGCTTGCCTTCGCGCCAGCTCTTGTCCTGGGGCGTGGCCAGCTGAATGCTTTCCATCGCCGCATGCCCACGAGCGTTCAGCGCTTGCAGCAATTGCCGTTGGCGCAACGCCAACAGGCGCAGCACGTTGTCATCCACCGTCAGTTCGCGCTGGCCCTTGATCTTGCCGAGCAAACGGCTGCCATAACTGCGCGCGGTTTGCAGCGCGCCACCGGCGATGGCCCCGGCCAGTGCCGCCGCACCCAGAGTAATCCCGCCCACCAACAAGTCGACCCCGGCCCCGGCGGCAGCACCCGCGGCGATACCGCCACCGACCCGCACCCCCAGTTGCTTGAGGGTTTCCGGATTGAACAGGTCATCGCCCCAACGGCCGTCGAGCAACGGCAAATCACTGGCGGCGGCATCCTGGGGGCGGAAGGCATAGAGCTTGAGCAAGGCTTCGACGCAGCGCTGTTCACGCTGGCGTACGGCTTTGCGCAGTTCGCTGATCGCCTGTTGTTCCTGCTCGGCATCACTGACCACACTGCGTCGGCAGGCCGCGCAATCGATCAGCAATTCGGCAATCAATCGCTCTGCGCTTTGTTGACGAGCCAGGCGCTGGGCTAGCTGATCGGCGATCAGGCGTTCGAGTTGCGGTCGGGCCGTTTCCAGCAACAGGGCGAGACTTTCATAGAGTCGACGTTCGCCATCTTCCGGTGGCGCGACACTGTCGAAACGCACCAAGGCATGCAAGCCCAACCGCGCCAGTGCTTCGCGCCAGGCCGGTTCGCGGTGGTTGGCGCTGCTGACGAAATTCAGCACTGGCAGCAAGGGCTTGCCGCAACTGGCCAGCACTTCCAGCTCGTCGCGATACTTGGCCAGCACCGGCTCCCGGGCATCGATCACATAGAGCCCGGCGTCCGAAGCCAGTAACTGGCGTAACACCTTGGCTTCCTGTTCGAACCGTTGCCGGGCTTCGCTGCCCTCAAGGAACCGCGCCAGACGTGCCGGGCCGTCGAGGCGTTCGCCGGGACGCTCCAGGCGCTCGAGGTAATCGAGCAGGGCGATGGCGTCTTCCAGGCCAGGGGTGTCGTAGAGGTCGAGCAGTGGCTTGCCGTCCACCGAAAGACGTGCGCCTTCAACGTGCCGTGTAGTGCTGGGGCGATGGGACACTTCACCGAAGCCGACGTCGCGGGTCAGGGTGCGCAGCAACGAGGTTTTACCGACGTTGGTGTGGCCGACCACGGCGAGTTTCAGAGGCTGCTTCCAGGTGTCAGTCATGACCCGTCTCCAGCCAGTTCATCGGTGCACAATCGGCAAATGGCAGCTCCAGCTGTTGCAGCGCCACGTGCCAGTCGCCCAGGCGTTCGGCGTCGAGTGCTTCACCGGGTGGCGCCTGCAACAACCACACGCGGGTGGCGCTGGCGCTGCGGGCGAGTTCGGCAATCAAGGCCAGGCTGCCGCGATCCGGCGAGCGCCGCGGATCGCACGCGATGGCCAGGCGCGCCGGAGGGAAACGGCTCAATTGTTCGAGGAGTTTGTGCCGCGATTCACGGCTGTCGAGGATGCCGGCGTTGCTCACGTTTTTCGGCAAATGCGGTGGCCACGGGCGCTGGTCGTCCAGCTCGATGGCGACTAGTAACGCGCCGTCACTTTGCTGTTCAGTCACGCCGCTTTCCACGCGGTGCAGTTGCGCCGGTGCCGCATCGCTGACGCCGAGGCGCTCGCTGGTGGGCATCAAGCGCTCGCGCAGTTGGGCGTAGCCGGGCAGATTCAAGTCCAGGCGTAGCGCGGCTTGACCCGTCTTCCAGCGCCACAGGCAAAACAGCGCGAGCAGCAGGCGCGGCACCACGCCGTAGACCAACAGCACGCCTACCAGCCATGCGGCCCAAGCCTGCCGGGCGCTTTCGATGTTCAGTGCCGCATCGCCGCTGGCGCGGATCATCTCCTCGGTTGGCACGCTGAAGCCGAGCAGGGCCGGCAATGCGCCGAGGGCCTGGGTCACGGCAATAAAGGTGTCGGCGCCGAGAATCGTGGTTTCCCAGACGAAGCCGTAGCGTCGGGTCGCCATCAACATCAGCAGGATGACCAGCGCGCTGAGCATCGCCAGCAACCACAGGCTGTTGACCAGTACACCGATGGCCCAGCGATTGAGCTTCTGCCGTTGCAACAACAGGAGCAGGGCGGGTGCCAGTTGTGCGGCTTTGGCATCCCGGGCGAGCTTTTCGCTAAGCCACAGCCACAAGCGCCCGAGGCTGGCGCCGTGTTCGCCGGCAAATACCAGGCCCAGGCCCCAGCTCAGCAGCAGGATCAGATTGAGACCGAGCAGGCTGCCCAAGGCCCAGAACACATTCACCGGGTGCAGGCCGTCGCCCATTGCGGCAAAGGCCAGGCCGGCGCCGCTGATCACGGCCAGCACCGCCAATACGATCAGCGCCAGTCGTGCACCTTGCAACCAGTGTGTGAGAGCCGCCGCCAGGCCATCGCGTTCAGCCAGCCACAGGGCGCGGCGTTGAATGCGCGACGGCAAATCGCCTCCGGCGCTACGGGCCAGTCGGTTGGCTTCCAGATCGTCCAGGGGGCCAGCGTGTTCTTCGCGCAGGCGGATGGTTTCTGTCAGCCAGAGGGTATTGAGTTCAGTCACGCGGCATCCCGTCGCTTAAATCAGCTGTGAGCATAACCGCTGTGGCGCTTATCGGCGAAAGCAAGGCTCTGGTATCCTCGCCGGCATGACTAAATCACTCCCCCTCAGCCTGATCGCAGCCCTCGGTGAAAACCGTGTGATCGGCGTCGACAACAGCATGCCCTGGCACCTGCCGGGGGACTTCAAATATTTCAAGGCCACCACCCTCGGCAAGCCGATCATCATGGGTCGCAAGACCTGGGATTCCCTCGGTCGCCCGCTGCCGGGCCGCTTGAACATCGTGGTCAGCCGTCAGACGGATCTGCTGCTCGAAGGCGCGGAGGTTTATCCGTCACTGGAAGCTGCCGTCGTTCGCGCCGAAGCATGGGCGAAGGAGCAGGGCGTCGATGAGTTGATGCTGATTGGCGGTGCGCAGTTGTATGCGCAAGGGCTGGCGCAGGCTGATCGTTTGTACCTGACCCGCGTGGCGCTGAGCCCGGAAGGGGATGCGTGGTTTCCGGAGTTTGATTTGAACCAGTGGAAACTGGTGTCGAATGTGCCGAACCCGGCCGAAGGCGACAAACCGGCGTACAACTTCGAAGTGTGGGAAAAAGCTTAAGAGCTTCGCGAGCAAGCCCGCTCCCACATTTGATCTCCTGCGGGTACACAATCTATGTACGCCGCAGGACCAATGTGGGAGCGGGCTTGCTCGCGAAGGGGCCCCCACAGTCGCTGGAGGATTTAAGCCTGCGCCAACGCCGAATGCTCATCCGCATCCAGCAGCGCCTTATCGGTCTGCTGCATCACCTGGCTGGTGATCGCACCGGCCGTCATCGAACCACTCACGTTCAACGCCGTACGCCCCATATCAATCAGCGGCTCGACCGAAATCAGCAACGCCACCAGTGACACCGGCAAGCCCATCGCCGGCAGCACGATCAACGCGGCAAACGTCGCGCCGCCACCCACGCCGGCCACCCCGGCCGAGCTCAGTGTGACAATCGCCACCAGCGTCGCGATCCACAGCGGGTCCAGTGGATTGATACCCACGGTCGGCGCAACCATCACTGCCAACATCGCCGGGTACAGACCGGCACAACCGTTCTGGCCAATGGTCGCGCCGAACGAGGCGGCGAAACTGGCGATGGACTGCGGGATGCCCAGACGGCTGGTTTGCGCTTCGATGCTCAACGGAATCGTCGCTGCGCTGGAACGGCTGGTGAAGGCAAACGTCAGCACCGGCCAGATCTTGCGGAAGAACCGCAGCGGGTTGATCCCGGCAACCGACACCAGCACGCCATGCACCACAAACATCAGGCCCAGGCCGATGTAGGACACCACCACGAAACTGCCGAGCTTGATGATG
Source organism: Pseudomonas sp. KB_15 (assembly GCF_052114525.1). NCBI lineage: Bacteria > Pseudomonadati > Pseudomonadota > Gammaproteobacteria > Pseudomonadales > Pseudomonadaceae > Pseudomonas > Pseudomonas sp. KB_15. Next base: position 313,442 of record NZ_JBFREX010000003.1, on the reverse strand, counting down.
TCTTGCAGGTTGGAACCGGCGACCACTTTGGTCATCAGCGCCAGCACACCGTACGGGGTCAGCTTCATCACCAGGCGTACCAGGCGCATCACCCAGGCTTGCAGGGTGTCGATGGCGTTGATCACTTTCTGACCTTTCTCGGCATCATCCTTGAGCAGTTGCAGCGCCGCGACACCCAGGAATGCAGCGAAAATCACCACGCTGATGATCGACGTCGGCTTGGCCCGTGCCAGATCGGCGAACGGGTTTTGCGGAATGAACGACAGCAGCAACTGCGGCACATTCAGGTCGGCGACCTTGCCGGCGTAATCGGTCTGGATGGTTTGCAGGCGAGCCATTTCCTGGGTGCCGGCGACCAGGCCTTCGGCGGTCAGGCCGAACAGGTTGGTCAGGCCGATGCCGATCAGCGCCGCAATGGCCGTGGTGAACAGCAGCGTGCCAATGGTCAGGAAGCTGATCTTGCCCAGCGACGAAGCGTTGTGCAGGCGGGCCACCGCACTGAGGATCGAGGCGAACACCAGCGGGATCACGATCATTTGCAGCAATTGCACATAACCATTGCCCACCAGATCGAACCAGCCGATCGAGGCTTTCAGCACCGGATTGCCGGCACCGTAGACAGTGTGCAACGCCACACCGAACGCCACGCCCAACACCAGCGCGAGCAGGACTTTTTTCGCCAGGCTCCATGTCGTGTGGCGGGTTTGCGCCAGGCCGAAGAGCAGGGCGAGGAACACCAGCAGATTGAGGAACAGGGGCAGATTCATGAAGACTCCGATAGGACTTGTGCCGGTTGCACCCTTGGACAACCGCGAACCGGCAAGCCTAACAGCTTGAAAACTAATGAATTAATATCAAAAACGCAGGGTGTCCGTCGTTTTTGGAATAAGCGGATGTCGCTGTCAGAAATGCAACTGGCGCGAAAGGGACGCGGACGGTCGCTGACAGACGAGGACTGTCACACTTATTTGTTAGCGTCGATGTCTTTCATTCAGGGAGAAGCGCTAATGAAGTTCGCACCGAAGTTTCTGGCAGCAGCACTTTGCCTCGGCCTCGCCGGTCAGGTACTCGCAACGGATTTGAAGCACTGGCCAGCCGATCAGGCCAAGGCGCTGGACGCGATGATCGCGGCCAACGCCAACAAGGGTAACTACGCGGTGTTCGACATGGATAACACCAGTTACCGCTACGACCTCGAAGAGTCGCTGCTGCCATTCATGGAGAACAAGGGCCTGATCACCCGCGACAAGCTCGATCCCTCCCTGAAACTGATGCCGTTCAAGGACACCGCTGACCACAAGGAAAGCCTGTTCAGCTACTACTACCGCCTCTGTGAAGTCGACGACATGGTTTGCTATCCATGGGTCGCCCAGGTGTTCTCAGGCTTTACCCTCAAGGAACTCAAGGGCTACGTCGACGAGATGATGGCGTCCGGCAAACCGGTGCCGGCCACTTATTACGAAGGCGACGTGGTCAAGAAACTCGACGTCAACCCACCGAAGATCTTCACCGGCCAGCAAGAGCTGTACAACAAGCTGATGGAGAACGGCATCGAGGTCTACGTGATGACCGCCGCCTCCGAAGAACTGGTGCGCATGGTCGCGGCCGATCCGAAGTATGGCTACAACGTCAAACCGCAGAACGTGATCGGCGTATCGCTGCTGCTCAAGGACCCGAAGACTGGCGAGCTGACCACCGCGCGCAAGCAGGTCACGGCTGGCAAATATGACGAGAAGGCCAACCTCGGCCTGGAACTGACCCCGTACCTGTGGACCCCGGCAACCTGGATGGCGGGCAAGCACGCGGCGATCCTGACCTACATCGATGAGTGGAAAAAACCGGTGCTGGTCGGCGGCGACACCCCGAGCAGCGACGGCTACATGCTGTTCCACAGTGTTGACGTGGCCAAGGGCGGCATCCACCTGTGGGTCAACCGCAAGGACAAGTACATGACCCAGATCAACGGCATGATGGCCAAGAACGCCGCAGCCCAGGCCAAGGAAGGGTTGACGGTGACTGCCGACAAGAACTGGGTGATCGTCAAGCCGGAAGAGATTCAATAAAGGCTGCATAAACCCCATGTGGGAGCGGGCTTGCTCGCTCCCACAGTTGATCTCCCCCTGTTTGGGAGATTTGTATCAGGCAAAAAAATGCCCCGCACTTGGCGTAATGCCGATCAGTCAGGCGAACCGCCTTCCTTGTAGCAGCTGCCGAAGGCTGCGTCCGGCTGCGCAGCAGTCGTAGATCCGGCTCGCACGATCTCTCTGAGGTACCGCGAACTCCGATTTTACGACTGCTGCGCAGCCGGACGCAGGCTACGCCAGCTGCTACAGATTGCGTTGTGGCTTAACTGATCGGCATTACGCACTTGGCCGGGCATTTTTTGAGTATTCCCATATGTAATGTGGGAATACTCATGTGGCGAGGGGGCAAGCCCCCTCGCCACAGACTTACAGACCGTCAAGCATCGCCTTGTTACGCACAGCACCCTTGTCGGCACTGGTCGCCAGCAGGGCGTAGGCTTTCAGTGCGGTGGTCACTTTGCGTGGACGCACTTCCACCGGCTTCCAGCCTTTCTTGTCCTGCTCCACTCGACGTGCAGCCAGTTCTTCATCACTGACCAACAGGTTGATCGAGCGGTTCGGAATGTCGATCAGCACTTTGTCGCCGTCCTGCACCAGGCCGATCGCGCCGCCGGCAGCCGCTTCAGGCGAAGCGTGGCCGATGGACAGGCCCGAGGTGCCGCCGGAGAAACGGCCGTCGGTGAGCAGGGCGCAGGCTTTGCCCAGGCCTTTGGATTTCAGGTACGAAGTCGGGTACAGCATTTCCTGCATGCCCGGGCCGCCTTTCGGGCCTTCGTAGCGAATGATGACGATGTCGCCTTCTTTCACTTCGTCGGCGAGGATGCCGCGTACGGCGCTGTCCTGGCTTTCGAAGATCTTGGCGTTGCCTTCGAAGACGTGGATCGACTCGTCGACGCCAGCGGTTTTCACCACGCAGCCGTCCAGGGCGATGTTGCCGTAGAGAACGGCCAGGCCGCCTTCTTGCGAGTAAGCGTGCTCGACACTGCGGATGCAGCCGTTTTCACGGTCGTCGTCCAGGGTTTCCCAGCGGGTCGACTGGCTGAACGCGGTTTGCGTCGGGATGCCCGCCGGACCGGCCTTGAAGAAGTGGTGCACGGCTTCATCGGTGGTCTGGGTGATGTCCCACTTGGCGATGGCTTCTTCCATGCTGTGGCTGTGCACGGTCGGCAGTTGGGTGTGCAGCAAACCACCACGGGCCAGCGAGCCGAGGATGCTGAAGATCCCGCCGGCACGGTGCACATCTTCCATGTGGTACTTCTGGATGTTCGGCGCGACCTTGCACAGTTGCGGCACGTGACGGGACAGACGGTCGATGTCGCGCAGGTCGAAATCGATCTCGGCTTCCTGGGCGGCGGCCAGCAAGTGCAGGATGGTGTTGGTGGAACCGCCCATGGCGATGTCCAGGGTCATGGCGTTTTCGAACGCCTGGAAGTTGGCGATGTTGCGCGGCAACACCGACTCATCGTTCTCGCCGTAGTAACGCTTGCACAGCTCGACGATGGTGCGGCCGGCCTGCAGGAACAACTGCTCGCGGTCGCTGTGGGTGGCCAGGGTCGAACCGTTGCCCGGCAGTGCCAGGCCCAGGGCTTCGACCAGGCAGTTCATCGAGTTGGCGGTGAACATGCCGGAGCACGAGCCGCAGGTCGGGCAGGCGCTGCGCTCGTACTCAGCGACTTTCTCGTCAGAAGCGCTGGAGTCGGCGGCGATCACCATGGCGTCGACCAGGTCGAGACCGTGGCTGGCCAGTTTGGTCTTGCCGGCTTCCATCGGGCCGCCGGAGACGAAGATCACCGGGATGTTCAGGCGCAGGGACGCCATCAGCATGCCCGGGGTGATCTTGTCGCAGTTGGAAATGCACACGATCGCATCGGCGCAGTGGGCGTTGACCATGTACTCGACGGAGTCGGCGATGATCTCGCGGCTCGGCAGCGAATAGAGCATGCCGTCGTGGCCCATGGCGATGCCGTCATCGACCGCGATGGTGTTGAATTCTTTTGCCACGCCACCAGCGCGTTCGATTTCGCGGGCGACCAGTTGGCCCAGGTCTTTCAGGTGCACGTGGCCCGGTACGAACTGGGTGAACGAGTTGGCAATGGCGATGATCGGCTTCTTGAAATCGTCATCTTTCATCCCCGTGGCGCGCCACAGTGCGCGGGCACCGGCCATGTTGCGGCCGTGGGTGGATGTTTTCGAGCGGTAATCAGGCATGAAGCACTCCGGGCGGCTAATCAGGTATCAAAAGGGAAGTGAGCTTCTATTGACGTCTGGAACACTCAGAAATGGCCGCGTGTCCGGAAGTTGCCGATAACTTTGCGGGATCGCCGCGCGCTTCAGCTTGAGCTCATAAACCCGCCGGGGATGACTGGCGATGAATGTTCGCGATTCTACACGGCTGGCGGCTGGAGGGAATGCCGGGATGCGTGGATCCAGCGCCGGTGGCGTGTGCTGGATGACGACCGGCGTGTCTCAACTCACATTCAGTGCCAGATTCCGCTGCATGATCAGTGCGTTCAAACCAAGACCTGCGGCACTCAGGGTCAAGAAACACAAGGAGAGGGCGGTAGTCAGGTCTTCAGATGCGAGATTGATCACCACGCTGATCACGCCGCCGCACATGAAAATCATCACACCGCCAACCGAGGAGGACGTGCCGGCATCCTGTGGATAGAGGGTCATGGCTTTGGAATTGGCGATAGGCCTGGCAATGGTGGTGCCAGCCGTACAAATGAGCATGGGGATCAGCACCGTAGCGGCATTGAGCCCGAACTGATTCGCCAGCCACAGCATGACCAGTCCCGACAGTGCGATCAGTCCCAGACCGATAACTATCTGCGAATTGGCCGGCAGACGCCGATGGAGCGCGCTGGCAACTATCCCGCCGACTACATAAGCAACGCCGTACAGCAACAATGCCCAGGCAAATTCGTAAGGCGAGAGTGCCAGGCGCTCCATGAAAATGATCGGCGAAATGACGATGAATGAAAAATGGCAGGCAAAGGCCAGGCCGGAAATAAGCCAATAACCCACGAAGCGCAGATCGGAACACAGCCGCCAATAGGCAGTGAAAAATCGCCCGGGCGACGCTTTACGATTGCGCGGGGTTTGCTTGAGCAGGACGCCAGCCTTTATCCAGACAATGACCGCCAACCCGATAAAGACATAGAAGCTGCCCTCCCAGCCCAGATGTAATTGCAGCCAGGTTCCGAGCAGCGGCGATATGGAAATGAACACCCCGCCGCCGGTCGTCATCCAGATCCTGATTCGCTCCTGTTCCCTGCCGACAAACAAATCCTGAATCAGCGCTTGTGACAGCACAAAGGACCCGCAACCCACTGCCTGGATGACGCGAAACACCAGAAACCAGCTGTATTCGCTGGAAAGCAGGCAGCCAGTTGCGCCGACCGTCGAGATGGCGATCCCGATCAGCAACAGGTTCTTGCGTCCCCACAAATCCGATAGCGGTCCGACCAGCACCACCGATAGCGCAAGGCCAATGGCGAACAGGCTGACAGAAAAGGCAATGTCGGACGCTGAGGTCCGGAAGTAGTCAGAGAGCGCGGGAAAGGACGGGAGCACCACGTCCAGAGGGAAAACACCCAGGAGCGTCATGGTCATCAACAACAGGATGAGCGACGATTTTTTCGCGGTGTGCGGGGAAGGGGTCATCGATAGCGCGCTCGATCCGTGAGGGGTGACCGAGAGTCGACTTGATGAACAGGGTAGTCAATACAGGAAGTGTGGGACCGTTCTGAATTTGTTGTGGGAGCGAGCTGGCTCGCTCCCACAATCAAATGGCGGTTAGCTGTTCGGCAGCAACCGGCAGGTTATGCTCTTGATGTAGCGAGTTTCAGCAATCGCCGGATGCACCGGATGATCCGGGCCCTGGCCGCCACGTTCGAGCATCTGGATATTGCGGTCCAGGTGGCGGGCGCTGGTGAGCAGGATGTTCTGCAGGTCGTCTTCCGGCAGGTGCATCGAGCACGATGCGCTGACCAGGATGCCGTCCTTGGTGAGCAGGCGCATGGCTTGCTCGTTCAGGCGGCGGTAGGCGCCTTCGCCGTTCTTCATGTCTTTCTTGCGTTTGATGAACGCCGGCGGGTCGGCCACGATCACGTCGAAGCGTTCTTCGCTGGCTTTCAGCTCTTTGAGGGCTTCGAACACGTCGCCTTCGATGCAGGTCATTTTCTCGGCGAAGCCGTTCAGAGCAGCGTTGCGCTCGACACCGTCGAGTGCGAAAGCCGACGCGTCGACGCAGAACACTTCACTGGCGCCGAACGCGGCAGCCTGCACGCCCCAGCCGCCGATGTAGCTGTACAGGTCCAGCACGCGCTTGCCTTTGGCGTACGGTGCCAGGCGTGCGCGGTTCATGCGGTGGTCGTAGAACCAGCCGGTTTTCTGGCCCTGGATGACCGGTGCTTCGAATTTCACGCCGTTTTCTTCCAGCGCGACCCACTCCGGTACCAGGCCGAACACGGTTTCGACGTAGCGGTTAAGGCCTTCGGCATCACGGGCAGCGGAGTCGTTCTTGAACAGGATGCCGCTCGGCTTGAGCACTTGGGTCAGCGCTGCAATCACGTCGTCTTTATGGGCTTCCATGGTCGCCGAGGCGATCTGCACCACGAGGATGTCGCCGAAACGGTCAACCACCAGGCCTGGCAGCAGGTCGGAGTCGCCGTAGACCAGGCGATAGAACGGCTTGTCGAACAGGCGATCGCGCAACGACAGGGCCACGTTCAGGCGGTGTACCAGCAGCGATTTGTCCAGCGGCAGCTTGATGTCGCGCGACAGCACACGGGCGCAGATCAGGTTGTTCGGGCTCATGGCAACGATGCCCAACGGCTTGCCGCCGGCGGCTTCGAGGATCGCCTGGTCGCCGGCCTTGAAACCGTGCAAAGGCGTAGCGGCTACATCGATTTCGTTGCTGTAGACCCACAAGTGACCGTTGCGCAGACGACGGTCGGCGTTGGCTTTGAGGCGCAGGCTAGGCAGGGACATGTCGTCGCTCCGGAAAAAAGAGCGGGAGTATAGCGTGTTGAGCCCCCGGATTGGCCTGCAAGTGGACATGTGGCGAGTGTTGTCTTGCGATTTGGTATGTCGGATCCAACTTCATAAAGGTTAGAATCGCCGTCTGACCCAGAGTGTGTGCACATGTCCCAAGAGCTGACTTCCGAACAGATCCAACAAGCCCTGCAGGGCATCAGCGTACCGGCCCAGCCGCAGATCATGGTGGATTTGCAGATGGAGCAGTACATGCCCGACCCGGATCTGGAAGTCATTGCCAAGCTGATATCCCAGGATCCGGGCCTTTCCGGTTCCCTGCTGAAGATCGTCAATTCGCCGTATTACGGGCTGAGCAACAAGATTGCCTCGATCCAGCGTGCGGTGAATCTGCTGGGCAGCCGCTCGGTCATCAACCTGATCAATGCGATGTCGATCAAGGGCGAGATGAATGACGACACCATTGTCACCCTGAACCGTTTCTGGGACACCGCTCAGGACGTGGCGATGACCTGCCTGACCCTGGCCAAGCGCACCGGTGTTGAAAATGGCGACGAGGCGTATGCCCTGGGCTTGTTCCACGACTGCGGCGTGCCCTTGATGCTCCAGCGTTTCCCGGACTACATGGGCGTTCTGGAGCAGGCCTATGCCAACGCCAGTGCCGAATGCCGGGTGGTGGACACGGAGAACCTGGTGTTCAATACCAATCATTCGGTGGTCGGGTATTTCACGGCCAAGTCCTGGCGCCTGCCGGAACACGTGAGCGCCGCGATCGCCAATCACCACAATGCTTTGGCGATATTCAGCGATGAATCTTCGCGCAACAGTGCGTTGAAGAACCTGTTGGCGATCCTGAAGATGGCCGAGCACATTTGTGCGTCGTACCGGGTGTTGGGCAATCAGACCGAAGATCACGAGTGGAGCAGTATCGCGCCGCTGGTGCTCGACTATGTCGGCCTTTCGGACTACGACTTCGAGACCCTCAAACAGACGATCCGCGACCTCGGCACTCATCGTTGAGTGTCGGACCTTTCCAGGCCATGCGCCTGATCCGAGAGCGCCATGCCTGAATTGCCAGAAGTCGAAACCACCCGTCGCGGCATCGCGCCGTACCTGGAAGGCCAGCGTGTCAGCCGGGTGATCGTGCGTGAACGCCGCTTGCGCTGGCCAATTCCCGAAGACCTCGATGTGCGCTTGTCCGGGCAGCGCATCGTGCTGGTGGAGCGGCGCGCCAAGTACCTGCTGATCAATGCCGAAGTCGGCACCTTGATCAGCCACTTGGGCATGTCAGGCAATTTGCGTCTGGTGGAGGCCGGGTTGCCGGCGGCCAAGCATGAGCATGTGGACATCGAGCTGGAATCGGGCCTGGCCCTGCGTTACACCGACCCGCGGCGCTTCGGCGCAATGCTCTGGAGTCTCGATCCGCTCAATCACGAATTGCTGATCCGCCTGGGACCTGAGCCGCTGACCGACCTGTTCGACGGCGAGCGCCTGTTCCAGCAGTCCCGTGGACGTTCGATGGCGGTCAAGCCGTTCATCATGGATAACGCGGTGGTGGTGGGCGTCGGCAATATCTATGCGACCGAAGCGTTGTTCGCCGCCGGGATCGACCCGCGCCGCGAAGCCAAGAGCATTTCCCGTGCGCGGTATTTGAAACTGGCCATCGAGATCAAGCGCATCCTGGCGGCCGCCATCGAGCGCGGCGGTACCACGCTGCGGGACTTTATCGGCGGTGACGGTCAGCCTGGTTATTTCCAGCAGGAACTGTTCGTGTACGGCCGCGGCGGCGAACACTGCAAGGTCTGCGGCACGGGGTTGCGGGAAGTGAAGCTCGGGCAGCGTGCCAGCGTCTTTTGCCCGCGTTGTCAGAGCTGATATGCGCGGCAATCCGTTAGAGATTCGGCGTGACTGATGGCCCCATCGCGAGCAAGCTCGCTCCCACAGGGGAGTTGTGAACGGCGCAGATCTAATGTGGGAGCGAGCTTGCTCGCGATGACGCCCGAAAGAACACTACAACATTCAAGCCTTGCCGGTGATCTTGCGGTACTTCTCCATCAACTGCTCTTCAGTCTCCGGATGAGCTTCGTCCAGTGGAATGCAATCCACCGGGCAGACCTGCTGGCACTGCGGTTCGTCGTAGTGGCCGACGCACTGGGTGCACAGGTTCGGGTCGATCACGTAGATCTCTTCGCCTTGGGAAATGGCGGCGTTCGGGCACTCGGGCTCGCAGACGTCGCAGTTGATGCAATCGTCGGTGATGATCAGGGACATGCTAACTCCAGCCGGGGCGGCAGGCCCGGGCGCAATAAACCAATGCGTACAATTGTGCCGCATTGGCGCTGTGGGAGCGAGCCTGCTCGCGAAAAACCATCTGACACCGCGGTCTATCCGGTTTTACGCGTCAACGTTTACGTCCATCGCGAGCAGGCTCGCTCCTACTTCTTGAAGCGTTCGGTCAGGGCGTCGGCCACCGCAGGGTGCACGAACTTGGTGATATCGCCGCCCAGGGCAGCAATTTCACGGACCAGCGTCGAGGAAATGAACGAGTAACGTTCGGACGGGGTCAGGAACAGGCTTTCCACATCCGGCGCGAGTTGGCGGTTCATGTTGGCCAGCTGGAACTCGTATTCGAAGTCCGACACCGCGCGCAAACCACGCAGGAACACGTTGGCATTCTTCTCTTTGGCGAAGTGCGCCAGCAGCGTCGAGAAGCCGACGACTTCAACGTTCGGCAGGTGTTTAGTGACCTCGCGCGCCAGTTCCACACGCTGTTCCAGGGGAAACAACGGGTTTTTCTTGGGGCTGGCGGCGACGGCGATGATCACGTGATCGAACAGGCGCGAGGCGCGTTCGACCAGATCGCCATGGCCCTTGGTAATAGGGTCGAAGGTACCTGGGTACAACACTCGGTTCATCGCGTCGTCCTGGCGGGAATCCGTTGGGGAGTCGGATGGTATCGCAGCCTTCCCGGTCGGCCAAGTCGCCTGTTGGGTAAGAAAGCACTATAGACGATGGGAATAATCGCTATTTTCATGGGTTTTTTAAACGCTCGGCCAGGGATGTCGCCAGTTGCGCCGTCAGCCCGTAGACCGATAGCTGCGGATTGGCGCCAATGCTGGTGGGGAACAGCGAGCCGTCGTGAATCGACAGATTGCCCAGTTGATGATGCCTGCCGAGGCTGTCGGTCACCGCTTTTGTCGGGTCTTCACCCATGGCACAACCGCCCATCACATGGGCACTGCCCAGGCGTGTGCGGTACAGCTCCAGGCTCAGGCCGTCGATCAGCGTGCGGGCTTCGGCGAGGGTCTTCACGTAACGGGCGTCGGCGTGCATCGGCATGACGGCCTTGGCGCCACCGGCAAACTGGATCTCGGCCATGCTGTGGAATGCCCGGCGTAAGCCATCCCAGGCGTACGGTGATAGCTGATAATCCAGCACTGGCGTGTCATCGCTGCGCAATTGAACGCTGCCACCGGGGCTGTCCGGGTGAAAACCGTCCCGGAGCAACGCCAGCATGGCGTGGGTATGGGGCAGATTGGCCATATGCTGTGAGTTTTCCTGGCCGAAACCACCGAGCAACGTCGTGGCCAGCGCCGGGTGCAGGGGCGGGACTTCCAGTTTGTAGGACATCTTGCCGGTGGTGCCGTCCTGCCACTGGAAATGGTCAGAATAGATCGACTGCGGCGCGCCGTAGAACGGGTTGACCACTTCGTCGAACAACGCAGCGGACATGTTCACCGGGTGCAGGAACGTGCGTTTTCCCAGGCTTTTGTGCGGGTCAGGCGCACCGGAACGCATCAGCAAGGCCGGGCTGTTGATGCCACCACCGGCCAGCACGAAATGCCGCGCCTTGACCGTGATGGTGCGCCCGGTCGGCGCGACGCAGCGTTCATCCATCGCCGAACATTGCAGGCCCGTGACCTTGTCGCCGCTGATCGTGAGTTTTTCGGCGCGGGCCAGGTAAAGCAGCTCGCCGCCTTTTTCCAGGGTCGCCGGAATGGTGGTGACCATCATCGATTGCTTGGCGTTGGTCGGGCAACCCATGCCGCAGTAGCCGAGGTTCCAGCAGCCGCGAACGTTGCGCGGGATGACATGCCAGCTGTAGCCCAGCTCCTGGCAACCCTTGCGGATCACATCATTGTTGGCGTTGGGCGGCACCATCCACGGCGCGACGCCCAGACGCTGTTCCATTTTCTCGAACCACGGCGCCATTTCCGCCGGGCTGTGGCCCTTGACGTTGTGTTCTTTGGCCCAGTGTTCCAGGGTCGGCTCCGGGGTGCGGAAACTGGAGGTCCAGTTGATCAGCGTGGTGCCGCCCACCGCCCGGCCCTGGAGGATGGTGATCGCGCCGTCCTTGCTCATGCGGCCGATGCCTTCCTGATAGAGGCTGCTGTAGGCCTGGTCTTCGAGCATCTTGAAGTCGCTGCTGGTCTTGAGTGGGCCTTCCTCGATCAGCAGCACCTTGTAGCCGGCCGCACTGAGGATTTCGGCGGTGGTGCCGCCGCCGGCACCGCTGCCGATGATCGCAACGTCCGCTTCGAGTGTCAGGTCCTGGGTCAGTTGCGAGCCGTTGCAGGTTTTCCAGCCTCGGGCCATGCCTTCGCGGAACGGATCGGGTACGGGCATCTTCGGGTTCTCTTTTTATTGTTGGGAATGTGCAGTGGCGGCTGGCGTCTTCGCGAGCAAGCCCGCTCCCACAGGGGCATACGGTCAATGTGGGAGCGGGCTTGCCCGCGAAGGGGGCGACTCGGTATCAGACAGTGGGCGGCCCGGGATACCCGCAATGCGCCCACGATTCCTTGCGGCCATACCAGGCCATCATCACCAGTTGCAGCAAGGAACTGTGACCCATGCGCAACAGGCTCAACGAGCTGTTTTCCCAGCGGTTCAGAAACAGCCGGATATCGTCGGCGCTGGCGTTTTCCCAACTGCCCCAGATCCCGGTCAACGGTCCGCGGGTCACGGCCATGCCCAGCACATCGAAAAGTTGCCGGGTCAACTTGAGCATTTCCGGCGACAGGTGGGCGAGGTTGTAATCCAGGCTTTGAAGTGTGCCCTCGACAGCCTCGGGCATCCGTTCGGGGGTTACGGCACCGTCGAGCATGACCGGGATCAACGCCCGCAAAAACAGCAGGTCGCCGCTGCGTAACGTGGTGAAACCACTGGCCGGGACACTTGACGAACAGCCGCTGAGGCTGGCGCCCAACCCGGCAGTGGCAAGAAAGGCTGTGGCGCCGAGGCTGAATTTAAGCAGCCCGCGCCGTGACAGCGCGGGTGAATCGGACAGGCTTGGGTTCATTATTGTTATTACCCGACGGTGATGATCGTTAGCGGATGAACAGCTTCTGGATCAGCTTCTGGATGGATTTGCCGTACGGCGGGTAGATCAGTTTCGCCGCATTGAACCGCTGTTTGATCAGCACGCCCTTGGCCTTGCTGAAGGTCAGGAAACCTTCATGGCCGTGGTAGTGGCCCATGCCCGAGGCGCCGATGCCGCCGAACGGCATGTCGTCCTGGGCGACATGCAGCAGCGTGTCGTTCAGGCACACGCCACCGGAATGGGTTTCGTGCAGCACGCGCTGTTGTTCGCGCTTGTCGTAGCCGAAGTAATACAGCGCCAGTGGGCGCGGGCGCCGGTTGATGTAGGCAAATGCCTGATCCAGATCCTTGTACGGCACGATCGGCAGCAGCGGCCCGAAGATCTCGTCCTGCATCACCGTCATGTCGTCAGTGACATTGAGCAGCAGGCTATGGCTCATCCGGCGGCCCTGGCCCTGGTCGAACAGCGGCATCAGCAGCGCACCCTTGCCGGTGGCGTCGCTGATGTAACCGTTGAGACGCGCCAGTTGTCGCTCATTGATGATCGCGGTGTAGTCCGGGTTGTCGGCCAGCGTTGGATAAAACCCGCGAACGGCAGTGCGATAGGCCTCGACGAAACCTCCGACGCGATCCTCCGGCACCAGCACATAATCCGGGGCCACGCAGGTCTGGCCAGCGTTCAAGGTCTTGCCGAAGGCGATGCGCTCAGCGGCGTCCTTGAGCGGCACGTCGCGGGAAACGATGGCCGGGGACTTGCCGCCCAGCTCCAGGGTTACCGGGGTCAGGTTTTCCGCGGCGGCGCGCATCACATGTCTGCCGATGCTGGTGGCACCGGTGAACAGCAGGTGATCGAACGGCAGGCGTGAAAACGCCACGCCCATATCGGCCTCGCCCAGGACCACGCAAACCAGGTCTTCGGGGAAGATGCGCGCCAGCAACTGCTTCATCAGCAAGCCGGTAGCGGGAGTCGATTCACTGAGCTTGAGCATCACCCGATTGCCCGCCGACAGCGCACCGACCAACGGACCGATGGCCAGGTACAGCGGGTAGTTCCACGGCACGATGATCCCGACCACGCCCAGCGGTTGGTAAACGACTTTGGCCGACGCTGGCTGGAAGGCTGCGCCCACCTTGCGCCGCGAGGCTCGCATCCAGCCCTTGAGGTGTTTGCTGGCGTAATGGATGCCGTGCAGGCTGGGCATCAGCTCGGCGAGCAGGGTTTCATCGGCGCTGCGATGACTGAAGTCCTGGCTGATCGCATCGATCAGGGCCTGGCGTTCATTATTCAACAAATCCTTTAGCGCCTTGAGCCATTGCAGGCGTTGCGCAGCCGGAGGCATCGGGTTGGCGGCGTAGGCGGCACGCTGAGCGTCGAACAGGGCCTGAAGCTCTTCCAGCGGCTGCTGTAGGTTCTGCAGGTAGGAAATTTCAGCAGTCATGGTCGGCTCCGGATTTATTGTAATGAGGCATTTTCTAGAGTTTATGCTCTATAAAGTCAAATGACATCCTGGAACAGCTTTGTTTTATCCGCTCGCGGATAGATCTAAGATGCCCGTCAACGCACTCTGAATTAAAGCTCAAGCCAATGGCCCCACGGATCAAAACCAGCGAGCGCATCGTGCAGAACAGCCTGGAGCTGTTCAATCAACAGGGCGAGCGCAGCATCAGCACCAACCACATTGCTGCCCATATGGAAATTTCCCCGGGCAACCTGTACTACCACTTCCCGAACAAGCAGGCGATCATCGCCGTGCTGTTCAGCGAGTACGAAAGCCTGGTGGACAGCTTCCTGCGCCCGCCCCAGGGCCGTGCCGCCACGGTGGAAGACAAGCGCTTCTACCTCAAGGAACTGCTGGCGGCGATGTGGCGCTACCGGTTTCTGCATCGCGATCTCGAACATTTGCTCGACAGCGACCCGGACCTGGCCGACCGCTATCGACGTTTTTCCCAGCGCTGTCTGATCCAGGGAGGGGCGATCTACGAAGGTTTTGTCGCCGCCGGTATCCTGATGATGGACAAGGTGCAAATCGAATCCCTGACGCTCAATGCCTGGATCATCCTCACGTCCTGGGTGCGTTTCCTGTGTACCACGCGGGAGAACTCCAGCCACCTCAGCGAGCAAGCCATTAAACGCGGTGTGTATCAGGTACTGGTGCTGGAAGCCGGGTTCGTCACGGATCAGTCCCGCGATGCGGTCAATGCGTTGTTCGAAGAGTTTTACGTGCCCCTGGCCCAGGCGCTGGAAGAAGTACAGTAGGATCAAGGCCGACTTAATCACAGGAGCCCGTTATGCCCATTGCGCAACTGATCAGCCCGCAAGCACTGGACCTGAAAAAGGACCAGCCGGGGCTGGTGATTCTGGATTGTCGTTTTGCCCTCGAAGACCCGGATTACGGTCAACGCAGCTATGCCGAAGGGCATATCGCCGGTTCGAGCTATGCTGACCTTGAGCGTGATCTGAGTGGCGCCGTGGTCAAGGGCGTGACCGGGCGTCATCCGTTACCCGAGCCGGCGCAGTTGATCGAGCGCCTGCAAGCCTTTGGCATCAACGTCGATAGCGAAGTGGTTCTGTATGACGACGGCCCGGGTGCCTATGCCGCGCGGGCCTGGTGGTTGCTGGCGTGGTTGGGCAAGCGCGACGGTGTGTTCATCCTCGATGGCGGCCTCAAGGCCTGGCACGCGGCCGGTTTGCCGCTGAGTCTGGATGCGCCGGCTATCACTCGTGGCTCCTTCACTGGCAGTCCTGACACGGCGTTGCTGATCAGTGCCGAGCAGCTGCAAAAGCGCCTCGCCCGTCCGGAACTGACCCTGATCGATGCCCGCGCACTGCCGCGTTTCAAGGGTGAAGTGGAGCCGATCGATCCGGTTGCCGGGCACATTCCTGGCGCTCAATGTGCGGCGTTTACCGACAATCTGGGCAGCGACGGGCGCTTCCTCCCGGCCGATCAGCTCAAGCAGCGTTTCGCCGCAAAACTGGGCGATCGTTCGCCGAATGATCTGGTGGCGTACTGCGGTTCCGGCGTGACGGCGTGCCACAACCTGTTTGCGTTGTGCCTGGCCGGTTATCCACTTGGCTCGTTGTATGCGGGGTCGTGGAGCGAATGGATCAACGAGCCTGCGCGGGGCGTTGCCACGGGCGAATAAACGCCACAAATCCCCTGTGGGAGCGAGCCTGCTCGCGATTGCGGTGTGTCGGCCAACGGAGATGCTGACTGTGATACCGCCATCGCGAGCAGGCTCGCTCCCACATTGACCGCAGCTGTCATCAAGAACCGGGCAGTTGCCGGGCTGTGCGATACGCCCCCGGTCCAACCCCATACACTTGCTTGAACTGCCGACTCAGATGGCTCTGATCGGCAAACCCCAGTTGCGTCGCGACTTCCAGCGGCAGACAACCACTTTGCAGCAGCGCCCGGGCCCGGGCGATGCGCTGTTGCATCAGCCAGGTGTGCGGCGGCATGCCGGTGGCCCGGCGGAACACCCGGGCGAAATGGAATGGCGAGAGATTGACCGCCGCCGCCAGCGCCTCCAGTGAGGGCGGAGCTGCCAGTTGTGCGTGCAGCAATTCCTTGGCCAGGCTCACGGCCCGGTGTTCCTTGCCGGGTCTATCGGCATCGGGCACCGCCGCATGACGCTGCAGCAACGACAGCACCAGTTCGCGCCAGACCGTTTGTTGCTGCAATGCGGTGGCCGGGCTTTCCAGCAAGCGATGGAGTTGGCAGAAGCCGTTCACCAGATCCTGATCGCGATACAGCGTGGCACCGAAGGCCGGCAGGTGATGGGTTGGCAGTTCGAGTTCGGCCAGCAGCGAGGTTATCTGCCCGCTGTCGGGATAAAACGCCCGGTAAAGCCAGCCATCCTCGGTGCCTTTGTGACCAGTGTGCAATTCATCGGGGTTGATCAGCACCAGCGTGCCGCTGCCCGCGAGGTGTTCGGCACCGCGATAGCGATAGCGCTGGGCACCGGCCATGATCATGCCGATCACATAGCCGTCATGCACATGGGGCGCGAAACGATGATCGATGTAGCGGGCGGACAACAACTCCACCCCGGCCAGTGGCGGGGTTTGCCAGAAGTGGATCGACTCGCCTTGATTTGCGCCCATGATTCAAGCGCGTCCTGTGGCGGCCAGCCACTCGGGGATGCGCCGCTCAAGGTAGTAACCGGGTTGCCTGAGCGTGCCGTCGACGAAGCCGACATGCCCGCCCTTGGCCTGCAGTTCGAATTGCGTGCAAGCGGACAATTCATCGACGTGCGGCAGGCTGTGGGGAAACACGAAGGGGTCGTCGGCGGCCTGTATCATCAAGGTTGGCGTGCGAATTTCGCCGAGGAAGTAGCGGCTCGAGGCGCGGCGATAATAATCCTCGGCATCGACAAAACCGTTCAGCGGCGCGGTAACCCGGCCATCGAAATCCCAGAACGTGCGCATGTTTTCCAGCGAGCCAAGCGCGGCCAATGCGGCTAGGCCATCCTCGCGTCCATCGTGCTGGAACTGGCGCTGCTTGTTCTTGATGTAGGCGACCATCTCGCGCATGAAATGCGCCTGATAGACCTTTGAGAAACCCTGGTCGATGCGGTCGGCGCAATGGTCCAGGCGGAACGGCACCGACACCGCCACGGCGCCCATCAAGTCGCTATCGCTGCCGGTCTCGCCCAAATGCTTGAGCAGGATATTGCCGCCCAGTGAGTAACCCACTGCATACAGTGGCGCGAGAGGTCGTTTGGCCCGCAAGTGCCTGATGGTTTCGGCCAGGTCTTCGCTGGCACCGGAATGGTAGCTGCGCGGCAACAGGTTGGGTTCGCCCGAACAACCGCGCCAGTTCAGCGCGACGCTGGCCCAACCTCGGTTGCCCAGGGCTTTTTGCATACCGGCCACGTAAGGCGAATTCGACGAGCCGGTGAGCCCGTGCAACACCAGCACCAACGGTGCGTCGGCGCTGTGCGGGCCGTGCCAGTCGAGGTCGAGAAAGTCGCCGTCTTCAAGCCAAAGACGTTCGCGTTCGCGGCCGATGTGCACGGTTTTTCGCCACAGCGGCCCCCACAAGGTTTGCAAGTGCGGGTTACCGAGGCCGAAGGCGGGGGTGAAGGACGGCCGTTGGGACATTGCGGGGTGCCGGTGCACAGCTATTCTCGGGGAAAGTGATCATGAATCTGTCCGAAGACGCGGCGGGACAGTGCCGCGACCGCGTCGTCGTGGGTAACTAACTTGCCACAATCTTGCCGGGTGCGCGACACATGGTATTGGTTGCGCTTTCGCTCGGTGCTGGCAGCGATTGTTGATCTGTCTTCGGCCCCAGGATGACAACGCGCCATTGCTCGGCGTGGTGATGTCGGTTCAGCGCGTTTTTGATTGATGCGGGGTTCAGCTTCAAGGCAGCTTGTGTGGAAAAGTCGAGATCCAGTGGCAGATCATGGACGCCAATGTTGTGCAGCTGGCCCAAAATCTGCGCATTGGTAGCGCGGCCCAATGGTGCGCTACCGGCCAAATGCTGTTGGATATCGTCGAGTTCCTGTTGGGTCGGCCCTTGAGCGAGGAAGTCGCTGAACATCGTCTTGATATGGGTCACCACGGCATCGGCTTGCTCCGGTCGGGTCTGCAATTCAATGCTCAGTGCTGCGTGTGCCTGAAGGGCTGAAAGGTCGGATTCCACGTGATAGGTCAGCCCTCGACGTTCACGAAGTTCATTCATCAGCCGCGTGGCGAAAATCTGGCTGGCCATCCTGAGCGCTACGTAGTCCGGACTGCTTCGCAGGACGCTTGGCTGGGCAAGCCGCAGGTAAGCCTGGGTGGATGGACGCTCGATGCGCAGCAGATTTGGGGACCCCGGGCTTGTCACAGGCTGGATTGCGGCAATGGCCGGCCCCTGGGGCAATGCAGCGGATATCTGCGCACCAATGCGCTGGGCTTCCTCCTCCGTAAGGTCGCCGACCAGCGTGATCAGGGCGTTGCCTGTTGTGTAAGCCATGCGATGGAAGGCTTGTGCCTGGGTGCGGGTGATGGAGGCAAGTCCGGCTCGGGTTCCGTAGAGGGACTGAGCATAATGGTGGCCGGGAAACAGCTGGCCAAGGTTCGCTTGTCGGGCTTGTAAGGCATGGGACTGATCTTCAAGGTCCAGGAAATACTGCAACTGGGATTTCACCGCAGGCAAGGACTCCTCAGGCAGCAACGGCTTGCCGAGTACCTGAGCAAACAGTTCCAGGGCCGGAGTGCGCCGGGCTTCGTCGCTGAGGCTGCGCAGGGAAAAAAGGCTCCGATCCTGGCTTATGTCCATACCCAGCCTTGCACCCAGATTATCGAACGTCGCCTGTATCGCGTTGACGTCCTTGCCCGCCACGCCCTCATTCAAAAGGCTGAAGGTCACCGCTGCCAGGCCGGGTTGATGCGGGGTGTGGGCGCTACCGGCAGCAAAACTCACCAAGGCATCAAACATCGGCAGACCAGGGGTGCGGATGAACAGGATCTTCGTTTCGCTGAGAGTTTTGTAGCCCTTGATCGACAGCGTGCGGTGGATAGCCGGAGTCTGTGGTTCATTGAGCGATTGCAGCACTGGTTTCTGGAGCGCCGTGATTGCAGCGGCATGGGCCTGAGCACTCAACAGCATGCCGGCCATGATCAATCCATTGATGAGGCCTTTGAGCTTATCCATTGTTTTTCTCCGGCAAGATTTTCGCGGTACTCAGGCGCTCACGCATCAGGTAAGTCTTCGCGACCTGTTGAATATCCAGGGGCGTGACCTTGTTCAGCTCATCCGTATCCTGATCGGCCAGCCGCCAGTCCAGGCCAATGGTTTCCAGCAGGCCCAAGTTGTTAGCCTGCCTTTCCAGATCATCCTGCACATAAACCGTGTTAGCGATCAGGAGGTTTTTCGCGCGCTCCAGTTCTGCCGGTTCCGGGGCCTTGCTTTTCAGTGACTCGATCACT
Organism: Pseudomonas sp. KB_15; assembly: GCF_052114525.1. Taxonomy (NCBI): domain Bacteria; kingdom Pseudomonadati; phylum Pseudomonadota; class Gammaproteobacteria; order Pseudomonadales; family Pseudomonadaceae; genus Pseudomonas; species Pseudomonas sp. KB_15. The sequence goes on along the minus strand of NZ_JBFREX010000003.1, from coordinate 294,119 downwards.
TGCCACAGACGGGCGAGGGCTTCGTCAGGGTCGTTGAGCTTGTCCGGATTGAGTTGTGTGGAGATGGTCAGCAACGAATCGCCGCGATTGAAGGCGTCGTACTCTGAGTGGGCCTCAGTGAATATCGCCTCGCTCAGTTGCAGTTGCTGTTTGATCCGCGCGCTACTGGATCCGGCCAGTAACATATTGAGCAAGCGCAGGGCATGGACGGTCCGACGATCCAGTGCCGTGGCCAGGCTGGGCGCGTTGAAGCTCATGATCAGGCGCGGGGACGCCACCGGCGCGTGCAGGGTCAGCGACCGTTCACCGGCAGAAGCCAGCTCGACGGGGGCAAGCGCCGCAGGTGTCACGCGCCGCTGCAGGTGGCCGAAGTACTGCTGCGCCAGCACCTTGACCCGCTCAGGCGCAACATCGCCAACGACCACCAGCGTGGCATTGCCCGGCGCATACCAGGCCTGATACCACTGACGCAATTGAACGGCGTTCATTCGTTGCAGGTCGTGCATCCAGCCAAGCGTCGGGGTGCGGTAGCCGCTGGCCGGGTAGGCGATGCTGTTCAGTCGTTCGTGAGCCGACGCGGTGATTTCATCATCAACGCGCATCCGGCGCTCCTCCTGAATGACCTTGAGCTCCAGTGCGAAGTCTTGTGCATCCAGCTCGGCCGTACTCATCAGGTCGGCCAGTATTTCGAAAGCGACGCCTGTCCGGGAGGAAGCCAATGTCTGGTAAAAGGTTGTGTAGTCCGTGCCAGTCGAAGCGTTTTCACTGGCACCAAGCTTCTCCAATATCGCCGCGAATTCTCCGGCGCAGGCTTTGCTGCTGCCCTTGTACACCATGTGTTCGAGGGCGTGGGACAGGCCCGACTGGCCGGGTGGTTCGTAGCTTGAACCGACCTTTATCCAGAGTTGGGCGGTGACGATGGGGGAGCGGTGGTCCTCGCGCACGACAACCTTGAGACCGTTATCCAGCGAGAACTCTTGTGTTGCAGGAGGTGATGCCGCGGCAGCCATGAGCGGCAACCAGGCGATAAAGGACAGCACCAACGTGCTGCGGGAGATGTTCATCCGTGTACATCCTCAGTGGTTTGCAGGTATTTACGCAAACCACTGTGGATCATCCGCAAAGGTGTCAGGCGGTAACTATGTAGTGCACTCCGCAATCGACTCGGGAGCCGTCATCTCGCCGGAGTGTCAGGCGCTTCGTTGCCACAGCGAGTAGTACACGCGCCCGGATTTCTGCTCCCGGTGCAGGCGCCAGTTCTCCGGCAGGCCCAGGGTCGACGGCGCGGACTCGCTTTCGGTGTACACCCAGGCATCTTCGGCCAGCCATTGGCGCTCTTCGAGCAACTTGCAAACGGCGGGCAGCAGGTTCTGGTTGAACGGCGGGTCGAGGAACACCAGGTCGTAGGCCGTTGCTGTCTGGGTTTCCAGGTAGCGCAGGGCGTCGGCGCTCTGGACCTGGCCGTTGGTGCACCGCAGGGTGCCCAGGTGCTCCTTCAGGCTGGACACCGCGATGTTGCTGGCGTCGAGCGCCTGGCCCATGGCCGCGCCACGGGACAGTGCTTCGAGGAACAGCGCGCCGCTACCGGTAAACGGGTCGAGCACCTTGGCGCCCGGCACATAAGGTGCGAGCCAGTTGAACAGGGTTTCACGCACCCGGTCTGGCGTCGGGCGCAGGCCTGGGGCGTCGGGGAAGCTCAACTTGCGGCTGCGCCACTCGCCGCCGATGATGCGCAGCTGGTTCACGCCGTTGTGGACGTTTTTGGCGGGTTTTTTTGGACTGGCCATTAATGCTCCGGAACCCCGAGCGGCTGCTCGGAAGGTTTATCAGTAGGGGCCGGTAACGGCTTTTGCGGCACGGTCGGGCCAGCGCTGACGATGACCATTTTGTCCGTGCTCAGGTGTTTGTTCATGGCGGCTTTGACCTGCTCGACGGTCAAGGCCTGGGACTGTTGCATGAAGTCTTCCAGGTGACTCAACGGCAGGTTGTAAAAACCGATGGCGCCCAGTTGGCCGACGATATCGGCGTTGCTGGCGGTGGACAGCGGGAAGCTGCCGGCCAGTTCGCGCTTGGCGTCGTCGAGTTCTTTTTCGGTCGGACCGGTTTTAAGGTAGTCGGCGAGCACGTCCTGCACCAGTTTCAGGGTGCCTTCGCTCATCTCGGCGCGGGTTTGCAGGTTGATCATGAACGGACCGCGTACCTGCATCGGGGTAAAGCCCGAATACACGCCGTAAGTCAGACCGCGCTTCTCGCGCACTTCACTCATCAACCGGGTGCCGAAGCCGCCACCGCCGAGGATCTGGTTGCCCATGGACAACGCTGCGTAGTCCGGATCGTCACGGTCGATGCCCAGTTGCGCGAGCATCAGGTTGGTCTGCTTGGACGGGAACTCGATATGGCCGACGCTGGCCTTGGGTTCGACAGGCTGTGCGATTTTCGGCAAGGCCGGGCCTTTGGGCAGTGCGTCGGAAACCTGTGCGGCAATCGCCTCGGCTTCTGCGCGGGACAGGTCACCGACCAGCGCGATCACCACGTTACCGGCCGCATAGGCTTTCTCGTGGAAAGCACGCAGTTGCGCCAGGGTAATCGCCGGTACGGTTTTCGCCGTGCCGTCGCTGGAATGCGCGTACGGGTGATCACCGTACAAGCGGTCCATCAGCTCCAGGCTGGCCAGTTTGCCGGGGTTCTGTTTCTGGTATTCGAAACCGGCGAGCATCTGGTTCTTGATGCGGGCCAGCGAATCTGCAGGGAAAGTCGGCTTGCCGATGACTTCGGCGAACAGCTTCAGGGCCGGCTCGCGCTTGTCCTTGGCACTCAGGCTGCGCAGCGAAGCGATTGCCATGTCCTTATAAGCGCCGTTGCCGAAATCGGCGCCCAGGCCTTCGAAGCCCTGGGCAATGGCACCGACGTCTTTACCGGCCACGCCTTCGTTGAGCATGGCGTTGGTCAACACCGCCACGCCCGGTGCATCGCCGTCCTGGCTGCTGCCGGCAGCGAAGATCAGGCGCATGTCGAACATCGGCAGCTCATGGGCCTCGACAAACAGCACCTTGGTGCCTTCGGCGGTGTTCCAGGTCTGCACGTCCAGCTTGCGGTGGTCCGGGGCCTTGCCGTTGAGTTCGGTCAGTGATTGCAGTTTCTGGCTGGCCTTGGCCTTGTCCAGGGCTTCGCTGGCATTGGTTTGGCCAGGGCGCGACAAATAGAACGCGGCGGAACCGACAATGGCGACGGCGACCAGGCCGATCAGGGCCAGGCGGGAGGGTTTACGCTCACTCATGAGTCGTCTCCAGAGGCAGTACATGGGCGACGCTGAGACGTTCGCGGGTGAAATACAGCTTGGCGGCTTTCTGGATATCTTCCGGGGTCACGCTTTCCAGATCGGCCAGTTCGGTGTCCATCAGTTGCCATGACAGGCCGACGGTTTCCAGTTGGCCGATGGCCGTGGCCTGACTGGTGATCGAGTCGCGCTCGTAGACCAGGCCGGCAATGACTTGTGCGCGTACGCGTTCCAGCTCTTCGGCGGTTGGTGCAGTGGTTTTCAGCTGGTCGAGCAGCCTCCACAAACCGGCTTGCGCCTGGGCGATGGTCTTGTGTTTCTGTGTGTTTGGCGATGCCGACAGGGTAAACAGGCTGTCGCCACGGGTGTAGGCGTCATAACTCGACGAACCGCCAGACACCAGTTCTTCTCCGCGCTCCAGTTGCGTCGGGATGCGTCCGCTGTAGCCGCCATCGAGCAGCGCCGAGATCAGGCGCAGGGCATTGACCAGGCGTTTGTCTTCGGTGGTGGCAATGCTCGGTACGTTGAAGGCCAGCATCAGGCTTGGCAGTTGGGTTTGCACATGCAGGGTGATCTGGCGTTCGCCGGGTTCGGCCAGTTCCAGCGGTTTTTTCGCGGCCGGCACATCACGCTTGGCGATAGGGCCAAAGTAGCGTTGGGCCAGGGTTTTGACTTCGTCCGGGGTGACATCGCCAACTACCACCAGCGTGGCGTTGTTCGGCACGTACCAGGTCTGATACCAGTGACGCAGTTCTTCGACTTTCATCCGCTCAAGGTCGGCCATCCAGCCGATGGTCGGCGTGTGATAGCCGCTGGCCGGGTAGGCCATGGCCTTGAAGCGCTCGTAGGCCTTGGACATCGGCTTGTCGTCGGTGCGCAGGCGACGTTCCTCCTTGATGACCTCGATTTCCTTGGCGAACTCGTCGGCCGGCAGGCGCAGGCTGGCCATGCGGTCGGCTTCCAGTTCGAAGGCTACGCCCAGCCGATCGCGGGCCAGCACCTGGTAGTACGCGGTGAAGTCGTCGCTGGTGAATGCGTTCTCTTCGGCGCCGAGGTCGCGCAGGATCAGCGAGGCTTCGCCGGGGCCGACTTTCTCGCTACCCTTGAACATCATGTGTTCCAGGGCGTGGGACAGACCGGTGTTACCCGGCGTCTCGTAGCTGCTGCCGACCTTGTACCAGACCTGGGAAACCACCACGGGCGCACGGTGGTCTTCACGTACGATCACCTTCAGACCGTTGTCGAGGGTGAATTCGTGGGTGGGTTGCGGGTCGGCGGCCATGGCCGAAAGGGGCAGGAAAACTGTGCTGAGGAGCAGGCCTGCGGCGCGGCGGGCAAGAGCATTCATTCGTTTTTAAACCTTTGGGGCTGCCCGCTTGTTCTTAGCGTCAGCGGGCGAGAGGGTGCTAGGATACTGATCCGTTTTACTGGCGGCCACGCCTATCAGGCACTCATGTTTGATCAGGTTGTATGGGTTTGCGACGGAGTGTGGATATTTATCAGCTAAACTCCGCTTTTTCGCCGATTTTGCCGCATCTGTCCCGTGTGAAATCGTTTCCTTGAGGTGGCGTTGTTCACCTCGACAAAATGTTGCGCGTGAACAAGCTGCGTCAATCGCAGTCTGTTCTGCATCGAATTTTTATTTGCCGAGGCGCCATTGGCGCGTCGCTACCGTGAGATAGCCGTCCTCCATGTTTGGTTCCAACGACGACAAGAAGACCCCAGCTGCGGCTGGCGAGAAGAAAAGCCTGTTCGGATGGCTGCGCAAAAAGCCGCAGGAAGCCGTCGTCGAACAACCACCAGTCATTCCTGAACCCGCGCCCGCACCGGTCCCGGTAATAGAAGAAGCGCCCGCACCGGTTGTCCTGCCGATTGCCGAGCCGGTGCTGCAAGCGCAGGCCGAGCCTGCCGGCGAGATCATCGAACAGCCGCTGACCACCGCTGCTGAGCCGTGGCTGGCCTTACCCGTCGCGGAAGAACCGGTGGCGCTGGTCGAAAATGACCTGGCACCCCACGTGACGCCACCGATTCCGGCGCCAACTGCTTTTGCGCCTGCGCCGGTTGAAGCGCCTGTGGTCGAACCGGCAGTTGCACCCGTCGTTATGGCTGAGCCTGAGCCGGTTGTGATCGAACCAGTGGCGCCGATTGCTCCGGTTGTCCAGGCGCCTGAGCCTGTAGTTGCGCCGGTCATCGCTCCCGTCGAAACCCCGGTCGAGCCCGTACGCACCGAAGAAACCAAAGCCGGTTTCTTCGCCCGCCTCAAGCAGGGTCTGTCCAAGACCAGCGCCAGTATCGGCGAAGGCATGGCCAGCCTGTTTCTGGGCAAAAAGGTCATCGATGACGAACTGCTCGAAGACCTCGAAACCCGTTTGCTGACCGCCGACGTGGGTGTCGAAGCCACGTCGGTGATCATTCAGCGTCTGACGCAGAAGGTTGCGCGCAAAGAGCTGGCCGACGCCGATGCCCTGTACAAATCCCTGCAGGCCGAGCTGGCCGCCATGCTCAAGCCTGTCGAGCAGCCGCTGAAAGTCTCCTCACAGAACAAGCCGTTCGTGATTCTGGTCGTTGGCGTCAACGGCGCCGGCAAGACCACCACCATCGGCAAGCTGGCCAAGAAACTGCAACTGGAAGGCAAGAAAGTCATGCTGGCCGCTGGCGACACCTTCCGCGCCGCGGCGGTGGAGCAATTGCAGGTCTGGGGCGAGCGCAACAAGATTCCGGTGATCGCGCAGCACACTGGCGCCGACTCGGCCTCGGTAATTTTCGACGCCGTGCAGGCCGCCAAGGCCCGGGGCATCGATGTGCTGATCGCCGACACCGCCGGTCGCCTGCACACCAAAGACAACCTGATGGAAGAGTTGAAAAAGGTTCGCCGGGTGATCGGCAAGCTCGATGCCGACGCGCCGCACGAAGTGTTGCTGGTCCTCGATGCCGGTACCGGCCAGAACGCCATCAACCAGGCCAAGCAATTCAACCAGACCGTCGAACTGACCGGCCTGGCGCTGACCAAACTCGACGGCACCGCGAAAGGCGGGGTGATTTTCGCCCTGGCCAAGCAGTTTGGCTTGCCGATCCGCTACATTGGTGTCGGCGAAGGCATCGACGATTTGCGTACCTTTGAAGCAGAACCCTTTGTCCAGGCATTGTTTGCCGAGCGGGAGCGTTCATGATTCGTTTCGAACAGGTCGGTAAGCGCTACCCGAACGGTCACGTCGGCTTGCATGAGCTGAGCTTTCGAGTCCGTCGTGGCGAGTTCTTGTTTGTCACCGGCCATTCCGGCGCCGGTAAATCCACGCTATTGCGCCTGTTGCTGGCGATGGAGCGCCCGACCAGTGGCAAGTTGCTGCTCGCCGGGCAAGACCTGAGCACCATCAGCAACGCGCAGATTCCTTTCTTGCGTCGGCAGATCGGCGTGGTGTTCCAGAATCACCAGTTGCTGTTCGATCGCACGGTGTTCAATAACGTTGCGTTGCCTTTGCAGATCCTGGGCCTGTCCAAGGCCGAGATCGCCAAGCGCGTGGACTCGGCACTGGAGCGCGTGGCGCTGTCGGATAAAACCGATCTGTACCCGGGCGACCTGTCCACCGGTCAGCAGCAGCGCGTCGGCATCGCCCGCGCCATCGTCCATCGCCCGGCCTTGCTGCTGGCGGACGAACCGACCGGTAACCTCGACCCGCGTCTGGCCGCCGAAATCATGGGTGTGTTCGAAGATATCAATCGCCTGGGTACCAGCGTGCTGATCGCCAGTCACGACCTGGCCCTGATCGCCCGCATGCGCCATCGCATGCTGACGCTGCAACGTGGTCGATTGATCGGTGACGGGGAGGCGGCCGTATGAGTGCAACACGTAGCCCCAAGGTTTCCGAGCGAGTGGCCCCGAAAGCCGCCGATCCGCAACCGCAAAAGAAAAAGCGCGACGATGACGACGGGCCGGACTTCGCCACGTTGTTCCGTGCCTGGATCGAAAGCCATCGCGCCAGCCTGGTGGACAGCCTGCGTCGCCTGGGCAAACAGCCCATCGGCAGTTTTTTCACCTGCATGGTGATGGCGGTGGCCCTGAGTTTGCCCATGGGGCTGTCACTTTTGCTAGGTAACGTCGAGCGTCTGGGCGGTTCCTGGCAGCGCGCGGCGCAGATTTCCCTGTATCTGGACCTTGAGGCCAGGCCGGTCGAAGGCGAATCGCTGCGCGATCAGATCAAGGGCATGCCTGGCGTGGCCGATGCCGAATATGTGGGTCGGGAGCAGGCGCTGGAAGAGTTCCAGCAACAGTCCGGTCTGGGCGAGGCGCTCAAGGAATTGCCGGAGAATCCGCTGCCGGGCGTGGTACTGGTGACGCCGACCGAAGTCGACAAGCCGGCCCTTGAAGCATTAAGACAAAAACTATCCGAGCTGCCGAAGGTACAACAGGCGCAACTTGATCTAGTCTGGGTCGAGCGCCTGGCAGCCATCCTCAAGCTGGGTGATCGTTTTGTCTTCGGTCTGACCGTGCTTCTGGTTTCTGCATTACTTTTGGTGATAGGCAATACCATTCGTCTTCATATTGAAAACCGCCGCACAGAGATAGAAGTGATTAAACTGGTTGGCGGCACTGACAGCTATGTACGCAGGCCCTTTCTATATATGGGTGCGCTGTATGGCTTCGGTGCGGGGATTCTGTCCTGGGGCGTACTGGCGTTCGGTCTTGACTGGCTGAACGACGCCGTGGTGGGGCTGGCCGGATTGTACGGCAGTGATTTTGCGCTGGCTGGAGTGCCAGTTGCCGACGGTCTGTCTCTCTTGCTTGGCGCGGTGCTGTTGGGGTATATCGGTGCATGGATTGCAGTCGCACGCCACCTGAGGGAGCTTGCGCCTAAGTAGTATCATTTTGCTCGTATTGACCTTTCAGCGTTTTTGGGTTTTAGGGAACTTGTTTTTCGGTTTCCGGTCAATTTTCGCAGTGCTGAACTGCACGAGTTTGTAAGTCGGAGGTTTTTTCGTATGACCAATTCTTTGCAACCTGCATATGCTCTGGTCCCGGGTGCGAACCTGGAGGCCTATGTGCACACCGTCAACAGCATTCCATTGCTGTCGCCGGAGCAGGAGCGTGAACTGGCCGAGAGTCTCTATTATGAGCAGGATTTGGGGGCGGCTCGGCAGATGGTGCTCGCCCACCTGCGTTTTGTCGTACATATCGCCCGTAGCTATTCCGGCTACGGCCTGGCTCAGGCTGACCTGATCCAGGAAGGCAACGTTGGCCTGATGAAGGCCGTGAAGCGCTTCAACCCGGAAATGGGGGTGCGCCTGGTGTCCTTTGCCGTGCACTGGATCAAGGCGGAAATCCACGAGTTCATCCTGCGCAACTGGCGCATCGTGAAAGTCGCGACCACCAAGGCCCAGCGCAAGTTGTTCTTCAACCTGCGCAGCCAGAAGAAGCGCCTGGCCTGGTTGAACAACGAGGAAGTCCATCGCGTGGCAGAAAGCCTGGGTGTAGAGCCTCGGGAAGTGCGCGAGATGGAAAGTCGCCTGACTGGCCATGACATGGCCTTCGACCCGGCTGCCGAAGCGGACGACGACAGTGCTTTCCAGTCGCCGGCCAACTATCTGGAAGACCACCGGTACGACCCGGCCCGTCAACTGGAAGATGCCGACTGGAGCGACAACTCCAACCACAACCTGCACGAAGCACTGGAAGTGCTGGACGACCGCAGCCGTGACATCCTCTACCAGCGCTGGCTGGCGGAAGAAAAAGCCACGCTGCACGACCTGGCGCAGAAGTACAACGTGTCGGCCGAGCGTATTCGCCAACTCGAGAAGAGCGCGATGAACAAGCTCAAGTTGTCGATCGCCGCGTAATCGGCGACCTGGCAATAAAAAACGCCCCGGTCATTGATCCTGTGGGAGCGAGCTTGCTCGCGATGAGGTCCGAACATTCAATATAAAAGTTGAATGTCAGGCCGTCATCGCGGGCAAGTCCGCTCCCACAGTGGTTTTCAGGGTCTGAAGAATTATGATCAGTTATTGCGCCCAGGGAGCCCGGCGCGAATCGTTCAGCCCGACCAGATAGCTGTCCCCGCCCAACTGACTCATCTGCTGCCTGATCCAGCCGGCCCGACGTGAAACGTAGGTGGTCGGATGGCTCGCACTCCACACACGAGGATTGGGCAGTACGGCGGCCAACAAGCTCGACTGCTGGCGGCTGAGGCCTTTAGCGCTCACGCCAAAGTGATGCCGGGCCGCCGCTTCGGCGCCAAACACACCGTCATCCCACTCGACACTGTTGAGGTACACCTCAAGAATCCGCTGCTTGGGCCAGAACACTTCGATCAGCCCGGTGAACCAGGCTTCCAGGCCTTTGCGCAGCCAGCTACGGCCAGACCACAGGAACAGGTTTTTCGAGACTTGCTGGCTCAGGGTGCTGGCGCCACGGATCGAACCACCGCGCTCGTTGTGGGCAAACGCCGCCTGAATCGCGCCGATATCGAAGCCCCAGTGCTCAGGGAATTTCTGGTCTTCGCCGGCAATCACCGCCACCTTCAGGTCGTCGGAGATTTCGTCCCAGGGTTTCCAGGTCCGTTGCAGGTCGATGGGTTCGCCGTCAAACCAGGATTCGATCTTGCGCTCGACCATCAGCGTCGTCCCTGGTGGCGGCACCACGCGAAATATCAGCACCAGCAATACGCTGCCACCCATGAACCAGAGTACGGCCTTGGTGAAACGACGGAAATAGATACGCAGCATAGAGATGGCTTGGCCGAACCCGTTGAGCGGGCCATTATACAGACCCTTTGGATCGAAACTGACTGGAGTTCTGCATGCTGCGTGGCTTTCTGATGCTGGCCGCTTTTTTCGGCTTCACCGGTGTCGGTCTCGGGGCCTTTGCCGCCCACGGCCTGAAAAGCCGCCTGAGCGCCGAGTACCTGGCGATCTTCCATACCGGCGTCACCTATCAACTGGTGCATGCCCTGGCGCTGCTCGGTGTTGCCGCGCTGGCCACGCAAATTCCCGGTCGACTCGCCACTTGGGCCTGCGCATCGTTTGCCATCGGTATCCTGCTGTTCTCCGGTAGCCTGTATGTGTTGACGCTGACGGGCATCAGCAAGCTCGGCATCATCACCCCGTTCGGTGGCCTGGCCTTCCTGGTGGGCTGGTTTTGCCTGGGCCTGGCCGCCTGGCGTTTGTAACCTACCGCTTGACGCTTGTTGCTGACCTTTAGGTCATGATCAAGCTAGAATGCCTGCCCCTAAAAATGATGGCGGCATCCGGCATGCGCATTCAGTTGAACGGCGAATCCTTTGAACTGCCCGACGGTGAAACCGTTGCGGCCCTGCTGACCCGTCTGGACCTGACCGGACGCCGGGTGGCGGTCGAACTCAATCTGGATATCGTCCCGCGCAGTCAGCATGCACACACCGCGTTGAACGACGGCGACAACGTCGAAGTGGTGCACGCCATCGGCGGCGGCTAGCCCCAAACACTGTGAAAACTGCTGCGTGCTGGGCGCCTTCGGCGCACGCAAGAAATACTGCGTTAAAAACAGGCTCGGAATGCTCATTTACAACCCGTAAACTCCGCTTCCTCGCCTGTTTTTGCCTTGTCTTTCCTTCGCTCGCGACGTTTTCACAGCGTTTGGTTAATAAGGAATTCTGCAAGAACCTCACCCCTACAGAGGATTTCCCATGAGCATCGTTCGTAGCGACAAGCCTTTCGTCCTGGCCGGTCGTACTTACCAGTCGCGTTTGCTGGTCGGTACCGGCAAGTACCGTGACATGGAAGAAACCCGCCTGGCCATCGAAGCCTCGGGTGCCGAGATCGTGACTTTCGCCGTGCGCCGTACCAACCTCGGCCAGATCGAGGGCGAGCCGAACCTGCTCGAAGTGCTGTCGCCGGATCGCTACACCTTCCTGCCGAACACTGCCGGTTGCTACGACGCCATCGAAGCCGTGCGCACCTGCCGCCTGGCCCGTGAGCTGCTCGATGGACACAACCTGGTGAAGCTGGAAGTGCTGGCCGACCAGAAAACCCTGTTTCCCAACGTGATCGAAACCCTCAAGGCCGCCGAAACGCTGGTCAAGGAAGGCTTCGACGTGATGGTCTACACCAGTGATGACCCGATCATCGCCCGGCAACTGGCGGAAATCGGCTGCATCGCCGTCATGCCGCTCGCGGGCTTGATTGGTTCGGGTCTGGGGATCTGCAATCCATACAACCTGCAGATCATCCTCGAAGAAGCCAAAATCCCGGTACTGGTGGATGCCGGTGTCGGTACCGCTTCCGACGCCACCATTGCCATGGAACTGGGTTGTGATGCTGTGCTGATGAACTCGGCCATCGCTCATGCCCAGCAGCCGGTCATGATGGCTGAAGCCATGAAACATGCGATCGTCGCAGGCCGCCTGGCTTACCTCGCCGGCCGTATGCCGAAAAAACTCTATGCCAGCGCCTCTTCGCCGCTGGATGGTCTGATCAAGTAAGAGCCATTGATGACTGAATCGAACGACACGCCAATCCAGACGGAAGAAGGCGACGAGCGCCAACACCGCCGCATCAAGAGTTTCGTGATGCGTGCCGGGCGCATGACTGAAGGCCAGCAACGCGGCCTGGAGCAGGGCGCGCCGCTGTACGTGCTGCCGCTGGCCGATGCGCCGGTGGACTTCGACCAGGTGTTCGGTCGCTCGGCACCGCGCTCGCTGGAAATCGGTTTCGGCATGGGCCATTCGCTGCTGGAAATGGCAGCGGCTTCGCCGGATCAGGATTTCATCGGCGTCGAAGTGCACCGTCCGGGTGTCGGGGCGCTGCTCAATGGCGTGTTGACCCAGGGTTTGACCAACCTGCGGGTCTACGATTGCGATGCCATCGAAGTGCTCAACCGCTGTGTGGCCGATAACAGCCTCGATCGCCTGATGCTGTTTTTTCCGGACCCGTGGCACAAGAGCCGTCATCACAAACGTCGCATTGTCCAGGCGTCCTTCGCTGAGCTGGTACGCAGCAAGTTGAAGGTCGGCGGCATTCTGCACATGGCCACCGACTGGGAGCCGTACGCCGAATACATGCTGGAAGTGATGAACGTTGCGCCGGGTTACCGCAACCTCGCCGAAGACGGCAAGTGCGTACCGCGCCCGGCCGAACGGCCGATCACCAAGTTCGAACGCCGTGGCGAACGTCTTGGGCATGGCGTGTGGGATTTGAAGTTCGAAAAACTGGCGTAAAATCTGTGGGAGCGAGCTTGCTCGCGATGGCGGCCTGACAGTCAACAGAGATGTTGGATGTTATGGCCCCATCGCGAGCAAGCTCGCTCCCACAGTCGTTTTGTGTGTGCTGCAGGGTTAGCGGCGATCCGCGACCACGCCAATCAACACCAACACCACCAGCAACACCGGCGCCAGGCTGTAGTTGTTGAACTGACTCAAGCCGCGCACGATCCATGGTGTGGCGTAGATCAGCGCCGCGCCGCTGCCAATCATGCACAGCAGGGACATCAGTGGCACGCGCAAGGCGCCGGCGATGCTGCCCAGACGCTGCTCGACCCAGCCTTTGAAATCCGCACCAAACAGCACCAGCAGGCAGCCCACCAGGGCCAGGGCGATTTCCGAGAGATTGCTGCGGCTCCAGCGAGACACGGTGGCAAGCAGGTCGAGTACCAAATCCATTCGATTTCCTTATGTCAGAAATTTCTGCAGCAAGTCGTTGAGGAAGAGTTGTCCGCGTTCGGTGGCTACCAGGCGTGACGGTTCGACCTGCAACAGGCCGCTTTGTTCGGCTTCACGGCGGCCTTCAGCAAGGCTTTCCAGCGTCATGCCGGTACGTTCCGGGTATAGCCGCGATTCGACGCCTTCAGTCAGGCGCAGCGCGTTCATCAGGAATTCGAACGGCATCTCATCATTGGTCAGCGCTTTCTCACCGGCTTGAAAGCTTTTCGCCGGATTCAGGTAATCCTTCGGCAAGCGGGTTTTCCAGGTGCGAACAATGCGCCCGTCCGGGTGGCTGAGCTTGCCGTGGGCGCCGGCACCGATGCCGATGAAATCGCCAAAACTCCAGTAGTTGAGGTTGTGTCGCGCCGGACGTCCGGGCAGGGCATAGGCCGAGACTTCGTACTGGGCGTAACCGTGTTCGGCCAGCAGCGCTTGCCCGGCTTCCTGGATGTCCCACAGCGTGTCGTCTTCCGGCAGCGTCGGCGGCTGGTTCCAGAACACCGTGTTCGGTTCCAGGGTCAGTTGATACCACGACAGGTGTGTCGGTTTCAGGGCGATGGCTGTGCGCAGGTCGGCCAAGGCATCGTCCAGGGACTGATTCGGCAAGCCATGCATCAAGTCCAGGTTGAAGTTATCGAACCCGGCCTGCCGCGCCATACCGGCGGCGCGTACGGCTTCGTCGCCGTTGTGGATGCGGCCCAGGGCTTCGAGCTTTTCTTGCTGAAAACTCTGGATGCCGATCGACAAGCGATTGATGCCCAGTTTCCGGTACGCCACGAACTTGTCTTGCTCGAATGTCCCCGGATTGGCTTCCAGCGTAATTTCGATGTCGCTGGCAAACGGGATGCGCTGTTCGACGCCTTTGAGCAAGCGACACAGCGAATCAGCACTGAACAGGCTTGGCGTACCGCCACCAAAGAAGATCGAGCTCAGATCACGACCATAAACGGCGTGCAGGTCCTGATCGAGATCGGCCAGCAAGGCGTCGACGTACTCTTCTTCCGGCAGCACGGGGCTGGCGGTGTGGGAGTTGAAGTCGCAATAAGGGCATTTGCGTACACACCACGGGATGTGGATATACAGCGCCAGCGGCGGCAGTGCTGGCAGGGCCGCCCGAGGCGATTGAACGTCGCCGCCGAAGATCAGCGGCGACGTGGATGATTCATGGGTCATTTCAAGCCCAGACGCTGGCGCAGCAGATCCATTGCACGGGCGCGGTGGCTGATCTGGTTCTTGTCGCCCGGGCTCAACTCGGCGCTGGAGCAATCGCGCTCCGGCACCCAGAACAGCGGGTCGTAGCCAAAACCGTGTTCGCCGCTGGCCTGGGTCAGTATTCGCCCGTGCCACAAACCTTCGCAGAGGATCGGCAATGGATCATCGGCGTGGCGCACCAATGCGAGCACGCAGACGAACTGCGCACCACGCTCGGCTTCAGGCACGTCTTTCAACACGTCGAGCAACTTGGCGTTGTTCGCCGCATCGCCCTTGCCGTCGGCATAGCGCGCCGAGTAGATGCCGGGCGCACCGCCAAGGAAATCCACCGCCAGCCCGGAATCGTCGGCCAGCGCCGGCAGGCCGGAAATGCGCGCGGCATTACGGGCCTTGAGGATGGCGTTCTCGACGAACGACAAACCGGTTTCTTCAGGCTCGACGCTGCTGAACTCGCCGATCGAGCGCAGATGCACCGACTCGCCGAGCATGGCCTGGAGTTCCTTGAGTTTGCCGGCGTTATGGCTGGCCAATACGAGTTGCGTGAAGTTGATCATTGGCCGGGGAAGAGCTCTTGGTTGAAATTGATGGTGTTGATTTTGTCACCGGTCTGCACCTTGATGTCGAAAGTGCGGACCTCCGGTTGATCTACCGGATACTGCGCGATGTAGTAGATCGCACCTTGTTCGGTGATCTGTTTGAACTTCAGTGGCACGGTCTGGCTGGTCAGGTCTTTGACCGAACCGCTCACCTGGGCTATCAGTGGCTTGCCTTCCTTGAGCACCGAGATATTGATCACGCCCTGGTTCTTGCTGCGGATCAGTTCGGCGGACTTGGCAATGTCCGGGGTCAGGTAGGTGGAGTTGAAGGTGTTGTAGTGCACCGTCACGTCGCCGAAGGTTTCCTGGCGCTCGCTCTTGATGGGTTCGGCGCCCATGGCGGTGACGCTCAGGCAGGCAGTAAGTAGAAACAAAGCAAGACGACCCATGATCGTTCTCCTTGAAATAGGGTGGATCAGACCGCGACCTTGTGGTCGGAAAGTCCCGGACTGCTGACGCGGTAGATTCCGATCTCACCTAACAGATTAGGCCATAGCTTACTGGCCCACCCGTGTCGATGCTGTTGATCCACCGCAAGCCGATCAATGACCTTCGCTTCACGTTCGCGACACAAGGCTTCAAAGTCCGCGAAGGTGCAGAAGTGAATGTTCGGCGTGTTGTACCAGGTGTACGGCAGGAACTCGGAAACCGGCATCCGGCCCTTGCTCGCCAGGTACCAGCGGCAGCGCCAGTGACCGAAGTTGGGGAAGGTGATGATGCACTGTCGGCCTACGCGCAGCATTTCCTCGAGGATCTTGTCCGGATAGTGCACCGCTTGCAGCGCCTGGGTCATGACCACGATGTCGAAACTGTTGCTGGCAAAGTTGCCCAGGCCCTTGTCCAGGTCCTGTTCGATGACGTTGATGCCCTTGGCCACGCACTCGGCAATGTTGTCGGCGTCGTTTTCCAGGCCATAACCGGTGACTTGCTTGTTATCGCGCAGCCAGGTCAGCAGTTCGCCATCGCCGCACCCGAGGTCGAGCACGCGGCTGCCGGCGGGGATCCATTCCTGGATGATTTCCAGATCAGCTCTCATGGCTTTCTCACAACGTAATGCGGTTCATGTAATTGCCGAATGCCTGCAGATAGCGCGGGATCGGAATCAGAAAGGCGTCGTGGCCTTGCGGTGCGTCGATCTCGAGGTAGCAGACGTCCTTGCGCGCGGCCATCAGCGCGTCCACCAGTTCCCGCGAACGGGCAGGGGAGAAGCGCCAGTCGGTGGTGAACGACATCACGCAGAACTTGGCTTTGGCACCTTCAAAGGTTTTTGCCAGGTTATCGTCGAAGTTCGCTGCCGGATCGAAGTAATCGAGCGCTTTGGTCATCAACAGATACGTATTGGCATCGAAGCGCCCGGAGAACTCTTCGCCCTGATAACGCAGGTAGCTTTCAACCTGGAACTCGACGCTGTGGAAGTCGTAGTTGAGCTTCTCGCTCTTGAGCCCGCGGCCGAATTTTTCGCCCATGGAGTCGTCGGACAGGTAGGTGATGTGCCCGACCATCCGCGCGAGCATCAGGCCGCGCTTGGGGATCACGTTGTGTTCCTGGAACGAACCGCCGTGGAATTCCGGGTCGGTGAGAATCGCCTGGCGCGCCACTTCGTTGAACGCGATGTTCTGTGCCGACAACTTGGGTGCCGAGGCGATGGCCAGGCAGTGACGGATGCGGTCAGGGTAGGTGATGCTCCATTGCATCGCCTGCATGCCGCCGAGGCTGCCGCCGATCACGGCCGCGAACCGGGTGATGCCGAGACGATCAGCCAGGCGCGCCTGACTGTGCACCCAGTCTTCGACGGTCAGGACCGGGAAATCGGCGCCGAACGGCTTGCCGGTGTCCGGGTTGATGCTGCTCGGGCCGGTGGAGCCGTTGCAACCGCCGAGGTTGTTCAGGCTGACCACGAAGAACCTGTTGGTGTCGATCGGCTTGCCGGGGCCGATGCAGCTGTCCCACCAACCGGGTTTACGGTCGTCGGCGCTGTGGTAACCGGCGGCGTGGTGGTGCCCGGACAAGGCGTGGCAGATCAGCACGGCGTTGCTCGCCGCGGCGTTGAGCGTGCCGTAGGTTTCGTAAATCAGGTCATAGGCCGGGAGCGAACGTCCACAGGCCAAAGCCAGCGGCTCGCTGAAGTGCGCCACTTGCGGCGTCACCAGACCAACAGAATCGGGGGGAAAGGCAGCTGGCATCGACCCTGCTCTCATTGAAATGAGGCGTAAGTCTAAAGACCGCTGGGGTTAGCGGCAAGCAAAGGCCGGGCCTGATTTGATTCATTCAGACCGAGGTGCGCCATTCGCGAGCGAGCTTGCTCGCGATGAACGATGACACGGTCAGTCCGCCGGGCGCACCAGATCAGGCAAATCCGGCAACTTCTTCGGCGAGCAGATCCGCACCCGTTTCTGCCGGTTCAACTCACCGCTGATTAAACTGACCTGGCTCTTGGACACGCCAAAGGCCTTGGCCAAAAACGCCATCAGATACGCGTTGGCCTTGCCCTCGACCGGCGGCGCGGTCAGGCGAATCTTCAGGCGATCGCCGTGCAGCCCGGCGAAGTCATCGCTACGGGCTGCCGGTTGCAGGTGACATTCCAGAATCAGGTCGTCACCGTCCCAGCGAAACCAGCTCACCGGGTCAGATCAACACGCGGAGGATTTGCGGCATCATGGTCACGGCGGCGAGGTTGTTGATCACCAGCATGTCGATCAGTTTGATCGCCAGGAACGCAAAGATCGGCGACAGATCAAGCCCGCCCAGGTTCGGCAGGAATTTGCGGAACGGCGCCAGGGCCGGCTCGCAGATGTCGTTCACCAGTTCGGCGCCCGGGTTATGGCTGCCCGGTGCGACCCAGGACAGGATCACGCTGATGATCAGGGCAAAGAAGAAGATATTCAGGAATAGTGCGGTCACACCGATGAACGACCAGATCAGCAATTGCAGGGGGTTGCCGGTGGTGCCGTAGGTCAGCAACAGGGTCAGGGCCATCAGTGCCAGTTGCACCAGGATCGCCAGCACCAGCGAGGACATGTCCAGGCCGAACACGCTCGGGATGATCCGGCGCAGCGGCTTGAGCAGCGGCTGGGTGGCCTTCACGGCGAACTGGCAGATCGGGTTGTAGAAGTTTGCCCGCACCAGTTGCAGCACGAAGCGCATTAGCACGATCAGCAGGTACAGGCTGCCGAGGGTTTGCAGCACGTAGACCGCTGCGGTGTTCAATCCAATCATGAAAAGCTCCTTATTGACCCAGTTGTTCGGCCATCTCGGCCGAGCGATGCGCGGCAGCGCCGAGTGCTTTTTCGACCATGGCTTCAAAGCCATTGGCCTGGAACGACTTGATTGCGGCTTCTGTGGTGCCCGCAGGCGAGGTGACACGGCGGCGCAGCTCGGCCGCGTCGACGTCGCTGGAGACGGCCATGTGCGCGGCGCCCAGTGCGGTTTGCAGGGTCAATTGCGCGGCGATGTCCGCCGGCAGGCCGAGTTTTACGCCGGCGGCGGTCATGGCCTCGATCAGCAGGAAGAAATATGCAGGGCCGCTACCGGAAACGGCGGTGACCGCATCCAGTTGCTGTTCCTCGTCCAGCCACAGGGCGATGCCGACTGCCGACAACAGCTCCTGGGCTTGCTGGCGTTGTTGCGCCGTGACTTGTTCGGTGGCGAACAACCCACTCACGCCCTGACGCAGCAGCGCCGGGGTATTGGGCATGCAGCGCACGATCGGCTGGGCGCCAAGCCAGTTGTTCATGCTGGCGCAGGTGATGCCTGCGGCAATCGACACCACCAGTTGATGGGGCTTGAGGCTTGGGCGAATCGCTTCGCACACGGCTTTCATTGCCTGTGGCTTGACCGCGAGGACGACGACGTCGGCGCCATCGATGGCCTGGGCGTTGTCGGCGAAGGTTTCGATGCCGTGTTCAGCACTCACGCGGGCGCGGGTTTCTTCGCCCGGATCGCTGGCGCGGATCTGCGCCGCTTCCAGACCCTTGGCCCGCAGGCCGCCGATCAGACTGGAGGCCATGTTGCCGGCACCGATAAAGGCAATACGCGTCTTGCTCATGTCAGGTCCTTATAAAGAAGAGAGTCAGCCATGGGTTACGGCCGATCGTAATCGCGGGCGCCAAACAGGGCCGTACCGATGCGGACCCAGGTGGCGCCCTGGGCTATGGCCGACTCAAGGTCGTGGCTCATGCCCATGGAAAGTGTGTCGAGTGGCAGGTTCAGGCTGGCTTGCAGGCTTTGCACGGCAGCAAACGCGGCGTCCTGGGCGGCGCGATCTTCAGTCGGCTCAGGGATAGCCATCAACCCGCGCAACTTCAAGCGCGGCAAGGCGTTGATGGCATTGGCCAGGGCTGGCAGGTCAGCCGGGGTACAGCCGGATTTGCTGGCTTCACCGCTGACGTTGACCTGAATGCAGATGTTCAGGGGCGGCAAATCGGCGGGACGTTGTTCGGACAGGCGTTGCGCGATTTTCAGGCGATCCACGGAATGCACCCAGTCGAAGTGCTCGGCGATAGCACGAGTCTTGTTCGATTGAATGGGGCCGATGAAGTGCCAGATCAAGGGCAGGTCGGCCAGTTCGAGTTGCTTGCCCAGCGCTTCCTGCAGGTAGTTCTCGCCAAAGTCACGCAGGCCGGCGGCGTAGGCTTCACGCAGGTCTTGTGCGGGTTTGGTCTTGCTCACGGCCAGCAGCTGGACGCTGTTTTCGGCTCGGTTGGCAGCGAGTGCAGCAGCATGGATGCGCGAACTAACTTCGAGAATGTTGTCTGCTATGGTGGACATCAAGAGGCGCCAGCGGTCTGAAGGTTCGCGGCATTCTACTGGAATTGAGAGACGCTATGGATATCACCGAACTGCTGGCATTCAGCGCCAAACAGGGCGCATCCGACCTGCACCTGTCTGCCGGCCTGCCGCCGATGATTCGGGTGGATGGTGATGTGCGGCGCATCAATCTGCCGGCCATGGACCACAAACAGGTGCAGGCGCTGATCTACGACATCATGAACGACACCCAGCGGGTGGATTTCGAAAAGCATCTGGAAACCGACTTTTCCTTTGATGTGCCCGGCGTGGCGCGCTTTCGGGTCAATGTGTTCAATCAGAACCGTGGCGCGGGCGCCGTGTTTCGTACCATCCCGTCAAAAGTGCAGAGCATGGACGAACTGGGCATGGGCGAAGTGTTTCGCAAGATGACCGACGCTCCCCGTGGTCTGGTGCTGGTGACCGGCCCGACCGGTTCCGGCAAATCCACTACGCTGGCGGCGATGATCGACTACCTGAATACCCATCGCCATCACCACATCCTCACCATCGAGGACCCTATCGAGTTCGTCCACGAATCGCGTAAATGCCTGATCAACCAGCGTGAAGTCCATCGCGATACCCGCAGCTTTGCCACCGCCTTGCGATCGGCACTGCGGGAAGACCCGGATGTGATTCTGGTGGGGGAGATGCGCGATCTGGAAACCATTCGCCTGGCGTTGACCGCCGCCGAAACCGGCCATCTGGTGTTCGGCACGCTGCACACCACGTCGGCGGCGAAAACCATCGACCGGGTGGTCGATGTGTTTCCGGGGGACGAGAAGTCGATGGTGCGCTCGATGCTCTCCGAGTCGCTGCTGGCGGTGGTGTCCCAGACCCTGGTGAAGAAGGTCGGTGGCGGACGCATCGCGGCCCACGAGATCATGCTGGGGACATCGGCGATCCGCAACCTGATCCGCGAGGACAAGGTGGCGCAGATGTACTCGGCGATTCAGTCGGGAGGGTCGTTGGGGATGCAGACGCTGGATATGAGCTTGAAGAACCTGGTGACCAAGGGGTTGATCAGTCGTGATCATGCGCAGGAGAAAGCGCGGTCGCCGGAAGGTTTTTGAGGAAAATGTGTGGTGCTTTCAAGGACGCCATCGCGAGCAAGCTCACTCCCACAGGGGGGCGCATTCCAATGTGGGAGCGAGCTTGCTCGCGATGGGGTCATTATGTTCGATACAGATTCAGGACACTGAAATCAGCGCTGAACCACACGCAACTGATTCGGCTCTTTCGGCAGGACCCGCTTGGCAACCATGTAGTGGCTTTCCCAGTACGGTTTCTTCAAAGTGTCGATGGTCACCGACTTGCCACGACGTGGCGCGTGGATGAAGCGGTCGTTGCCCAGGTAAATGGCAACGTGATTGACCCGGCGGCTCTTGATGTTGAAGAAAATCAGATCGCCCGGCTTCAGGTCGTTGCGATCGACTTTCTCCCCATGACCGCTGGCCATGGCGTTGGAGGTGCGTGGCAGGTCGAACGTGGCGTCGTTGAACGCGTATTTCACCAGGCCGCTGCAATCGAAACCTTTGCTTGGGCTGCTGCCGCCCCAACGATAGGGAGTGCCGAGGACGTTCACAGCGCGGCTGAGCACGTTGCTGCTTTCCTTGGTGCCCATCGGTGGAACCAGGCCGCTTTTGTCGCTGGCCAGGGTTGGAGCATATTTATCGGATTTTTTGTCTTTGCTCGAAGGAGCAGAGGCATGGGATTTTGGGGTGTAACCATTAACGTTAGGAAGACGTTGCTCACGATTGGTGGCGTGGGCGGCCAGTGGCATCAAAAGGCAAATGGTTAGCCATGTCTTGAAAAATGAACGCATTAGGCAGGGCTCTTAATAAGTTAGCGCGCAACTTTATAACAGCTTTTTTGCCGCTTCCGAGGCCGTTGGTCGATTCAACCTGGGGGGCAATGGTGGCAAAAAAGCGGCAAAATGGCGCAATTGTCCGACAGAAGCCCGGTGTTACAAGGCTTAGACGGGAGTGACGGTAGCACCTGCCATACGTCGGGTGCCTGTAAAAAAGTCACAAAGAAATGAAGAATATTTATCTATCGTGCGAATCGAGGTCATTCATGAACCCCTATCAACAGACGATCCAGCAGCAAGACACCCACAGCAAAGTGATCGGTTACCTGCTGTGGATTTTCGGTTTTACCGGCGCTCATCGCTTCTATTACGGCAAGCCGGTGACCGGGACGATCTGGTTCTTCACCTTTGGCTTGCTGGGGATCGGTTGGCTGATCGACCTGTTCCTGATCCCGTCCATGGACCGTGAAGCGGACCTGCGGTTCACCGCCGGGCCGATCGAATACAACGTGGCGTGGATTCTGCTGACGTTTCTCGGGGTGTTCGGCGTGCACCGCATGTATCAGGGGAAATGGATCAGCGGGCTGCTGTACCTGCTGACGGGCGGGTTGTTCTTTATTGGCGTGTTGTATGACTTCTGGACGTTGAATGATCAGGTGTCGGTACGTAATGCGCAGAGTCGGTGATTTCTGCGGCGTGGGGGCAGGCCCTCTCGCCGCAGGGTTTTACGTCGGGTGACTGATCCAGCTATCCGTCTGCTTGAGTTACGGTCTGTGAGTGGTTACTGGAATACTTTCAGTAATTGAAGTTGAAGTGTTAAAAATGCCATTGTGCTGAAGCTGTAGAAAATTGAAATGATGAAGTGGTTTGGGGTGGCCCAGTAATTTATGCTGTCGGCGAGAATCGCAAGCGATGCAATTGCAACTATTAATGCTGATATTTTTATCAAGGTTGAATTGGTGTGGCGGGCTTTTCTGTATAAAAATATTTGCATTAGGTGAAATATGAATAACACTAAGCCCGCAATCAGGATTGTGCCTATTGGTATTCCGATTGAGTCTCGATCTATGTCGTAAATGCCTGCGCTCAAATTTCTTTCTATGGTAAATATTGCTACGCTGGAAGTGATCGCTAAAAGTAAAGGGTAGATGTAGTTCATGTGTTTGTAGAGAGTCTTCATGTGGGCTCTTCCTGAATGCAGAAGCTCATAAGTAAGGGCTTTTATAGCACTTTTTATTTTAACCAATCATGGAACATATCCATTTTGGCTGAGGAAGTGATGGGGGCATCGCATAGGCTCCCCAGTTGAACCCAGGGTTAACTGTAAAGCCGCCTGATTTTTCCTTGTGCTGTTTTTATATTAAATGATGCGTATTGAATCTGTATTCAATAACTTTGTAGGCTGTTTCTGTATGTTGCGAAGTTCCTTTCGCACAGATGATGAGAAGTCAGAAGTTTCTGTTCGTTGGGTAGTTTTATTCGCCATCGCTTGTAGAAATATTCTTGATGCGGCTGTGCTGTATGGGGAAAGGCAGTGGAGGGCGGGGCAGGAGGGCGATATGACTTCTGGACGTTGAATGATCAGGTTTCGCTGCGTAACGGACAGAACAGAGGCGCCTTCCAGTAAGCCTTCGCGAGCAAGCCCGCTCCCACATTTGATCTTTGGTGTTCACAAATACTGTGTTCATTACAGAACTAATGTGGGAGCGGGCTTGCTCGCGAAGGCAGGCGACGCGGTCTTACGCCTGGTGGCTGATCCGTCCATCCACCAGGGTGTAACGCACCACAGCCGGCAGGCTGTGGCCAATGAACGGGCAGTTTTCGCCCTTGGACAACCAGCTTTCACCGGCGACGGTCGAGGCCGCCGGGTCGAATAGCACGATGTCCGCCGCACCACCTACCGCCAGTTTGCCTGCCGGCAGGCGCAAGGCCTCGGCAGGACCGGCGCTCAGGCGTTTCAGCAATGTCGGCAGGTCCAGCAAACCGTCTTCGACCAGGGTCATCGCCAGTGGCAACAGCAGTTCGACGCTGCTGATGCCCGGCTCGGTGGCGCCGAACGGTGCCAGCTTGGCGTCACGCTCATGGGGTTGGTGGTGACTGGAGATGGCCGAGATCACGCCGGATTTCACCGCGGCGCGCAGGCCCTCGCGGTCGGCGCGGGTGCGTAGCGGCGGCTGGACGTGGTACAGGCTGCTGAAGTCGATCAGGGCTTCGTCGGTCAGGATCAACTGGTACAGGGCGACATCCGCCGTGACCTTCAGGCCCCGGGCCTGGGCCTGGGCGATCAGTTCAACACCGCGGGCGCTGGTGAGCTGGCTGAAGTGCGCGCGCACGCCCGTCTGTTCAACCAGCAGCAGATCCCGGGCCAGGGCGACGGTTTCGGCGCTTTCCGGAATGCCTGGCAGGCCAAGGAAACTGGCAGTCGGGCCTTCGTGAGCCAGGCCACCCTCGGCCAGGTCGTGATCCTGGGAGTTGAAAATCACCGTCAGGTCGAAAGTCGCTGCATAGTCCAGTGCCCGACACAGGGTGCGGGTGTTGCGGAAACTCTCCAGGCCATTGCCGAAGGCCACGCAACCGGCGTCGCGCAAGGCAACCAGCTCGGCCAGCTGTTCACCGTCCAGGCCTTTGCTCAGGGCGCCAATCGGGAAGACTTTGGTGTTGCCGGCCTCACGGGCGCGGTCGAGGATCAGTTCGGCCACGGCCGAGGTGTCCAGCACCGGTTTGGTCTTCGGCGGGCAGCACAGGCTGGTCACGCCGCCAGCTGCCGCCGCGCGGGTTTCGCTGACAATCGAGCCTTTGCGGCTATAACCCGGCTCGCGCAGGGCAACGTTGAGGTCGACGAGGCCTGGAGCGGCCACCAGGCCTTTGGCGTCAATCGTGTCGACGGCGATAAAACCGGCGGGTGCAGCGCCAATGGCGACGACCTTGCAGGCTTCAATGTGGATGTCGGTCACTTGATCCAGGCCGCTGGCCGGATCGATCACGCGGGCGCCGAGAATGCTGAGCTTCACTGGGCGTTCTCCTGCTCGAATTGGCGCTGGGCAGTCTGCCCGCTCATGGCCATGGACAGCACGGCCATACGAATGGCGATCCCGTAGGTCACCTGGTTGAGGATCACCGAGTGCGGGCCATCGGCCACCGCTGACTCGATTTCCACGCCACGGTTGATCGGTCCCGGGTGCATCACGATGGCATCGGGCTTGGCACCGGCCAGGCGCGCGGTGGTCAAGCCGAACAGGCGGTAGAACTCGCCTTCGCTCGGCAACAGGCCGCCGGTCATGCGTTCACGCTGCAGGCGCAACATGATCACCACGTCGACATCCTTCAGGCCTTCGGTCATGTCGGTGTAGACCTTCACGCCGTACTGCTCGATGCCGATCGGCAGCAGGGTTTTCGGCGCGATCACGCGGATGTCCGGGCAACCGAGGGTTTTCAGGGCCAGCATGTTCGAGCGCGCGACCCGCGAATGCAGGATATCGCCGACGATGGCCACCGAAAGGTTTTCGAAACCGCCCTTGTGCCGGCGGATGGTCAACATGTCGAGCATGCCCTGGGTCGGGTGCGCGTGCCGGCCGTCACCGCCGTTGATGATCGCCACTTGTGGGCAGACATGTTCGGCGATGAAGTGCGCTGCGCCGGAATCACCGTGGCGCACGACGAACATGTCGGCGGCCATGGCTTCCAGGTTGCGCAGGGTGTCGAGCAGGGTTTCACCCTTGCTCGCCGACGACGTGGATACGTTGAGGGTGATCACGTCGGCCGAGAGCCGCTGGGCCGCCAGTTCGAAGGTGGTGCGGGTGCGGGTCGAGTTCTCGAAGAACACGTTGCACACGGTCTTGCCGCGCAGCAACGGGACTTTCTTCACGGCCCGGGCGCCGACTTCGAGGAAGGAATCGGCGGTGTCGAGGATTTCCGTCAGCAGCTCGCGGCGCAAACCGTCGAGCGAGAGGAAATGGCGCAGCTGGCCCTGATCATTGAGCTGCAGCGGGCGCTTGGTTTCTAGAGGCGTCATCGCAAGGGGGACTCTCAATAGGGCGAATTAAAGGGCGAGGTCTTGCAGTTCGAGCGCGAGCTCGGGGCCGGACAGCTTCACCCGTTCGTGGGCCGCCAGCGACAGTGTGGCGCCAACCACGTTCGGGCGGATCGGCAGTTCGCCGGCGTCCAGGTCCAGCAGGCACACCAGCGTCACGCTGGCCGGGCGGCCGTAGTCGAACAGTTCGTTCATGGCGGCGCGGATGGTCCGGCCGCTCATCAGCACGTCGTCGATCAGCACCAGGTGCTGGCCTTCGATCTCGAACGGCAGCGCCGAAGGGCGAACCTGCGGGTGCAGGCCGCTCTGGCTGAAATCGTCGCGGTAGAAGGACACGTCCAGGGTGCCGAGGGGCTCCGCGCTGCCCAGTTCCTTGAGCAGGGCCTGGGCCACCCAGACGCCACCAGTGCGGATGCCGATGAAACGCGGGTCGCTAATGCCTCGTTTGGCCAGATAAGCGTCAAGCCGGGTCGCCATCTGGCTGATCAGTTCGGCGGGATTGGGCAGGCTCATGGTTGCTCCTTCTTGGGCCCGAGCCAGGTGGTGCTTTTGGTGGCTCGGGTGGTTGTAGCTAAGAGAGACGCATCGCGGCTCTTCAGGATTCGAACAGTGCGCCATTCTCGTCGAGCCAACCTTGCAGCAGCAGGGCGGCGGCGATGGCATCGACCGGGTTGTCGCGATAACTGCCTTTCTGGCCGCCACGGGCCAGGCGTTCGCCCTTGGCCTCGAAGGTGGTCAGGCGTTCATCGTGGGTATAAAAGGGCAGGTTGAAGCGGCCGTTCAGGCGCCGGGCGAACTTTTCCGCGCGGGCGCACATGTCACTGGGCGTACCGTCCATGTTCAACGGCAGGCCGACCACCACGGCATCGGGCTTCCACTCTTTGATGAGGGCTTCGACCTGGTTCCAGTCAGGAATGCCGTTCTGCGCCTTCAGGGTGCACAGCTCGCGAGCCTGGCCGGTAATCACCTGGCCGACCGCAACGCCGATCTGTTTGGTGCCGTAGTCGAATCCGAGAATCAGCCGCAGGGCCATCAGGCGTGCCCCGCCTGGCTGGTCAGCAGGCTGAGGTTGACACCCAGGTGCCTGGCCGCCGCTTCCAGGCGCAGCTCGCTGCTGGTGTTGAACAGGATGTCGGCGTCAAACGGGCAGGTCAGCCAGGCGTTCTGCGCCAGTTCGGCCTCCAGTTGCCCGGCTTCCCAACCGGCATAGCCGAGGGCAATCAGGCTTTTTGCCGGGCCGACGCCGTCAGCGATGGCGAACAGTATGTCCTGAGTGGTCGACAGGGATAACTCATCTTCCAGATCAACGGTTGCCTGGAAACTCAGCCCCTTGGGGTGCAAGACGAAGCCGCGATCGGTTTGCACCGGGCCGCCGATAAAGATCGGTACATGCTGGCAGAGCGGTGGCGGTTCGATATCCGGGCGCAATTGCTCAAGGATATCGGCCAGGTTCAGCTCTTGCGGACGGTTGACCACCAGCCCCATGGCACCATTGGCCGTGTGCTCGACGATGTAGGTCAAGGTGTGCGCAAAGTTCGGGTCGGCCATGTGCGGCATGGCGATCAGGAATTGATGCTTGAGGTAGCTGGGGTTGACGTTTTTCATGAGCGTTAGTGTGGCGTTCGGGGGGCGAACTGACAAGCTGGGGATGCATAGGAAATGCCTCAAATCCCCACTGAAGACTCGGATTCCTGTGGGAGCGAGCTTGCTCGCGATGGCGGCCTGGCAGTCGACTACTTCGTTGAGTGTGAAATCGTCATCGCGAGCAAGCTCGCTCCCACAGGGGATTTGCAGTGGTCAGTTACTTGAGAGGCGGTCGCCACGGGCAAATTTCCAGGTGCGGATGATTTCCAGGCGGTCAATGTCCGACAGATCCCCGGTAAAGGGTGCAAACGGTGCCGCCAGGCGAACGATGCGCTGGGCCGCCTGATCCAGCAGCGGTTGCCCGGAGGACTCCAGCACCAGCACTTCATACAGCGAACCGTCACGATTGATCGACACCATCAAGCGCAAATTGCCGTAGATCTGTTTGCGCCGCGCTTCGTCGGGGTAGTTGAGGTTGCCGATGCGTTCGACTTTCTTGCGCCACTCGTCCTTGTACCAGGCGCCCTTGTCGCGCATGGTCGAGGCCGCGCTCAAACGGTGAATGCGCGGGCGCTTGGCGTACAGCTGTTGTTCGGCGGCCAGTTCCGCTTCGAGGCTGGCGATGTCGCTGGACAGTTGCTCGCTGTCGAACGTCGGCGCCTGGACCTGGGGTTTGACCTCGGTCTTGGGCTCCTCGGTCTTGGCGGGGGCTTTTTTCGGCTTCGGCGCCACAGTGGTCACGGCAGCCTTGGGCGGGGCTTCCTGCACTTCAGGCTTGGCGGCCGGCGGTGGCGTGACTTTCTGCACCTTGTTGTCCTGGAACGGCGCGACCTCGGTGGTCTTGGGAATCGCCTTTTTATCCAGGGTACCGCTGCCTTGCTGATTCTCCTGAGCCAGGAAATCGGCTTTCTCAGGCTTCTTTTCGCTTTTGAAGGTGGCGAGGGTGATTTCCAGGGTTTTGCTGATCTGCCTGGGCTCGACCACTGCGAATCCGACGCCAAGCAGCAAGGCCAGGTGGATCAGTGCCGCCAGAAACAGGGTAAAACCGAGGCGATCGGCCGGGCGCACGCCACGGTGGGCGAGTTCGGCAGGCAGATCGGACGGGAGGGTCATGACAAGGAAACCAACATCGCGTTTTTCACAGGCCGCGCATGATAACGCAATGTTGGTTTAGCTAATCAACGTGCCTTGAGCTTCTGATCGATGGCATCCATCAGCATGCCGCCGATGTCAGTGCCAAACGCGTTATCAATCTCGCGAATGCAGGTCGGGCTGGTGACGTTGATTTCGGTCAGGTGCTCGCCGATCACGTCCAGGCCAACGAACAGCAGGCCTTTTTCACGCAGGGTCGGGCCGACTTGCGCGGCGATCCAGCGGTCCTTGTCGGTCAGCGGACGGGCTTCGCCGCGGCCACCGGCGGCCAGGTTGCCGCGGGTTTCGCCTTGGGCCGGAATCCGCGCCAGGCAATAATCCACAGGCTCGCCATCGATCATCAGGATGCGCTTGTCGCCGTCCTTGATTGCCGGCAGGTAGGCCTGGCCCATGATCTGCTGGGCGCCGAGGGCAGTGAGGGTTTCGAGGATCACCGACAGGTTCGGATCGCCCGCGCGGTGACGGAAAATCGACGTGCCGCCCATGCCGTCCAGCGGCTTGAGGATCACGTCGCCATGTTTTGCGGCGAATTCACGCAACACGTCGGCGCGGCGGCTGACCACGGTCGGCGGCGTGCACTGCGGGAACAGCGTGGCGAACAGCTTTTCGTTGCAGTCACGCAGGCTTTGCGGCTTGTTGACCACCAGCACGCCGGCGCGCTCGGCCTGTTCCAGCAAGTACGTGGAGTAGACGAACTCCATGTCGAACGGCGGATCCTTGCGCATCAGGATCACGTCCAGATCGCTCAGCAGCGCGTCGCTTTCGGCGCCCAGTTCGAACCATTTTTCCGGGTTGGCGAAAACCTGCAGCGGACGCATCCGCGCCCGAGCCTGGCCTTCGCCCTGATACAGGTCGCGCTGTTCCATATAGAACAGCTCCCAGCCACGCTTCTGCGCGGCCAGCAACATGGCCAGCGAGCTATCCTTTTTATAGGAAATGCTGGCGATAGGGTCCATGACAATCCCGACGCGAACGCTCATTGGGTTTTCCTCGAAAATTGGGGGCCGGACGTTGATCTTCTGTAGGAGCGAGCTTGCTCGCGATGGAGTGTCAGTCGACATCAATGCAGCTGATACACCATCGCGAGCAGGCTCGCTCCCACAAAAAGCGATCAGGCCAAAGGGCCGTATAAAAGTGGCGTCAGAGTGGCGCTGAGTGTGTTCCCGGTCAAGGAAAAACCACCTTGCAGGTCGGCCGATAGATTGGTTTTGGAGACTGTGCTAAAAAGGCTGCCATGTCGTGCTGGCCCTTGAGCATCAAGGGTTTCGAGCCGCGTTAACTGGCAAACGGACAATTTGTTTCGCAAAGGCGACGGTAGAGCATTTTATGGAACAGCACCCCAGCGCCTTGAAGGTCATGGTGATCGACGATTCGAAGACGATCCGTCGCACCGCCGAAACGCTGCTCAAGAACGTGGGTTGTGAGGTCATCACGGCCATCGACGGCTTCGATGCCCTGGCCAAGATTGCCGACAACCACCCCGGCATCATCTTTGTCGACATCATGATGCCGCGTCTGGATGGCTACCAGACCTGCGCCCTGATCAAGAACAACAGCGCGTTCAAGTCCACGCCGGTGATTATGCTGTCATCCAAGGACGGGCTGTTCGACAAGGCCAAGGGGCGCATCGTCGGCTCCGACCAGTTTTTGACCAAGCCTTTCAGCAAGGAAGAATTGCTTGATGCGATCCAGGCCCATGTGCCTGGCTTCGCCGCCGTTTTGCCGCAGTAGGACACGCACAGTGACGCTCGGCCATCGGGCCCGGCGCCGACAAGAATGGGGAAGACCATGGCACGTATTCTGATCGTCGATGATTCGCCGACCGAAATGTACAAACTGACCGGCATGCTGGAAAAGCACGGTCATGAAGTGTTGAAAGCCGAAAACGGCGCCGACGGCGTGGCCCTGGCGCGCCAGGAAAAGCCCGATGCGGTCCTGATGGACATCGTCATGCCCGGCCTCAATGGCTTCCAGGCAACCCGCCAGCTGACCAAGGACCCGGAAACCGGACACATCCCGGTGATCATCATCACCACCAAGGATCAGGACACCGACAAGGTCTGGGGCACGCGCCAGGGCGCCAGGGACTACCTGACCAAACCGGTCGATGAAGACACCCTGATCAAAACCCTGAACAACGTTCTGGCCGGTTGATCGTCAGGCCATGAACGAGTCGCCGACGGCTTTCGAACTGCTGCTGCAAATCGACCAGCGCTGTCGCTTGCTGGCGGCGGACTTGCCGTCCCAGCCACCCCGGCGGGACAGCTGGAGCGGCATCGGTTTTCGCCTGGGCGAGCACTGGTACGTCGCGCCCATGAGCGAAGTCAGCGAAGTCTTGCACGAGCCGCGCTCCACTCAGCTACCGGGGGTCAAACCCTGGGTCAAGGGTGTCGCCAACCTGCGCGGGCGTTTGCTGCCGGTCATGGATTTGGGCGGATTCTTCGGGCACGAGCTGTGCGCGGTGCGCCGACAGCGGCGGGTGTTGGTGGTGGAACATGAAGAGGTGTTTGCCGGTTTGCTGGTCGATGAAGTCTTCGGCCTCCAGCACTTTGCCCAGGACAGCCTGGAGCCGGTACCGGCAGACGAGTTGAAGGGGCCGGTGGCGGCGTTCGTCAAAGGCCGGTTTCAGCGTGAGCAGTGCTGGCAGGTGTTCAGCCCGTTTGCGTTGGCGCAGTCTCAGGGGTTCATGAACGTCGCGATTTAACCGGAACACCAGGGAACCTTGTGGGAGCGAGCTTGCTCGCGATGACGGACTTGCAGCCAACATTGATGTCGACTGACACAACGCAATCGCGAGCAAGCTCGCTCCCACAGGTTTCCTGACAAGCGCAAAAGTGGGTAAACAGGCGAGGACCGATGATAAAAACAAAAGCAGGCAAGCCAATGGAAGGGTCGCGCAGCCGGTCGCAGATCATCGTGCTGTTCATCGCGCTGATCGTCTTCATCATGCTGCTGTTCGCCAACTTCGCGTACCTCAACACCCAGGCTACTTACGACAAACAGTACATCGGCCACGCCGGCGAACTGCGCGTGCTGTCCCAGCGTATCGCCAAGAACGCCACCGAAGCCGCCGCCGGCAAGGCTGCCGCGTTCAAGTTGCTCAGCGATGCGCGCAACGATTTTGCCCAGCGCTGGGGTTATCTGAAGAAGGGCGACCCGGCCACCGGGCTGCCGCCGGCCCCTGCCACCGTGCGTCCAGAGATGCGCGCGGTGCAACAGGACTGGGAGCGCCTGCTGAAAAACACCGATGCGATTCTTTCCAGCGAGCAAACCGTACTGTCGCTGCATCAGGTCGCCGCGACCCTGGCCGAAACCGTGCCGCAATTGCAGGTCGAGTACGAAAAAGTCGTCGAGATTCTCCTGCAGCGGGGCGCCCCGGCGGCCCAGGTGGCGATGGCCCAGCGCCAGTCGCTGCTGGCCGAGCGGATCCTCGGTGCGGTCAATACGGTATTGGCCGGCGACGAAAATTCACAGCAGGCCGCCGATGCGTTCGGACGTGACGCGACGCAGTTCGGCAAGGTGCTCAACGGCATGCTCCAGGGCGACCCGGCACTCAAGGTAACCCAGGTCGAAGACCGCGACGCCCGTGCGCGGCTCGCGGAAATCGCCGAGCTGTTCGAGTTCGTCTCGGGCTCGGTGGACGAGATCCTCGAAACCTCGCCGGAGCTGTTCAAGGTCCGCGAATCGGCGTCGAACATTTTCAGTCTGTCGCAAACCCTGCTCGACGAAGCCTCTCACCTGGCCAGCGGTTTCGAAAACATGGTCGGCGGGCGCACCACCGACACCATTGGCGGTTATGTGCTGGGCTTGTTGGCGCTGGCTTCGATCATCCTGATCGGCCTGGTGATGGTGCGCGAAACCAATCGTCAGCTGCGCGAAACCGCCGAGAAAAACGAGCGTAACCAGAACGCGATCATGCGCTTGCTCGACGAGATCGAAGACCTGGCCGACGGCGACCTCACGGTGACGGCCTCGGTGACCGAAGACTTTACCGGCACCATCGCCGACTCGATCAATTATTCCGTCGACCAGTTGCGCGATCTGGTCGCGACCATCAACCTCACCGCCGGTCAGGTCGCCGCGGCCGTGCAGGAAACCCAGGCCACCGCCATGCACCTGGCCCAGGCGTCGGAGCATCAGGCCCAGCAGATTTCCGAGGCCTCCATGGCGATCAACGACATGGCCGAGTCCATCGACCAGGTGTCGGCCAACGCGGCTGAATCTTCGGCGGTTGCCGAACGCTCGGTGGAGATCGCCAACAAGGGCAACGAGGTGGTGCACAACACCATCCACGGTATGGACAACATTCGCGAACAGATTCAGGACACCGCCAAGCGCATCAAGCGTCTGGGCGAGTCGTCTCAGGAAATCGGCGACATTGTCAGCCTGATCGATGACATTGCCGACCAGACCAACATCCTTGCCCTCAACGCGGCCATCCAGGCGTCCATGGCCGGCGACGCCGGTCGCGGTTTTGCCGTGGTCGCCGATGAAGTGCAGCGCCTGGCCGAGCGTTCATCCGCCGCCACCCGGCAGATCGAAACCCTGGTGCGGGCGATCCAGACCGACACCAACGAAGCGGTCATCTCCATGGAGCAGACTACGACCGAAGTGGTGCGTGGCGCCCGTCTGGCGCAGGATGCCGGTGTGGCCCTGGAAGAAATCGAAGGCGTTTCCAAGACACTCGCGGCGTTGATCCAGAGCATTTCCAACGCTGCACAACAGCAGACGTCGTCGGCCGGTCAGATTTCCCTGACGATGAACGTGATCCAGCAGATCACCTCGCAGACGTCGTCGGGTTCCACCGCCACGGCCGACAGCATCGGCAACCTGGCGAAAATGGCCAGTCAGCTGCGTCGTTCGGTGTCCGGTTTCACCTTGCCGGATGCCAGGGCGCAGGTTGTGGACAAAGCTTGAACCGCCCATGGGTATCTGAATTGTGATTGGAGTGGTTATGGGTGATCGGCACGACTATGTGGCCCTCGAGTGGGTCAAGGGCGAGATTGCCGAAACGCTGAAACAGGCTCATCACGCGATCGAAAACCTGCTTGATGACCCGCAGGCGACGCAGGCGCTGGATGATTGCCTTTCGTGCATTCATCAGGTCCACGGCAGTCTGCAGATGGTCGAGTTCTATGGCGCGGCGTTGCTCGCCGAAGAAATGGAACAACTGGCCGTGGCCTTGCAGGGCAACCGTGTCAGCCATCGCGACGAGGCGTTGCACCTGTTGATGCAGGCCCTCGGGCAGTTGCCGATCTACCTGGACCGGGTGCAAGGCGCGCGCCGCGATTTGCCACTGGTGGTGTTGCCCCTGATCAACGACCTGCGCAGTGCCCGTGGCGAAAGCCTGCTGTCGGAAACCAGCCTGTTCAGTCCGCAATTACTCGAGTTGCCAGCGTTGGATGCAGAAACGCTGGCGCAGCTGGAACCGGCCGAATTACCCAATGTGCTGCGCAAGCTGCGGCAGATGCTGCAAATGGCGCTGGTGGGGTTCCTGCGTGAACAGGACAGCGACACCAACCTCGATTACCTGGCCAAGGTCTTCGCCCGCCTCGAAGCACTGTGCGGCAACGCCCCCCTGAGCCCGTTGTGGCAAGTGGCGTCGGCCCTGGTCGAAGGCATGCAGGGCGGTGCGATTTCCAATAGCCCGGCCTTGCGCAGCCTGTTCAGGGATGCCGACAAGGAACTCAAGCGCCTGCTCGAAGAAGGCATGCGTGGTATCAACCAACCGGCACCGCCGGAGCTGCTCAAGAGTTTGCTGTTCTACATTGCCAAGGCCGAACATCCCACCGGGCAGATGCTGACCATGAAAGAACGCTACTCACTGGACGACGCGCTACCCGACAGCGCGATGGTCGATGAAGAACGCGCGCGGCTGGCCGGTCCCGACCGTGACGCCATGCGCTCGGTGCTGGCAGCGCTGTGCGAAGAGCTGGTGCGGGTCAAGGAGCGCCTGGACCTGTTCGTGCGCAGTGACCGCCAGCACACTTCTGATCTCGACAGCCTGCTGGCGCCGCTGCGGCAAATCGCCGATACCCTGGCGGTCCTGGGCTTCGGCCAGCCGCGCAAGGTGATCATCGATCAATTGGCGGTGGTGCTCAGCCTCGCACAGGGCCAGCGCGAACCCAACGATGCCATCCTCATGGACGTTGCCGGCGCCTTGCTGTACGTCGAAGCGACGCTAGCCGGCATGGTCGGAACCGTGGAACCGGAGAGCCAGGATGACAACCGCCTGCCGACCACCGACCTGACGCAGATCCATCAGATCGTGATCAAGGAGGCCCGCATCTGTTTGCAGCAGGCCAAGGACATGATCGTCGACTACATCGACGCCGATTGGGACCGCCAGCATTTGCAGGCGCTGCCGGCCTTGCTGACCCAGGTGCGCGGCGCGCTGGCGATGATTCCGTTGAGCCGGGCGGCGAGCCTGGT
Source organism: Pseudomonas sp. KB_15 (assembly GCF_052114525.1). Taxonomy (NCBI): domain Bacteria; kingdom Pseudomonadati; phylum Pseudomonadota; class Gammaproteobacteria; order Pseudomonadales; family Pseudomonadaceae; genus Pseudomonas; species Pseudomonas sp. KB_15. The sequence continues at coordinate 259,573 of NZ_JBFREX010000003.1, read as the reverse complement.
TGAAACCTGCAATCACTTTATCCGCGAGCACCTGCTGCTCGAACCGGGTCAGCCGGGCTGGCAGGAACTGGACAGCCTGGCCGACGTGATCACCAGCATCGAGTACTACCTCGAGCGCCTCAGCGATGACCCGCAAGCGCAGGGTGAAAACCTGCTCGATGTCGCGGAAAAAAGCCTGGTGAGCCTCGGGTTTTTTCCCAGTGAGCAGCATGTGCCAGTGCTTGATGAGGTGCTCAGCCCGAGCGAAGCGCAGGTCATGCAGATGATGCAGGAGCTGGATGATCCGCAGATCGTCCAGACCCTGGCCGATGTGATCGCCAGCCCGGTCTCGAGCCTGAACCCGCCGGCCCTGAACACCCCGGGCAGCCTGCTGCCGCCGCCCGCAGGCGAAGAGCCGGTGGACGAGGAACTGCGCGAGGTGTTCCTCGAAGAAACCGACGAGGTCCTGGAAATTCTGTGCGAGTACTTGCCGCGCTGGTCGGCCAACCCCGACAACCGCTCGGCCCTGAGCGAGCTGCGCCGGGCCTTCCATACCCTCAAGGGCAGTGGCCGCATGGTGCGCGCCCTGGTGCTGGGGGAGTTGGCCTGGGCCGTGGAGAACCTGCTCAACCGCGTACTGGAAGACAGCGTGGAGCCGGGCGCTACGGTGCAGCAACTGATCGGCGATGTGCTGCAGCTGTTGCCGGAGCTGGTGGCGGAATACGCCGCCAATGCCCAGCGTCAGCGCAACGATGTCGACCAGTTGGCCGCCCGTGCCCATGCCCTGGCCAAGGGCGATGAACCGGTGTCCGATGAGGATACGCAAGACGTCGCGGCCCTCGACCCGTTGTTGCTGGAGATCTTCCGCAAAGAAGCCGAAACGCACCTCGGCACGCTGGACCGCTTCCTTGATCAGGCCGCAGAACATGTGCCGTTGCAGGCCAGCGACGAGTTGCAGCGCGCCTTGCACACCCTCAAGGGCAGTGCCTCCATGGCTGGCGTCTTGCCGATTGCCGAACTGGCCGCGCCGCTGGATCAACTGGCCCGGGAATACAAGGCGCACCTGATCGCGCTGGATCTGGATGAAGTCGAATTGCTGCTGGAGGCAGAAGGGCTGTTTCGCCTCGGCTTACGCCAGCTAAAGCGCGATCCACTGGCGGAAATTCCCGGCGCCCGGCATTTGATCGAGCGAGCCAGGGCGCTGCAGGCCGAGCGTCTGGAAACCCTCCTGAGCACACCGAACACCGGGCTGCGGATCAAGCGCGATCCGCAGTTGATCAACAACTTCCTCGCCCAGGGCATGGACATCCTGCTGGACGCCGAAAGCCTGTTGCAGCGTTGGCAGCAACACCCCGGCGAACGTCAGGAACTCAGCGCGTTGCTGGACGAATTGACCACCCTCGGCGAAGGCGCCCATCTGGCCGACCTGCATCCTGTGGATGAGCTGTGCGAAGCGTTGCTCGACCTGTACGGTGCCGTGGAAGAAAGCAGCCTGGCGGTCAGCGAGCGTTTTTTCCATGAGGCACAGAATGCCCACGAAGCGCTGATCAACATGCTCGATGAGCTGGCCGCCGGCCAGGAAGTCGGCCCGCAACCGCAACGGATCAGGGCCTTGCGCGAACTGCTCGACGAGAGCCTTGACCCATCGGCCATGGGCCTGATCCGCAGCGATGGCAGTCGCAGCCTGAGCATCCGCGAGTTGGGAGCTGCCACCGAGGAACTTGAGCGCACGCTACCCCCTGCCCCTGTAGGAGCGAGCTTGTCTCCGGGCGGCGTTCCGACGATGGACTCAAATGCGCCGCGCTTATCCAATGACAACGCGTCATCGTTAACGCCCATCGCGAGCGAGCTCGCTCCTACAGGAGAGGGGCGCGAACTGGACGATGAAATCGTCGCGATCTTCCTTGAAGAGGCGGTGGATATCCTCGAAAGCGCCGGCCAGGCCTTGCAGCGCTGGTTGCGCGACTCGGACAACGCCGCGCCGCTGTCGTCCCTGCACCGGGATTTGCACACCCTGAAAGGCGGCGCGCGCATGGCCGAGGTCGGGCCGGTCGGCGATCTGGCCCATGAACTGGAAAGCCTTTACGAAGGCCTGGTGGATCGTCGCTACGCCTACAGCGATTCATTGGCGGTGCTTTTGCAGCAGAGCCATGACCGCTTGGCGCAGCACCTTGACCAGTTACAGCACAACCAGCCATTGGGCGATTGCGCTGAGCTGATCGAGGCCATTCGCGCCTACCGGCAGGGCCACTCGTGTGCCGCCGAGGTCAGCGAACTGGCGGCCACTAATGACTCGGCCGCCCACGATCCGGAATTGCTGGAAATCTTCCTCGAGGAAGGTTTCGACATCATCGAAAGCTCCGGGGCGGCGCTGGAGCGCTGGCAGGCCCAGCCTTCGAATCGCCAGGAAGTGGAAACCCTGCTGCGCGACCTGCACACCCTCAAGGGCGGTGCGCGCATGGTGGAAATCGCCGCGATTGGCGATCTGGCCCATGAGCTGGAGTTCCTCTACGAAGGCCTGTCCTCTGGCGTGTTGCAACCGACGGAGCCGTTGTTCGCGCTGTTGCAGCGCAGCCATGACCGCCTGGCGCAGATGCTCGATGCGGCCCGCGCCGGCGAGCCGATGCCGCCGGCCGACCGCCTGATCGATGCGATCAAGAACTTCAGCCACCCGGTCGTGCCTGAAGCGCCCGCGCCGGTTGCGCCGCTGGCCACGCCCAAGGCCGAGCCGCTGGCGCCGCCGTCCGAGGCCGGCGCCGACATGGTCAAGGTTTCGGCGGAGTTGCTCGACGATCTGGTCAACCTGGCTGGTGAAACCTCGATCTTCCGTGGCCGGATCGAGCAGCAGGTCAACGATGCGCACATCGCCCTGAGCGAGATGGAGACCACCATCGAACGGATGCGTGACCAGTTGCGCCGACTCGATACCGAAACCCAGGGGCGGATCCTCAGTCGCCAGCAAGTCGACGCCGAACGCCTGGGCTACGAAGAATTCGACCCGCTGGAAATGGACCGCCATTCACAGTTGCAGCAACTGTCCCGGGCGCTGTTCGAATCGGCCTCCGACTTGCTCGACCTCAAGGAAACCCTCGAGCGACGCAATCAGGATACGGAAAACCTGCTGCAACAGCAGGGCCGCATCAACACCGAATTGCAGGAAGGCCTGATGCGCACGCGCATGGTGCCGTTCGAGCGGATGCTCCCGCGTTTGCAGCGCATCGTTCGGCAGGTGTCCAGCGAATTGGGCAAGGACGTGGATTTCATCGTCGATAACGCCGAAGGCGAGATGGATCGCAACGTCCTCGAACGCATGGCCGCGCCGCTGGAACACATGCTGCGCAACGCCGTCGACCACGGCCTGGAGTCTGTCGAAGCACGGCTGGCGGCGGGGAAACCGGCCAAGGGTAAAATCACCCTCGATCTGTTGCGCGAAGGTGGCGACATCATTTTCGACATCCGCGACGACGGCGCCGGTGTGCCGCTGGACGCGGTGCGGCGCAAGGCGATCAAGCGCGGCTTGCTGGCCCCGGACAGCGTCATCAGTGATCACGACGTGTTGCAGTTCATCCTGCAACCGGGGTTTTCCACTGCCGAGAAAATCACCCAGATCTCCGGGCGCGGCGTCGGCATGGACGTGGTGCACGAAGAGGTGCGGCAACTGGGTGGCACCATGAGCATCGACTCTGTGCCCGGGCAGGGCGTGCATTTCCGCATTCGCCTGCCGTTTACCGTATCGGTCAACCGGGCGCTGATGGTGCAGTGCGATGAAGACCAATACGCGATCCCGCTCAATACCATCGACGGCATCGTGCGCGTCCTGCCCAATGAGCTTGAAGGCTATTTCCGTTTCGATTCGCCGACCTACGAATACGCCGGGCAACGTTACGAGCTGTGCTATCTGGGTGAGCTGCTGAAAACCATCCCGCGCCCGAAACTGCTGGGCCAGAGCCTGCCATTGCCGGTGCTGCTGGTGCAGTGCAACGAACGGCACATCGCTGTGCTGGTGGACGCCATGGCCGGCACTCGCGAGATCGTGGTCAAGAGCCTGGGCCCGCAGTTTGCGGCGGTGCAAGGGGTGTCCGGGGCGACGATTCTCGGGGATGGCCGAGTGGTACTGATTCTGGATTTGCTGGCGCCGATCCGCGCCATGCAGGCCCGTGTGCCCCAGCGTCCGGCGGGGCAAGAGGTCGAGGTCGAACCGCAGCGCCCGCTGCTGGTGATGGTGGTCGACGACTCGGTCACCGTGCGCAAGGTCACCAGCCGCTTGCTCGAACGCCACGGCATGAACGTGCTGACCGCCAAGGACGGGGTCGATGCCATGCTGCTGCTGGAAGAGCACATGCCCGACCTGATGCTGCTGGACATCGAGATGCCGCGCATGGACGGTTTCGAAGTCGCGACGCAAGTGCGCAACGACGAACGTCTGCAACACCTGCCGATCATCATGATCACCTCACGCACCGGGCAGAAGCACCGCGACCGCGCCATGGCCATCGGCGTCAACGACTACCTTGGCAAGCCGTACCAGGAATCGGTGCTGCTCGAAAGTATCGCCTTGTGGAGCAAGACCCATGCTTGAGCACCGCACCAGCAACCTCACCGGCCTGCTGCTGCCGTTGGCCGACCGCAACCTGATTCTGCCCAATGTCGCCGTGGCCGAGCTGATCGATTACCAGCAACCGGGGACTTTCGATCTCGACACACCGCCGTGGTACCTGGGCCTGGTGACATGGCGCGATCGGCAGATTCCGCTGCTGAGTTTCGAGTCGGCCTGCGCGCAGAAAACTGTCATTGGCGAGCGTGCGCGGATCGTCATTCTCAATGCCCTTGGCGGGCGGCCCGAGCTGAAATTCATCGCACTGCTGGTGCAGGGGATTCCGCGCTCCTGCAAACTCGATAGCCAGTTGAGTTACGTGGATGTGCCGTTGTGTGCGCTGGAGCAGGCGGCGGTGCAGGTGGGGGAGCAGGTGGTGAAAGTGCCGGATCTGTTGGCGCTGGAGGCGTTGTTGGTGGATGCCGGGTTAATCAACTGATCCCGATTCAGCGGTGATCTGACCGGCCTCTTCGCGGGCAAGCCCGCTCCCACAGTGTCCGTGTGTTGCCCAAATTCAACGGCAACCACTAACCCTGTGGGAGCGGGCTTGCCCGCGAAGAGGCCAGCATGAGCGACGCAGATCTCGATTATTAACCTGAGCGTAACGATCCGCCACTCTGCTTGATTGATGCCCCCACCCAACACTCCTAAGGTGACCCCCACGACAGCGAACCCGTGGAGTGGTCATGACAACAACAATATCCCCCGACTCGCGATGGACGCGGCGGCGCAGCGAAAAGCAGCGGCGTCTCGAGCTGGTGCGAGGTCTTGCCGACGGTGTGGTGTTGCCCACCGACAACATCGTCGCGGCGCTTGAAGCGTTGATCCTGCCGGGCGACCGCGTGGTGCTCGAAGGCAACAACCAAAAGCAGGCGGATTTCCTTTCGCGCTCCCTGGCCAAGGCCGACCCCGCGAAGCTGCATGACCTGCACATGATCATGCCCAGCGTCGGGCGCGCCGAGCACCTGGACCTGTTCGAACGCGGCATCGCCCGCAAGCTGGACTTTTCCTTTGCCGGCACCCAAAGCCTGCGCATCAGCCAGTTGCTCGAAGACGGCCTGCTGGAAGTCGGTGCGATCCACACCTACATCGAACTCTATGCTCGGCTGGTGGTGGACCTGATTCCCAACGTCGTGCTGTCGGCCGGGTTCATGGCCGACCGTGCCGGCAACATCTATACCGGGCCGAGCACCGAAGACACCCCGGCACTGATCGAGCCGGCGGCCTTCAGCGACGGCATCGTCATCGTCCAGGTCAACCAGTTGGTGGACGACGTCAGCGACCTGCCACGCGTTGACATTCCAGCGTCCTGGGTCGATTTCGTGGTGGTGGCCGACAAGCCGTTCTATATCGAACCGCTGTTCACCCGCGACCCTCGGCACATCAAGCCCGTGCACGTGCTGATGGCGATGATGGCGATTCGCGGCATCTACGAAAAACACAACGTTCAATCCCTCAACCACGGCATCGGCTTCAACACCGCGGCCATCGAACTGATCCTGCCGACCTACGGCGAATCCCTCGGCCTCAAAGGCAAGATCTGCCGCAACTGGACGCTCAACCCGCACCCGACGCTGATTCCGGCGATTGAAAGCGGCTGGGTCGAAAGCGTGCATTGCTTCGGTACCGAGTTGGGGATGGAAAACTACATTGCGGCGCGTCCGGATGTGTTCTTTACCGGGCGCGATGGCTCCCTGCGTTCGAACCGGATGTTCAGCCAGCTGGCGGGGCAATACGCCGTGGACCTGTTCATCGGCGCGACTTTGCAAGTCGATGGCGACGGCCACTCCTCCACCGTGACTCGCGGGCGCCTGGCCGGTTTCGGCGGGGCACCGAACATGGGCCACGACCCGCGCGGTCGCCGTCACGGCACGCCCGCCTGGCTCGACATGCGCAACACGGATGTGGCCGAACCGATGCTCGAGCGCGGCAAAAAGCTCGTGGTGCAGATGGTCGAAACCTTCCAGGAGGGCGGCAAACCGACTTTCGTTGAAACCCTCGATGCGGTCGATGTGGCGAAGAAAAGTGGCATGCCGCTGGCGCCGATCATGGTCTACGGCGACGACGTGACCCACCTGTTGACCGAAGAAGGCATCGCCTACCTGTACAAGGCCCGCTCGCTGGAAGAACGCCAGGCGATGATCGCCGCTGTCGCCGGGGTGACCGCCATCGGCCTGCGTCACAACCCCAAAGACACCGCGCGCATGCGCCGCGAAGGCCTGATCGCCTTGCCCGAAGACCTCGGCATCCGCCGCACCGACGCCACCCGCGAACTGCTCGCGGCGAAAAGCGTGGCCGATCTGGTGGAGTGGTCCGGTGGCCTCTACAACCCGCCCGCCAAGTTCAGGAGCTGGTAATGCACGCACTCAACCTGCAACCCAAAACCCTGAGCCTGGCCGAGCGGCTGGCGGACCTGGCGGTGGACGCGCTGATCGACGAGGCTGACCTGTCGCCGAAACCGGCACTGGTCGACCGTCGCGGCAATGGCGCCCACACCGATTTGCACCTGGGGCTGATGCACGCCTCGGCACTGTCCCTGTGGCCAGCCTTCAAGGCGATGGCCGATGCCGCGATAGCGTTCGGTGAGATTGGTCTGCCCCTGCGCGAGGCCGTGGGCCGGATCGGTCGTGAAGGCGAGCAAGCGATGCTCGACACCACGGGCGGCGTGAATACTCATCGCGGGGCGATCTGGGCCTTGGGCCTGTTGGTGACGGCCGCTGCGCTGGACCCTGAGTCCACGGCTGCAAGCAGCGTATCGATTCGTGCGGCGCGCCTGGCTCTGCTCGACGACCGTTACGCGCCGCGCCCGCTCAGTCATGGCGCTCAAGTCGCCCAACGCTACGGCGCACGGGGTGCCCGTGAGGAAGCGCAACTCGGTTTTCCGGCAGTGACCCAACGCGCTCTGCCGCAACTCTTGCGCAGTCGTGCAGCCGGTCATGGCGAGCAGAACGCCAGGCTCGATGCGCTGCTGGCGATCATGACAAATCTGGCCGACACCTGCGTGCTTTACCGCGCCGGGGAACAAGGCCTGAGCACCATGCAACGGGGCGCCCAGGCGGTGCTCGATGCGGGTGGCAGTTCCAGCCTCGCCGGACGTCGCCACCTGCATGAGCTGGACCAACAACTCATCGCATTGAATGCCTCGCCCGGCGGTGCTGCCGACTTGCTCGCAGCCTGCCTGTTCATCGACCGTATCGAGTCGGGCGACAGCCTTATCCAGGGAGTTTTTTGATGGAAACCTTATCCTTTGAATTCCCCGCCGGGCAGCCGCCATGCGGTCGCACCCTGGTGGGCTGTGTCGGCTCGGGTGATCTGGAAGTGCTGATCGAACCGGGTCAGGCCGGCAAGCTGACGATCAACGTGCAGACCTCGGTCAATGGCAGTGAACAACGCTGGCAGCATCTGTTCGCACGGATGTTCGACGGCCAGACGCCGCCGGCAATGGCCATCGACATTCACGATTTCGGCGCGACACCCGGCGTGGTGCGCCTGCGTCTGGAACAGGGCTTCGAGGAGATCGGCCATGACTGACAGCGCATCCCTGCTCAACAAGCACAGCTTCGTCGAACTCGGTGCCCGGCAACGGGCCAGGGCTCTGCTCGACGCGGGCACCTTTCGCGAGTTGCTCGATCCGTTCCAGCGCGTCATGTCGCCATGGTTGTCGCGCCAGGGTGTGGTACCCCAGGCCGACGACGGTGTCGTCATCGCCAAGGGCAGCCTCGGCGGTTTGCCGGTGGTGATCGCGGCCATCGAAGGGGCGTTTCAGGGTGGCAGCCTCGGTGAAGTCGGCGGGGCAAAAATCGCCGGTGCCCTGGAACTGGCCGCCGAAGACAACCGCAACGGCACCCCGACCCGCGCCGTGCTGCTGCTGGAAACCGGCGGCGTGCGTTTGCAGGAAGCCAACCTCGGTCTGGCGGCGATTGCTGACATTCACGCGGCGATTGTCGACTTGCAGCAGTACCAGCCCGTGGTCGGTGTCGTGGCGGGCAGTGTCGGTTGTTTTGGCGGCATGTCGATTGCCGCCGGGTTGTGCAGCTATCTGTTGGTGACCCAGGAAGCGCGGCTGGGCCTGAATGGTCCGCAGGTGATTGAACAGGAGGCCGGGCTTGAAGAGTACGACTCCCGCGACCGGCCCTTCATCTGGAGCCTGACCGGAGGCGAGCAGCGCTTCGCCAGTGGTCTGGTGGATCGCTATGTTGCCGACGACGTGGCGCAGATCCGCCAACAGGTGGGTGAGTTGTTCCAGCAAGGTTTGCCGGCGCAACCGCGCAGCCGTCAGGCCGATTTGTTTCTGCAACGGTTGGCGCGTCTGAACACCGAACCGCAAATCGAGCCGTCAGTGGTTCGCGATCTGTATCAAGGAGAGCGCTCATGAGTGCCTGTTCCCTGCGAGGCTTTAACTGGTTCAACGCCTTGAGTGCCGGGGCGATAGCGGTCGAGGGTTTGCCGGCTTCGCTGAAGGTGGCGGACGGTGTGCTCGGCGATCAGCCTGTGCGTTTCGTCGCGGTGGTAGCCGACCCCGACAACCGTTTTGTCCGCGCCCGCAACGGCGAGGTGGGTTTGCTCGAAGGCTGGGGCCTGGCCAAGGCCGTGGATGAAGTCATCGCCGCCGATCAGAACAAGACGCAGAAGCGCGCCCTGGTCGCCATCGTCGACGTGCCTAGCCAGGCTTACGGCCGACGCGAGGAAGCCCTCGGCATTCATCAGGCGCTGGCCGCTGCGGCGGACAGTTATGCCCGTGCCCGTCTGGCCGGTCATGCGGTGATCGGTTTGCTGGTGGGCAAGGCGATGTCCGGGGCGTTTCTGGCCCACGGCTATCAGGCCAATCGCTTGATCGCCCTGCGCGATCCGGGAGTGATGGTGCACGCCATGGGCAAGGCGTCGGCGGCGCGGGTGACCTTGCGCAGTGTCGAAGAGCTGGAAACCCTGGCCGCCAGCGTGCCGCCGATGGCGTACGACATCGACAGCTATGCCAGCCTTGGTTTGCTGTGGGAAACCTTGTCGGTTGAGCAGATCGAACAGCCGACTTCGGCGGATCTGTCACGGGTCACCGAGTGCCTGCATCAGGCGATTGGTGATGTGGCTGCCGGTGGTCGTGATCTGAGTGGTCGCCTCGGTGCGAGTAATCGTGCGGCTTCGAGCAAGGTTCGCCAATTGCTGAGAGCGCAGTGGTGAATGCGCTTCTGGCTCACGACCTGCTGTGGGGCATGACCCCGCAGCAATTGCCTGCGGATGCGCCTGCGTGGGTGATCGAGTCGCTCAGTGCCGGTCAACCGGTGGTGGTCCGTCGCGCCTTGAGTGCGGCGGGGCAGGTGGCGGTGGGCGTGCGCGGGCCGCTGCGCGAGCAGCGATTTGCGACGCTGATGGAAGTCGCCGCCATCACGCGGCGGGTGCGGCCGGAAGAACTCTGCCATGTTCAAGGCCAGCGCGATTTCCCGGCGCTGCAAGCCTTGGCGCAACTTCGCCCACACCTCGATAACAGCGCTTGGACCTGGGGTGTCAGCGGCAGTGCCGGGTTCGAGTTGGCCAGCGGATTTGCCGCATTGCACGAGGGCAGCGATCTCGACCTGATTCTGCGTACACCGTGTTCATTGACCCGCATCGAAGCGCAAGCCTTGGTCGCTGTGCTCGATACTGCCGAGTGCCGCGTGGACATGCAGTTGCAGACGCCATTTGGCGCCGTCGCCCTGCGCGAGTGGGCCGGTGCTTCGTCGCGGGTCCTGTTGAAAAATGCCACTCAAGCCAGTCTGGTGACTGACCCGTGGAACCCGCAGGAGCAGGCAGCGTGAGCAGCTTGCTGGTGTTCCCCGGTCAGGGCGCGCAGCAGCCGGGTATGCTCCAGCGTTTGCCTCGGGAAACCCTGAACGAGGCAAGCAACGTGCTCGGAGAAGACGTATTGCTGCTGGATTCTGCCGAGGCGTTGCAGTCGACGAGGGCGGTTCAGCTGTGCCTGCTGATCGCCGGCGTCGCCGCTTCACGCCAGTTGGCCATGACCACGGACTACGTGGCCGGATTGTCGATCGGCGCTTACCCGGCAGCGGTGGTGGCCGGTGTGCTGAGTTTCAGCGATGCGTTGCATCTGGTCAGCCTGCGCGGTGAGCTGATGCAGCAGGCTTATCCACAGGGCTACGGCATGACTGCGATCATTGGGCTGGACCTGGCCACGGTGGAGGCACTGCTGGCCCGGGTGCATGGCGCAGAAACGCCGGTTTATCTGGCCAATATCAATGCCGATAACCAAGTGGTGATTGCCGGCAGCGATACGGCGATGAAAGCGGTGGCCGAATTGGCGAAAGGTTGCGGGGCTGGCTTGGCCAAGCGTCTGGCAGTCAGCGTGCCGTCCCATTGCCCATTGCTTGAGGCCTGCGCACAACGACTAGCCGAAGCCTTCGCCAAAGTGCCGCTGCACACACCGAAGACCGGTTACCTGAGCGGCAGTCGTGCGCGTCCGCTGATCAAGCCCGAAGCCCTGCGTGACGACCTGGCCTTCAACATGTGCCGCATCGTCGATTGGCGCGGCACGGTACAAAGCGCCTACGAGCGCGGCGTGCGTCTACAGATCGAACTGCCGCCCGGTGCGGTGCTGACCGGGCTGGCGCGCCGGGTGTTCGAGCAAGGCACCGTGATTGCCTTCGACGGTGCACGGCTCGATACCTTGCAGGCGCTGATGCGAGAGGAGGGAAGCCGCCACTCCTAAAACTCAGGCTTCGAACAACAAAAACAACATTCGAAATGCACTTTGAGGACTACAACAATGATTATTTACGGTGTGGCGCTGTTGGCGATCTGTACGCTGGCAGGGGTGATCATGGGTGACATGCTCGGTGTGTTGCTGGGTGTGAAGTCAAACGTCGGCGGTGTCGGGATCGCGATGATCCTGCTGATTTGCGCACGGCTGTGGATGCACAGGCATGGCGGCATGACCAGGGATTGCGAGCTGGGCGTCGGCTTCTGGGGCGCCATGTACATTCCGGTAGTGGTCGCGATGGCGGCGCAACAAAACGTGGTCACGGCGCTGCACGGTGGTCCGGTGGCGGTGCTGGCGGCGATCGGTTCGGTGGTGGTTTGCGGTTGCACCATTGCCCTGATCAGCCGGACCCACAAAGGCGAACCCTTGCCCGATGAACCGGTGGATGTAACGTCGGTTGGCGCACCGGCAGGAGGTCGCTGATATGTGGGAACTCTTTGAGAAAGGCCTGGCAACTAACAGTCTGGTCACCGCATTCGCTTTCGTCGGCATCATCATGTGGGTGTCGGTAATACTCTCCAAACGCCTGACCTTCGGACGGATTCACGGCTCTGCCATTGCCATCGTCATCGGCCTGGTACTGGCCTGGGTCGGCGGCACGATGAGCGGCGGGCAAAAAGGCCTGGCGGACTTGACGCTGTTTTCCGGCATCGGGTTGATGGGCGGCGCCATGCTGCGGGACTTCGCCATCGTCGCCACGGCATTCGAGGTGCAGGCCACGGAAGCGAAAAAGGCCGGCTTGATCGGCGTGATCGCGCTGCTGTTGGGCACGGTGCTGCCGTTTATCGTCGGCGCGTGCATGGCCTGGGCGTTCGGTTACCGCGACGCGGTGAGCATGACCACGATTGGCGCAGGTGCAGTGACTTACATCGTCGGGCCAGTGACTGGAGCGGCGATTGGCGCCAGTTCCGATGTGGTGGCGCTGTCGATTGCCACCGGTCTGATCAAGGCGATTCTGGTGATGGTCGGTACACCGATGGCGGCGCGCTGGATGGGCCTGGACAATCCGCGTTCGGCGATGGTGTTTGGCGGGCTGGCCGGGACGGTCAGTGGCGTGACTGCCGGCCTGGCGGCGACGGATCGGCGCCTGGTGCCTTATGGCGCGTTGACTGCGACCTTCCACACCGGGCTTGGGTGCTTGCTGGGGCCTTCGCTGTTGTTCTTCATTGTTCGCGGGATTGTGGGCTGACCGTACCGACGCCATTGCGGGCAAGCCCGCTCCCACAGGTGCAGTGCAAATCCTTGTGGGAGCGGGCTTGCCCGCGATGGGGGCGACTCGGTTTCAAGCCTGCCGATTGGCATACATCCGACACTCCGCCAGCAACGCCAGCAGGTTCGGATCACGCTCCTTGGCCTTGAGGAACACCACGCCAATGTGTTGCTGCAAGCGGTACTTTTCCTGCAACGGGATCAGCTTCACCCGGTTCTCGTACACCGCCGCAATCCGCCCTGGCAGCAACGCATAACCCACGCCCGAACTGACCATGCTCAGCAGCGTGAAGATGTCGTTGACCTGCATCGCCACCTTCGGCTCGAACCCAGCCTGTTCGAATACCCGCTTGCCGTCCTGATGGGTGGCAAAGCCCTGGGTCAGGGTGATGAAGGTTTCGTCGCGGACCTCGGCCAGGTCGACTTCGGTTCGCTGGGCAAACTTCGAATCGGCGGGGGTGGCGAGGAAGATGTCGTCGGAAAACAGCGGGATCTGCTCGCAATCCGGGTCGTTGACGCTGTCGTCCAGCGACACCAGGATCGCATCGACTTCCATGTTCTTGAGCTTGTAGAGCAGGTCGATATTGGAGCCCAGAATCAGGTCGATGTTGAGCTCGCTGCGACGGATCTTCAAGCCCATGATCAGCTGCGGCACGGTCTTCACCGTCAGGGAATACAGTGAGCCCAGTTTGAAACGCTCAGCCGAGAACCCGGCGGCTTCGCGGGTCAGGCGCACACTTTCGACGACGTCCTGAATCAGCTTCTGCGCCCGTTCCTCCAGCACATAAGCGCTTTCCAGCGGCGTCAGGCTGCGGCCTTCGTGCTTGAACAACGGGCAGCGCAGGGCGCTTTCCAGGGAATGGATCGCCCGATGCACGCTGACGTTGCTGGTCTGCAACTCGGCAGCGGCCCGCGCCAGGTTGCCAGTGCGCATGAACGCCAGGAACACCTCGAGTTTTTTCAGGGTCAACTCTTCATCGATCAGCATGGGGCGGACTCTTTTTGGAATGACTCGATTGTGCCCAATTACTCCGGGCCCGTCGTACAGAAACATTGCGCTTTTACACTTGAAGCCTGAGCCTTGCGCTCTGCAGCAATGAAATTCGAGGTGAGCAACGCATGTATCACGGGGAACGATTGAACGCCTGGACGCATTTGGTCGGGGCAGTGGCGGCGTTTGTCGGAGGGGTGTGGCTGATTGTGCTGGCCAGTCTCGACGGCAGTCCGTGGAAGATTGTCAGCATGGCGATTTACGCCTTTACCTTGCTGGTGCTTTACAGCGCTTCGACCGTGTACCACAGCGTGCGCGGACGCAAGAAAGAGATTATGCAGAAGGTCGATCACTTTTCGATCTACCTGTTGATCGCCGGCAGCTACACGCCGTTCTGCCTGGTGACCCTGCGCGGGCCGTGGGGCTGGACGTTGTTCGGGATTGTCTGGGGCCTGGCACTGATCGGCATCCTGCAAGAGATCAAGCCGCGTTCCGAAGCGCGGATTCTGTCGATCGTGATCTACGCGGTGATGGGCTGGATCGTACTGGTGGCGGTCAAGCCGTTGCTCGCGGCGCTGGGCGCCGCCGGGTTTGCGTGGCTGGCCTCGGGCGGCGTGCTGTACACCGTGGGGATCATCTTTTTCGCCCTCGACCATCGGTTGCGACATGCCCACGGGATCTGGCACCTGTTCGTGATCGCCGGGAGCCTGCTGCACTTTGTGGCGATTCTGTTCTACGTCCTATAAATCAACACAGTCCTCTGTGGGAGCGGGCTTGCTCGCGATGAGGGGGTGTCAGTCGATCGAAATGTTGATTGATCCACCGCCATCGCGGGCAAGCCCGCTCCCACAGGTTGTTCATCAGGCTTCAGGGTTACGCAGGACTCAGGTACTCCAATTGCTCCCGGGCGCGGCGGCTGAAGATCTGCAACAGGTCATTGAGCGTGTGCGGCAGTGGTTCGCTGGCGCGAGTCACGGCGTACAGGGTGATCGGCAGTGGCGGGGCCAGTGGGCGGATGGTCGTGGTGCCCGGTGATGCGCCGAGGGCGGTGAACGGGTCGATCACCGCCAGGCCGGCACCGGATTCCACCATGGCCCGGGCCAGTGAATAGGTCTGTACGGCGATGCGTATCCGGGGCGGCGGCTCGACGGCTTCCAGATAACTGTCGAGCCGCGCGGCCAACGGATCGGCGCTGGACAGCCCGATCAGCGGCGCATTCGCCAGCGCCATCAGCGGCAGTGGCTGGCCGGCGTCGGCCGCCGGCCAGAAACCGTCGGGCGCCAACACCACCAGCACCCCCGAGGCCAGCGCCTGGGCCTTGAGCCCAGGGTGATCCGGGCGTTGCAGGGTCAGGGCGACATCCACTTCGCGCATCAACAGGTTCTGCACCAGTTCGCGACTGTGGGCGCTGGAGAGTTCGCAAACGATGTCCGGGTAACGCCCGGTCCATTCGTGAATGGCCGGCGGCAGCAATGACAGGGCCAGCGCCGGGGTGGCGCCGATGCGCAGACTGTGGCCGGGCTCGCGGCGCAGGCTCTGCGCCAGGCGTCGCACGCCTTGCAGGCTTTCGCTGACCTTGTCCACTTCGCGCTCCAGCTCCAGCGCTTCCGGCGTTGCCTGCAACTTGCCGCGTACTCGCAGGAATAGCGCAAAGCCCAATTGTTGCTCGGCGTGCTGCAACACCTTGCTCACCGCCGGCTGCGAGACGTGCAGCAATTGCGCGGCAGCGCTGATCGAGCCGGTTTGGCGGATGGCCTGGAAAATCTCGATGTGACGAAGGCGCATGGCAAGTCCATAACCTTTGTTTATGGGTTTGCCATCTTTATGCATTGTTCAACGCCTGTCACCTGGCTCTAACCTTGGCCTCGTCTTCACAACGCTTTTAAGGACGGACATGGCTCAGCGTGTGTGCATCATCGGAGGCGGCGTGATTGGCCTGGCAACGGCCTATGCGCTGGTGCGCGACGGCTTGGAGGTGACGGTGGTCGAGGCACGGGACTCGCTGGGCAGCGAAACCAGCTTCGCCAACGGCGGCCAGTTGTCCTATCGCTATGTCGCGCCATTGGCCGACGCCGGTGTGCCTTTGCAGGCCATCGGCTGGATGCTGCGCGGCGATTCACCGCTGAAGCTGCGTCCGCGCTTCGACCCGGCCCAGTGGCGTTGGATGGCGTCGTTCCTCGGCGCCTGCCGCCGCTCGGTCAACCGTGAGAACGCCGCGCACTTGCTGCGTTTGGCGCTGTTCAGCCAGGACACTTTGAAGTCCTGGCGCGAGGACGATGGACTGGCGGGATTCCAGTGGCGGCGCAATGGCAAACTGGTGACTTTCCGCCAGAACAGCAGCTTCGAGCATGCGTGCCAGGGCTTGGCCGATCCGCAGCAACAGCAGGTGTTGTCGCCGGCCGAATGCGCGCAACTGGAACCGGCGCTGATCGATGCGCCCTTTGTCGGGGCGATCTACACCCCGGACGAAGAAGTCGGCGATTGCCACGGTTTCTGCCAGCAACTGGCCGCCCGGTTGCGAGCGTCCGGCCGTTGCGAGTTTCGTCTCGGGCAAGCGGTGACGGGCATTCGCCACAGCAACGGCAGCGTCAACGCCATCGAACTGGGCGAACAAGTAGTGTCGGTCGATCAACTGGTGATCGCCGCCGGCCACCGCAGTCCGCTGTTGGCGCTGCCCGGACTGCAACTGCCGCTTTATCCTCTCAAGGGTTACAGCCTGACCGTGCCGATCGGCGCCGGTCACCGGGCGCCGGACGTAAGCATCACCGACTACGACCGCAAGATCGTCTACGCGCGCATCGGCGAGCAATTGCGGGTGGCGGCGATGGTCGACATCGTCGGCTTCGACTCCGCGCCGGACCCCAGGCGCCTGGCACTGATCAAGCGCCAGGCCCATGACACCTTTCCAAATGCCGGCGCCTATGACGAAGCCGTCGAATGGGCCGGCATGCGCCCGGCCACCCCCAACGGCGTGCCGTTGCTGGGCGCGACGGCGTACCGCAACCTGTGGCTCAACCTCGGCCACGGCGCGCTGGGTTTCACCCTGGCATGCGGCAGCGGGCGCTTGCTCAGCGAACTGATCGGCGAGCGCCGGCCTTCCATCGACCTGCAGGGCTTCAACCACCGGGCCGCCTGAATACTGATTTCTAAGGAGGACACTGCAATGACCATTACCCGACTGCACAGCAACTCGCGCCTGTCTGGCGCCGTGACCTTTGGCGACCTGGTGTTTCTCTCCGGGCAGGTGCCGGGCGATGCTCTGGATGCCAGCGGCCAGACCCGCGAAGTGCTGGCGAAAATCGAAACCTTGCTGGCCGAGGCGGGCAGCGACAAGGATCATCTGCTCAGCGCGACCATTTACCTGAAGAACATCACCGAGGATTTCGCCGCGATGAACGAGGTCTGGTCGGCCTGGCTATCGCCGGGACAGGCACCAAGCCGCACCACCGTGCAGGCTGAACTGGCCCGCCCGCAGGTGCTGGTGGAAATCACCGTCATCGCTGCACGCGTCTGATAAACCAACACCCACAACGGAGAATAACAATGCAAAAAATCACGTTGCTCGCTTGTACGCTTGGCCTGTTGCTCGGCAGTCAGGTTCAGGCCAATGAAGCGCCGCTGACCGGCACCCTGAGCAAGATCGCCAGCGCCAACAGCATCACCCTGGGCTATCGCGACGCTTCAGTGCCGTTCTCCTACGTGGGTGATCACAGCGGCACGCCGATGGGTTACTCGGTGGATCTGGCGGGCAAGATCGTCGAGCGCATCCAGCAGCAACTGGCGCTGCCGGACTTGAAGGTGAAGTACAACCTGGTGACCTCGCAGACCCGCATTCCACTGGTGCAGAACGGCACCGTGGATCTGGAGTGCGGCTCCACCGGCGTGACCGCCGAGCGGCAGAAACAGGTGGCGTTCTCCTACGGCTTCATCTACGTCAAAGGCCAGTTGCTGACCGCGAAGGACAGCGGGATCAAGAGCTTCGCCGACCTGCGCGGCAAGAACGTGGTGACTACTGCCGGCACCACCAACGAGCGCTTCTTGAAAAGCTACAACGTCGATCACAAGATCGACATGTTCGTGATCAGTGCCAAGGACCACGGCGAAGCCTTCCAGATGCTGCAATCGGGCCGGGCGGCGGCATTCTACATGGACGATGCGCTGCTCTACGGCGAGCGCGCGAAGGCCCATGACCCACACAAGTGGGTGGTGGTCGGGGAGGAGCAATCGCGGGAGATCTACAGCTGCATGGTACGCAAGGATGATCCGCAGTTCCTGGCGCTGGTCAACGGCGCGCTGGCGGATCTGTACAGCTCGGGCGAGATCAATGGCATCTACAAACGCTGGTTCGAGCAGCCGATTCCGCCGA
The DNA here is from genome assembly GCF_052114525.1 of Pseudomonas sp. KB_15. Taxonomy (NCBI): domain Bacteria; kingdom Pseudomonadati; phylum Pseudomonadota; class Gammaproteobacteria; order Pseudomonadales; family Pseudomonadaceae; genus Pseudomonas; species Pseudomonas sp. KB_15. The sequence continues at coordinate 241,686 of NZ_JBFREX010000003.1, read as the reverse complement.
AGGGTTTGAACCTTGAGTTCCCGATGACCAGCGAACTCAAGGCGATCATTGCCAAACCGGTGAGCGATCCGGTGCAGTAGCGCCAGACCTGGGTGCTGCCATCGCGAGCAGGCTCGCTCCCACAGGAAAATGCATTTCAATGTGGGAGCGAGCCTGCTCGCGATGGCGGCCTAGAAATCGCCCCACAACTGCTGGGCCACCGCCAGTGCAACAACCGGTGCGGTTTCGGTGCGCAGCACCCGTGGACCGAGGCGGGCGGCGTGGAAGCCGCTGGCCTTGGCCTGATCGACTTCGGCATCGGATAAACCGCCCTCGGGACCGATCAGGAATGCCAGGCTTGGAGGTTTGGCGTGGCTCACCAACGGTTCGGCCACCGGGTGCAGCACCAGTTTCAACCCGGCTTGTGTCTGCTTCAACCAGTCAGCCAGCAACAGCGGCGGATGAATCACCGGTACCTGTGAACGCCCGCACTGCTCGCATGCGCTGATCGCCACCTGGCGCCAGTGCAGCAGGCGTTTGTCGGCGCGCTCGTCCTTGAGCCGGACTTCGCAGCGTTCGGTGAAGATCGGGGTGATTTCGCTGACGCCCAGTTCCGTGGCTTTCTGAATCGCCCAGTCCATGCGCTCGCCCCGGGACAGGCCCTGGCCGAGATGGATTTGCAGCGGCGACTCGACCTGCCCGGCGAAGCTTTCATCGATTTGCACCACGACGCGCTTTTTGCCGACTTCGACCAGCCTGGCGCGAAACTCCTGGCCCGAACCGTCGAACAACTGCAACGCATCGCCCTCGGCCATGCGCAGCACACGGCTGATGTAATGGGCCTGGGCTTCGGGCAACTCCCACAGGTGCTGTGCAAATCCTTGTGGGAGCGGGCTTGCCCGCGATGACGGTAGTCCAGTCAGCGCTGAAGCTTAGGTGAAATCAATCAACCCGGATCACGGAACCCCGGATGGAAGTCTTTCGGCACCGCCACGCTGACGCTGTCACGGGTGGCGATATCGATCCCTTCGCTGGCCACTTCGGCAAGGAAATCGATCTGCTCCGGGGTGATCACATACGGCGGCAGGAAATACACCACGCTACCCAATGGACGAAGCAAGGCTCCGCGCTCCAGGGCGTGCTGGAACACCTTCAGGCCACGGCGTTCCTGCCATGGGTAGGCTTCTTTGGTGGCCTTGTCCTTGACCATCTCGATGGCCAGCACCATGCCGGTCTGGCGCACTTCGGACACATTCGGGTGGTCGACCAGATGCGCTGTCGACGAAGCCATGCGCTGCGCCAGGGCCTTGTTGTTCTCGATGACGTTGTCTTCTTCGAAGATATCCAGGGTCGCCAGGGCCGCCGCGCACGCCAGCGGGTTGCCGGTGTAGCTGTGGGAGTGCAGGAAAGCGCGCAGGGTCGGGTAGTCGTCGTAGAAGGCGCTGTAGACCTCGTCGGTGGTCATGCACGCCGCCAACGGCAGATAGCCGCCGGTCAGGGCCTTGGACAGGCACAGGAAGTCCGGGCGGATACCGGCCTGTTCACAGGCGAACATCGTCCCGGTGCGGCCGAAGCCGACGGCGATTTCGTCGTGGATCAGGTGCACGCCGTAGCGGTCGCAGGCTTCGCGCAGCAACTTGAGGTACACCGGGTGATACATGCGCATGCCACCGGCGCCCTGGATCAGCGGCTCGACAATCACGGCTGCGACACTGTGATGGTTCTCGGCCAGGGTCTGCTCCATGGCCGCGAACATGTTGCGCGAGTGTTCTTCCCAGCTCATGCCCTCGGGACGCAGGTAGCAGTCCGGGCTCGGCACCTTGATGGTGTCCATCAACAGCGCTTTGTAGGTTTCGGTGAACAGCGGCACGTCGCCCACCGACATCGCCGCCATGGTTTCGCCGTGGTAGCTGTTGGTCAGGGTGACGAAGCGTTTCTTGTTCGGCTGGCCGCGATTGAGCCAGTAGTGAAAGCTCATTTTGAGCGCGACTTCGATGCAGGATGAGCCGTTATCGGCATAGAAACACCGGGTCAGACCTTCCGGCGTCATCTTCACCAGACGCTCGGACAGTTCGATCACCGGTTGATGGCTGAAGCCGGCAAGGATCACATGTTCGAGCTGATCGACCTGGTCCTTGATGCGCTGGTTGATCCGCGGGTTGGCGTGCCCGAACACATTGACCCACCAGGAGCTGACCGCATCGAGGTAGCGTTTGCCTTCGAAGTCTTCCAGCCACACGCCTTCACCGCGCTTGATCGGGATCAGCGGCAGTTGTTCGTGATCTTTCATCTGGGTGCAGGGATGCCACAACACGGCGAGATCGCGTTGCATCCACTGATTATTCAGGCCCATTTTCACTCTCCTGGAGGCGGTCCGTGAGACGCGCGGACAAACAATCGCGCAAGCCTATGCAATGCGTGTCACGGGAACAACCCATTGTGTCGAATGAACTACGTTGTACAGGTCGATAGACGTTGCTGGCGGGCGTCAGAAGGCTAACGTATCCTTCGCGGTTCTTGGGCCGTCTGGCTCGCAAAAACTGCTGTTTTCCTCGTGTAATTACGGAGTTCGCTGAATGTCTGTCGGTTGGCTGCGCGCCTGTGCGCTGGTGATGTTGGGGCTGTTCAGCGTGTCTGCGCTGGCCAAGGATAAAACCGCGATCGTGGTCGGCGGCGGCCTGTCGGGCCTGACTGCCGCGTACGAGCTGCAGAACAAGGGCTGGCAGGTCACCCTGCTGGAAGCCAAGTCGAGCCTGGGCGGTCGTTCCGGCATGGCCACCAGCGAGTGGATCGGCAATGACAAGACCCAACCGGTGCTGAACAAGTACGTTTCGAACTTCAAACTGAGCACCACGCCGGCACCTGAGTTCGTGCGGACCCCTGGCTACCTGATCGACGGCGTGTATTACAGCGCTGCCGATCTTGCCACCAAGGAGCCAGCCACCGCCGAGGCGCTCAAACGCTACGAAAAGACCCTGGATGATCTGGCGCGCTCGATCGACGACCCGCAGAACCCGGCCGCCAACAACACCCTGCACGCGCTGGATCAGGTCAACGTGTCGAGCTGGCTCGACAAGCAGAACCTGCCGGCCACCGCGCGCCAGCTGATCAACCAGCAGATCCGTACCCGCTACGACGAGCCTTCGCGCTTGTCGCTGCTGTATTACGCGCAGCAGAGCCGCGTTTACCGTGGCGTTTCCGATCGTGACCTGCGTGCTTCGCGTCTGGTCGGCGGCAGTCCGGTGCTGGCGCAGGCCTTCGTCAAACAACTGAAGACCATCAAGACCAGCTCCCCGGTCTCGGCGATCATTCAGGACAAGGACGGCGTGACCGTCAAAGTCGACAGCGTCAGCTATCAGGCTGACTACGTGGTGCTGGCCGTACCATTGCGTGCCCTGAACAAGATCCAGATGACCCCGGCGCTGGACGCTCAGCACCTGGCGGCGATCAAGGGCACCAACTACGGCTGGCGTGACCAGATCATGCTGAAGTTCAAGACGCCGGTGTGGGAAAGCAAGGCGCGCATGTCCGGCGAGATCTACAGCAACACTGGCCTGGGCATGTTGTGGGTCGAGCCTGCCCTGAAGGGCGGTGCCAACGTGGTGATCAACCTGTCCGGCGACAACGCGCGGGTGATGCAGGCGTTCGGCGACAAGCAGATGGTCGATCAGGTGTTGATTCGCCTGCATACGTTCTATCCACAGGCGCGCGGTTCGTTCACCGGTTATGAAATCCGTCGTTACAGCACCGACCCGTCGACTGGCGGTGCCTACCTGGCCTTCGGTCCGGGCCAGATCAGCAAGTTCTGGCGTCTGTGGGAACGTCCGGTCCAGCGTGTAACCTTCGCTGGCGAACACACCGATACCCTGTACCCGGGCACCCTGGAAGGTGCATTGCGTACCGGTCAGCGTGCAGCCAGCCAGGTTGAAGACCTGGCGGCCGGCAAGTCGTTTGAACCGGCGAAAGTGGTTCCGGTAGCTGCTGCAGCGGCGGGTGCTGGTGCGGTGGCGGCGAAGAAGGGCAACTTCTTCAGCAACCTGTTCGGCGGCTCGGATGACGTGAAGAAACCGGAACCGGTCAAGACGCCAGAGCCTGTTGCACCGCCTGCTCCGGCGCCAGCCCCGGCCGCCGTTCCGGCACCGGTGGAAGCACCGAAGCCTGCGGCACCGGTAAAAGCCGAGCCAGCCAAGAAGGCTCCGGCCAAAGCCCCGGCGAAACCGGCAGCCAAGACCGAAGCGAAAAAAGCCCCGGCCAAGGCACCTGCCAAGAAAGCCGAGCCGGCCAGGAAGCCAGCGGCCAAACCCGCAGCGACCCCGGCAACGGATACCAAGGCGCAATAAGCCCTGGGACAAAAAAACGCGGCGTAAATGCCGCGTTTTTTTATGCCTGGAGAAATCCGCATTCACAATCGAATAAACCTATTGCAGGAAGTGTTATTGAGTTGGGCTAAATTTTTGTATACACATTGGCCTTTAATCTTTTCTTAACTCGCCTATTTCAGACTCTTTATCGTATTTCTCGATATTTCAAAGCGAAATTTTCGGCTTTAATTCGATGGATAACTCGATAGTCTTGGGCCAGCACTTACAGGGATCTAGGCAATGCAGCTACGTAACTCTACCTCCCGCTACGGCTGGGTCAGCATCTTCATGCACTGGGGCGTGGCACTGGCCGTATTCGGTTTATTCGCCCTCGGGCTGTGGATGGTCGGCCTCGGTTATTACGACCCATGGCGCAAGACCGGGCCGGATCTGCACAAGAGCATTGGTTTGATCCTGCTGGGGGTCATGGTATTGCGCGTGTTGTGGCGCTTTATCAGCCCGCCGCCGCCAACCCTGGCCAGCTACAGCCGCATGACGCGTCTGGGCGCCATGTTCGGCCATGCCTTTCTGTATCTTTGTCTGTTCGCTGTGATGATTGCCGGTTACCTGATTTCCACCGCAGAAGGTGCCGGAATACCGGTGTTTGACTGGTTTGAAGTGCCTGCCCTGGTTTCCGGACTGCCGGACCAGGCAGATAACGCCGGTGCGATTCACCTCTACCTGGCGTGGGTGCTGGTAATTTTTTCCGTCCTCCATGCGTTGGCAGCATTGAAGCACCACTTTATCGACCGTGATGTGACCCTCAAGCGAATGCTGGGTCGCAAAGCCTGAAGTTCAACCTCGACTCCCAAGGAAAACAAAGCATGTTGAAAAAGACTCTCGCCGCCCTGGCAATCGGTTCGGCCCTGCTGTCCGCTAATGTGATGGCTGCTGACTACGTTGTAGACACAACAGGCCAGCACGCCTTCGTTGACTTCAAGATCAGCCACCTGGGCTACAGCTTCATCACCGGTACCTTCAAGACCATGGACGGCAAGTTCAGCTTCGACGCTGCCAAGCCTGAAGACAGCAAGATCGAGTTCAACGTGAACCCCGCCAGCGTCTTCACCAACAACGCTGAACGTGACAAGCACATCTCCAGCAAAGACTTCCTGAAAGTGGCTGATTTCCCTAAGGCCACGTTCGTGTCTACCAGTGTTAAAGCCACCGGTAAAAACGCTGCTGGCAAAGACACGGCCGACGTGACCGGCGACCTGACTATTGCTGGCGTAACCAAGCCAGTCGTGATCAAGGCCACTTTCCTGGGTGAAGGCAAGGATCCATGGGGCGGCTACCGTGCAGGCTTCGAGGGCACTACCAGCATCAAGCGTTCCGATTTCGGCAAGATGATGGACCTGGGTCCACAGTCTGACGCAGTCGATCTGTACGTCAGTTTTGAAGGTATCAAAGCGAAGTAACTTTCGTGCCAACATAAAAAACGCCCCTGATCGAAAGGTCCGGGGCGTTTTTTATTGCCGAACACAAATCCATTGTGGGAGCGAGCCTGCTCGCGATTGCGGTTGAACATTCAACATTGATGGCGACTGATCCACCGCCATCGCGAGCAGGCTCGCTCCTACAGGGTTTTGTACTGATCAAAAAAATGCCCCGGACCTTTCGGTTCGGGGCATTTTCTATTGCGGCGATAACTCAGCGATTGCGGGTCAGCAGCGCTGGTTTCTCACCACGAGGGCGGCTTGGCAGTTGATCCAGCTGCTCAGGTGTCGGGAAGCGGTCCGCCTTCGACTCCTTGTGCATGATCTTCGGCGCAGGACCGCGCGGGTTCTGTACGGCTGGTTCCGAACGAGGTTGATCGTCACGGGCCGGGCGGCGATTGCGCGAGTCTTCGCGGCGGGCCTGGCCGTCGCGCGGTGCACCACTGCGTGGGCCGTTGCGCTTGGCTGGCGGGGTGCCGGTGCTGGCGCCATCGCTGTTGCGCGGACCGTTCTGGCGACCACCCTGTGGTTTGCCGCCACGCGGAGCGCCGGAACCGGCGGCTGTGCCTTGTGCCGGAGCGCCTGGACGACGGCCGCGGCCCTGGGCAGGTTTCTGCTGCGGCACGTAGTCGACGCGGTTACCGAAGTTATCGATATCGTCGTCCAGGAACTCGTCCGGGGCACGGTCAGCGGCGGCACGTGGTTGGCTCGGCTGACGCTGTTCGCGGGCCGGGGTACCTTCGCGAGGTTTTTGCTGACGGGCCGGACGCTCACCGCGCTCACCCGCCGGTTTTTCCTTGCCCTTGTCCTTGCCTTTGTCCTTACGACCGCCACCGCTGCCGTTCGGACCGTCGCCGCGCGGGCCACGAGGATTGCGTGGGTTACGCATGTCCGGACGCTCGCGCACTTCTGGTTTCTCGGCTTCCACGGCACTCGCATCGAAGCCCATCAGGTCGCCGTCGGCGATTTTCTGTTTGGTCATGCGCTCGATGCTTTTCAGCAGTTTTTCTTCGTCCGGGGCTACCAGCGAAATCGCCTCGCCCGATCGACCGGCACGGCCGGTGCGACCGATACGGTGCACGTAATCTTCATCGACGTTCGGCAGCTCGAAGTTGACCACATGTGGCAACTGATCGATGTCCAGGCCGCGGGCGGCGATATCGGTAGCCACCAGGATGCGCACAGTACCGGCCTTGAAGTCGGCCAGGGCTTTGGTGCGGGCGTTCTGGCTCTTGTTGCCGTGGATCGCGACGGCGCTCAAGCCGTGTTTGTCCAGGTACTCGGCCAGACGGTTGGCGCCGTGCTTGGTGCGGGTGAACACCAGCACCTGTTCCCAGGCACCTGCGGTGATCAGGTGCGCCAACAGCGAACGTTTGTGGCTGGCCGGCAGGCGGAACACGCGCTGTTCGATGCGCTCGACCGTGGTGTTCGGCGGCGTGACTTCGATGCGTTCCGGGTTGTGCAGCAGCTTGCCGGCGAGGTCGGTGATGTCTTTGGAGAAGGTCGCCGAGAACAGCAGGTTCTGGCGTTTGGCCGGCAGACGCGCCAGCACTTTCTTCACGTCATGGACGAAACCCATGTCGAGCATGCGGTCGGCTTCGTCCAGCACGAGGATTTCCACGTGGGACAGGTCGACGCTGCCTTGGCCGGCGAGGTCGAGCAAGCGGCCAGGGCAGGCCACCAGCACGTCCACGCCACGGGACATGGCCTGAACCTGCGGGTTCATGCCGACACCGCCGAAGATGCAGGCGCTGACGAACTTCAGGTCACGGGCATAGACCTTGAAGCTTTCATGCACTTGCGCGGCGAGTTCGCGGGTCGGGGTCAGGACCAGCACGCGCGGCTGGCGCGGGCCGTGACGCTGGGATTTGTCCGGGTGACCGTTGGGGAACAACCGTTCCAGGATCGGAAGGGCGAAACCGCCGGTTTTACCAGTACCTGTCTGTGCCGCAACCATCAGGTCGCGACCTTGCAACACGGCGGGAATGGCCCGCTGTTGCACCGGAGTAGGCTCGGTATAGCCCGCCGCCTCGATGGCGCGGACTAAAGCCTCGGAGAGACCGAGGGAAGCAAAGGACATGAGAAATCCTGTTTTAGTTAGGGCTTGGCCCAATGGGAGTCTTGCCTGGCGCGAATGGCGTTTAAGGAGACGCTATCCCGTCCGGTCCTGCTGGGTCTCGAAGGTTCGTCTGCAAGCGCTCGCGCGGGCTGAAAGCTGCGCAGTAGCGGGGTCGAGATGCCTTTTATGATTCCGAGCGTCCGGGCGTGAGCCTGGCGGGAAGGCCGGAGTATAACAGAGCAATCACTGCGCGCCGCTTTCCTGCTGCTCAACGGTTTTTTCTGCGGCAGCCGTAGTCTTTTCAGACTTCACGCTGGCGGCCGGTTCCGCGCCGTAGCGGGCACTCAGTTCAGCGTAGGCGGGCTCGCGCTTGAAACGCTTGAGTTCGGCACCGAAACGCTGCACCAGCAGATCCATGCCTGCATTGCGCCGTACCGCGAGAAACTGGCTTTGCTGGCTGATAATCGTGGGGTTTTCGGTGATCTTGTTGCGGATGCCCAGTTCGTCGAGCAAATGCTGGCCGACCCGGCGGTCGGTAATCAGCAGGTCAATCCGCCCGCGTACCAGCTTGCCGAAGTTGGCTTCATGGGTAGGGGCCGGCTCGCGGGTGAACAGCGTCGAATCGCTGAAGTCCTTGCTGTACAGGTAACCCGGCGAGGTGCCGACAGTCAGGCCGCGCAATTCATCAAGGGTGCGAAACGGATGGGGCCGGTCATTGGCGTAGAACATCACGAACTGGACTTCAGACAGGGGTTCGCTGGGGTAGAGCAGGGTCGCATCACGTTCGTCGCTGTGAAAGATGTCCAGCGCGCCATCGGCCTGACCCGATTCAAGCATCGACAGGCAGCGTTTCCAGGGCAGGAACTGCCATTCCACTTCAATGCCCAGGCGCTTGAAGACAATCGCGGTGGTTTCGTAGTCCAGGCCCAGTGATATGCCGTTGTCTTCGTATACGTAAGGCGCCCACGGTTCCGTGACAATGCGCAGCTTCTCGCCCCGGGCGGCGAAGCTCAGGCAAGTGAAGACAAGCACGGCGATTAACTGCGTGATCAAAGGCATGGCTTGAGATTACGACGAGAAACCGGAAAGAGCCAGAAACTGACCGCAGATGCTCTAACTCCGTGGGTTGCCGCACATTAATAGTGCGTTGAAAGCAAAAGATCGCAGCCTGCGGCAGCTCCTACAGGGAATACACATTTCTCTGTAGGAGCTGCCGCAGGCTGCGATCTTTTGATCTTGCTTTAACGACTTTTAACGCGGCAGCTTCAGGTTTTTCCACACCGCCAGGCTCGCTTCAGCCTGGTTCAGTGTGTAGAAGTGCAGCCCCGGAGCGCCGCCCTGCAGCAGTTGTTCGCACATCTCGGTGATGACCTGTTCGCCAAAGCGCTGAATGCTCTGGGTGTCGTCGCCGTAGGCTTCCAGTTGCTTGCGGATCCAGCGCGGGATTTCCGCACCGCAGGCATCGGAGAAACGCGCCAGCTTGCTGTAGTTGGTGATCGGCATGATGCCCGGCACGATCGGGATGTTCACACCCAACGCCCGCACGCGCTCCACGAAGTAGAAGTAGCAGTCGGCGTTGAAGAAGTACTGGGTGATCGCACTGTCGGCGCCAGCGTTGGCCTTGCGCACGAAGTTGGCGACATCGTCTTCGAAATTGCGCGCTTGCGGATGCATTTCCGGGTAGGCGGCGACTTCGATGTGGAAGTGATCGCCGGTTTCTTCACGAATGAATTCAACCAGGTCATTGGCGTGGCGCATTTCACCGCTGGCCATGCCCATGCCCGAAGGCAGGTCACCGCGCAGGGCAACGATACGCTTGATGCCGGCCGCCTTGTACTGGGCCAGCAGGCCGCGCAGGTCAGCTTTGCTATCGCCCACACAGGAAAGGTGCGGAGCGGCAGGGATTTTGACTTCACTTTCGAGCTGCAACACGGTGTTCAGCGTGCGATCACGGGTCGAACCGCCAGCGCCGTAGGTGCAGGAGAAGAAATCGGGGTTGTAGGTGGCCAGCTGGCGAGCAGTGGCGAGCAGCTTTTCTTGCCCAGCATCGGTCTTCGTAGGGAAGAACTCGAAGCTGTAGCGACGATCTTGGGACATGGGAATACCCTTGAAAACGCGTAAGCCTGTGAAGCCCACAGAGCCCATGTGGGAGCAGGCTTGCCCGCGAAGGCGTCAGCACATCCAGTATCAATGTTGACTGACACACTGCTTTCGCGAGCAAGCCCGCTCCCACAGGGAGAGCAGGCAGCAGATCCGATCAGTAGCGGTAAGCGTGCGGCTTGAACGGACCTTCGACGGTCACGCCGATGTAGTCGGCCTGGGTCTTGGTCAGTTGAGTCACAACGCCGCCGAAGCCACGGACCATTTCCAGGGCCACTTCTTCGTCGAGTTTCTTTGGCAGTACTTCAACGGTCAGGCGCTCGGCCTTCTGAGCTGGCGACAGGTCGGCGTATTTCTGGCCGAACAGGAAGATCTGCGCCAGAACCTGGTTGGCGAACGAACCGTCCATGATGCGGCTCGGGTGGCCGGTTGCGTTGCCCAGGTTAACCAGACGGCCTTCGGCCAGCAGGATCAGGTAGTCGTCGTTATGCGGGTCGAAATCGCCAGCGCCGGTACGGTGGATCTTGTGAACCTGCGGCTTCACTTCTTCCCATGCCCAGTTCTTGCGCATGAAAGCGGTGTCGATTTCGTTGTCGAAGTGGCCGATGTTGCAGACAACAGCACGCTTCTTCAGGGCTTTGAGCATGTTCGAATCGCAAACATTGACGTTGCCGGTGGTGGTCACGATCAGGTCGATCTTGCCCAGCAGTGCCTTGTCGATGCTGGCTTCAGTACCGTTGTTGATACCGTCGATGAACGGCGAAACCACTTCGAAACCGTCCATGCAGGCTTGCATGGCGCAGATCGGGTCAACTTCGGAAACCTTGACGATCATGCCTTCCTGGCGCAGGGACTGAGCAGAACCCTTGCCCACGTCGCCGTAGCCGATGACCAGCGCTTGCTTGCCGGACAGCAGGTGGTCGGTGCCGCGCTTGATCGCATCGTTCAGGCTGTGACGGCAGCCGTACTTGTTGTCGTTCTTGCTCTTGGTTACCGAGTCGTTGACGTTGATTGCCGGGATTTTCAGCTCGCCCTTGGCCAGCATGTCCAGCAGGCGGTGAACGCCGGTGGTGGTTTCCTCGGTCACGCCGTGGACGCGGTCCAGAACCTGTGGGTACTTCTTGTGCAGCAGCTCGGTCAGGTCGCCGCCGTCGTCGAGGATCATGTTGGCGTCCCATGGCTGGCCATCCTTGAGGATGGTTTGCTCCAGGCACCACTCGTACTCTTGTTCGGTTTCACCTTTCCAGGCGAAAACCGGAATGCCGGCAGCGGCAATGGACGCGGCGGCCTGATCCTGAGTCGAGAAAATGTTGCAGGACGACCAGCGCACTTCGGCACCCAGGGCAACCAGGGTTTCGATCAGCACGGCAGTCTGAATGGTCATGTGGATGCAGCCGAGGATCTTCGCGCCTTTGAGCGGTTGCTCAACGGAGTACTTGCGACGCAGACCCATCAGGGCCGGCATTTCGGATTCGGCGATGATGGTTTCGCGACGGCCCCAGGCAGCCAGGGACATGTCGGCGACTTTGTAATCGGTAAAATCTGCAGGCGTGATAACAGCGCTCATGAAGAGCCTCCATTCGTAATGTATGCGAATGGGCGCCGTTGTGCGTTTAGTGTCTGGCTTAAGGCCAGGCAACGCCCCATCCGAGCCTGACAGGTCGAACCTGCTGCAGCGCCCCTCGGACAGGTGGCGGGAAAACGGTAGCAAGTAGAGGTTACCGTTTTGAAACGGGGGCGATTATAGCGGGCTATGCTGATCTTCCAAAGCGTTTCTGTCAGTCAATGTCCGAACGGTAATCGAGACCATAGTCGAAGCTTGATAGAGCTCTAGTCCGGGCTCTGCCATGATGCCGGGCATCAATCGGCAAGATGGTCAGGAGTGAATATGAATTTCCACACCCGCAAATGGGTAAAACCCGAAGACCTCAACCCCAACGGCACGTTGTTCGGTGGCAGCCTGCTGCGCTGGATCGACGAAGAGGCGGCGATCTACGCCATCGTCCAGTTGGGCAATCAGCGTGTGGTCACCAAGTACATTTCCGAAATCAACTTCGTCAGCGCCTCGCGCCAGGGCGACATCATCGAGCTGGGCATCACGGCGACCGAGTTCGGCCGCACCTCGATCACCCTGACGTGCGAAGTGCGCAACAAGATCACCCGCAAGAGCATCCTCACCGTTGAAAAAATGGTGTTCGTGAACCTCGGTGAAGACGGCTTGCCGGCACCTCACGGCCGGACCGAGATCAAGTACGTCAAGGATCAGTTCAAGGACGATGACGCCGCTCAGTAAGATCGGCGTCGCTTTCTTCGCGAGCAAGCCCGCTCCCACATTTGAAACGCATTCCAATGTGGGAGCGGGCTTGCTCGCGAAAGCGGTTCTGTATTTGCCGAAGATTTGTCTGGGCACTGAACAGCTGTGAACCCCGCGTGTCGTAGCTAAATAGCCCGCCACCGGTTGCGCACACCATGAACTCGGCACAAGACGGCAAGACCCCGAACCTTTCGGCGCAAGAAGAGCACGAAGTCGAAAAGAGCCAGCCACCCCGTGCCGCGGTGTTGCATGAAATCATCCGTACCCAGGGCGATCAGGAACTGGAGCGCAGCATTGCCGCGTTGTGGTGGTCGGCGCTGGCGGCAGGATTGACCATGGGCCTGTCGCTGATGGCCATGGGATTGCTCAATTCGCGTCTGCCGGACGGTGAAGGGTTCAAGGTGATAGCGAGTTTCGGTTATTGCGCCGGTTTTCTCGCGGTGATCCTGGCCCGTCAGCAACTGTTCACCGAAAACACCCTGACCGCTGTCCTGCCGGTGATGACCAAGCCGACACTGGCCAACTTCGCCCGGCTGCTGCGGCTGTGGACGGTGGTGTTGATCGGCAACCTTTGCGGCACCTTGCTGGTGGCGTACGTGATGCTGGAACTGCCGATCTTCGACAGCAAGACCGATGTCGCTTTCCTCGATATCGGCCGCAAGGTCATGGAAAACCATGCCAGTCAGATGTTCGCCAAGGGCATCGTCTCCGGATGGATGATCGCCACCATGGTCTGGATGATTCCGTCCATGGAGAGCGCCAAGATGTGGATCATCATCCTCATCACCTACCTCATGGCGCTGGGGGATTTCACTCACATCGTGGTCGGTTCGGCCGAGGTGTCGTATCTGGTGTTTGCGGGTGAGTTGCCGTGGAAGGATTTCTGGCTGGTGTTCGCCGGGCCGACGCTGGCGGGGAACATCATCGGTGGCAGTTTTATTTTCGCGCTGATCAGCCATGCACAGATTCGCAGCGAAAGCGGGCCGCCGAAGAAATCAGCGGATCAGAGCGACACGCACGATCCGCAGTTGATCAAAAAACAATCAAGGTGATGCTCAGCCCACCACACCAAGCGCAGCCGCACCCCGACGCTGGCGATAGATGAAGAACAGCGCAGTCAGCACGGTCAACCCGCTGACCAATGCGCCGGTCCAGGGCAAGTCCGCCAGGTCCGCGCCACTGGCCACCACCAGGCCGCCAATCCATGCGCCGGCGGCGTTGCCGAGGTTGAAGGCGCTCTGGTTCAAGGTCGAACCCAGGTTTGGTGCTTCATGAGCCTGATCGATGATCAGCAACTGCAGGATCGGGCACAGTGCAAAGGCGAAAGTCCCCCACAGCACGAGCGTGATCGCAGCCGGGATCACCGAGTGACTGGTTTGCGTGAACGCCGCCAGCACCACCAGCACCGCCAGCGCCATGCCCACCAGCGAAGGCAGCAGTCGACTGTCCGCCAGACGACCACCGAGCATGCTGCCGGCGGTCAAACCAACGCCGAACAACAGCAGCATGATGGTGACGCCGTGAGGGCTGACACCGGTGATGTCCTGCAGGATCGGCGCAATGTAGGTGAACACACTGAACAGGCTGGTCGAGGCCAGCACACTCATGCCCAGGGCCAGCAATACGCTGGCCTTGCCCAGCACCTTGAACTCGCTGGCCAGGTTGGCTTTATCCATCGTAATGTTTTTCGGCAGCCAGACCCATTGCGCAATCGCGGCCAGAACCCCGATCACCGACACCGCCCAGAAGGTCGAGCGCCAACCCGCGTATTGCCCGAGTGCGGTGCCCAACGGCACGCCGAGCACGTTGGCCAGGGTCAGGCCGGTGAACATCATGGCAATCGCCTGGGCGCGTTTGTTGGGTGCCACCAGCCCGGCAGCCACCACCGAACCGATGCCGAAAAATGCGCCGTGGCACAGCGCCGTGATCACGCGCGCGGCCATCAGCGTGGCGTAATTCGGTGCCAGCGCGCAGAGCATGTTGCCGAGGATGAACATCAGCGTCATGCCCAGCAGGGTGGCTTTGCGCGGCATATTGGCTGTGCCGACGGCGAGGATTGGCGCGCCGAACACCACGCCCAGGGCGTAGCCGGTGATCAGCAGTCCGGCATCGGGAATGCTCACGCTGAGGTCGCGGGCGACGTCGGGCAACAGACCCATGATGACGAATTCGGTGGTGCCGATGCCAAAGGCGGCAACAGCCAGGGCAAGCAAAGCGAGTGGCATGCGCAAGGTCTCTGTCGGTAGTCTTGACGCTGTGATCAGGCATACGCAGGCCGACGACCGTTCTCGAGGAGAGCGGGCCAGGCAGAATTTTTATTGGAATTGGTCTGTGCGCAACTGAGTGCGGCGTGGTCGCTTGCAGTATAAACAGCCACTGACATATGGCGAATCAATTCTCTGCGCGGATTCTGCAGGAGCGAGCTTGCTCGCGAAAGACGTCAAGGCAACGCGTTTACTCAGACAGCACGCGTTATCGTTAACGTCCATCGCGAGCAGGCTCGCTCCTACGGGGATCGTGGAGACGACAAAAGGAGTAGGCCGTGCTTGCGACGGCGTTGGTGTTGGTGGCGGCGCTGTTGCATGCGGCGTGGAATACCCTGATCAAGTTCAGTGCGGAGCGGCTGTTGGTGGTGGCCTGCATGGACAGCGTGGCGCTGCTCTTTGTCGCGCTGATGTTGCCGTTCCTGAGCGTGCCGCCACTGGAGATCTGGCCATGGATACTGGCATCGGCGGCGTTCGAGTTGCTCTATCGCTATTTGCTGATCCAGGCCTATCGGGTCGGCGACCTCGGGTTGGTCTATCCATTGATGCGCGGCCTGTCACCGTTGGTGGTACTGGCGCTGACGCTGATCTTTGCCGGGGAAGTGCTGACCCACCAACAGATTTTCGGCATCCTGCTGATCCCGTTCGGCATGCTGTGCCTGCTCTGGCAGGGCGGTGGCGGTGCGCGCCTGCCGTGGTCGATGTTGCCGGTGGTGGCGCTGATCGGCCTGTGCATCGGTTGCTACACGTACATCGACGGGCAGGCATTGCGACGCTGGTCTCATCCACTGGATTACCTTATCTGGGTCACCTTGCTCAGCGCCTGGCCGTTTCCGCTGTTGGCGTTAGTGCGCAAGCGCCCCGCGTTCATGCTGTTTTGGCGCGAGCAGTGGCGGTTGGGCCTGGCGGTCGGGTTCTGCGTGTTGTTCAGCTACGCTCTGGTGCTGTGGGCGATGCAGTTGGGTTCGATTGCCGAAGCGGCGGCATTGCGCGAGATCAGTGTGATTCTGGTGGTGCTGTTTGGCATGCGTTACCTCAAGGAGCCTTTCGGTCGGCCTCGGCTCCTGGCCTGCGGGCTGGTACTGATCGGCATACTGGTGATGAAGTTTTGATCGCTCCGATGAAATTCGATTTTCTATGAACTTGAAAAAAGGACGGCGTTATGACGGTGGCTCTGTGGTGCGTTTTGATCGCGATTCTCCTGCCGTATGTATGTACGTGGGTCGCCAAGATCAGTGGCGGGTTCAGGCTGAAAGACAATCATGACCCTCGGGATTTTCTCGACTCTCTGGAAGGCTTTGGCAGGCGGGCGCACGCGGCGCAGTTGAACAGTTTTGAAGTGACCCCGGCGTTCGCCGCGGCGGTGATCGTGGCGCACCTGGCCGGCAATGCCGAACTGGTGACGATCAATGTGCTGTCGGTGTTGTTCATCACCAGTCGCCTGCTCTACATCATTTGCTACCTGGCGGACTGGGCGACGCTGCGGTCGCTGGTGTGGTTCGTGGGGATGGCGTTGATCGTGAGTTTCTTTGTGGTGTCGGTCTAAAAATCTTCAGGGTATTTGCGGGCCCCATCGCGAGCAGGCTCGCTCCCACAGGAGTGTGCGTTTCAATGTGGGAGCGAGCCTGCTCGCGATAGCTATCTGGCAGCCACCGCTGGTTTAGGGTTTTGTCTTCTCTGCATCCGCCACCTGCGGCACTTGTGGCAGCGCAGCACCTTTGGGCCAGAGCATCCAGATCTGCCCCTGCTGTTTCATGTCCCCGGCCAGTTGCCCGGCCGCATCGCCGGTGCCCCAGAACAGATCCGCCCGAACCTCGCCGGCAATGGCACCGCCGGTGTCCTGTGCGGCCACGGGGCGAACCAGCGCTGTGCCGTCCGGTCTGGTGGTGGACAGCCACAACAGGCTGCCCAGCGGGATCACCTTGCGATCCACCGCCGCGCTGTAACCGGCGGTCAACGGTACGTTCAACGAGCCGCGCGGACCTTCGTTGCTGTCCGGGTTACGGGTGAAGAACACGTAGCTGGGGTTGCTGCCGAGCAGTTCGGGAATCCGTGTCGGATTGGCCTTGGCCCATGTGCTGATGGCGCCCATGGTCACGTCTTCTTTTTTCAACTCACCCTGTTCCACCAGCCAGCGGCCAATCGGTCGATACGGATGACCATTCTGATCGGCATAGGCAATGCGCAACTGGCGCCCATTGTCGAGCTGGATACGACCCGAACCCTGGATTTGCAGGAACTGCAGGTTCATCGGATCGGTCAGCCAGGCCACGACCGGCGCCTTGACCCCTTTGTTTTCGATGGTTGCCGCATCGTCGTACGGCTTGAGCACGCGACCTTCGAGCCGGCCGCGAAGGCGTTTGCCCTTGAGTTCCGGGTAAATGCTGTCGAGGGCGACGATGATCATGTCCTCGGGGACGCCATACACCGGGACATTGGCTGCGCTGGTCTGGGTCAGGCTCCCGGGATAGACCGGCTCGTAGTAGCCGGTGATCAAGCCGTTGGGGTTGTCGTTGGCGGCACGCAGGCCATAAACGTCGAGGTTCTGCTTGAGAAAACCACGGATGTCGCTGGCGGTTTGCGGCACGTTGGTGGCCGCTGTGCAGGTTCCGCCCCAGACCGGGTCGGCCTTGAGTCGGGTGCAGGCGCTGCGCCACGAACCGAAGCCGGCTACCAGGTCGTTGTCAGACACCGCCGGCAGCGCTTCCCATGTGGCACTGGAGTAGGTGGCCAGGGCGTGGGTTTTCGGTTGTTGCTTGTCGCCACCGGTGCAGCCTGCGAGCAGGGCCACCATCGGCAGGGTCCAGGCCAGGCTGTGACGCCATGCCTTGAAACGGCTGTTCATGGAGTGATTCCTTTGCCGGTTGCCTGAGCGCTCCATGCGCTCAGGCAACCCTTGTTGATAATAGGGCTATTGGTCTTTGCCGATGACACGAGGATACTGGCCGCCGTTTCCGTGACCTGAAGCCACCATGACTCTTAAAAGACTTTCTGTTGTATTGCTGGCCTGCCTGACGTTGTCCGCTTGTGGCGGCATCGACCCCAACTCGCCGCTGGGCCAGCGCAAGGCCATTTTCAAGCAGATGCTCAACACCGGTGAAGACCTGGGCGGCATGTTGCGTGGGCGCATTGCGTTCGATGGCCCGAAGTTCGCCGAGGGCGCGGTGAAACTCGATGCGCTGTCCCGTGAGCCGTGGCAACACTTTCCGCAGGTCCGCGAGGAAGATCACACCAGCGCCAAGAGCAATGTCTGGGAGCAGCAGGCGCGCTTCCAGGCCATGGCCCGTGACCTTGAATCCGCCACCGGTGAATTGGTGATCGCCAGCCAGGTTCAACCCTACAAGGCCAGCAACCTGGGGCCGGCGGTGCAGAAAGTCGAAGATGCTTGCAGTGCGTGTCATAAGGCGTTTCGGGATCATTGATTGAAGTTGTTCGGTCTGACGTCTTCGTCGGAACGCCGCCCGGAGCAAGCCCGCTCCCACATTGGTTCTTCAGTTAACACAACATTTGTGCCAGCCGAAACTCAATGTGGGAGCGGGCTTGCTCGCGAAGGCTGCTTTAGTAGCACCAAAGATCCATGTTCGTTGCCAGTGATTATTTATCCAGCTCATCCAGGGCGTCCTGCAATTCCTTGCGGGCATCTGCGAGTTTGTCTTTGCGCTTGTTGATCTTGTCGGGGTCGCCTTTTTTCATGGCCTTGTCGAGGTCCGCCTGACGCGTGCTGACTTCGTGCCTGGCGTCGAGCACCTTGTTTTCCCGTTCTTTCTTCAGCGAGGCGTCGGTGCAGTTCGCTTCGACTTCGCTCAGGGCTTTTTCCAGGCCTGCCTGCTGGTCGGCGTTACCGTGGACCTTGGCCAATTCGATCTGGTTGACGATGCCTTGCTTCTTGGCCGCACAACCGGTCAGCCCCGGCGCTTCCTCGTCCGCCATCAACGGGGTGGCCAACACGCTGCAAAGGGTCAACAGGGCGAGCGGTGAAAGAAATTTCATAAAAGCTCCATGTAAGAAGGCAAGCAGACCGGTGTGGCGATGGCTTGTTGGAGCCTGGCGGTCCACAGGGGTTCCCGGTGGACGCAGGGCTGACAGCTAAAAGCCGTCAATCCCCGCATCACGTAACGTTTCACTCAAGGCCAGGACCTGCGGATGGCGGAAAAAAGCGTTCAATTGCGCCGCGCGTCCCGGCCCGATATCGGCCTGGGCCTGCCATTGTCGGGTATCTCGCTGTGCCAGTGCCTGCCATTCATCGCCGAGAGGTGCCTGACCTGTCGGCGGCAATCCCAGGGCTTTCAGCCAGTGCGCGAACGGGCGTTGCCGGGCCTGGTTGAAACTGTCTGCAAGGCGAGCCGCGCTGCGCTCGCCGAAACCGTCAATGGTAGCAAGGTCTTGGGCATCGAGGGTCAACCAATCCAGAAGACCGTTCAGGCGACCTGTTGCAAGAAGTTTTTCCCACGTGCCCGGACCCACATTGGGCAGTGCCAGCCCCTGTTTGCTGCTGAGCCAGGTCAGGCGCGCGAGAAACTGGCTTTCGCAGCCCGGGGTCGGTTGCCAGCAACTCAACGAATGAAAGTCCGCTGCCTGCGGCGCGTTCAATTCTGCGCGTTCGCTGCTGCGCAATACGACGCTATCGAGCCTGGGGATGGTCAGTCCGGCCAGGCTGATGGCGACCTGGTCACCCGGACGTATGTCCAGCGTCTGCCAACGTTGCAACGAACCGACGCTGACGTGTTTGATCTGCCGGTCATCGAGCTTCACCGGGATCAGTTCAAGTACCGGAGTGATCCGCCCGGTCCGGCCGATCCTGAAGTGAACCTGGCGGACTTCGGCCAGTGCCCGGGCGAAGGGGTATTTCCAGGCGATGGCCCAGTAGGGTGACTTGGCCTGCCAACGCTCGGCGGCTGGGCGCTGATTCTGGCGCAGGACGATGCCGTCGCTGGCAAAGGGCAGGGGGGAGCGATACCAGTGTTCGCGCCAGCGTTCGGCATCGATGACGGAGGCGATGGGCTGGCTGTATACCGTGGTACTCGGGAAGCCCAGCGCAGTCAGCGCCGCGGCACGCGCGGGCACGCTCGCCGGCCCCTGGGGCCAGTCCCAGACAAACAGGTCGATGCCGGCGGCCTGTTCGGCGCTCAACACCTTGCGCGCCATCAGGCCGGCGACCGAGCCACGAGCATTGAGGCTACCGGCCCGGGCCTGCACGTGATCGGTCAGGCGCCAATACAGTTCGCCTTGCACGATCAAGTCCCGGGCCTGCGATAGCCGTTGCGGGATGGCCGGAATCTGCCGCGCAGGAACCGTCCAGTCCTGGCCGCTCTCGCCGTCACCACGGCTGATTGCCTGGGCCAGCAGGCCGTTGCGGTACACCAGGGTCACCGCCACGCCATCGATTTTAGGCTGGACCCAGACGTCCACCCGGTCACGCAGCCATTTTTCCACGGCGGGCTGATCGTGCAATTTGTCCAGGCCAGTGTGGGCGATAGGGTGGGGCAACGTACCGCGTGCAGTGCGCAAGGGGTCTGCGGACGGGCTCAGTTTGAAGCAGTGGCGCCATTGGGTGAGTCGCGCGCGGGATTGGTCGTAGAGTTCATCGGCGACCAGTGAGCGTCCCTGACGGTGATAGCTGTCGTCCCAGAAGTCGATTTGCTGTTGCAGTTTGCCGACTTCGTTCAGGGCGCGTTCGGATGGCCAGTCCGGGCATTCGGTGGCACTGGCGGTCAGGTGGGCAAAGGTCAGTAGAAAGGCGAAAAACAGGCGCAGGTCGGGAAGCATCTTGAGCGTCCTTGCTCGGTGAGGTGCGTGAAGGCTAGGTCAGTATTGGGTGGTGCGGACAGGGGGTGTTTTGCCGGGTATTTCTGGTGGTTGTACTGGCCTCATCGCGAGCAAGCTCGCTCCCACAGGGAATTGCGTTTGCCCACAGATCTCGGGCGCTCCAAAGATCAACTGTGGGAGCGAGCCTGCTCGCGATGAGGTCACGCGGTCTCAAGCGCAAGCCAATAAAAAGCCCCGCAGGGCGCGAACCGTGCGGGGCTTCGGGTATTGCGGGGAAATCTTACAGGCCGGCAGCAGAACGCAGGGCGTCGGCGCGGTCGGTTTTTTCCCAGGTGAACGTGGTGAAGGTGTCGTCACCCACGGTCTTGGTCGCCGGGGTGCGACCGAAGTGGCCGTACGCAGCGGTTTCCTGGTACATCGGGTGCAGCAGGTCGAGCATGGTGGTGATCGCGTATGGGCGCAGGTCGAACACTTCGCGGACCAGTTTGACGATCTTGTCATCGCTGATCTTGCCGGTGCCGAAGGTGTTCAGCGAGATCGACGTCGGTTGAGCAACACCGATGGCGTAGGACACCTGGATCTCGCAGCGCTCGGCCAGGCCGGCGGCAACGATGTTCTTGGCCACATAACGACCGGCGTAGGCCGCCGAACGGTCAACCTTCGATGGATCCTTGCCGGAGAACGCGCCACCGCCGTGACGGGCCATGCCGCCGTAGCTGTCGACGATGATCTTGCGACCGGTCAGACCGCAGTCACCCACCGGGCCGCCAATGATGAACTGGCCGGTCGGGTTGATGTGGAACTGGGTGTCTTTGCTCAGCAGTTCGGCAGGCAGCACGTGCTTGACGATCAGCTCCATCACGCCTTCGCGCAGGTCGTTGTACGACACTTCAGGGTTGTGCTGGGTCGACAGAACGACGGCGTCGATACCGACCACCTTGCCGTTTTCGTAGCGGCAGGTGACTTGCGACTTGGCATCCGGGCGCAGCCAAGGCAGCAGACCGGATTTACGGGCCTCGGCTTGCCTTTGCACAAGTTGGTGCGAGAAGGTGATCGGCGCTGGCATCAGCACGTCGGTTTCGTTGCTGGCATAGCCGAACATCAGGCCCTGGTCGCCGGCGCCCTGATCTTCAGGCTTGGCACGGTCGACACCCTGGTTGATGTCAGGGGACTGCTTGCCGATGATGTTCATCACGCCGCAGGTCGCACCGTCGAAGCCGACGTTGGAGCTGGTGTAGCCGATGTCGGTGATCACGTCACGAACGATCTGCTCCAGGTCAACCCAGGCGGTAGTGGTGACTTCGCCGGCGATGATCGCCACGCCCGTTTTCACCAGAGTCTCGCACGCCACACGGGCGAACTTGTCTTCAGCAATGATGGCGTCCAACACCGCATCAGAAATCTGGTCGGCGATTTTGTCCGGATGCCCTTCAGACACGGACTCGGAGGTGAAAAGGGAGTATTCGCTCATCTCGATGTTTTCCTGAAATTACCGATGGTGAGTGTCGCCAGCCGGTCGCTGAAAATGGCGGACCTGGATCTGGAAACCATTGCGTAAGCCTACATAGAGGCTTTCCCCGGGAGCGAGTCCCGCAGCGGTGGCCCAGCGGGCCAAATCGTCCTGTTCAAACCCCAGCCAGAGATCACCGCAGGCCTCCTTGGCCCAACTCTGGTTGTGGCTACATAACTCTGTCACTAACAGGCTACCGCCTGGTTGCAGCAAGTGGGCCATGTGCTTGAGCGCATCGGCCGGCGCGGCAAAATGATGCAGCACCATGTTCAGTACCACGCAATCGGCCTTGAGGCTGACGCCGTTCAATGCATCGGCCAATTGCAGGTTAACGTTAGTCAGCTTGTCGCGTTCGCAGACCTGGCGCGCCAGTTCGAGCATCGCGGTGCTGTTGTCCAGTGCCGTGACTTGCGAGAAGCGGCGCGCCAGTTCCGGCAGGAATGCGCCATCGCCAGGGCCGACTTCAATGGCTGTGGCGTCTTTGTCGAAGCTCAGCTTGTCGAGCAGGGCCACCACGCTTTCGCGGTATTGCGGCAGGCCGGCGATCAAGTCTTGCTGGGCGCGAAACTTCTCCGCTACCCGTGAGAAAAAATCCTGGCTGGCCGCCGCACGTTGCCCATGGACCTGGGTGATGCGCGCCTGCACATCGGCCGGCAGCGTCAGGTTGTCCACTTCTTCGAGCAGGGCTGCGTGCAATTTGCCGCCCAGCAGTTCGGTGTGGGGCAGGGCGCGACGGTAGAAAATCGCATTGCCTTCGCGGCGCGTCGCCACCAGGTCGGCCTGGGCCAGTACCTTGAGGTGGTGGCTCATGCCTGACTGGCCGATGCCGAAGATCTGCGCCAGTTCCAGCACACCGAACGAATCGTTGGCCAGTGCGCGCAAAACATTCAGCCGCAAGGGATCGCCGCCAGCCTTGCACAAGGCCGCCAGCTCATCGCAATCGTCATGTTGAATGGAAGGCACGCGTAAGTTCATAGGGGCGGCAGTCTAGTCACGGGTCGAATGCATCGCAAGAGCAATATCAAAAAGTTTTGATATTGCTCGATGGATGGCACTTCTCGACGTTAGCTTCAGTCAACAAACGAACGGCGGAAAGGATTCATCAGGCGAAACCGCCGTTATCCGTTGGAAAAACGCCTCCAGATGACTATCTGTCATTGCCCCGAGGCGGCCCGGTGAGGGAAAATGCTCGCCTTTTTTCCGTTTCGTTTTATTCAAACCCCCAGGAGATCAGCGATGCCTAGCCGTCGTGAGCGTGCCAACGCCATTCGTGCCCTCAGCATGGATGCCGTGCAAAAAGCCAACAGCGGCCATCCCGGTGCCCCTATGGGTATGGCAGATATCGCCGAAGTACTTTGGCGCGACTACCTCAAGCACAACCCGAGCAATCCATCGTTCGCCGACCGTGACCGCTTCGTGCTGTCCAACGGCCACGGCTCGATGTTGATCTACTCGCTGCTGCACCTGACCGGCTACGACCTGTCGATTGACGACCTGAAACAATTCCGTCAACTGCACAGCCGTACCCCGGGTCACCCGGAACTCGGCTACACCCCTGGCGTGGAAACCACCACCGGCCCACTGGGCCAGGGCCTGGCCAACGCCGTGGGTTTTGCCCTGGCTGAAAAAGTCATGGCGGCGCAGTTCAACCGTCCTGGCCACAATATCGTCGACCACCACACCTATGTGTTCCTGGGTGATGGCTGCATGATGGAAGGCATTTCCCACGAAGTCGCTTCCCTCGCCGGTACCTTGGGCCTGGGCAAGCTGATCGCCTTCTACGATGACAACGGCATCTCCATCGATGGCGAAGTCGAAGGCTGGTTCACCGACGACACGCCGAAGCGTTTTGAGTCCTACAACTGGCAAGTGATCCGCAATGTCGACGGTCACGACCCGGAAGAGATCAAGACTGCGATCGAGACTGCGCGCAAAAGCTCGCAGCCAACCCTGATCTGCTGCAAGACCACCATCGGCTTCGGTTCGCCGAACAAGCAAGGCAAGGAAGACTGCCACGGCGCCCCGCTGGGTGACGCGGAAATCGCCCTGACCCGTGCGGCGCTGAAATGGAATCATGGCCCGTTCGAAATCCCGGCCGATATCTACGCCGAGTGGGATGCCAAGGAAGCCGGTCGCGCTGTGGAAGCCGAGTGGGACCAGCGTTTCGCTGCCTACTCCGCCGCGTTCCCTGCCGAAGCCAACGAACTGGTGCGTCGTCTGAGCGGCGAACTGCCGGCCGACTTCTCGGAAAAAGCCTCGGCGTACATCGCCGAAGTGGCCGCCAAGGGCGAAACCATCGCCAGCCGTAAAGCCAGCCAGAATGCCCTGAACGCATTTGGCCCGCTGCTGCCTGAGTTCCTCGGCGGCTCGGCTGACCTGGCCGGTTCCAACCTGACCCTGTGGAAAGGCTGCAAAGGCGTCACCGCCGAAGACGCCAGCGGCAACTACATGTACTACGGCGTGCGCGAGTTCGGCATGACCGCGATCATGAACGGCGTTGCCCTGCACGGCGGCCTGGTGCCTTACGGCGCGACCTTCCTGATGTTCATGGAGTACGCGCGCAACGCGGTGCGCATGTCGGCCCTGATGAAGCAGCGTGTGATCCACGTCTACACCCACGACTCCATCGGTCTGGGCGAAGACGGCCCGACTCACCAGCCAATCGAGCAACTGGCCAGCCTGCGCTGCACGCCGAACCTCGATACCTGGCGTCCAGCCGACGCCGTTGAATCGGCGGTGTGCTGGAAGTACGCGCTGGAGCGCAAGGACGGTCCTTCGGCCCTGATCTTCTCCCGTCAGAACCTGCAGCACCAAACCCGCAATGCGATTCAGATCGAAGAGATCGCCCGTGGCGGTTACGTGTTGAAGGACTGCGCAGGCGAGCCTGAGCTGATCCTGATTGCCACGGGTTCCGAAGTGGGCCTGGCGGTTCAGGCTTACGACAAGCTGACCGAGCAGGGTCGCAAGGTGCGCGTGGTTTCCATGCCGTGCACCAGCGTGTTCGATGCCCAGGACGCCGGCTACAAGCAATCGGTCCTGCCGTTGCAGGTCAGCGCCCGTATCGCCATCGAAGCCGCTCACGCGGACTACTGGTACAAGTACGTGGGCCTGGAAGGCCGCGTGATCGGCATGACCACCTACGGCGAGTCGGCGCCTGCGTCGGCCTTGTTCGAAGAGTTCGGCTTCACCCTGGAAAACATCCTGGGTCAGGCTGAAGAGCTGCTGGAAGACTAAATCCGGAAATCGGGTTGTCTGAACTGACGCTATCGCGAGCAAGCTCGCTCCCACATGGACGGTGTATACCCTGTGGGAGCGAGCTTGCTCGCGATGACAATGGAACATTCAACGCTGCACTAACGGATTCACCACGGTAATCGAGAACCCCATGCCTCAACCGCGTCCCTACAAAGTTGCACTCAACGGCTACGGCCGGATTGGTCGTTGCGTCTTGCGTGCGTTGTTCGAGCGAGGCGAAAAGGCCGGGTTTGAAATTGTCGCGATCAATGATCTGGCAGACATGGCCAGCATCGAATACCTGACACGCTTCGACTCCACCCATGGCCGGTTCCCCGGCGAAGTGAAGGTCGAGGGCGATTGTCTGCAAATTAATGGCGACTGCGTGAAGGTCCTGCGTAGTGCCACCCCCGAAGGCATCGATTGGGCGTCCCTGGGCGTCGATCTGGTGCTGGAGTGCTCCGGCGCTTATCACACTCGCGAAGACGGCCAGCGTTTCCTCGACGCTGGCGCCCCGCGCGTGCTGTTTTCCCAGCCGATGGCCAGCGAGACGGACGTCGACGCTACCATCGTCTACGGCGTGAACCAGGATTGCCTGACCGGCGACGAACTGCTGGTGTCCAACGCGTCCTGCACCACCAACTGCGGCGTGCCGCTGCTGCGCCTGCTGAATCAGGCCATTGGCCTGGATTACGTGTCGATCACCACCATTCACTCGGCGATGAACGATCAGCCGGTCATTGATGCCTATCACCATGAAGACCTGCGCCGCACCCGTTCGGCGTTCCAGTCGGTGATTCCGGTGTCCACCGGTCTGGCGCGTGGTATCGAACGCCTGTTGCCGGAACTTGCCGGCCGAATTCAGGCCAAAGCCGTGCGGGTGCCGACGGTCAACGTGTCCTGCCTCGATATCACGATGCAGACCGCCACCGCGACCGACGCCACCGAGGTCAACCGGATCCTGCGCGAAGCCGCCACCAGCGGCCCGCTCAAAGGCCTGCTGGCTTACACCGAGTTACCTCACGCAAGCTGTGATTTCAACCATGACCCACATTCGGCGATCGTCGATGCCAGTCAGACCCGAGTTTCCGGCCCACGGCTGGTGAACATCCTGGCCTGGTTCGACAACGAATGGGGTTTTGCCAACCGAATGCTGGACGTTGCAGAACACTATCTGCAAACAGCGACTTCAAAAAAACCTGCTCTCTAAGATCAGCTACTCAGGAAATGCGACCCATGACCGTGTTGAAGATGTCCGACCTCGATCTGCAAGGTAAGCGCGTATTGATCCGCGAAGACCTCAACGTCCCAGTCAAGGACGGTGTTGTCACCAGCGATGCGCGTATCCTGGCCTCGCTGCCGACCATCAAGCTGGCCCTGGAAAAAGGCGCGGCCGTGATGGTCTGCTCGCACCTTGGCCGTCCGACCGAAGGCGAGTTCTCGGCCGAGAACAGCCTCAAGCCAGTCGCCGACTACCTGAGCCGTGCCCTGGGCCGTGAAGTGCCGCTGGTGGCCGACTACCTGGGCGGCGTCGACGTCAAGGCCGGCGACATCGTGCTGTTCGAAAACGTGCGTTTCAACAAAGGCGAGAAAAAGAACGCCGACGAACTGGCCCGGCAATATGCCGCCCTGTGCGACGTGTTCGTGATGGACGCCTTCGGCACCGCTCACCGTGCCGAGGGTTCGACCCACGGCGTGGCCAAGTTCGCCAAAGTCGCTGCTGCCGGCCCGCTGCTGGCGGCCGAGCTGGATGCACTGGGCAAGGCCCTGGGCGCTCCAGCCCAGCCAATGGCTGCCATTGTTGCCGGTTCCAAGGTGTCGACCAAACTCGACGTACTGAACAGCCTGAGCCAGATCTGCGATCAGTTGATCGTCGGCGGCGGCATTGCCAACACCTTCCTGGCCGCTGCCGGTCACCCGGTCGGCAAGTCGCTGTATGAGCCAGACCTGCTCGACACCGCCCGCGCCATCGCCGCCAAAGTCAGCGTGCCGCTGCCAGTGGACGTGGTAGTTGCCAAGGAATTCGCTGAAAGCGCCGCTGCGACCGTCAAGCTGATCGCTGACGTCGCTGCCGACGACATGATCCTGGACATCGGCCCGCAGACCGCGGCGAATTTCGCCGAGCTGCTGAAGTCGTCCAGGACTATCCTGTGGAACGGTCCGGTCGGTGTGTTCGAGTTCGACCAGTTCGGCAATGGCACCAAAGTGCTGGCCCAGGCCATCGCAGACAGCGCGGCGTTCTCCATTGCCGGCGGTGGCGACACCCTGGCCGCCATCGACAAATATGGCGTGGCCGAGCAGATCTCCTACATTTCTACCGGTGGCGGCGCATTCCTCGAATTCGTCGAAGGCAAGGTTCTGCCCGCCGTTGAAGTCCTGGAAAGCCGGGCCAAGGCCTGAGGGTCGCCCGTTTGACCAGGCAAGGGAGTGTTGAAATGGTCAAGACGTTAGCGCTGTTGATCGTCGCGGGTTCATTGGCGGCATGCGGGAGTAATCCGAAGGCCACTGCGGAGCCGGCGCCGTCCGAGTCGGACAAAGGCTGCTACCAGGCTGACTGGCAGGCGGAAACCAACCCGGTGCTCAACAAGCGTTCCGGGCCGGAAGGCCTGGACAAATACGAGACCCGGACGCCCGCCAAGGAACATGGCTGCCCTTGACGGGTCTGACTCATTACTCAGGGCTGGCAGCGTGCGCCGCCAGTCGAGGGACACGGATGAAAGGTTTTATCGCCGTCACGGCGCTGGCGCTGTTGGCCGGTTGTGCTCAGTTGAACCTGTTCCAGTCGTCCGCACCTGTGGATAACTGGACCACCTGGACCTGCGACAGCCAGGCCAAGGTGCTGTGGCGCTACACCGACGACAGCCTCAGGGAAGTCGACGTGCGCCTGGGCGGTGCCGATCAGGTCTACCGCCTGAAGCAGGAACCGGGTGCATCGGGTTCGCTGTACAGCAATGACATGCTGGCGTTTCACATAAAAGGTGAGGAAGGCCTGGTTTACTGGGTCGCCACCAATGATTTGATTGGCCGTGGCTGTCACTTGTAGGAGCGAGCTTGCTCGCGATGGTCTTTAACGATAACGCGGGGCACCTGAATGCCCGCGTTGTCTGGGCCAGCATCGCGAGCAAGCTTGCTCCTACAGGGGGCCGATGTTCTGGAATTGATGCAACACCGAATTCGCAGCCCGGGCCAACCCCCGATCTGCAATAACTTGAATAGCCGCCGCCGCTCCGGCAGGCTGGCACGATTAACGACCCTCAACCGGGAGAGATACACACAATGGCACTTATCAGCATGCGCCAGATGTTGGACCACGCAGCCGAGTTCGGCTACGGCGTTCCAGCCTTCAACGTCAACAACCTTGAGCAGATGCGCGCCATCATGGAAGCCGCTGACAAGACTGACTCCCCGGTGATCGTCCAGGCTTCGGCCGGTGCTCGCAAATACGCCGGTGCACCGTTCCTGCGTCACCTGATCCTGGCCGCCATCGAAGAATTCCCGCACATCCCGGTGTGCATGCACCAGGACCACGGCACCAGCCCTGACGTCTGCCAGCGCTCCATCCAGCTGGGCTTCAGCTCGGTGATGATGGACGGTTCCCTGGGTGAAGACGGCAAGACCCCGACCGACTACGACTACAACGTCCGTGTGACCCAACAGACCGTGGCCATGGCCCACGCCTGTGGTGTTTCGGTAGAAGGCGAGCTGGGCTGCCTGGGTTCGCTGGAAACCGGCATGGCCGGTGAAGAAGACGGCATCGGCGCCGAAGGCGTTCTGGACCACAGCCAGATGCTGACCGACCCGGAAGAAGCCGCTGACTTCGTAAAACGTACTCAGGTGGATGCCCTGGCCATCGCCATCGGTACCAGCCACGGCGCGTACAAGTTCACCAAGCCGCCTACCGGCGACGTGCTGGCCATCGACCGCATCAAGGAAATCCACAAGCGCATTCCGAACACTCACCTGGTGATGCACGGTTCGTCTTCGGTTCCGCAAGAGTGGCTGGCGATCATCAACCAGTACGGCGGCGACATCAAGGAAACCTACGGCGTACCGGTTGAAGAAATCGTCGAAGGCATCAAGCACGGCGTGCGCAAGGTCAACATCGACACCGACCTGCGCCTGGCATCCACAGGCGCAATGCGTCGCCTGATGGCCACCAACCCGAGCGAGTTCGACCCACGTAAATTCTTCGGCGCCACCGTCACCGCCATGCGCGACGTATGCATCGCTCGCTACGAAGCTTTCGGTACTGCCGGTAATGCATCGAAGATCAAGGCGATCTCGCTGGAAGGGATGTACCAGCGTTATCTGAAGGGTGAGTTGAACGCCAAGGTCAACTAAGCCCGGGCGTTAAGCTTCATCAATAAAGAACCCGCCATTACGCCTTCGCGAGCAAGCCCGCTCCCACAGGGTCAACGGTGCCTCGACATCATTGATTGTGATCGATATCCAGCTTGCTGAAGGTCACTTTCCCGCCTTCAGTGGTGTACCCGGTGTTGTCCTGCACATACACCCCGGCCTTGAAATACAACGGTTTGTCGCGCCAGGTTGTGCTGATTTGCGTATCCCATTGATAACCTGCCGCGCTGATGCCCAAGGCGCCACCGGGGCTGAGGTGAATGAGATAGTTGAACTCCTGGTCGAGTTTCACTCCCGTCGCAACGATGATCACCCGGCCCTCATCGTCGTCGGGGTGCATCCGGACCTTGGCCACGATATTGCCGGTGGCTGTACTGGTTTTGTATTGGTACTCGACCTTCACCAAAGGTTTTTGGCTTTGATAGGCATGGATCTGGCCGATGACGATTTTCCCGGTACTCGGCACCTGGTTCACTGCCAGAGTGGCATGCAACAAATTGTCGGCATCCGGGTAATACCAGTTGTGCAACGTGCCGTTGCTGTAGGTTTCACGCAATTCGGTGCGCGGATAAATCGCGTTTTCGGTACGGGAGCCAGTCACGGGCGACCAGAAAAACAATGTGCCGGTGTCGGAATGGAAGTATTGATCTTTGAAACCATCCACCAGTTTTGAGGTTTCAACGGTGTACGGCGGGCTGCCGACGGGGACGCTGAGGTTCCAGGTTGCGAGATCGATCATGTCGGTTCTTCCACTTGATTCATGCTGGACGGACGTGCCAGAAGCTCTAGACCGCACCTTTGGGGCGGCCTTTATAAGCGTAGCGGGATATTTTGTTAACTCTCGTCTGACGGGTGGTTGACGTCAACATCCTGTCGAAGATGCCATCTTTCCCGGGTTTCATCGACCGTTAGTCGGTAAAAAGACACTGTGATTAAATGATGGCCCACTGACACCTTCTGCTTTTGCAGAACCGGGTCTAGAGTGAAGGCACAGTATTTGTCCGGTTTTCACGAGAAACCGGCCTGACACCCCGCAATTAGAGAAGCAGCATGGAATGCGCGCAACCCACGCCAGTAGAAGGCGGCTCAACCCTTTTAGTCGTCGACGATTACCCTGAAAACCTGATCAGCATGCGCGCGTTGTTACAGCGCCAGGACTGGCGGGTCATGACTGCCGCCTCGGGTTTCGAGGCCCTCGGTTTGTTACTTGAACACGATTTCGACCTGGTGCTGCTGGACGTGCAGATGCCGGGCATGGACGGTTATGAAGTGGCACGCCTGATGCGCGGTAGCCAGCGAACCCGTCTAACGCCGATCATTTTCCTGACCGCCAACGAACAGTCCCAGGACGCCGTGATCAAGGGCTATGCCAGTGGTGCGGTGGATTACCTGTTCAAGCCGTTCGACCCACAGGTCTTCACGCCCAAGGTCCAGGCGTTGCTCGAACACCAGCGTAACCGCCGGGCCTTGCAGCGCCTGAGTCATGATCTGGAAGCAGCTCGTGCCTTTAATGCGTCGGTGCTGGATAACACTGCCGAAGGCATTCTGGTATTGGGGGAGGACGGTCTGATTCGTTTTGCCAATCCGGCGATGTCACGGTTGCTCAATGCCACGGTGCAGGAACTGCAAGGCAAGGAGTTTCTGGACTACCTGCAAAAACCGCATATTCCGATCTGGGCCGATTCCGAGTTGCTGACCGGATATAAACGCGGCGAAACCCTGCGCCTGCACGATGCCCTGCTACGAACGGCGCCCGGACAGCAGGTGCCGGTGGCCTTGTCCTGCGCGCCATTGCCTGCCGAGCAACATGCGATGGTCGTGACCGTGCTGGACATGTCGGTGGTGCGTCATCTGCATAAGCAACTGGAATTTCAGGCGGTCACCGATCCGCTGACCGGACTGCTCAACCGCCGGGGTTTCTACCAGACCGTAGAGAACCTGCTGTTGCGCGGTGAGCGTTCCGACTGTTCCTGGGTCTTGATGTACCTGGATCTCGACGGCTTCAAGCGCGTCAATGATTCGCTCGGGCACGATGCTGGCGATCGGGTGTTGCGCTGGGTCTCCGAGCAGTTGAAGGCTTGCCTGCGGCCCTTCGACATTCTGGCGCGGATGGGTGGCGACGAATTCACCGCGCTGCTGGATCTGGAGCTCCCCGAGCAAGCGGCGAAGATTGCCGAGAAGCTCATCGAGCGGGTGTCGATCTGTCAGCAGATCGACGGCCTCGATATCGCCCTGGGTGCCAGCATCGGCATCGCCACGTTCCCTGATTGTGGCGCCAGTCTCGACGGGATGCTGCGGGCGGCCGACATCGCCATGTATGAAGCCAAGCGCGCCGGTCGCCAGCAATATCGCTTCTACGATCACGAAATGAACGGCCGGGCGCGCTCGCGGCTGATGCTGGAAGAAAGTGTGCGCACGGCCATCGAGAACCGCGATTTCAATCTGGTGTATCAGCCTCAGGTGGCGATAGCCGACGGGCGGATTCGTGGCTTCGAGGCCTTGTTGCGCTGGCAGCATCCGAGTGTTGGCGATGTCCCCCCGGGGCTGTTTTTGCCATTGATGGAGGAGGCGCGGCTGATCAGCCATCTGGGCAGCTGGATCTACCATCGCAGCGCCGGGCAACGCAAAGCCTGGGAGTCCCTGTTTACCGAGGATCTGGTGCTGGGCGTCAGTTTGAGCAGTACACAGTTCGGCATGCCCAACCTGGCCACAGAGTTGCGCCAGGTGCTGGAGCGCCATGGCTTGCAACCGCGTCAACTTGAGGTGGAGGTCACGGAAGAGGCCTTGATGCACAACCCCGAAGAAACCCGCAAGCAATTGCGCCTGCTGCACAATCTGGGTGTACGAGTGGCATTGGATGACTTTGGGGCCGGACCCTGCTCCCTGTCGCACTTGCGCGACCTGGAGCTGGACACCCTCAAGCTCGACCGGCATTTGATCGCCCGGTTGCCGGAGTCGGTACGGGATGCGGCGCTGGTACGCAGTGTGATCGACCTGTGCAAACAGTTCGGGATGCTGGTGATTGCCGAAGGGGTGGAAACCGTCGCGCAGTTTGAATGGCTGCAAGCCAATGGCTGTGAATATGTGCAAGGTTTTCTGGTGGCCCGGCCGATGATGGCCGAAGACACCGGGGTCTTTGTCCAGCCGTTTGACTGGAGCGCGCTGCCCCGCTGAATTCGCTACACTGGCGACCTTTCAGTGACGCGTATTGCCGCCCCGATGACTGTGTTGAAATATCTTCAGGCCTATCCCGCTACCTTGCAGGATCAGGTGCGCCAGCTGATCGCCGACGGTCGGCTGGGCGACTACCTGAGCCAGCGTTACCCGGAAAAACACGGGGTGCAGAGCGACAAGGCGCTGTACACCTATGCTCTGGACCTCAAGCAGGAATACCTGCGTAATGCTCCGGCCATCGACAAGGTGCTGTTCGACAACCGCCTGGACCTCACTCACCGTGCCCTTGGCCTGCACACCACGATATCCCGGGTACAGGGTGGCAAGCTCAAGGCCAAGAAGGAAATCCGCATCGCGTCGCTGTTCAAGGAAGCGCCTGGCGAGTTCCTGAAGATGATCGTGGTGCATGAGCTGGCGCACTTCAAGGAATCGGACCACAACAAGGCTTTCTACAAACTGTGCGAGCACATGCTGCCGGGGTATCACCAGGTGGAGTTCGATGTGCGGGTGTACCTGACGTGGCGGGATCTGTAGGAGCTGCCGCAGGCTGCGATCTTTTAAGGAGCATTTGATGGACGTGAGCAAGACCAAGAGCAGCTTCTATCGCCGGTTGTACGTGGCGTACCTGATCGACAGTGGTCTGGCCAGTAGCGTCCCGACGCTGACCGAGGTCACCGGCATGCCCCGGCGTACGGCGCAGGACACCATCGCGGCGTTGGCGGATCTGGATATCGTTTGTGAGTTCGAGCAGGAAGAGGGCGCGCGCAACCATGCGGGACGCTATCGGATTCGCGAGTGGGGGGCGATTGATCGCGGTTGGATCGAGCGTAATCTGCGGCAGATCAAAGCGGTGCTGGAGTATCCCTGAAATCTGTAGCGTCTGAGCCGATGCCTTCGCGGGCAAGCCCGCTCCCACAGTTGATTTGAGTTGTGAACACAATCCAGTGTGGGAGCGAGCTTGCTCGCGATAAGGACTTCAAGAACGACGCATGCCAATGTGTGGAATACCATCCTCGACAAACTCCTCACCCGTCACGACAAACCCGTACCGCCCGTAATACCCCTGCAAATGTGTCTGGGCTGAGAGGTAGATCGGCGTTTCCGGCCAGCGTTCTTCAATCTGCTTCAACGCCTGGTCCATCAATGCATGTCCAAGCCCGGCGCCTCGTGCGTGTGGAGCAATGATCACCCGACCGATCACTACGTCCCCGCCTTGCAGTTCCGGGTCGAGCAGCCGCAGATAGGCCACCAGTTGATTGCTGTCCCAGGCCATCAAGTGGCAAGTGTCACCTTCCAGGTCCTGGCCATCCACGTCTTGATAAGCGCATTGCTGCTCGACGACGAACACTTCTGCGCGCAATTGCAAAATGGCGTACAGCTGCTCCTTGCCCAAGTCGCTGTGGTGTTTGCAGATCCAATCGACTGTCATGTTTTGATTCCCTGAAAACGTCGTTCCGATACTAAGCGCACTCAGGCCAGAAGTCTTTATGGCGGAAGAATCTGTGACATAGGCCAAAATGCCATCATTCATTTCTCGCGTGGATGTCTTCTTTGTGTAATCTGGATCGAAGCGCTGTGCTGTGGCTTCGATGAGCTAATGTTTAGTACCCGGGTCATGCCGGTACGGGGCCTTGGAGTTTTGGCTGAAAACACGTCGGGCAACCCGCCCGCTAAGGATTCTCTAGCATGCCGCGATTGCATCGAGCTTTTGCTTTGATTGGATTGCTGTTGCTGGTTCAGGGGGCAGCGGCAGAAAAACTGCGGTTGGTCGCTGATGCCTGGCCCCCCTTTACCGATGCCACGCTTGTCAACGGTGGTCTGGCCACGGACATTGTCAGTACCGCGCTCGCCAGGGCCGGCTATGCCAGTGAGTTCGAGCAGGTCCCCTGGGCACGGGCCTTGATGGGATTGGGTGAGGGCCGATACGACGTGCTGGTCAACGCCTGGTACAACGACGAGCGTACAAAATTCGGCCAGTTTTCTGGCGAGTACCTGCTCAATCGCGTGCGTTTTCTCAAGCGCAAAGACGCGCCCATCGAATTCAATAGCCTGCAGCAATTGCACACTTATCCGATTGCCATCGTGCGTGGTTACGCTTATTCGCCCTCGTTCGACAACGACGAGTCGTTGCAGAAAATCCCCGTGCACAGTTTCGCCATGGCGGTGCGCATGCTCGCGGCCGACCGGGTCAAACTGACACTGGAAGACGAATACGTTGCCCGCTACTACCTGGCCCGTGAGTCACCCAAGGTACGTAATGCCGTGGAATTCCTGCCCAAGCCCTTGAGCGAGAACAGCCTGCATATTCTGGTCAGCCTGAAGAATCCGCAGCATGGGCAGATCGTCGCCGGTTTCGACCGCGAGATCGCGGCGATGAAGGCGGATGGCAGTTATGACAAGTTGATGAAGCAGCATGGGATGTGAGTGGGTTGAGCCAGTTTCTGTGTTGATGCTGATGGCCCCATCGCGAGCAGGCTCGCTCCCACAGGGGTTCACTGGTGTTCACAAAACTTGTGTCGACTGAAGATCTACTGTGGGAGCGAGCCTGCTCGCGATGAGGCCCGCCTGGACACCACAGATTTCAATCCTCACTCGTATCCTTGATGAGATGCGCCGCCAACGTCCGCAACGGCCCAAGCTGCCGACAAATCAGCGCCAGTTGCGTCTGCACCAGCCGCTGGCCTTCATCGATTTCATCGGGCATCTGTTCCAGTTCATTGGCCAGTGCTTCTTCTTCATCACTCTGAATCGCAACCGAAGACTTGCTCGTCAGCCCTTGGGCGATCTCGTCGATGCTGGCGGCCAGTTTCACCCCGGCCCCGTCGATCAAATGTTCACGCACGTCCGCCGGCAGTTGGGTTTCCCGGTGTGCGCCAAGGCCCGACAGGTAACTGAGTAACGTGTGCGACAGCACCAGGAAGCGAAAGCCTACATCCGCTTCCTTACGAAAGTGTCCCGGCTCCATCAGCATGTTGGCCAGTGTGGTCGACAGCGCCGCGTCGGCGTTGTGCGCGTTGCGGCGGGCCAGGCGGTAAGCCAGGTCGTCAGTTTTGCCCACAGCGTATTGCTGCATGATCTGGCGCAGGTAAATGCTGTTGCAGGCCAGGGTATTGGCCAGCACTTTGTTCAGGCGCCGCCCCTGCCAGTCCGGCAGGAACAGGAACACCGCCAGCCCGGCGATCAGGCTGCCGAGCAAGGTATCGAACAACCGTGGCAGGAACAGCCCGTAACCGTCACCCACCTGGTTGAAGCAGAACAGCACCATCAAGGTGATTGCCGCCGTTGCCAGGGTGTAGCGGGTGGTGCGGTTGGTAAAGAACACCACCCCGGCGGCGATGGCGAAACACGACTGGATCAGCGGGTTCGGGAACAGGTCGAACAGCGCCCAGGCCAGGGTCAGGCCGATGGCGGTGCCAATGATTCGCTGACCGAGTTTGCGGCGGGTGGCGCCATAGTTCGGCTGGCAGACAAACAGTGTGGTGAGGATGATCC
Organism: Pseudomonas sp. KB_15; assembly: GCF_052114525.1. Taxonomy (NCBI): domain Bacteria; kingdom Pseudomonadati; phylum Pseudomonadota; class Gammaproteobacteria; order Pseudomonadales; family Pseudomonadaceae; genus Pseudomonas; species Pseudomonas sp. KB_15. The sequence goes on along the minus strand of NZ_JBFREX010000003.1, from coordinate 205,638 downwards.
AGTAACCTTGGGACGGGTGGATCATATGCACCATGGCGTAGCCGATACTCAACGCCAGGGGCAATCGCAGGGCATGGCGGAACAGCAGCGAGGTCGGCGTCAGCTGCGTGCGCAAGCGCAGCCACACGTCCTTGAGATTGCGCGGCGAACGGTCAAGCAAGCTGCTGTCGGTAGCGTCGGCCAGGGCGTCGGGGTTGCTGGCATCGCTGAGCAAGCGGTCGAGGGTGCCGAGGTTGGCCGCCAGTGCCCGCAGTGAACGCAGCAAGCCGCGCCAGGCCGGGTTGCTCTGGATGCGCAGGTATTCGAGAGAGGCATCCAGGTCGCTCAGGGCCTCGGCGAAACTGGCGTCATAGGTGAACGGCTGGCGCATCTGGATCGATTCGGCCAGGGCTCGACAGGCTTTGCCTTGCTGGCGCAACAGGCGCTGGCAACGGAACAGCACGTCACTGTGGAAAAACGCTTCTGCGAGTGCGTTGTACGGATAGTGCGAAGAGCTGGCGCGTTCGTGGATGTCCTGGGCGAGGAAGTACAGCTTGAGGTAGCGGCTGACTTTCGACCCCGGGCGCCCGTTGCCGACCCGGTGCAGGATGATCTCCTTGGCGGCATTCAGTGCCGCCACCACCCGGCCGTTCTGCTGGGCCAGTTCCAGGCGCCGCGCCTCCACGTCCATCTGCCGGATCGGTTCGAACAGCGAGGATTTCAGCTTCAGGTAAAAGCCCAGCTCGCGGAACAATCGCGCCAGGCTCTGCTGCACCGGCTGATTGGAAAACAGCGCCTGCCACAACACCGAGAGCAGGCCGTACCAGGCGGCACCGGCCACCAGCAGCACCGGTTCGTGCCAGACATCGATGACCGCACCGCCACGCTGGTCCACGCCAATCATGGTGTAGACCGACAGAATCAGTGTCGCCGAGGCAATCGCGCCATAGCGCTCGCCGAGGGCGCCGAGCATGGTCAGGCAGAACGCGGCCAGGGCGAAGGCGATGATAAACAGCGAGGGGTAGGGGAAAAGCAGTTCGACGGACAGGGCGGCAACAGCAAAACACACCAGCGTCACGGCCAGCGCGTTGAGACGGCCCTGCCAGCTGTCGTCGGTCTCGGCCAGGGCACTGGCGATAATCCCCAGGAACAACGGGATCAACAGGCCCATTTCGTCCTGATACCAACACAGCGCCATGGTGCCGGTCAGGGCAATGAATACCCGCACGCTGTAGCTGAATTTATCCAGCGCCCATAGGCGACGCAGAGACTGGCGGAATGAAGTCGATGACATGAAATGCGAAGGCCTTCCGAGGCAATGACGCTAAATTGAGCCACTAATGACGCCGACGCAATGGCGCCGATCACATCAGACAGCAAAATCTGTTCCTTGATGCCGCACGTATTCAATGTAGGAGCGAGCCTGCTCGCGATGAGGCCGGTACATTCAACATTGATGTCGACCGTCAGACCGCTATCGCGAGCAGGCTCGCTCCTACAGGTATTGTGTTGAATCAGACGTACTGCGCAGCCGCGTAGCCCGAAGCCCACGCCCACTGGAAGTTGAAGCCGCCCAGATGCCCGGTCACATCGAGCACTTCGCCGATGAAGTACAGGCCCGGGCTTTTCAACGACTCCATGGTCTTGGACGACACTTCATTGGTGTTGACGCCGCCCAGGGTCACCTCGGCGGTGCGATAGCCTTCGGTGCCCGCTGGCACGACTTTCCAGCTCGCCAGTTTTTCCGCGATATCTGCCAGTTCCGCGTGGGTGTACTGCTTCATCGGTTTGGAGACGAACCAGTTGTCCGCCAGCAGGTTGGCCATCTTCTTGGTGAAAATTTCCCCGAGCAGGGTTTTCAACTCGCTGTTGGGACGTTCGGCCTGTTGCTGTTGCAGCCAGCCCGGCACGTCGTGATCGGGCAGCAGGTTGATCTCGACGGTATCGCCGGACTCCCAGAACGACGAGATCTGCAAAATCGCCGGGCCGCTGAGTCCGCGGTGGGTGAACAGAATGTTCTCGCGGAAGCTCTGATCGTTGCAGCTCACCAGGCAATCCACCGAGGTGCCGGACAATTCAGTGCACAAGGCCTTGAGCTGGTCGGTGATGGTGAACGGCACCAGGCCGGCGCGGGTCGGCAGCAGCTCGTGACCGAATTGCCTGGCCACCTGGTAACCGAAACCGGTGGCACCCAGGGTCGGGATCGACAGGCCGCCGGTGGCGATCACCAGGGATTCGCAGGTCAATTGGCCGAGTGTCGTGTCCAGCAAATAGCCCTGCTCAAGCTTCTCGATCGCCTGGATCGACGTGTCCAGGTGCAGGCTGACGCCGACCTGATCGCACTCGTTCAGCAGCATTTCGAGGATGTCGCTGGATTTGTTATCGCAGAACAGCTGGCCGAGTTTTTTTTCGTGGTACGGCACGCCATGCTTGGCCACCATGCCAATGAAATCCCACTGGGTGTAACGGGCCAGGGCGGATTTGCAGAAGTGTGCGTTCTGCGAGAGGAAATTGCCCGGTTCGGTGTACATGTTGGTGAAATTGCAGCGGCCACCGCCCGACATCAGGATTTTCTTGCCGGCCTTGTTGGCATGGTCAAGCAGCAACACCTTGCGTCCGCGCCCGGCGGCGGTCAGTGCACACATCAACCCTGCGGCGCCAGCGCCAATGATCACGACTTCGGTAGAGCGCAAAACGGTGTCCTCTTGATGACTCACCACAAAACAAACCTGTAGGAGCGAGCCTGCTGAGCCTGCTCGCGATGGACGTCAACGATAACGCGGGGTGTCTGATACCCAGCGGTGTTCTGTCGTCCATCGCGAGCAGGCTCGCTCCTACAGGGGGGCGATGCGTTTTTACAAAATACGCACGCGCAACGAACGACCCTTGATCTTGCCGTCGTTCAAGCGCTGCAAGGCCTGCTTGGCGACGCCGCGTTCCACGGCCACATAGGCCTGGAAGTCGAAAATCGCGATCTTGCCGACCTGGGCACCGGGGATGCCGGCGTCACCGGTCAGTGCGCCGAGAATGTCGCCGGGACGAACCTTGTCCTTGCGGCCGGCAGCGATGCACAGGGTGCTCATCTGCGGCAGCAGCGGGCCGCCGCCCTTGGAGGTGAGGTTGTCCACCTGATCCCAAGTCAATGGTGTCTTCTGCAGTTGTTCGATGGCCTGGGCGCGCTGCGCTTCGGACGGCGCCACCAGGCTGATGGCAAGGCCTTTCTCACCGGCGCGGCCAGTACGGCCGACGCGGTGAATGTGGATTTCCGAATCACGGGCCAATTCGACGTTGATCACCATGTCCAGCGAGTCGATATCGAGGCCGCGCGCAGCGACGTCGGTCGCCACCAGCACCGAAGTACTGCGGTTGGCGAACATCGCCAGCACCTGGTCGCGGTCACGCTGTTCCAGATCGCCGTGCAGGCCGACGGCAGAGATGCCTTTGGCGGTCAGGTGGTCGACGGTTTCCTGAACCTGCTGCTTGGTGAAGCAGAAGGCCACGCAGGAGGCCGGGCGGAAGTGGCCAAGCACCTTGGTCACCGCACTCATGCGGTCATCCGGGGAAATCTCGTAGAAGCGCTGCTCGATCTGGGTGTCGTCGTGGAATGCCTCGGCCTTCACCTGCTGCGGGTTACGCATGAACTTCGAGGCCAACTGCTTGATGCCTACCGGGTAGGTGGCGGAGAACAGCAGGGTCTGGCGACGCTCCGGGGCCTGCATGATGATTTCTTCGATGGAATCGTAGAAACCCATGTCGAGCATGCGGTCTGCTTCGTCGAGGATCAGGGTGTTCAGGCCGTGGAGTACCAGCGAACCCTTGCGCAGGTGCTGCTGGATGCGCCCCGGAGTGCCGACGATGATGTGCGCGCCGTGTTCCAGCGAGGCGATTTGCGGGCCGAGGGACACGCCGCCACACAGGGTCAGGACTTTGATGTTGTCTTCGGCACGGGCCAGGCGACGGATTTCCTTGGCGACCTGGTCAGCCAGCTCGCGGGTCGGGCACAGGATCAGTGCCTGGCAACCGAAGTAACGCGGATTGATCGGGTTCAGCAGGCCGATGCCGAAGGCCGCGGTCTTGCCGCTGCCGGTCTTGGCCTGGGCGATCAGGTCCATCCCCTTGAGGATCACCGGCAAGCTTTGCGCCTGGATCGGCGTCATCTGGGCATAACCGAGGGAGTCGAGGTTAGCCAGCATGGCGGCGGACAGCGGCAAAGTATTAAATTCGGTGGCGATGGTGGTCACGGGACTGGCCTGCAAAACAAAATGTCGCGCAGTGTACCAGTCCCGTGCTCTTCACCTGCAAATTCTGGACGAATAGTCGTAGCAGCTGCCGAGGCACGAGGCTGCGTTGGGCTACGAAGTAGCCCCTGAGGGCGGTCCTGCGGACACGCAACGCAGCCTCGTGCCTCGGCAGCTGCTACAAGTCAGTGCTCTATGTCGTGCTCACGGCTGGCCATCCGTCGGCCATCCTTTGGTGAAAGTTGCGAGAAGATTGTCGCGGCCAACATGGCCATGATCCCGACAGTCACAAACGTCAGCTGGAATGCGCCCAGCACCGTCTCCACGCCGTCATTTCCAATTTCCGCCGTAAAGCCGCCGAGCAGCGCACCGGCACAGGCAACGCCCAGGCTCAGGGACAACTGCGCGACCACCGACAGCAGGCTGTTGCCGCTGCTGGCGCTGGCGTCGTCGAGGTCGATCAGGGTCACGGTATTCATCGCGGTGAACTGCAAGGAGTTGATCGCGCCAAGGATCGCCAGCAGGCACAGCAGCAGCCAGTACGGCGTTTGTTCGCTGACCAGGCCCATGCTCGCCAGCATGATGCCCAGCGCCAGGGTGTTGCCGGTCAGCACGATGCGATAACCCAAACGCTCGATCAGCGGCCGCGCGACCCACTTGGCGATCATCGCCGCAGCGGCCAGCGGCAGCATGCTCATCCCGGCCTGGGATGGCGAATAGCCCAACGCCACTTGCAGCAGCAACGGCACCAGAAAGGGCAGGGCACCGCTGCCAAGACGGGCGAACAGGTTGCCGAGAATGCCGACGGCAAAGGTCCGGGTCTTGAACAGCGACGGTGCGAACAACGGGTTTTCGACATGCCCGGCGCGCAGCCAGTACGCCGCCAGGCAAGCCATGCCGCCGAACAGCAGCAACATCACCCGCAGGTGCGGCAGGTGCAATTCGCCCAGGCCTTCCATGGCAATGGTGATCAGAATCATCGCCGCGCCGAACAGCACGAAGCCCAGACTATCGAATCGGGTGCGTTCGGAGCCGCGCAGGTCCGGGATGAATTTCCACACGGCGTAGCAACCGACCAGACCCACCGGCAGGTTGATCAGGAAGATCCAGTGCCAGCTCAGGTATTGCACCATCCAGCCGCCCATGGTCGGGCCGATCAAGGGGCCGAGCAGCCCGGGAATGGTGATGAAACCCATGATCCGCACCAGCTCCGAGCGCGGGTAGGCGCGCAACACCACCAGCCGTCCGACCGGCAACATCAACGCACCGCCCAGGCCTTGAATCACCCTGGCGCCGATCAACTGGGTCAGGCTGGTCGACAAAGCGCAGAGCAGCGAGCCGAGGCTGAACAGCAAAATCGCACTGAAGAAGATTTTCCTGGTGCCGAAGCGGTCGGCGATCCAGCCAGAAGCGGGAATCAGCAAGGCGACCGTGAGCATGTAGGCGATGATCACGCCCTGCATGCGTAGCGGATCTTCGGCCAGGTCGCGGGCCATGGCCGGCAGGGCGGTGTTGAGAATCGTCCCGTCGAGGGACTGCATGAAGAAGGCAATGGCGACGACCCAGGGTATCCAGCGGGCGGTGACAGGGTCGAGAGGCGGGCGGTTGGGCATGGGACCTCTTGTGGATGAAATCAACGCAAATTACTTGGTGATCACAGTCATTGTGGGAGCGAGCTTGCTCGCGATAGCGGTAGTTCAGTCGACACTGATGTTGAATGAAATGGCCTCATCGCGAGCAAGCTCGCTCCCACAAGGTTCCCGGTGTACCGGGAGTTTGTGGTTACAGCGTTAATGTGAGCCGGTTTACGAGCGCCCCCGGCAACAACGCCGAAGCCGTCGCCCGCTGGCTGTAGGTACTCGCCGACAACAACAACTCCCGCTCCTCGGTCAGCGCTTCCAGTTGCGAACCGAGCAGGCTGAAGGCGCTGTCATCAAAACGCATGGTGCTGACCGGTGCCTGAATCTCGCCGTTCTCGACCCAGAACGTGGCAAACCGTGTCATGCCGGTCAGGCGTGCGGCCGGTTGATCCGAGAAGTTCAGGTACCACAGGTTGCTGATGTACAGCCCCGTACCCAGTTGCTTGAGAATGTCGGCGTCAGGCAATACCCCGGCTTTCATGTTCAGAGCGCTCGGTGATTCGCCACCGCTGGCGCCATTGGCGGTCAAACCGTATTCCGCAGCGCTGCGCGAGCTGACCAGTTGCGCCCCGGCCTTGCCGTCGACGATCAACCCCAGATCGCTGCGTGGATAACCCTCATCGGAAAACGCCGGGCTCAGCGAGCCGCTGACTTTTTCATCCAGCGAGACCAGCGGACTGAAAGTGCTGTCACCTGCGTAGAGTTTTTGCAGCGGGCTGCTTTTGCTGGCAATCGACTGTGCCGAGAAACCACCCCAGCACAACATGCCCATGATTTCCTCCAGTGCGGCTGGCGCCAGGTAGGCGCGGTATTGACCGGGGGCCAGCGTCCGCAATGGCCGACCCAGAAACTCCAGCTGCTCGCGGGCTTGCTGGAAGCGTTTGGCAAAGCCTTCGCTGCTCCAGTCGTGCCCGGCGTAGCTGGCTTTCACCGCTTGGCCGTTCTCGTGAAACAGACTGAAATCGAAGTTGAAACTGTTGGCCTGATGCCAGCCGAAAGCGCCCGAAGAACTGGCGAAGCCGCGACTGATAGGCCCGGCAGCATAAAAACCGACCAGATCCAGGCCTTCGGCAGCCTGGGTGATTTCAGCGACCACTTGCTCGGTGTCCGGCAGCGGATGCACCTGCACATTGTTGCTCTGCCAACCATTGTGGTTGAGCAGCAAATAAGGATCCTGAGGCAGCAATGGCAAGGTTTCCCGCAGCTGTTGCAGGCCTTCGGTCAAACGTTGCAGATCAACCTGGGGATCGCCGGCCAGGGTGATGTTCAGGTCGGCATGCCGGCCTTCGTTGATCAGTTTGAGGCCGATACTCGCCTGCAGCACCTGACCGGCCTGACGCACCTTGGCGTGGTTGAAACGCACGAAGGCCGACGACTCGGCGGCGTAGCTGAGGGTGAACTGCTCGGGCTCGTGAAGCGCTGCACGCAGGCTGTTGACCAGCGCCTTGAACGACTCGGCCTGGCTTTTTGAAGGATTCATCAGGCGTCTCCTCCGAATACATCAACGTTACTGAACACACAGGCCGGTGACGCGTGACCGACGCGGATCACCTGGTTCGGTTCGCCCTTGCCGCAGTTCGGTGTGCCGAGGACCTTGAAGGTACTGGCATCGCCGACGGCGCTGAGGCTTTTCCAGAACTGCGCGGAGATGCCCCTGTAATTGGGATTCTTCACCACGCCCTTGAGTTCGCCGTTTTCGATCAATTGGCCCCACTCGCAGCCGAACTGGAATTTGTTGCGTGCGTCGTCGATCGACCATGAACGGTTGGTCGACATCAGCACGCCGTGTTCGATACCGCCGATCAGTTGTTCAATGGACCGGTCGCCCGGTTCGATGTTGAGGTTGGCCATGCGGTCGATGGGCGGGCGGTTCCAGCCGCAGGCGCGGCTATTGGCGACGCCGTCCATACCGGCACGGAATTGCGACAACGCACCGCCCAGCGGGCGCAGCAACAGGCCTTCACGGATCAGGAACTGTTTGCTGGCGGGCGTGCCGTCGTCGTCATGGCCGTAACTGGCAAGCTCCTCAGGGATGTCCGGGTCGAAGGTCACGTTGAGCAGGCTGGAGCCATATTGCAGGCTGCCGAAATCTTCGGCTTTGACGAAGCTGGTGCCGGCGTAGTTGCGCTCGTCACCGAGGATGCGGTCCAGCTCCAGCGGGTGGCCGATGGACTCGTGAATTTGCAGCATCATCTGGTCGGGCATCAGCAGCAGGTCACGCTTGCCTTGCGGGGTGTTCGGCGCCAGGAGCAATTGCAGAGCCTGATCGGCCACCTGGGCGCCGGCACCGATCAGGCCGCAGCGGCTGATGACGTCCGCCGCGCCTTGCTGGCCGAAGTTCTCGCGGCCGAGGCTGCGGGTCTGGCTGTCGTTGCCGTCGTAGGCCGTGACGTCCAGGCCGGGGTAGACAAAGCGTTGGGCCTGGCGCAGTTCGGCACCGGCGCTGTTGAGATAGATCTGTTCGACGCTGGTGATGCCGAGGCTGACCTGCCAGTTCACCAGGCGCTCGTCCCTGGGCACGGCGGCCGACTCGGCGCCGAGCAGTTGGTAGCAGTCGCTCAGGGACGGGAAGGCCTGGTCGAGGCTGGGTGAAAAGTAATCGGCGCGGTCGCTGGAAACAGCCTGTTTACGCAGGTCCAGCAAGGCGTGCGGTTTGAGTCGACGGGCCTGGAGTTCGGCGCGTTCGAGGGCGGCTTGCAGGCCCTGTTGCGACAAATCGTTGGTCGCCGCATAGGCCTCGACGCCATTGACCCGCACGGTCAGCATCGCCCCTTCGTCACGGCTCAGGCTTGGCGGTTCGGCAACGTTCTTGCGCACCGACAGGTACTGCCCGGATTCGCGCACGTAACGCAGGGAAAAGAATTCGGCTCCCGTGCGCAAGGCAGCGAAGCGCTGCTTGAGCTGGGGATGGAAATCGAACATTCGTGAACCTCCTTGGAGTGGAGTGGCGATAGAGCGGTACTGCGAGGGGAGGGGTGAAACGATTGCGTGGCGCTAGATTAGGCTTGCGAGGGGGGAGGATCAAGGGTAAGCGGTCTGGGGTGGGGGATACTTTGGGAGGGGGGAGGCTGGTAGGGCCTCATCGCGAGCAGGCTCGCTCCTACATTCAACCGCATTCCCATGAGGGAGCGCGATCAACTGTAGGAGCGAGCCTGCTCGCGATTGGCTGTGACGCGGTGTAGCGCCCTACGCCGTCTGGCTCACTTCCCGCACCGGCTTGCCCTTCACCGGCGCTTCACCCGCCACATAGTAAGTGGCCGTGCTGCGCGGCAATGGCTTGCGACCACGGATCCTGTCGGCGATTTTCTCGGCCATCATGATCGTTGGTGCGTTGAGGTTGCCGGTGGTGATGATCGGCATGATCGAGGCATCGACGACACGCAGGCCTTGCATGCCATGCACGCGACCTTCGCCATCGACCACGGCCATTTCGTCGGTGCCCATCTTGCACGAGCAGGACGGGTGGAACGCGGTTTCGGCGTGTTCGCGGATGAACTTGTCCAGTTGCTCGTCGGTTTGCACCTCGATGCCCGGGCTGATCTCGCGACCGCGGAAGGCGTCCAGCGCTGGTTGCTGCATGATTTCACGGGTCAGGCGGATGCCGTCGCGGAATTCCTGCCAGTCCTGTTCGGTGGCCATGTAGTTGAACAGGATGCTCGGGTGCTGGCGCGGGTCCTTGGACTTGGCCTGGATGCGACCACGGCTTGGCGAGCGCATGGAGCCCATGTGCGCCTGGAAGCCGTGCTCTTTCACACCGTTGCTGCCGTTGTAGTTAATCGCTACCGGCAGGAAGTGGTACTGGATGTTCGGCCATTCGAATTCCGGACGGGTGCGGATGAAACCGCCGGCTTCGAACTGGTTGCTGGCGCCGATGCCGGTGCCGTTGAACAGCCACTCGGCACCGATGGCCGGCTGGTTGTGCAAGAGCAGTGACGGGTACAGCGAGACCGGTTGGGTGCAAGCGTATTGCAGGTACAGCTCGAGGTGATCCTGCAGGTTTTCACCAACGCCCGGCAGGTCGTGGACCACCGGAATATCGAGCTTGTTCAGCAGCTCGGCAGGGCCGACGCCGGAGCGTTGCAGAATCTGCGGCGAAGCGATGGCGCCGGAGCACAGCAGCACTTCCTTGCGCGCTTTGACTTCGACGCGCTCTTCGGCAGCGCCGACCAGGTAACGCACGCCGACCGCCCGCTTGCCTTCGAACAGGATCTTGTCGGTCAGGGCGTGGGTGACGATGGTCAGGGTCGAACGCTTCTTGGCCACGTCCAGGTAACCGCGGGCGGTGGAAGCACGACGGCCCTTCGGCGTTACGGTGCGGTCCATCGGGCCGAAGCCTTCCTGCTGGTAACCGTTGAGGTCTTCGGTGCGCGGGTAACCGGCCTGCACGCCGGCTTCAACCATGGCGTGGAACAACGGGTTGTTGCCGGCTTTCGGCGTGGTCACGCTGACCGGACCTTCGCTACCGTGGTAGTCGTTCGGGCCGATGTCGCGGGTTTCCGCCTTGCGGAAATACGGCAGGCAGTCGAGGTAGGTCCAGTCTTCCAGGCCTGGCAGTTTTGCCCAGCCGTCGTAGTCCATGGCGTTACCGCGGATGTAGCACATGCCGTTGATCAGCGAAGAACCGCCCAGGCCCTTGCCGCGACCGCATTCCATGCGACGACCGTCCATGTGTGGCTCTGGATCGGTTTCGTAGGCCCAGTTGTAGCGGCGGCCTTGCAGCGGGAACGCCAGGGCGGCCGGCATCTGTGTGCGGAAGTCGAGGCGGTAGTCCGGGCCGCCTGCCTCGAGCAGCAGAACGGTGACGCCTGCGTCTTCAGTCAGACGGGTCGCCAGGGTGTTACCGGCCGAGCCGGCACCGATGATGATGTAGTCGAATTCTTGGGACATTGAATGCACCCTCTTTGATGGTGGTCAGGTCGCCTGTAGCAGCTGCCGAGGCACGAGGCTGCGTTGCGTGTCCGCAGGACCGCCCTCGGGGGGCCGCTGCGCAGCCCAACGCAGCCTCGTACCTCGGCAGCTGCTACAGGTTGTGCGGGTGCGTCTTAGAACACCGAGACGTAATCGCCCAGCTCGACCTGTACCGATTTGATGCGGGTGAAGTTGTTCAGCGAGCTGATACCGTTCTCACGGCCGACACCCGACTGCTTGTAGCCGCCAACCGGCATCTTCGCGTCGGACTCGCCCCAGGCGTTGATCCAGCAGATACCGGCTTCCAGTTGATGAATCACGCGGTGGGCGCGGTTCAGGTCGCGGGTGACGATACCGGCGGCCAGGCCGAAGTCGGTGTCGTTGGCGCGACGGATCACTTCTTCTTCGGTTTCGTAGGCGAGGATCGCCATCACCGGGCCAAAGATTTCTTCACGGACGATGGTCATGTCGTCGGTGCAGTCGGTGAACACGGTCGGAGCCACGAACGCACCTTTGGCGAATTCGCCGTCAGTCAGACGCTCACCGCCGCACAGCAGGCGGGCGCCTTCTTCCTTGCCCTTGGCGATGTAGCCCAGCACGCTTTCCATGTGGGCGAAGCTGACCAGCGGGCCGAAGTTGGTGTTTTCATCTTCCGGGTTGCCGACGCGGATGCGTGCAACGCGCTCAGCGATCTTGGCTTCGAAAGCGGCTTTCAGATGGGCCGGTACGAACACGCGGGTGCCGTTGGTGCAGACCTGACCGGAGCTGTAGAAGTTGGCCATCATCGCGGTGTCGGCGGCGCGATCGAGGTCGGCGTCGTCGCAGATGATCAGCGGGGATTTGCCGCCCAGTTCCATGGTCACATCCTTGAGCGAAGAGCTCGAAGCGCTGGCCATGACTTTCTTGCCGGTGTCGGTGCCGCCGGTGAAGGAGACTTTTTCGATGCGCGGGTGCTCGGTCAGCCAGGTGCCGACTTCACGGCCGCTGCCGGTCAGGACGTTGAACACGCCGTTTGGCACGCCGGCTTCGGTGTAGATCTCGGCCAGTTTCAGGGTGGTCAGCGAGGTGACTTCACTTGGCTTGAAGATCATCGCGTTACCGGCGGCCAGGGCCGGTGCGGATTTCCACAGGGCGATCTGGATCGGGTAGTTCCACGCGCCGATACCGGCGACGACGCCCAGCGGCTCGCGACGGGTGTAGACGAACGAAGTGGTGCGCAGCGGAATCTGCTCGCCTTCGATGGCCGGTACCAGGCCTGCGTAGTACTCCAGCACGTCAGCGCCGGTGACGATGTCGACGTAGCGGGTTTCGGAGTAGGCCTTGCCGGTGTCCAGGGTTTCCAGGGCGGCCAGTTCGTCGTTGCGCTCACGCAGGATTTCCACGGCACGACGCAGGATGCGCGAACGCTCCATGGCGGTCATCGCAGCCCAGATTTTCTGGCCCTTTTCGGCGCTGACCACGGCGCGCTCCACGTCTTCCTTGGTCGCACGTTGTACTTTTGCGAGGACTTCACCGTTAGCCGGGTTGATGGCTTCGAAAGTGGCGTCGCTGCTGGCGTCGCTGTACGCGCCATCGATGTAGAGTTTTTGCAGTTCGAAACGGGCCATAAAGTCCTCGCAAGAGCATTAAGTGGCTGGCGCGGTTCGGTGGTTGAGCGTTTATGTGTGCTCTAACTCACCCGCTTGGCCAGTTGGGTATCCATGTATTCGTAAGCGATCTGTTGCGCCTGCTCGGTGTCGAAAGCATCTCCCGACAGCGCGCCGCGCAACCACAAACCGTCGATCAACGCTGCCAGGCCCCGGGCGGCGCTGCGCGCATCATGGAGCGGCAGCACGCGGCGGAACTGGCAGCACAGGTTGGAATACAGACGGTGATCGTTGATCCGCTGCAACCTGTGCAAAGACGGCTGGTGCATGCTGGTGGCCCAGAAGGCCAGCCAGGTTTTCATTGCCGGGCCATTGACCTGGCTGGCGTCGAAGTTGCCTTCGATGATCACCTGCAGATGCGCCCGGGGGCTGTCATCTGCCAGCGCCTGACGGCGCAGGGTGACGTTCTCGCTCAGGACGGTCATCAGGTACCCCATGGTGGCGGCAATCAGACCGTTCTTGTCCTGAAAGTAATGACTGATGATGCCGTTCGAGACACCGGCCAAACGGGCGATCAGCGCAATGCTGGCGTCCCCCATTCCGACCTGATCGACGGCCTGCAAAGTGGCTTCGATCAATTGCTGGCGGCGGATGGGTTGCATACCGACCTTGGGCATCTTGCACATCTCCTTAGGCCTTCCGGCAGACGTCAAACGGCTACCGGGTTGAGGGCCAGTCTATTTTGTTTTGATTGAACGTTCAATCAACAAAGAATAAGATCTGCGACAAATCGTCGCTGTTTACAGATTTTCCTACGTGTAATTGGCGGCAAACCGACATCCGAAACGGCTCGAAGCCTGTACGCCACGGCGTCTCAAGGGCTTCGGGCTTTTTTCGGGCTGTCTTTATATCACCCGCTGGTCGGCTGCCCACTAACCGATTGGTCGGGTAACTCGTTTGTCTTGCGTTCTTCTCTCGCACTGCCCGGAGCATCTGTGCCATGAGTTCTGCCTCGCTAATAAAGACCCCACCCGAGAAGGTGACGGTCAACGGTTGGGTGTTCTACACCTCTACCGCGTTGATTCTGTTGTTGACCGCCATTCTGATCATCGCCCCGCAAGAGGCCGGCAGAATGCTGGGTACGGCGCAAGCCTGGTTGTCCCGCAGCTTCGGCTGGTACTACATGGTGGTGATTGCCGCCTACCTGATTTTCGTTGTCGGCCTGGCGTTTTCGTCCTACGGCAAACTGAAACTGGGCAGCAAGGATGACACCCCGGATTTCAGTTACGGCGCCTGGGCGGGGATGCTGTTCTCCTCGGGTATCGGCATCTCGTTGCTGTACTTCGGTGCGTCCGAGCCGCTGGATCACTACTTCAACCCACCGGAAGGCGTGGCCGGCAGCAACCTGGCGGCACGTCAGGCCGTGCAGCTGACATTCCTGCACTGGGGCCTGCATGGCTGGGCGATTTATGCATTGGTGGGGTTGGCCGTGGCGTACTTTGCCTACCGGCACAACCAGCCGCTGGCGTTGCGTTCGGCGCTGTATCCGCTGGTGGGCGAGCGTTGGGTCAAGGGCGCGGCCGGGCACGCGGTGGACGGCTTCGGCATGTTCGTGACCCTGCTGGGTCTGGTGACCAACCTGGGGATTGGTTCGCTGCAAGTGTCGTCGGGGCTGGAAAACCTGTTCGGCATGGAGCACAGCAACACCAACCTGCTGATCGTGATCATCGTGATGAGCACCGTGGCGACCATTGCTGCCGTGTCGGGCGTGGAAAACGGCATCCGTCGTCTGTCCAACCTGAACATCGTGCTGTTTAGCGGCCTGCTGATTTTCGTCCTGTTGTTCGGCCCGACCCTGCACCTGCTCAACGGCTTCGTGCAAAACGTCGGCGATTACCTGAACGGCGTGGTGCTGAAGACTTTCGACCTCTATGTGTACGAAGGCGACAGTGAGAAGTCCGACCGCTGGCTGGGCCTGTGGACTCTGTTCTACTGGGCCTGGTGGATTTCCTGGGCACCATTCGTGGGCATGTTCATCGCGCGTATCTCCCGTGGTCGCTCTGTGCGCGAACTGGTAGCCGGCGTGCTGCTGATTCCACTGGGCTTCACCCTGGCGTGGCTGTCGATCTTCGGTAACTCGGCTTTGGACCTGGTGATGAATCACGGGGCGGTGGAGCTCGGGAAGACCGCGCTGGAACAGCCGTCCATGGCGATCTACCAGTTGCTTGAGCATTACCCGGCGTCGAAAGTTGTCATCGGCGTGTCGATCTTTGTCGGTTTCGTGCTGTTCCTGACCCCGGCGGATTCCGGCGCGGTGATGATGGCCAACCTGTCTTGCAAGGGCGGTACCGTCGATGAAGACGCGCCGCACTGGCTGCGGATTTTCTGGTCGGTGGTGATCACCCTGGTGACCATCGGCTTGCTGTTCGCCGGCAACTTCGAAGCCATGCAAACCATGGTGGTGCTGGCCGGTCTGCCGTTCTCGGTGGTGCTGGTGTTCTTCATGTTCGGCTTGCACAAGGCCATGCGCCAGGACGTGCAGATCGAACAGGAGCAAGCAGAACTGGCGGCACGCGGTCGCCGTGGTTTCAGCGAGCGTTTGACCCAACTGGACCTGCAACCGAGCCAGTCGATCGTTCAGCGCTTCATGGACAAGCATGTCAGCCCGGCGCTGGAAGATGCGACGGTGCAAATGCGTGCTCAAGGTTTGCAAGTGCAGACGCTGCTGGGCAAGTCCAAGCGTTGCATGGGCGTACGGGTCGAGATGGAAGAGGGCAACCCGTTTGTCTACGAAGTGAGCCTGGACGGTTACCTGGCCACGCCGACCGAGTCGGCTCAGTCCGATGAGGCGCGTCAGCGTTACTACCGTGCCGAGGTGTACCTGCACAACGGCAGCCAGGACTACGATTTGATGGGCTTCACCCAGGATCAGATCACCCGTGACGTGCTCGATCAGTTTGAAAGCCATCGGCAGCTCCTTGGCCGGGTTTACAGCTAAGTCGTGAAGGGATGCGGTGCAGTGAATGCACCGCAATCCTTGTGGGAGCGAGCTTGCTCGCGATGGCGGTGGGGCAGTCGACACTGATGCTGACTGTTATGCCCTCATCGCGGGCAAGCCCGCTCCCACATTGAAATGTATTCACCTGTGGGAGCGGCGGTGCGACGATTCGACTTGCCCGCGAAGGGGCCATCAGCCGCAAAGCTGTTTGACCCGATATCCCGTAAACAAAAACGCCGCGATTTTCTCGCGGCGTTTTTGTGTCTGTCGTCTTACCCCAGGTTCTTGCCGAGCAGTGCGTGATACAGCTCGCTGTCGCCCAGAATCCCCACTACGTGGTTGTTGTCGTGCAGCACCAGTTTGTTGCCGGTCTGATACCGAATCTGCAGCGCATCGCGCATGCCGATACTGGAGTCCACCAGCGTCGGCTTGCGTTCCAGGCCTTCGACGGCTTGCCCCGGAATCCAGTTCTGCAGGTCCATTGACGAACCGTTCTTGCGCGCGCCCTTGATGGTGTTGCCTTCAGCCAGGTCCAGCCACGAATCGCCGCCCGGATCCAGGCACACCGAGCCGTTGATGCGTTTGCAGTTATCCAGGGTACGCATCAGGCTGCGACCGCACAGTACGTTCAGCGGGTTGGTGTGGGCCACGAAGGTCCGCACGTAGTCGTCCGCCGGGTTGAGGACGATTTCTTCCGGCTTGCTGTACTGGATGATCCGGCCGTCTTTCATGATCGCGATACGGCTGCCCAGTTTCAGCGCTTCATCGAGGTCGTGGCTCACGAAGACGATGGTCTTGTGCAGCTTGCGTTGCAGTTCCAGCAGTTCGTCTTGCAGGCCCTGGCGGATCAGCGGGTCGAGGGCCGAGAACGGTTCGTCCATCAGCAGGATGTCGGCGTCCATCGCCAGCGCACGGGCCAGGCCCACGCGTTGTTGCATACCACCGGACAGCTCGTTGGGTTTCTTGTTGCGCCACTGGGTCAGGCCCACCAGCTCAAGCTTGTCGTCCACCAGCTTGCGCCGTTCCTTCTCGGGACGACCCTGCATCTCCAGGCCGAAGCTGATGTTCTCGCGAACGGTCAGCCAGGGCATCAGGGCGAATTTCTGGAACACCATCGCGATGCGCTTGGTGCGCATCATTTTCAGTTCTGCCGGGGTGCAGGACGCAATGTCGATCTGCTTGCCTTCGTGCTCGACAAACAGCTTGCCGCGGCTGACGGTGTTGAGGCCGTTGATGCAACGCAGCAGGCTGGATTTACCTGAGCCGGACAGGCCCATCAGTACGCAGATCTCACCTTTTTCGATGTCCAGGCTGGCTTTTTCAACGCCGACAATCTGCCCGGTCTTTTTCAGGATCTCGTTACGGGTCATGCCCTGATCCAGCAGCTTGAGTGCCTCGCGTGGATCCTTGGAGAAGATAACGTCGACGTTATCGAAGCGAATAATGCTCATGCGTCACCCCCTACTTTGGCGTCGGGTTGTTTGCAGATACGGTCGAGCATGATCGCCAGCAGTACGATCGCCAGGCCTGCTTCGAAGCCCAGGGCGATATCAGCGGTATTCAGTGCGTTGACCACGGGTTTACCCAGGCCGTCGGCGCCCACCAGTGCGGCGATCACCACCATCGACAACGACAGCATGATGCACTGGGTGATACCGGCCGCGATGCTTGGCATGGCATGAGGCAGTTCAATTCGCGAGAGCAGTTGACGGCGCGAGCAGCCAAAGGCCTTGCCGGCGTCCATCAGTTCTTCCGGGACATCGCGGATACCCAGGTAGGTCAGGCGGATGGGCGCGGCAATCGCGAACACCACCGTGGAGATCAGGCCCGGGACCACACCCAGCCCGAAGAGGGTCAGGGTAGGAATGAGGTACACGAACGTCGGTACGGTCTGCATCAGATCGAGTACCGGACGCATTAAAGTATAGAACATCGGCTTGTGCGCGGCGACGATGCCCAGCGGCACGCCAATGACCACGCAGACCAGGGTGGCGAACATCACCTGGGCGAGGGTTTCCATGGTTTCCTGCCAGTACCCCAGATTGAGGATCAGCAGAAAGGAGGCAACGACAAACGCGGTCAGGCCCCATTTGCGTTGAATGAAGTGTGCCAGTAGTGCGATTACGCCGATCAATACCAGCGGGTTGAACCAGGTCAGCGCAAACGTCACGCCGTGGATCATCGTTTCCAGTGTCACGGCGATTGCGTCGAAGGTGCTGGCGCCGTGTTGCGTCAACCATTCAACGAAGCTCGCGATGTACTGGCCTAAGGGGATTTTCTGATCAATCAGCATGGTAGTGAACGTCCGCATGCAAGGAAATAAACAGCCCGGACGGCCGAGGCCGTCCGGCATAAGCGATTACTTGGCCAGTTTGGCTTTCACGGCCTCCAGGCCTGGTTTACCGTCAATGGTGGTCACGCCAGCGAGCCAGGTATCGAGCACCTGTGGATTGTTTTTCAGCCAGGCCTTGGCGGCCGCGTCAGGCTTCATCTTGTCGTCCAGGATGTTGCCCATCAGCGAGCTTTCCATGTCGACGGTGAACTCCAGGTTCTTCAGCAACTGGCCGACGTTGCTGCATTCCTGCGTGTAGCCCTTGCGGGTGTTGGTCGCCACGGTGGCGGCACCGAAATCCGGGCCGAAAAAGTCATCACCACCGGTCAGGTATTGAATCTTGAAGCGCTTGTTCATCGGATGCGGCGCCCAGCCGAGGAACACCACGGCGGTGTCGCGTTTCTGCGCGCGGTCGACCTGCGACAGCATGCCGGCTTCGCTGGACTCGACGACTTTGAAGCCGGCGTCCTTGAGGCCGAAGGCGTTCTTGTCGATCATCGTCTGGATCAGGCGGTTGCCGTCGTTGCCAGGCTCGATGCCGTAGATCTTGCCGTCGAGTTCTTTCTTGAATTTGGCAATGTCGGCGAAGTCATGCAGCCCTTTGTCGTACAGCGCCTGGGGAACGGCGAGGGTGTACTTGGCGCCCTTGAGGTTGGTGCGCACGACATCCACGGTGCCCGCGTCGCGATAGGCCTTGATGTCGTTTTCCATGGTCGGCATCCAGTTACCCAGGAACACGTCCATGTTCTTGCCGTCGGCCAGGGACTTGTAGGTCACGGGCACGGAAATCATGGTGGTCTTGGTCTTGTAGCCGAGGGCATCGAGCACGACGCTGGTGGTCGCAGTTGTCGCGGTGATGTCGGTCCAGCCGACATCGGAGAAGTTTACGGTACTGCACTGCGCCGGCTCTGCGGCTTGCGCCAGAACCGGCAGACTAAGCATGGCGGCCAACAACAACGACGGGGAACCTTTCATGGATGGACTCCTTGGTGTTTTTTTTGGCAGTGTTCCGACTGGACCACCGCACTTATAGGTTGCGGTTGGATGGCGTTCTGGAGACAGCTCTACCACTGCGCCTTGCAATCGAGTCGATATGATCATGTACCAGTGAAAATCTGACGCCTACAGGGTGCGTCGTATCCAGTACAGGGATGGTCGCATCCAGTGTCGGTGACGTCGTTTACAGATTTTTTCAGCCCTTTTTTCCCCTCTGAACCGCAAAAACACGGCGAAAACACGGCGTAAAAGACACGCGGCGTTGGTGGGCATGAGTGCGTCGGTTAGAGACGTCGAACAACACGATAAAAGCTTGATGATGCGGTCATCTCGGCGGATTGCAGCTTGAGCGTAGCAGCTCCGTCATCGTGCGCTTTTGCGTGCGCAGTGGGCCCATTCAGGAGTTCGGCAGTCATGGCTATCAGTGTTTTCGACCTGTTCAAAATCGGCATCGGCCCTTCCAGTTCGCACACCGTGGGGCCCATGCGGGCAGCGGCGTTGTTTGTGCAGGGCTTGCGCGAGCGCGGGTTGCTGGAGCAGGTGCGGCGTGTCGAAGTCCAGCTGTTCGGCTCGTTGTCGGCTACCGGTATCGGCCACGGCAGCGACAATGCCGTGATCATGGGCCTGATGGGCGAGTGGCCGGATGCGATCGATCCGTCGCAAATCGGCATTCGTATCCAGGCCCTGCGCGAAACCCACACGCTGTTGCTCGACGGTCGTCTGTCGGTGCCGTTCGTCTGGGCTCGGGACATGCGCCTGATCGACGAAAACCTGCCGTTCCACCCCAACGCCATGACCCTGATTGTCGAAGGTGATGACGGCGAATTGCATCGCGACACCTACTATTCGGTCGGCGGCGGTTTTGTCGTCGATGAGGCGCAAGCCTCCAGCGGTGTCGTGGATCTGGATCGCACCGTACTTCCTTATGACTTTTCCAGCGCCGCCGAGCTGTTGCAGCTGTGCAAGAAGCACAACCTGCGCGTGGCTGAATTAATGATGGCCAACGAGAAAGTCTGGCGCAGCGAAGAGGAAATCCGCAGCGGCCTGATGAAGCTCTGGCGCGCCATGCAGGATTGCGTCGAACAAGGCCTGAAACACGAAGGCATCCTGCCGGGCGGGCTGAATGTGCGTCGCCGCGCGGCCAAGCTGCATCGCAGCTTGCAGGAACTGAACAAGCCCAACGTGATCGGCTCGACCTTGAGCGCCATGGAATGGGTCAACCTGTTCGCTCTTGCCGTCAACGAAGAAAATGCCGCCGGCGGGCGCATGGTCACGGCACCGACCAACGGCGCGGCGGGGATCATTCCGGCAGTGCTGCACTACTTCATGAAATTCAGCGAGGCCGTGACCGACGCCAATGTCGTCGACTACTTCCTTGGTGCGGCGGCAGTGGGAATCCTGTGCAAGAAGAACGCCTCGATCTCCGGGGCCGAAGTCGGCTGCCAGGGCGAAGTCGGTTCGGCCTGCGCCATGGCGGCGGCCGGGCTGGCGGAAATCCTCGGCGCCACGCCAGAGCAACTGTGCAACGCGGCGGAAATCGGTCTGGAACACAACCTTGGTCTGACTTGCGACCCGGTGGGTGGGCTGGTCCAGGTGCCGTGCATCGAGCGCAACGCGATTGCCGCGGTGAAGGCGATCAATGCTGCGCAAATGGCATTGCGGGGCGATGGCCAGCACTTTATTTCGCTGGATCGGGTGATCCGCACCATGCGCGATACCGGTGCCGACATGCATGACAAATATAAGGAGACATCGCGGGGTGGGTTGGCGGTCAGTGCGGTGGAGTGTTGAGACCGCGTCGACCCCATCGCGAGCAAGCTCGCTCCCACAGGTTTTGCGTCGGTCACAAAAATTGTGTTCACCTTGATCCCTGTGGGAGCGAGCTTGCTCGCGATAGCGCCAGACCAGTCAAAACTGCGCGCTAAGTGAACACCCGGATTAAAACGCGCCTCCTTTTAGCGCGTCGCTCACAGATAAATTGTCTTGCCACTGATCGAGGGCCAACCAGCCCTCGACCGCCCGTCACCCGTGCCTGCGGTGACACTCCTTTCCGACGCGGCGCAACGCCGTTCCCACAAGTGCTACCGAATTGCTCACAGCTCGTGGGCCGGGGTGCTTGCCAGCGCTGATGGCCATTTAAATCCCTATGCCCTGCGAGACATATATAGACACATTCCGACGTCGTTTTTAGGAGTTATTGAACGCGCATTCAAATTTAGGCATGGCAATTGCTCTGTCATTACAAAGCCCGTCTCCCACGCGAGAACGATGGCAATAAAAAGAGCCTCCGCCTGAGGCCATCACCCGCTTTGTGTGAGGAGATACCGCGATGACGACGTTCAACTCCGGGGCCCAACCCCAGAACCGTGCGCCTCAATCCATCGGCTTTCTGCTGCTGGACAATTTCACGCTGATTTCTCTGGCCTCCGCAGTAGAACCCCTGCGCATGGCCAACCAGTTGTCCGGTCGCGAGCTATATCGCTGGACCACCCTCACCGTTGATGGCGGCCAGGTCTGGGCCAGTGACGGCCTGCAGATCACCCCCGACGCCTCGATGCACAAAGCCCCGCCAATGGACACTGTCATCGTGTGCGGCGGTATCGGCATCCAGCGCACTGTTACCCGCGAACACGTGTCCTGGCTGCAAAGCCAGGCCCGCCAGTCCCGCCGCCTCGGCGCGGTGTGCACCGGCAGCTGGGCCCTGGCCTGCGCCGGCCTGCTCGACGGCTTCGATTGCAGCGTGCACTGGGAATGTCTGGCAGCAATGCAGGAAGCTTTCCCGCGTGTAGCGATGAGCACTCGTCTGTTCACCCTCGACCGTAACCGTTTCACCAGCTCCGGCGGCACCGCGCCGTTGGACATGATGCTGCACCTGATCAGTCGCGATCACGGCCGTGAACTGTCGGCCGCGATCTCGGAAATGTTCGTCTACGAGCGCATCCGCAACGAGCAGGATCACCAGCGTGTGCCGCTCAAGCACATGCTCGGCACCAACCAGCCGAAGTTGCAGGAAATCGTTGCATTGATGGAAGCCAACCTCGAAGAGCCGATCGACCTCGACGAACTGGCGGTTTATGTCGCGGTGTCCCGCCGTCAGCTCGAGCGGTTGTTCCAGAAATACCTGCACTGCTCGCCGTCGCGTTACTACCTGAAGCTGCGCCTGATCCGCGCCCGGCAACTGCTCAAGCAAACGCCGATGTCGATCATCGAAGTGGCATCGGTGTGTGGCTTCGTATCCACGCCGCACTTCTCCAAGTGCTACCGCGAGTACTTCGGCATTCCGCCGCGTGACGAGCGCGTAGGCTCCAACACTACCCAGCAAGTGGCGATGATGCCGCTGCCGCAAGCGCTGGTGCTGTCGCCGTTGTCCGGGCCGTTGTCGGCACTGAGCCAGGCGCGAAATGAGTCGACGTTTGCCAGTGTAAGGCTCTAAACCGAGGCGCCTTCATTCGCGGGCAAGCCCGCTCCCACAGGTATCGTGTCAGAGCATTCATTTTGTGCTCGACACAAAGCCCTGTGGGAGCGGGCTTGCCCGCGAAGGCTTTTTATCGGCCTGTGTGGCTCTGTTGATACTCCGCCAACGCCGGCAACAACTGCTTGTCGATCGCCTGGCGCACCGCCGGCAGGATGGTCGCGCTGCTGGTGTACATCTGCTTGACCATGGTCCTCAGCGTCATCGCCCGCACATCATTCAATCCCCGTACCGCGCACTCGCAGGCCTGCTCGGCAGTGGCGCCGGTGGGCACTTCGAATCCCAACGACTTGAGCTGGCCCAACAGGTCTTCCTGGTCTATCAAATCGGCGTGCATCATGACGCAATCCTTCTTCAGGGAACGGTGTCGTGGCTCGATTCTGGTAGGGCCACAAGGTGGCGGCAAGGGCGAATTGTCGCAATGGCCGCAATACCTATGAACAGGTCGTTTTCGGCTAACTTGCCGTGCAGAGGAGTGGGCACACTGGACCCAGCTCGCTTCACGAAGGTTTGGTCACCCTCGCATGGCGGCTCCTCAACAGTACCCTCTGCCTCGATCCTGTCACGGCTTGATCGGGGCTTTTTTTTGTTTGTGAATCAGGGTTCTTGTGTTGCCTTTTCGGGCGCCATCGCGAGCAGGCTCGCTCCTACATTTAACCGTGTTCCCAAGAGAGAACAGATCAACTGTGGGAGCGAGCTTGCTCGCGATGAACGATGACGCGGATTAGCGTTGCAACACCAAAATGCGTGACAACAACTCATCCCTGTCGACATAGCAGCCCTGGAAATGCCGCGCCCCGGTGGCGGGGTCGAAGGCGTTGCGGGCATGGAGGGTGCGACGGTTGTCGAAGCACCACAGCTCACCGGGATTGAGCCGCTGCATCAACCTGAATCGAGGCTCGCGGGTCATCGCGATAAAGCGCCGATAGGCTTGATAGAGCTTGGGCATCTGCTCAACTGAGGCATCGAACGGCCCGCGCAGAAAGTTTGCCATGCGGATTTCCGACACCTGGCCCAACGCATCCAGGGCGATGATCGGTGCGAGACAGCGGTAGTCGCTATGGCGGTCCTTGTTGCGAAACTCCACGGGGATTTCGCACAGGCTTCTGAAGGATTCGGGGTCTTCCCGGCGCAGGGCGTCGGCAATGGCAAATCCGTCGACAAAAATGCTCTCGCCGCCCTCGGCGTCATTGACCAGGCAATGCAGGAATTGCAGCCCCGGTTGCAACTCCCGGGTCGGCAAATCGCTGTGCAGCGGCAGGTTGAAGGCGGTATAGGCATTGCTGTCGGCGTCAGCCCTGGATTGCACGTTGAACAGCACGCCGAAATTGCTCTCGCGGATGAAGGAAATCCGTTGCGCGATCAGCTTCAGGGAACCGGGTTCGGTGGGCACGCCACGGACCTGGGTCAATCCGACATCGCGCACCGCCAACAGCCATTGCAACAAGGCCTCAGGGTCGTTCATCAGTGCTTGATACTCGAACACCGGCAACTGCAAATCGTTGTGCCAGAGCCTGGCTTTAGGTTTGCCTGCCAGACGTTCGGCGCGTGACTCGTCGTCGTAGGCATGGGCGCGCAGCCAGCCAGGGTCGAAGCGGCTGCAGTGGCCGTCCTGCCAATCCACCGCCAGGCAGCCATCGCTGTCGATACGGGCGTTATCGGGCATCAGGTCTTGAGCCACATCGACGATTTCCAGCACTTGCTCGCGGGTCACGGTGTAGACGCATTGCGGGCACGGGCAGTTATCCCGCAGCCATTGATGGTGGAAAGGGCTGACGCGATCGTCGGCCCACTTCACCAAAACACGGTCCACCAGGGTCTGCACGCCGGTCAGCGCACTGATCAATGGATAGGTACGAAAGTCGGCAAATGCAGCGGCGGTGTTCATGGCGATCTCCTTGTTATTTTTTTGGGGGTAAAGCGATCACTCGGCCAATGTACTCGGGCGTGGGCAGGTCCGCCTGTTCGGTGACGATGGCTTGCAGCCGGCTCAAGGACAGGTCGCTGAACGGTGCCGAACGCGGCCCGGCGAGATCCACGTGCAGCAGCATCTGTTCATTGCCCGCCAGCGCCTGGTCATCACCGACCAGATGCAGGCTGTGATAGAGGTGCACGCGCTTGCTGTCGTGGGCGATGATTTGGGTGCGCACTTCGACTTGGGCGTCGAGCTTCACTTCGTGCAGGTAGTTGAGGTGCAGTTCGAGGGTGAACAGCGAGTTGCCGCTGGCCTCGCGGCTGTTGCTGTCGAGTCCCAGGCGGTCCATCAGGGCGTCGGTGGCGTAGCTGAAAATCAGCAGGTAGAAGGCGTCGCGCAGGTGGCCGTTGTAGTCGACCCAGTCGGGGATGATGGTGGTTTGGTAGGTGGTGAGGGTGGGCATGATGTTAGTTCCAACATTGATGGTGACTGGGCTGCCGCTATCGCGAGCAAGCTCGCTCCTACATTGGAATGCATTCCCCTGTGGGAGCGGGCTTGCCCGCGAAGAGGCCGGTACTGCTGGCCTCATAACATAAGGTTTACTCGCTGAAGGCCATCCCATGTTTCTCTTTGGTGGTCTTCACCGCTTCCAGCACCGCCAGCAGGCAGTCATCACGATAGCGCTCCAGCGCCGAAATGCTGTGTTTGCCCAGTTGATCGCTGGTGCCATCGACCACGTCGTCGATCAGTTTGTCGGTCAGCTCCGGCGCCGGCAGGTAGGTCCATGGCAATTGCAACGCCGGGCCGAACTGGGCCATGAAGTGACGCATGCCGGCATCACCACCGGCGAGGGTGTAGGTCAGGAACGTACCCATGAACGACCAGCGCAAGCCTGCGCCGAAGCGGATGGCATCGTCGATCTCGCCAGTGGTCGCCACGCCGTCGTTGACCAGGTGCAGCGCCTCACGCCATAGCGCTTCGAGCAGGCGGTCGGCGATGAAACCCGGTACTTCCTTGCGTACATGCAGCGGGCGCATGCCGAGGGATTCATAGACTTTCATCGCGGCTTGCACCGCTTCAGGGGCCGTGTTTTTGCCACCGACCACTTCCACCAATGGCAGCAGGTAAACCGGGTTGAACGGGTGACCGACCACGCAGCGTTCCGGGTGCGTGGAGCTTTCGTAGAATTCACTCGGCAACAGGCCGGAGGTGCTGGAACCGATCAACGCATTGGGCTTGGCCGCCGCGCTGATTTTGCTGTGCAGTTCCAGTTTCAGCTCCAGTCGTTCCGGGGCGCTTTCCTGGATGAAATCGGCATCGCGCACGCACTCTTCAATGGTCGCGACAAAGCGCAGGCGATCCTGCGATGCACCCGGCGCCAGGCCTTGTTTCTCCAGCGCACCCCAAGCGTTGGCGACGCGTTTGCGCAGGGCTGCTTCAGCGCCGGGTGCCGGATCCCAGGCCACTACATCGAGGCCATGGGCGAGGGCGCGGGACACCCAGCCGCTGCCGATGACACCGCTGCCCAGGGCGGCGAAGGTTTTGATTTCGGTGATGAAGCTCATGGTCAATTCCTGAATTTGGCTCGGAAAAAAAACTGTGGGAGCGAGCTTGCTCGCGATGGCGGTATTCCTGCCGCAGATGATGCTTCGGATGTACCGACGTCATCGCGAGCAAGCTCGCT
The DNA here is from genome assembly GCF_052114525.1 of Pseudomonas sp. KB_15. Lineage (NCBI taxonomy): Bacteria > Pseudomonadati > Pseudomonadota > Gammaproteobacteria > Pseudomonadales > Pseudomonadaceae > Pseudomonas > Pseudomonas sp. KB_15. Next base: position 179,890 of record NZ_JBFREX010000003.1, on the reverse strand, counting down.
CCCACAGGGGGAAAGTTGTTGTGAATCAGCCGCGCTTGGTCAGGCCCATTTTTGCCCGGCCTTCAGCCGGGGTCAGCACCCGGGCACCGAGGCGGCTGAGGATTTCCGTGGCGCGTTCGACCAGTTGGCCGTTGGTCGCCAGCACGCCCTTGTCCAGCCACAGGTTGTCTTCCAGGCCGACCCGCACGTTGCCGCCGAGTAACACCGCTTGCGCAGCCATCGGCATCTGCATGCGACCGATACCGAAGCCGGCCCAGACCGCATCGGCGGGCAGGTTGTCGACCATGGCTTTCATGGTGGTGGTGTCCGCCGGTGCGCCCCAAGGGATGCCCAGGCACAGCTGGAACAACGGGTTATCGAGCAGGCCTTCCTTGATCATCTGCTTGGCGAACCACAGGTGGCCGGTGTCGAAGATTTCCAGCTCGGCCTTTACGCCCAGTTCTTGAATGCGTTTGGCGCCGGCGCGCAGTTGCGCCGGGGTGGACACGTAAATGGTGTCGCCGTCGCCGAAGTTCAGGGTGCCGCAATCGAGGGTGCAGATTTCCGGCAGCAGTTCTTCGACGTGGGCCAGGCGGGTCAGCGGGCCTACCAGGTCGGTATTCGGACCGAATTCCATCGGATTTTCGCCGGCACCGATCTCCAGGTCGCCGCCCATGCCGGCGGTGAGGTTGACGATGATGTCGACGTCCGCCTCGCGGATGCGCTCCATCACTTCGCGGTACAGCGCCACGTCACGGCTGAACTTGCCGGTTTGCGGGTCGCGCACATGGCAGTGCACCACGGTGGCGCCGGCCTTGGCGGCTTCCACGGCGGCAGCCGCGATTTGTTTCGGGGTGACCGGCACGTGTGGGCTCTTGGCGGTCGTGTCGCCAGCACCGGTGAGTGCGCAGGTGATGATGACGTCGTGGTTCATTTGGCGGTTCCTTACAGGCGAGTTTTTGGTTTTGGCCGGGCGTGATGGTCCCGTTCGCAGCCCGTCGGGGCTGCGAGACGGTGGTTCGTTCGGGTTTATTTACTGGTCAGTTTCAGGTTTTCAGCGGCCGGTTTGCCATCGAAGGTGGTGACGCCTTCAAGCCAGCGTTTTTTGTCCTGCGGGTGATCCTTGAGCCATTGCTTGGCCGACTCGAAAGCGTCCTTGTGATCCAGCAGCGGCTGCATCATCCGGCTCTCGTCTTCGGCGGTGAAGGTCAGGTTGGTCAGCAAACGACCGATGTTCGGGCATTGTTCGGCGTATGTCGGCGCGGTGACGGTCCATACCGTGGCCTTGCCTTCGTCCGGCCCAAGGGCGTTTTCACTGCCGGTGAGGTAGGTCATTTTCACGTTGACGTTCATCGGGTGCGGCGCCCAGCCGAAGAACACCACGGCTTCGTTGCGACGCACGGCGCGATCCACAGCGGCGAGCATGCCGGCTTCGCTGGATTCGACCAGCTGGAACTTGCCGAGGCCGAACTGGTTCTTGGCGATCATCGCCTTGATCTGGGTGTTGGCGCCCGAGCCGGGCTCGATGCCGTAGATCTTGCCGCCCAGTTCTTTTTCGAATTTGGCGATGTCAGCGAAGGTTTTCAGGCCCTTGTCGGCGAGGTAGGTCGGCACGGCGAGGGTCGCTCGGGCGTCTTGCAGGCTTGGCGCTTCAAGCACCTTGACCTGTTTGGCGTCGACGAACGGGGTGATGGTCTGGGTCATCAGCGGGTTCCAGTAGCCGAGGAACAGATCCAGACGCTGGTCGCGGATCCCGGCGAAGATGATTTGCTGGGAGGCGCTGGTTTGTTTGGTGCTGTAGCCGAGGCCATCGAGCAATACCTGGGTCATGGCACTGGTCGCGATCACGTCGGTCCAGTTCACCACACCCATGCGCACGTTCTGGCATGCGGCGGGTTCGGCGGCCATGACACTGGCACTCAGCAAAGCGGTACCACTGAGTGCAAGAACACAGCTGCTGATCAGTCGTTTCATTCTCAGGTTCCTCGGCAGTTTCATTATTGTGGGTCCGGTCGTCTTTGTGCGCCGGTGATGCCAAGTTACGCAGCTAAGCGGCCGTGAAAGCGCACTGCGGCGACCAGCTCTTGCACTGCAGCGACCTGTGCTCTTGTATGCCGCTCGCAAGTGGCGTATCAACGTCCCTACGCTGCCCGCCCTCTCGTTACCTGGCCTCTTGTTACCTGCTAAGCGAGTGCGCTCCATGTCCCAGGATTTCTACTTCTTGTTGATGCCGGGTTTCTCGGCTATCGGATTTATCTCGGCCATCGAGCCGTTGCGGGTCGCCAATCGCTTTCGCGGCGAGCTTTATCGCTGGCATGTGTTGAGTGCTGACGGCGGGGCAGTGCTGGCCAGTAACGGCATGTCGGTCAACGCCGATGCGGCGCTGGAACCGTTGAAAAAAGGTGCGACGCTGCTGGTGGTCGCTGGTTTCGAACCACTGAAATTCGCCACCCCGGCGCTGGAACACTGGCTGCGCCGCCTGGACAACGAGGGCGTGACCCTCGGCGCTATCGACACCGGCAGCTTCATCCTCGCCGAGGCGGGTTTGCTCGACGGCCATCGCCTGACCCTGCACTGGGAAGCCATCGACGCCTTCAAGGAATCCTATCCACAGCTCAGCGTCACCCAGGAGTTGTTCGAGATCGACCGCCGACGCATTACCTCCGCCGGCGGCACCGCTTCCATTGACCTGATGCTGGATCTGATCGCCCAGGCCCACGGTCCCGAGCTGGCGATCCAGGTCAGTGAGCAATTCGTGCTCGGCCGCATCCGCCCGCGCAAAGACCACCAACGCATGGAAGTCGCCACGCGCTACGGCATCAGCAACAAGAAACTGGTGCATGTGATTGGCGAGATGGAGCAGCACAGCGAACCGCCGCTCAGCACCCTGGAACTGGCGGAATCGATCAAGGTGACGCGGCGGCAGCTGGAGCGCCTGTTTCGCCTGTACTTGAACGACACACCGAGCAATTTCTACCTGCGGTTACGGTTGGAAAAAGCGCGGCAGTTGCTGCGTCAGACCGACATGAGCGTGCTGGAGGTGAGCATTGCCTGCGGGTTTGAATCGCCTTCGTATTTCACCCGCAGTTATCGGGCGAAATATGCGCGGTGCCCGCGGGAGGATCGGCGTACAGCGAAAGCATGACGAAGCTTGGGGGTTCACCCTGTTTTGGCAACACCAGAGAAACCTGCGGGAGTGAGCCTGCTCGCGATAGCGGTGGGTCCGCCAGCACCTAAGTTCCTGACAGACCGCTATCGCGAGCAGGCTCGCTCCTACAGGTTGACCTGCGGCGTGCTTATTTTTTCATCAGTGCAGAGCATGCGGCCTTATACGCTTCATGCTGATACTTGTTCAGCGCTCCCGGCAGTTCGAAATTGTGCTTTTTGGCCTGGGCATTGATGGTCTGCGGCGACAGCAAGGTCACCTCGCAATTCTCCAGCAGCTGGAAAACCCCTTCGATCTTGAACGTGGTCGGCCCGCCGGCGAATTCGCCTTTCTTGCTGCGTTTCTTTATCGCGATGCGGTCGATGGAATTCTCACGGACAAACGAGGCGACCTGGGCTGCGAACACTTTGACGTTGGCAGCTTCGTCGTCATCCTCCAGAGCAATTTTCTTGGTGGCGAGGGCGACATGGTTCAGCGCCTGATCGTCTAGGGACGCCACGGCAATGATCGCTTCGCTGCCTTTGATTTCGATACCGCAGACTTTCATGTTGAATCCCGTTAGTGACAGAAGGTAAGCAGCTTACAGCTCAAGCTGATTGGCAGTGATGCCAAACGCCAAAGCGATTTTTTCGCGAGTGGCTTTACGGGGCTTGGCGGCTGTTTCCTGTTGGGCGAAAGCGGGTTGAGAAATACCCATGCGTTTGGCCACTTCATCCTGGGTAAGGTTCAAGTGTTCGCGCCATGCGCGGATTGGGGTAGCGCCATCGACGATACGGCTCACCACCTCATGGGGGATCAAGTCTGGTTCGATTTTCTGCGCCACGTATTGTGCATAGGGAATGACAACAAAGGCGGGATTGCCTTCGGCGTCGTTGATGATTTGGATGTCAGTAGGTACGTTCATCGCGGAAGAATATAAGTCTTTTATAAGATTATTGAATCTTTGCTTATATTTTTTTGGTTGGCCATCAACAACATTTTTCGGCATGTTGCGTGAAAAGCCCGCAGAGCAACGGCTTTGGACAGACGCTGTAGGTCAGATCAAAGTGCTTTGTGGGAAAGGGGTTTTTGGCGATTGAAAGCCGGTGGTAGTGCCAGCTTTCACCGGAATATTCAGGATCACTCCTGCCCAATCGACTCCAAAAACTCCGACCGCTCGTCACTCATCCGCGCGATGCAATCGTTCTGGGCAATGGTGAATGCCTTGCTGCCACTCGTGGCCGGGAAGGCCTCCACGGCGCAGTCGGCATCCCGGGTCTTCAACCATTGCTGTTGCGCGGCCTTGAGCTTGGTCGTGATGTCGGCCAGTTGCGACGGGTTTTTGCCGTATTGCGACTGCATGCGCTCGGTCAGGCCCTGCAGGTTTTCCTTGAGCAGGTCTTCGGCGGTGGTTTTGCTGAAGGCCGAGCACTCAAGGGTCTGGACGTCGTTTTCGACTTTGTCGCACGGGTTGTCGTCGGACTCCTGCGCTGCGTGTACGCCGGTCGCAATCAGTGCCAAAGCCAGAAGGATGGATTTCATTCAGGTCGCCGCTCTATTCCATTGATGCGGCGAATTCTGGCCCAAGCCGAGGGCCTTGAACAGGGAGGCGATCGTGGCTGAAGACGACCCTTTGTCGCGGATTGACGCTTTCGGCAAACCCCCTGTCGTTTTTGCACCCGGCTGCTTGGGCACCGAGGCATATGCTGGCCCCAAAGCGCCGGCAGACGATTCGGCGCATGAATCGCTAATAGGGGACAGCCTGATGAGCCCAGCCGAATTGCACGCCGACAGCATCGTTATCGACGGGCTGATTATTGCCAAGTGGAACCGTGAACTGTTCGAAGACATGCGCAAGGGCGGTTTGACCGCGGCCAACTGCACCGTGTCGGTGTGGGAGGGCTTTCAGGCCACCGTCAACAACATTGCCGCGAGCCAGAAGCTGATCCGCGAGAACAGCGACCTGGTGATGCCGGTGCGCACTACCGCCGACATCCGCAAGGCCAAGGAACTGGGCAAGACCGGCATCCTCTTCGGCTTCCAGAATGCCCACGCCTATGAAGACCAGATCGGCTATGTCGAGGTGTTCAAGCAGCTCGGCGTTGGCATCGTGCAGATGTGCTACAACACCCAGAACCTGGTGGGCACCGGTTGCTACGAGCGTGACGGTGGCCTGTCGGGCTTCGGTCGCGAAATCGTCGCCGAGATGAACCGGGTAGGCGTGATGTGCGACCTGTCCCACGTTGGCTCCAAGACTTCCGAAGAAGTCATCCTCGAATCGAAGAAGCCGGTCTGCTACTCCCACTGCTTGCCGTCGGGGCTCAAGGAGCACCCGCGCAACAAATCCGATGAAGAACTCAAGTTCATTGCCGACCACGGCGGTTTTGTCGGCGTGACCATGTTCGCTCCGTTCCTGGCCAAGGGCATCGATTCGACCATCGACGACTACGCCGAAGCCATCGAGTACGTGATGAACATCGTCGGCGAAGACGCCATCGGCATCGGCACTGACTTCACCCAGGGCCATGGCCAGGACTTCTTCGAATACCTGACCCACGACAAGGGCTACGCCCGCCGCCTGACCAGCTTCGGCAAGATCATCAACCCGCTGGGCATCCGCACCGTGGGCGAGTTCCCGAACCTGACCGAGACCCTGCTCAAGCGCGGCCATTCCGAGCGCGTGGTACGCAAGATCATGGGCGAGAACTGGGTGAACGTCCTGAAAGACGTTTGGGGCGAATAAGCCCACTTTGAACAACGATCCCTTGTAGCAGCTGCCGAGGTACGAGGCTGCGTCGGGCTGCGAAGCGGCCCCCGAGGGCGGTCCTACGGACACGCAACGCAGCCTCGTACCTCGGCAGCTGCTACGCAAAACACACAACGAATTTTCTGGAGTCAAGTTTCCATGGCCAAGATCGCCCCGCAATTGCCAATCGAAGTCGACAGCGAAACCGGTGTCTGGACCTCCGACGCCCTGCCGATGCTGTATGTACCGCGCCATTTCTTCGTCAACAACCACATGGGCATCGAGGAAGTGCTGGGCGCTGAAGCCTATGCCGAAATCCTCTACAAGGCCGGCTACAAGTCCGCCTGGCACTGGTGTGAAAAAGAGGCCGAATGCCACGGCCTGGAAGGTGTCGCGGTGTTCGAGCACTACATGAAGCGCCTGTCGCAGCGCGGCTGGGGCCTGTTCAAGATCCAGGACATCGACCTCGAAAAAGGCACCGCCAGTGTCAAACTCGAGCACTCGGCGTTCGTCTACGTCTACGGCAAGGTCGGGCGCAAGGTCGACTACATGTTCACCGGTTGGTTTGCCGGTGCGATGGATCAGATTCTCGCCGCTCGCGGCAGCAAGATCCGCACCGTGGCCGAGCAAGTCTACGGTGGCTCCGAAGAGGGCCACGAAGACGGCTTGTTTATCGTCAAGCCGTTGTAAGTCGAGGAACCCGCCATGGCTTTCGAAGCAATGTTCCAGCCGATCCAGATCGGCAAACTGACCATCCGTAACCGCGTGCTCAGCACCGCGCACGCCGAGGTTTATGCGACCGACGGCGGCATGACCACCGATCGGTACGTCAAGTACTACGAAGAGAAAGCCAAGGGCGGGATCGGCCTGGCGATTTGCGGCGGTTCGTCCGTAGTCGCCATCGACAGCCCGCAGGAATGGTGGAGCTCGGTGAACCTGTCCACCGATCGCATCATTCCGCACTTCCAGAATCTGGCCGACGCCATGCACAAGCACGGCGCCAAGATCATGATCCAGATTACCCACATGGGCCGTCGCTCCCGTTGGGACGGCTTCAACTGGCCGACGCTGATGTCGCCGTCCGGTATTCGTGAACCGGTGCACCGCGCCACCTGCAAAACCATCGAGCCGGAAGAAATCTGGCGGGTGATCGGCAACTACGCGCAAGCTGCGCGTCGCGCCAAGGCCGGTGGCCTGGACGGCGTCGAACTGTCGGCCGTGCACCAGCACATGATCGACCAGTTCTGGAGCCCTCGGGTCAACAAGCGTACCGACGAATGGGGCGGCACCTTCGAAGGCCGCATGAAGTTCGGTCTGGAAGTGCTCAAAGCCGTGCGCGCCGAGGTCGGTGACGATTTCTGCGTGGGCATGCGTATCTGCGGTGACGAATTTCACCCCGATGGCCTGTCCCACGAGGACATGAAGCAGATCGCCAAGTATTACGACGACACCGGCATGCTCGATTTCATCGGCGTCGTGGGTTCGGGTTGCGACACCCACAACACCCTGGCCAACGTGATTCCGAACATGAGTTATCCACCGGAGCCGTTCCTGCATCTGGCGGCCGGTATCAAGGAAGTGGTCAAGGTTCCCGTGCTGCACGCGCAGAACATCAAGGACCCGAACCAGGCCACCCGTATTCTGGAAGGCGGTTACGTCGACATGGTCGGCATGACCCGTGCCCACATCGCCGACCCGCACCTGATCGCCAAGATCAAGATGGGCCAGGTCGACCAGATCAAACAGTGCGTCGGTGCCAACTACTGCATCGACCGTCAGTATCAGGGCCTGGATGTGTTGTGCATCCAGAACGCGGCAACCTCCCGTGAATACATGGGCGTGCCGCACATCATCGAGAAAACCACCGGTAAAAAACGCAAGGTGGTGGTGGTCGGTGCTGGCCCGGCGGGGATGGAAGCCGCTCGTGTGGCCGCCGAGCGTGGTCACGACGTGACCCTGTTCGAGAAGAAGGAATTCATCGGTGGGCAGATCACCACGGCGTCGAAAGCGCCGCAGCGTGACCAGATCGCCGGTATCACCCGCTGGTATCAGCTGGAACTGGCACGGTTGAAAGTCGACCTGCGCCTGGGCACCGCGGCGGATGCGCCGACCATCATGGACCTGCGTCCGGATGTGGTGGTGCTGGCGGTCGGCGGTCATCCGTTCATCGAGCAGAACGAGCATTGGGGTGCGGCTGAAGGTCTGGTGGTCAGTAGCTGGGACATTCTCGATGGCAAGGTAGCGCCGGGCAAGAACGTACTGGTCTACGACACCATTTGCGAATTCACCGGCATGTCGACCGCCGACTTCATTGCCGACAAGGGCAGTCAGGTCGAGATCGTCACCGACGACATCAAGCCTGGCGTGGCGATTGGCGGTACGTCGTTCCCGACTTACTACCGCAGTATGTATCCGAAAGAAGTGATCATGACCGGCGACATGATGCTGGAGAAGGTCTACCGCGAAGGCGACAAGCTGGTGGCGGTGCTGGAAAACGAATACACCGGCGCCAAAGAGGAGCGGGTGGTGGACCAGGTGGTCGTTGAAAACGGCGTGCGCCCGGATGAAGAAATCTACTACGCGCTGAAGGAAGGCTCGCGTAACAAAGGCCAGATCGACGTCGAAGCCTTGTTCGCGATCAAGCCGCAGCCATGCCTGGAACAGAGCGGCGACGGCTACCTGCTTTTCCGCATCGGCGACTGCGTGGCCCAGCGTAACGTACACGCGGCGATCTACGACGCGCTGCGGCTGTGCAAGGATTTCTAACGGCTTGTGGATAACCCTTGTAGGAGCGAGCTTGCTCGCGATGGACGTGAACGATGACGCGGGGAGTCTGATTTAACGCGACGTTCTCAGGTTTTTCGCGAGCGAGCTCGCTCCTACACAGGAATCGGGCAAGGCATCCAGGTAGTTTGGCCTGCAAGACCCTGCGGTCTTTGGGAGCTCCACCATGTTGAACACCCTTCTTCCAATCCTGTTGTTCGCAGCCCTGGGCCTTGGTGTCCTGGGCGCGTTGCGGCGGGTGGCCATGTGGCGCCGAGGCCGGGCTTCGAAAGTCGACCTTATCGGTGGCCTGTTCGCCATGCCCAAGCGCTACATGGTCGACTTGCACCATGTGGTGGCGCGGGACAAATACATTGCCAATACCCACGTCGCCACGGCTGGCGGTGCGGTGGCGTCCATCGTGCTGGCGATTCTGGTACATGGTTTCGGCCTGCATAACCGTTTCCTCGGCTATGCGCTGCTGCTGATGACGGCGGTCATGTTCGTCGGCGCGATCTTTGTTTACCTGCGTCGGCGCAATCCGCCGGCGCGCCTGTCGAAAGGCCCGTGGATGCGCCTGCCGAAAAGCCTGCTGGCGTTCTCGGCCTCGTTCTTCCTGGTGACCCTGCCGGTGGCGGGCATCCTCCCGGAAAACTTCGGTGGCTGGCTGTTGGCGGCGATTCTCGGGGTTGGTGTGTTGTGGGGCGTGTCGGAACTGTTCCTCGGCATGACCTGGGGCGGGCCGATGAAGCACGCCTTTGCCGGTGCCTTGCACCTGGCCTGGCACCGTCGCGCCGAGCGCTTCGGTGGTGGCCGTTCCACTGGTTTGAAGCCGCTGGATCTTGGCGACCTGACTGCGCCACTGGGTGTGGAAAAACCCAAGGATTTTACCTGGAACCAGTTGCTCGGTTTCGACGCCTGCGTGCAGTGCGGTAAATGCGAAGCAGCATGCCCGGCGTTCGCTGCCGGCCAGCCGCTGAACCCGAAAAAACTGATTCAGGACATGGTCGTCGGCCTGGCCGGTGGCACCGATGCGAAGTTCGCTGGCAGTCCGTATCCGGGCAAGGCCATCGGTGAGCACGCCGGTAATCCGCATCAACCGATCGTCAACGGTCTGGTGGACGCTGAAACTCTGTGGTCGTGCACCACCTGCCGCGCCTGCGTCGAGGAATGCCCGATGATGATCGAGCACGTCGATGCCATCGTCGACATGCGCCGTCATCTGACTCTGGAAAAGGGCGCCACGCCGAACAAAGGCGCGGAAGTCCTGGAAAACCTGATCGCCACCGACAACCCGGGCGGCTTCGCGCCGGGCGGGCGGATGAACTGGGCAGCGGACTTGAACCTCAATCTGCTCAGTGAAAAGAAATCCACCGACGTGCTGTTCTGGGTCGGCGACGGCGCCTTCGACATGCGCAACCAGCGCACCCTGCGCGCCTTCGTCAAAGTGCTCAAGGCAGCGAAAATCGACTTCGCCGTGCTCGGCCTCGAAGAGCGCGACAGCGGTGACGTGGCGCGGCGCCTGGGCGACGAAGCAACCTTCCAGCTGTTGGCCAAGCGCAACATCCAGACCCTGGCCAAGTACAGCTTCAACCGCATCGTCACCTGCGATCCGCACAGCTTCCACGTGCTGAAAAACGAGTACGGCGCGTTTGATGGCAACTACCTGGTGCAGCACCACAGCACCTACATGGCGGAAATCATCCAGGCCGGCGCGCTGAACCTCGGTCAGCACAAAGGCGACAGCGTGACCTACCACGACCCGTGCTACCTCGGGCGCTACAACGGCGAATACGAGGCACCGCGCGAGGTACTGCGGGCCCTCGGGATCGAAGTGAAAGAGATGCAACGTTCCGGCTTCCGCTCGCGCTGCTGCGGCGGTGGTGGCGGCGCGCCGATCACCGACATTCCCGGCAAGCAACGCATTCCCGACATGCGCATGGAAGACATCCGCGAGACCGGTGCCGAACTGGTGGCCGTGGGTTGTCCACAATGCACGGCGATGCTCGAAGGCGTGGTCGAACCCCGGCCGCTGATCAAGGACATTGCCGAACTGGTGGCAGACGCGTTGCTCGACGACGCCGCACCCGCCAAGACACCCGCCAAGCGCGAACCTGCGGAGGCCCACTGATGAGCGACATTATCCGCCGCGACCCCCGGGCCGAATGGATCGCCCGCAACCGTCTGCATCCGCTGCACGCGGCCATGCAGCCGGCGCAACACAGCTGGATGGGGCCGAACGGCGTCATCCGCAAGAATCCCCATGGCATTGGCTTTATCGGCCCCAACGGCATCAAGCGCATCGACCGCAGCGGCGCACAGCAGGGCGGGGCGACTAAGCGTTCAGCCGCTGTCGAAGTGCAATTGCCATTGCATCAGGTGGCCGCGCCGGCGTTTTACATCAGCGTGGTGCCAGACATGGTCGGTGGTCGCTTGAGCAGTCACGACCGCGACTTGCTGGGCCTTGCCCATCAACTGGCCGGCAAGGACGGCGCGGTGCTGGCGGTGGTGTTCGGCGAGCACAAGGAAAACGCTTTCGCCACGGCGGGCGTCGACCGCCTGCTGGTGCTGGATGGCGAAGAATTCAACGGTTATGCACCGGAACAACGGGTCCAGGGCCTGCGGGCTGTGGATAACCAGTTCAGCCCGCGTCACTGGTTGCTGCCGGACAGCCGCAGTGGCGGTGGCGAACTCGGCCGGCGTTTTGCCGCGGCACTGGGCGAACGCCCGGCCACGCGGGTCTGGCAAGTCAAGGATCAGGAGTGCATCGGCCGCGCCGGTGCGGGTCTGCAAGACCTTGCCCGTCCGCTGGCGCGCTTGATTCTGGCGGCTGCCGAGTGCGCTGAACCTGTCAGCGAAACCCGTCACGAAGCGCTGCCTGTGGAGTTATCCACAACCGTGGTGCGCAGCCTGTCGCGGATCGAAGATCTGGGCGCGGTGGCCGTCGATCCGGCAGCAATTCCCATGGCCGAAGCCGAGTTCATTTTCTCCGGCGGCAACGGGGTCAAGGATTGGGGACTTTTCCACAGGACAGCAGAAGCCCTTGGTGCGACCGAAGGCGCATCGCGGGTGGCAGTGGACGATGGCTTCATGGCTCGCGACCGTCAGGTCGGGGCATCCGGCACCTGGGTCACCGCACGGGTCTATGTGGCGGTGGGGATTTCCGGGGCGATCCAGCACCTGCAAGGCATTGGTGCCTGTGACAAGGTGGTGGCGATCAACCTCGACCCTGGCTGCGACATGATCAAGCGTGCGGACCTCTCGGTGATCGGCGAGAGCGCGGAGATTCTTCAAGCCTTGATCGAGGCGGTAGAGGCTTACCGCAACGACGCCAAGCGCGATGCGGCTTAAGGGAAGGAAAGGGTTATGAGCACGAAAATCATCAGCCTGGTGTCCATCGGTGCCCACCCGACGTCCGGTCGGCCGCGTCGCGCGGAACAGGATGCGCGGGCAGTAGAACTGGGCCTGCTACTGGCTGGGGATAACCTGCAAGTGCTGCATGCCGGCGACATTGCCGAGCCTGCATTGCGCGCTTACCTGGGCATGGGCCTGGAGCAACTGCATGTGCTGGAGCAACCGCAAGGCGCCGACGCGCTACCGGCACTGACCGAGTATCTGCGCGATGCCGGTGCTCAGGTGGTGTTGACTGGCAGTCAGGCGGAAACCGGTGAAGGCTCTGGCATGTTGCCGTTTCTGCTGGCGGAAAGCCTGGGCTGGCCGCTGGTGGTGGGACTGGCGCAGGTCGAGTCCATCGATGGCAGTTCGGCGCTGGTGTTGCAAGCCTTGCCGCGCGGTCAACGTCGTCGGTTGAAGGTGCGCCTGCCGTTTCTGGCGACGGTGGATAATGCTGCACCCAAGCCTCGGCAGAGTGCCTATGGCCCGGCCCGACGCGGCGTGCTGCAAGCGCAGGAGGTTGAAGTCATTGACGATGAACTGCTTGCGGTCGCCAGCCTGCAACCGGCCAAGCCCCGACCCAAGCGCCTGAAGGTGATCAAGGCCAAGAGCGGTGCCGACCGCATGAAAGCCGCGACGGCCAAGGCCAGTGGCGGAGGCGGGCAGGTGCTCAAGGGCGTTACGGCACAAGCAGGGGCTGAAGCGATCCTCAAGTTGCTGATTGAAGAAGGTGTGGTCCGCTGACAAATAGTCACCCTGGATCAAATGTGGGAGCGGGCTTGCTCGCGAAGGGGGCGTGTCAGTCGACATGAATATTGCCTGACCCGCCGCTTTCGCGAGCAAGCCCGCTCCCACAGAAAGGCTTCATCTCACCGACATTTATGGGGGAACAATGGCAGTTGAATTTCGTTCGGCAGTGCGCGCGGATGCGCGTGAGATTGCGCGCTTGTTCCAGATTTCATCCGAGGGCGCTTCAGATTACATCTGGAGCCAGATCGCAGAGCCCGGCCAGGATCTGTTGGATGTCGGCGCCATTCGGTATGCCCGCGACGACGTGGATTTCTCCTACCAGAACTGCCTGATTGCCGAGGCCGGTGGCCAGGTCATTGGCATGATGCACAGCTACGTGATGCGTCACGATCCACTGGCAGAGCCGACGACCGATCCGGTACTGGCGCCTTACGCCGACATGGAGGTGCCCGATACTCTGTACATCTCCAGCCTGGCCCTGCATGAAGGCTGGCGCAATCGGGGGCTGGGCGTGCAGTTTCTCGCCCATGCTCAAGAACGTGCCGACCGACTGGGGCTCGATGGCCTGAGCCTGATCGACTATGCCGCCAACACTGGCGCCCGGCGCTTTTACGAGCGGCACGGTTTCGGGATCATCAAAACCTGCCAGGTCACCCCTCATCCAATGATCCGCGTCACCGGTGAAGCCTATCTTATGCACAGGCCTTGATCCTGCCGCGTGAAAGTGCAAACGGCGGTTATCCACAACGCCATGGATAACCTTTGTCACCCTGCGTACCCCAGCCCGTTGAACTACAGTTTTCTATGCGCTGTTTAAGGGTGCAGCACGGTTTCGGGAGCTATCTGACGTTCAGCGCTTACTCATAAAACCTGGCTTTTATGAATGGGTTGTATATGAACGCTTGCGGTCGGGCCCTGATGCTCTTTGCATCGGCCATGTGTCTGTCTTCGGGATTGATGTCTGCCATCCAGACAAAGGCTCCTGCGGCACGTGCCGATGGCGTTGCGGATTTCTATCAGTGGATGGAGTCTGAGCAGGGGCAGAAAGCGTCTCTGGTGCAGCTGAGGCAGCAGTGCGAGAAAGTGCTGGATGCTGCTGAAAACCTCAGTTGCTCTGTGTCGGTTCTAGCCAGAATATTCGAGGGCAAAGCCGCAAATCAGCTCCCCGAATATTATCTGGCAATCAAGCGTAAACACGCTCTGGCGATCGAAAGGGATCCAGAGCTGAAAGCATTGTTTTCAATGTTCGGCAACGAATCTCTCTCGACCCTGAGAGCCCTCGACGATTTCTCTGTGAAAAGAACCAGGCAGCGAGAAGTGCTTGCGATTCATCCTTATTCCAGTGAGTTTCTCATCGCCAAAGAGGTGCTGCCATTCATTGATGTCAGCGCGGCAAATGGTCATTCCTCACGTTTCATTCTCGATACGGGCGCGCCGCAAACCCGAGTCAACAACGAAACTGCGAAACTGATGGGGGTCAAGCTGCTAACCGACTCGCACTATGCCTACAGCACTTTTTATGGTGAACGTGACGTGTCTGCCAGGCTCGGGATTCTTGAATCCATAAAAGTAGGAGCAAGCGAATTCAGGAACGTCCTGGTCTTTGTCAGCGATAGGGACAACTTGTTGGGGCTGGATTTGATCAGCAAGCTGGGGCGGCTGAAAATCACCAGGAAAACGCTGGAGCTCAATGCCGCGCCTTCCGAGCGCTGTGACTCGCCGATTATCTACACCCGAATGGATATCAACCAACGACTGGCCATCACCGCGAGGCTGGACAACCGGGTGACGTTGGCGATTGTGGATACCGGGAATATCGATTACCTGACGTCGGCTTCGCCGGGCAGTCCGATGAACGTCGTCGCGTCCCTGACCCCTGGCAGCTCGCCCATCAGCGCCGCCTCTCAAGAGCGCTACCAGACCTTCAAAGGCGTATTGACCTTGCCGGGCAATACCATGGCAATTCACTACAAATACTATCCAGGCTTCACCATCCCGCCGTCGTTGGTGCTTGGGCGATACGTGCCTTCGATTCTGCTCGGGTGGCGCGCATTCAAGGACTTTGAATTGAATCTGGATATCGAGTCGGGGCGGTCGTGTTTTAACAAGATCTGACCTTTTCAGTTTGCCGCCAATGTGTTTACCCACAATCCCTGTTAGCGCTTCTGTGGATAACATGTTCGCCCCTCGCTACAGCCCATGCAAATCGGGGGCTACAGCCCTTAGATCAAGAAACACCCAGCTTAACCTGCGGTTTTTGAACGACTTTTCCATTGGATGAGTGCATGCGGGAGCAAGGACTTGCCCCCAATCTCTGTTGGCGTTTCTGTGGATAAGATGTTCGCTTACCGCTACGGGCCATATAAAACGTGCTCTTCAGGTGTTTGGTTAAAAATCGATCAATTCACCGGTTTTCATGGTTATACCGTCCGCAAACTCAGAAAGTCCGAGGTTATCAGCGGTTTTCCACAGCCCCCTCGAAGTTGCCCCCAAAGTCTGTTGGCGCTTCTGTGGATAAGGTGTTTGTCATCCGCCACAGGCCATGTAGAACGTGGCGTTCATGGTGTTGATCAAAAAATGATCTATGCCCGCCGAGAACTCTGGTTTTGAATAAGTCACGGATTTTCTTCAGTTTCTGTGGAGAAAGTTTCCAGCCCTTGCATAGTTGTCCCCATTTGCTGTGGGTGGCTATGTGGATAACTTGTTCGCCAAACCCCGCAAGCCCCGCCGGCTATAGTGCGCAATGCGATAGCTCAAATTTCATACAGTTCTAGGTCAATACCTTGACTTCAATCTGTCGCCTGTCTTCACTCCAATGGCACAAGGACAGCCGTCACTTATCCACATCAGGTTCAGGGAGAACACATGATGGATAGCCAGCCCCATCGCTCGTCCCCTAATCCCTGTACGTTCCGCGCTTTGCTGGCGACGCCGTTGCCGCGCAAACGCACGCTGCGTCGTACCGCCAACCAGCGCGCTCGCCTATAGCGCCTGAATCCTGCCCAAACCGTTGTGCTGCCGCCGGGTGCGCCCGGAGGCCAGGTGCCCGTTCGCCCATTGATTGCAGGCAACCTCAGAGTTGCCCGATTTGCCTGAGAGGAACCTACTCATGACACGGATTGCAACGCCCATCAGCGAGATCAAGGAACACTACGACGTGATCGTCATCGGTTCCGGTTACGGCGGCGGCATTGCCGCGTCGCGCCTGTCCCGGGCCGGTAAACGGGTGTGCCTGCTGGAGCGAGGTCGGGAAATCCGCCCCGGCGAGTACCCCAACACCATGCTCGCCGCCACTGAAGAGCTGCAGGTGCATGATCCGGACGGCCACATCGGTTCACGCACCGGGCTGTTCGACTTGCACGTCAATGCCCAACAGAACGTGGTGGTGGGCTGCGGCCTCGGTGGAACGTCGTTGATCAACGCCAACGTCTCCCTGGAACCGGAGCCCGGGGTGTTTGACGACCCGCGCTGGCCGCCGCAAGTGCGCGAACACCGTGACACCCTGCTCAGGGACGGTTACGCCCGCGCCCGGGAAATGCTCAAGCCCAATCCCTATCCGGACACTGCGCCGAACCTGCCCAAACTCGACGCCAACAAAAAATCCGCGGATTACCTCAAGCAGGGCGCACATTTCTACAAGCCGCCGATCAACGTGACCTTCGACAAACTGCCAAACAACACCAACCACGTCGGCGTCGAGCAGCTGCCGTGCAATCACTGCGGCGACTGCGTTTCGGGCTGTAACAACAAGGCCAAGAACACCACGCTGATGAATTACCTGCCGGACGCCTGGAACCATGGCGCGGAGATTTTCTGTCAGGCCGAGGTGCGGTATCTGGAGCGCGACGGCGATGGCTGGATCGTGCACTTCCAGTACCTGGACAGCGGTCGCGAAAAGTTTTCCGCGCCGACCCTGTTCGTCAAAGCCGACATCGTCGTGGTCTCTGCCGGCACTCTCGGCTCCACCGAAATCCTCCTGCGCTCTCGCGACAAAGGCCTGGCAATGTCCGGCCAGCTCGGCGAGAACATGAGCGGCAACGGCGACATCCTCGGCTTCGGCCACAACTGCGAACAGAGCATCAACGGTATCGGTTTCGGCGCGCATCCGGCCAAGGAAATGCACCCGGTCGGTCCGTGCATTACCTCGATCATCGATATGCGTACCGAAGGCGATTGGCGCAGCCGCATGGTCATCGAAGAAGGTTCGATACCCGGCGCCCTCGGCCGGCCGATGGTGCCGAGCATGGCCGGGTTCGCCGAGTTGCTTGGCGTGCCGAGCGACGACACGTTCAGCGCCAAGGTGAAGTACAAGGAACGCGAGGTCGAGAGCTTCCTGCGTGGCCCGTACTACGGCGCGCTGCACAACATGCAGACCTACCTGATCATGAGTCACGACAGCGGCAACGGACGCATGCTGCTCGACAGCAAGGACCAACTGCGTATCGACTGGCCGGGTGTCGGCGAGCAGGAAAACGTCAAACTCGGCAACGAACGGCTGCACCAGAGCACCAAGGCGCTGGGCGGGATCTGGGTGGAAAATCCGATCTGGACCAAGTTGCTCAAGCACAGCATCGTCTCGGTACATCCGTTGGGCGGTTGCGTGATGGGCGAGGACGCGGCGCAAGGCGTGGTCAACCACAAGGGGCAGGTGTTCAGTGGTGCCAGCGGCAGCGATGTGTACGCCTCGTTGTATGTGACCGACGGTGCGGTGATCCCGACGTCGCTGGCGGTCAACCCACTGCTGACCATCTCGGCGGTGAGCGAGCGCAATATGGGACTGCTGGCGGCTGATCGCGGCTGGCACATCGACTACAGACTGCCGTCGGCGCCGCGTAAACCGTCGGTGCCGCAGACTCTCGGTGTGCAGTTCACCGAAACCATGAAGGGCTATTTCTCCCGGGCCTTCACCGCTGCGCAAAGCACCGACCTGAAAGTCTATGAAGCCGCGGCCAAGCGGGGCGAAGCGGACAATTCGCCGATCGACTTCACCCTGACCATCACTGCCGCCGACCTCAATCGTATGATCAAGGAGCCGGAGCATGCCGCAACCCTGGTCGGCACGGTTAACGCTGCGGCGTTGTCGCCTCAGCCGCTGACCGCCAGCAATGGTGTGTTCAACCTGTTCGAGCAGTATCAGCAACAGGTCGGCGTGCGCCACATGAACTACGAAATGAAGCTGACCGCCGAGGACGGCAGCGATTATTTCTTCAGCGCCTTCAAAACCGTGCCGGAAGACAATGGCGTGCTGAACATCTGGCACGACACCAGCACCCTCTACATCACTCTGTATCGCGGGCCGGACAAGAGTGGCGAGGTGATCGGCTGCGGGGTGATGCACATCCACCCGACCGATTTCGCCAAACAGATGACCACCATGAAGGTGCTCAACGCCCGCAACGAGCGCGAGCGCATCGACGGTCTGGCGCGCTTCGGCAAGTTCTTCGCCGGCATTCTCTGGGAAAGCTACGGCGGGGTGTTCGCCGGTGACATCTACTTCAACCCCGATGCACCGCCACGGCAAAAACGGCCGCTGGATGCGCCGCCACCAAGCGTGCATTTCTTTTCCACCGAGGATGGCGTCGAACTGAGGCTGACCCGCTATCAGGGCGGCACAAAGGGCCCGGTGATGCTGGTGCATGGCTTGGGGGTGGGTTCGAACATTTTCTCCACCGACACCATCCAGACCAACCTGCTGGAGTACCTGTGCAAGCATGACTACGACGTCTGGTTGCTGGATTTGCGGGTGAGCATTCTGCTACCGGCGAGCAAGCGGGAATGGAACGGCGACCAGATTGCCCAATACGATTTCAAGGCGGCCATCGCTCGGATCCAGCAGGAAACCAAGGCTGACGATGTGCAGTGCGTGGTGCATTGCTACGGCGCGACGACGTTCTTCATGTCGCTGCTGGCCGGGTTGCAGGGCGTGCGTTCGGTGGTCTGCTCGCAGATTGCCGCCGACACCGTGGTCGCCACGGCGACAGGGTTGAAGGCCGGGCTGCACCTGCCCGGGATGCTCGACGCGCTCGGCATCAAATCACTCACTGCCTATGCCGACAGCAAGGAGAACTGGTTCAACAAACTCTACGACAAAGCCCTCAACGGCTATGCGCGGATCGAAGCCCAGGGTTACTGCACCAACCCGGTGTGCCACCGCATCACCTTCATGTACGCCTCGCTGTACCGCCACGACACCCTCAATGAAACCCTGCACGACAACCTGCACGAGCTGTTTGGTGAGTCGAACATGCACACCTTCGAGCATCTGGCGCTGATCGTGCGCAAGGGGCATCTGGTGGACTTCAAGGGGCATGACGTGTACATGCCGCACTTCGAGCGCTTGAGCATGCCGATTTGCTTCATCAGCGGCGCCGACAACCAATGCTACCTGCCGGAAAGCACGCTCAAGACCTACGAGCGGGTGTGCAAGGTCCACGGACCGGAGCGCTACAGCCGGCATGTGGTGCCGGGATACGGCCACATCGACTGCATGTTCGGCAAGAACGCGGTGGTGGATGTGTACCCGATCATCCTTGGACACCTGGAGAAAACAGCTCTCGGCTGACTCGAGATCGAGTCGACTGCTTCGCGGGCAAGCCCGCTCCCACAAGGTGACTGCATTGCTGTGTGGGAGCGGCTTGCTCGCCAAAGCTGAGTACCAGGCACCGCACGATGTGAGTCTTGCACAAGGAAAAGGATGATATGGACACCTGCATCCGCTGGTTTCAACGCTTCATCTGGCTAGGCATTTTAATGAACATGGTGTTCGCAATCCCGGCGCTGTTTGCGCCGGCATTGCTGACCTCGATGCTCGGTATGCCGCCGCAACTCTCCGACCCGTGGCTGGAAAATGCCGGCATGCTGCTGGTGGGGATCAGCCTGTTCTACATGCCATCAGGCTTCAGCGCACCGCGCTATGTCGTGCATTCGTGGCTGTGCGTGTTGTCGCGATTGGTCGCCGTGGCTTTCTGGATCTACCTGATCAACACCAGCAACCAGGCCCAGGTATTCGTGCCGATGCTGCTGGGCGATCTGAGCATGTTTCTGATCCTCGGGATTCTGCTGTACCTGGGCAGCGCTCCGGCCAATCGGCCCTGGGCGTTGCTTCGCGACGGCTGGCGCGAGTGGTGTGCAGCCTGGGCGCGACGCTGGCAGCAGCACAGTTTCAAGGTCGCCACGCTGATCGTGGTGCTGGCGCTGGGGTTCATCGGTTACCAGACCTGGTATCAGATGCTGCGGGTGGTGCCGGCCGAGCAATATGCCTCGGACGAAGACCACTACAAGTACGCCGCCATTGGCCTCGGTATTGAGGCGCGGATCCCGTATTACCTGTTCGCCGTGCTGCCGCAAATGTGCCCGGAAAAATTGCCGAAGCCTGGCGGCTATGAAGTGTTCGGTTTCCTCTACGAAAACGGCAAGGATCTGCCGATCGGCATGGCCAAACGACAAATCGGCTACCCGACCGTGGAGCCCAACTGCGCGCTGTGCCACACCGGCTCCTATCGCGCCAATGCCAGCGACGTCGCCACTGCGGTGGCCAGTGCGCCGGCCAACACCCTGCAACTGCAAGCCTTCCAGTGGTTCGCCTACGATTGCGCCAGCGACCCGAAATTCACCACCGATGCGGTGATGGCGGCGATCAACAGCAAGTTCCAGCTCGGATTTTTCGAGCGGTTGTACAACCGCTACCTGATCATCCCGATGGCCACGAGCGCGCTGATCAAGCAGAAACAGGCCTATGCCTGGCAACAATTGCGCGCACCGCAAGGGCCGGGTCGCACCGACACCTTCAACCCGACGAAAATGGTGGTATTCGGCTTCCCGGATGACTCGACCATCGGCACCGTCGACTTGCCACAAGTCTGGAACCAGAAACCCCGGGAGTCGCTGTACCTGCACTGGGACGGCAACAACAACGACATCCACGAGCGCAACTATGCGGCGGCCATGGCCGTGGGCGCGACGCCGGAGTCGGTGCTGCCGGCCAGTTTCAACCGGGTGACCAACTGGCTGCTGGGCCATAAGGCACCGGCCTGGCCGTTCGCGCTGGATCAGGCCAAGGTCGCCCGGGGCAAGCCGGTCTGGGAAAACAACTGCGCCGGTTGCCATGATTTCGGCCGCACCGACACCGGTCAGGTCACCACCAACATTGATGAACTGGGTACCGATCCCCATCGGCTGAATTCATTCACCACTGGTCTGGTGACGGCGTTCCATGGCTTCAAGAAATCGCCGTTCGATTTTGGCGCCTACCGCAAGACCCAGAGCTACAGCAACACGCCCACCGACGGCATCTGGTTACGCGCGCCGTACTTGCACAACGGTTCGGTGCCGACACTGTGGGATTTGCTGCAACCACCGCAACTACGGCCGCAGGTGTTCTTCACTGGTTCCGACATTTACGACCAGGACAAGGTTGGTTTCGTCACCAGTGGCGAGCAAGTGAAAGCCTCGGCGGACTTCAAATACGACACTCGTCTGGAGGGCAACCACAACGGTGGCCATCTGTACGGCACGCAACTGTCGGAACTCGATAAGCGGGCGCTCATTGAGTTCATGAAAACCCTGTGAACCCACTACGGATGGAGGAGTGCCAACATGTCATTAGCTGCTCATTGGGAACATGAATACGACAAGGTCAAGGTGCGCCTGCACGGTTTGTTCGCACGGGTGGAAATAGCCTGGATGAAGCTCATCAGCGAGCTCGAACCCGAGGAGTTCCAGGCGATCATCGCGCTGCTGCAACGGGGTCATGATCAGGCGCAGTACGTGCTCAAGCACGGCGAGTTGCCGGACGATCAGCCGAGCGTGCCGTGGGAGTTGGCCCACGGCTTGTCGATCCTGCGCATCGGTAACGCCAGCCCGTTGCCGCAATCGGTGGATGAGCTGCAAACCCGGGTGCTGAAGGACGGCAGTCTGCTCGGTTGCCGCAAATGGGAACTGCTCGATCTTTTATGGAGCGAGGCGCTGCTGAAGTGGATCGAAAACCTGCGCCATCACGCACCATTCGCCACTGACCCGGCACTGGTGAAAATGGAACGCGATGTGACCCTGGCGATCGCCGGCGACTGGGGCACCGGGCCATTCGACAGCCATGCCCCGGCGGTGGCAGTGGCCAATCAGATGCAACTGGCCCGGGCCAATTTCACCATTCACCTGGGGGATGTGTATTACGCCGGCACCCGTTCCCAGGAGGACGCGGACATGGCCGGTTGGCCGATGGGCACGCAGGGCTCGTTCACGCTCAATTCCAACCACGAGATGTACAGCGGCGCCCACGGCTATTTCAAGGAACTGGCCAAGCGTTTTCCGGTGCAGCAGGGCACCAGTTACTTCGCGCTGTACAACGACGACTGGCTGGTGATCGGCCTCGACTCGGCGTATGCCTCGGACGCCATGAACCTGTACATGGATGGCACCCTGAACCAACCGCAGATCGACTGGATGAAAAGCCTGCCCAAGCGCAAGAAACTGATGGTGCTAAGTCATCATCAGGGCTTTGACATCTCAGGGCACAACAAGACCGCGCTGTATCAACCGGTGTGCGACGCCCTGGGGCGCGAGCCGGACTACTGGTATTGGGGACATTTGCATAATGGCATCTGCTACGCCGCCCAGGGTGGGTTGCACGCACGTTGCGCCGGGCATGGGGCGATTCCCTACGGCAATGCCAGTGAGCTGGACGGGCATGCGCGGGTGTTGTGGTCAGAAACGCAGAATGCGCGGGATCCGGCCTATCCGGATCGGGTATTGAACGGGTATGTGAAGGTGCGGCTGGTGGGGGAGAACATCGAAGAGACGTTTATTGGCGAGAATGGGACGGTGCGGTGGTCTTCAAGCTGATGGGGTGAATGTGAGGCCGCTTTCGCGAGCAAGCCCGCTCCCACCTTTGGTCTGTGTCGTTCACAAAACTTGTGTACGCCACCGATCCATTGTGGGAGCGGGCTTGCTCGCGAAGCTTTTGATCTTGATCAGCCCTGAACCGGAACCCCCTTGAGGTACGGCGCAGGCTCAGCCCCCAGGTTGCTCAGCAGACGCTCGCTGTACCAGTCCACGAAGTTGACCACGCCGAACTCATAGGTCTTGGAGTACGGGCCAGGCTGGTAAGCAGTGGAGTTGATGCCGCGCTGGTTCTCTTCGGCCAGGCGACGGTCCTGATCGTTGGTGGCGTCCCAGACCTGGCGCATGCGTTCCACGTCGTAGTCCACGCCTTCGACGGCGTCCTTGTGGACGATCCACTTGGTGGTGACCATGGTTTCCTGGGCGCTGATCGGCCACACGGTGAACACGATGATGTGGTCGCCCATGCAGTGGTTCCACGAGTGCGGCAGGTGCAGGATGCGCATCGAGCCCAGGTCCGGGTTCTGGATGCGGCCCATCAGCTTGGCGCAGCCCTGTTTGCCGTCCATGGTCATCGATACGGTGCCCTTGAGCAGCGGCATGCGCACGATGCGGTTACGCAGGCCGAAGCTGGCGTGGGCGTAAGGGATCTTCTCGGCTTCCCAGGCAGCGGCGGAGGCGGCCACGTGGTCCTTGAACGCCTGGTCGGCACGCGGGTCGGTGACGTCGTCCCATTCCAGCAGGGTTTTCAGCAGTTCCGGGTGCGACGCGTTGCAGTGGTAGCACTCGCGGTTGTTCTCCAGCACAAGCTTCCAGTTGGCCTTTTCCATCAAGGTGGTTTGCACCGCCACCTTGGTGTTCTCCATGTCGTACGGTTCCATGTAATGGTTGAGCGTCGACAGGAAGTCATCGATGGCCGGCGGGTTCTCCGCCAGGCTGATGAAGATGTAGCCACCGGCGGTCTTCACGTTCACCGGTTTGAGGCCGTACTGATTCATGTCGAAGTCGGCGCCCATTTCGGTGCCGGCGAACAGCAGGCGACCGTCGAGTTCGTAGGTCCACTGGTGATAGTGGCAAACCAGCTTGGCGACCTTGCCCTTGTCGCTGGTGCACAGGCGCGAGCCACGGTGGCGGCAGACGTTATGGAACGCATGCACCACGCCGTCGGCGCCACGGATGACGATGATCGGGTTCTTGCCGACCTGCAGGGTCAGGTAGTTGCCCTTGGTGGGGATCTCGCAGGTCATGCCGGCGATCAGCCACTCTTTCTGAAAGATTTCCTGCATGTCGATATCAAACAGGCGCTCGTCAGAGTAAAACGGCTGCGGCAGCGAGAACGTGCGCTCACGCTCTTGCAGCATCTGGGCGGTGGCCTTGCGTGCGGGTTCCAGCGGATCGCCCAGGCTCAGGGTAGTAGTGACGTCCATCGTTTAATCCTCAAGGCCATCTGCGTGGCCGGCGAAAGTGGCTAATCAGGTGTGCTGTTCAGGGTTGCTACGCAAGGTGTAAAGAATGTGTCTTGGTATGGGGCGAGTGTGGGGCCGACGCAGGCCAGAACCTTATCCATGGGCGACATGGTGCAATCTGTTCCCGACGCGCAAGCCCCGGTCGTTGGGGGCTGGTCGCGATAAGCATGTCAATGTCGCAGATAGGTAAATGGGTGATTCGCGCTATACGCAGAATCGCCAACATGAAGGCCGACAGTCGGCCGTGGAGATCAGCATGTCCAACAGCTTCCTGAATCCGGTAACCACCCAGACCTGGGCCAATGGTCGGCACATCGTCCGTTGCGTCAAAGTCATCCAGGAAACCTGGGATGTGCGCACCTTCTGTTTCATGGCCGACCAGCCGATCATGTTCTTTTTCAAGCCGGGGCAGTTTGTCACCCTGGAGCTTGAAATCGAAGGCCAGCCGATCATGCGTTCGTACACCATCTCCAGCTCGCCGTCGGTGCCGTATAGCTTTTCGGTGACGATCAAGCGTGTACCGGGCGGCAAGGTCTCGAACTGGCTGCACGACACCTTGCGCGAAGGCTATGAACTGGCGGTGCACGGCCCGGTGGGGCTGTTCAACGCCATTGATTTCCCAAACCCGAAAGTGCTGTACCTCAGCGGCGGCGTGGGGATCACACCGTGCATGTCCATGGCACGCTGGTTCTTCGACACCAACGGCAACGTCGACATGGCATTCATCCACAGCGCCCGCTCGCCCAAGGACATCATTTATCACCGCGAGCTGGAGCATATGGCGGCGCGGATCGAAAACTTCAGCCTGCACCTGATTTGCGAGAAGCACGGTTTCGGTGAGCCATGGGCCGGTTACCGTGGTTATCTGAACCACAAGATGCTCGAACTGATGGTTCCGGACTTCCTTGAGCGCGAAGTGTTCTGCTGCGGCCCGACGCCCTACATGAACGCGGTCAAGCGCCTGCTGGAAAACGCCGGCTTCAATATGAAGCGCTACCATGAAGAATCCTTTGGAGCGACTCCGCCCGAGGCCCGCGCCGACGCCGAGGAACATGCCGAACAAGCGGCTGAAGCACCGGAAGTGGACGCCGCGGACCTGCATCAAGTTGAGTTCACCGCCTCCGGCAAGAGCATCCGCGTGGCCCCGGGCGAGACCGTGCATGCGGCGGCGGCCAAGGTCGGCCTGATGATTCCGAAAGCCTGCGGCATGGGCATCTGCGGCACCTGCAAGGTGTTGAAGCTGGGCGGTGAAGTGGAGATGGAGCACAACGGCGGGATCACCGAGGAAGACGAAGCCGAAGGGTACATCCTGTCGTGCTGCAGCGTGCCGAAGGGGGATGTGCGCATCGAGTACTAAACAACGCCGATCCCTTGTGGGAGCGAGCTTGCTCGCGATAGCGGTGGGTCAGCCAACATTGATGTTGAATCTGACTCCGTCATCGCGAGCAAGCTCGCTCCCACAGGTACGGTGTTTTTCAGTCGACGAATAGGTCAGTCATGAGATTTTCGCTGCTGTCGGGCGCGAAGCGATAGTGTTCGAACTCAGTCACACCGCTTTCTCGCAGTATTTCCTCATCAATCAACAAGCGCCCGGTCAGGCTGCGGTTTTCGCTGCTCAGAATCACATGCGCCGCATCCGCCATGATCGCAGGCGTGCGTGCATGCTTGAACGATTCCCTCGACCCCAGCTGAAACTCGATGGCGGCGGTGGCGATCATCGTCTGTGGCCACAGCGAGTTGACGCTGATCCCGTAATTCCTGAATTCCTCACTCATGCCCAGGGTCAGCATGCTCATGCCGTACTTGGTGACGGTGTACGGGCTGTACTGGGCGAACCATTTGGTGGCCAGGTTCAGCGGCGGTGAAAGATTGAGGATATGGCCGGCGGACTTCTTCAAATATGGCAGGGCAGCCTGGCTGCACAGCAATACGGCGCGGGTGTTGATCTGGTGCATCAGGTCAAAGCGCTTGAGTTCAATGTGCTGAACCCCGGTCAGCTTGATCGCCCCGGCGTTGTTGATCAGTGCATCGATACTGCCGAAATGTTCGTTGGCCCGGACCAGCGCTTCACGTACGGCATCCTCTTCACGCACATCCACCTGCAAGGCCAGTGCCTTGCCGCCTGCGGCTTCCACTTCCCGGGCCACGCTGAAAATCGTGCCCGGTAGCTTGGGGTGGGGGTCAGCACTTTTGGCTGCAATCAC
Source organism: Pseudomonas sp. KB_15 (assembly GCF_052114525.1). NCBI lineage: Bacteria > Pseudomonadati > Pseudomonadota > Gammaproteobacteria > Pseudomonadales > Pseudomonadaceae > Pseudomonas > Pseudomonas sp. KB_15. Next base: position 153,607 of record NZ_JBFREX010000003.1, on the reverse strand, counting down.
AATATTGGCGCCATCGCGGGCGGCCCGCAGTGCGATCTCGCGGCCGATGCCACGGCTGGCGCCGGTGATGAACAGGGTTTTGCCTTGCAATGACATGCTGACGCTCCTGATTGTTGTTATGTGAGCGGGTCGGCTCGACAAACAATGTAGACGAAGTCTTCAGGTGCGAACGATGAGGGGCGACTGGATTGGCTTCTGTGGGAGCGGGCTTGCTCGCGAATACGGTGGGTCAGTAACCGCAGATGCTGAATGTACTACCGCTTTCGCGAGCAAGCCCGCTCCCACAGGGGGGGCGGTGTAAACCAGGGTTTTAGTGGGACATCACTTCACGAATGTCCTTCGCCAATTCCCGCACACGCTCTTCCTCGGTATCCCACGAGCACATGAAGCGTGCGCCACCATTGCCGATGAAGGTGTAGAAGCGCCAGCCCCTGGCGGTCAGCGCGGCAATGGCCGGTTCCGACAGTTGCAGGAACACGCCGTTGGCCTGCACCGGGAACATCAGTTCCACGCCAGGAATGTCGCTGACCAGCTCGGCCAGCAATTGCGCGCAGTGGTTGGCGTGGCGGGCGTATTTGAGCCAGGCGTCGTTTTCCAGGATTCCAACCCAGGGTGCCGACAGAAAGCGCATCTTCGAAGCCAGTTGCCCGGCCTGCTTGCAGCGGTAATCGAAGTCTTCGGCCAGTTTGTGGTTGAAGAACAGGATCGCCTCGCCCACCGCCATGCCATTTTTCGTGCCACCAAAGCACAACACGTCGACGCCGGCCTTCCAGGTCAGGTCGGCCGGCGAGCAGCCGAGGAACGCGCAGGCGTTGGAGAACCGTGCGCCGTCCATGTGCAGGTTCAGGCCCAGTTCCTTGCAGGTGGCGCTAATGGCGCGGATTTCGTCCGGGGTGTAGACGCTGCCGACTTCGGTGGCCTGGGTCAGGGTGACGACGCGGGGTTTCGGGTAATGGATGTCCTGGCGCTTGAGCGCGACCTCGCGGATCGATTCCGGGGTCAACTTGCCGTTTTCAGTGCGGGCGATCAGCAGTTTGGAGCCGTTGGAGAAGAATTCCGGGGCGCCGCATTCGTCGGTTTCGACGTGGGCGGTTTCCGAGCAGATCACGCTGTGGTAACTCTGGCACAGCGACGACAGCGCCAGCGAGTTGGCGGCGGTGCCGTTGAAGGCGAAAAACACTTCACAGTCGGTTTCAAACAGTTTGCGGAAATCGTCGGAGGCGCGGGCGGTCCACTCGTCGTCGCCGTAGGCGCGCTGGTGGCCGTGGTTGGCCTGTTCCATGGCGGCCCAGGCTTCAGGGCAGATGCCGGAATAGTTGTCGCTGGCGAATTGTTGGCTCTTGTCGGTCATGGCCTGCTTCCGTGGTCGAGATGCCTATGGTGAAGCGTCCCGTGGTCAATGAGGGTGCGCACTGTACCCAAGATCGTCAGGTGGAGCGCACAGGATGTCGCTGTCGGGAAAATACAGTGTCGAAGGGCAATTATGCACGTGACAATGCACAAGACCATGCACAAGGCCATGCACTTAAAGCAGCGCGACGGGGCACTGGATCTGCTCAAGTGGCTGGCGCTTTTGAGCATGGTGCTCGATCACCTGCGATATGTCGGTTACTCCGCCGATCTGTTGTATGTGCCTGGGCGCCTGGCGTTTCCGTGGTTCTGTCTGGCGATGGCGGCCAACCTGGCGCGCGTGCGGGCTCCGACGAGCGGTGGCCAGTGGCGCTATCTGGGTTGGTTGTTGCTGTTTAGTGCGGTGAGTGAAATTCCTTACCGAATGTACATTCCCAATCCCGACACGCTCAACGTGTTGCCAACCCTTGCCCTGGGCCTGCTGGTGGTTCGTGGCTGGCAGCAGCCGGTGCTTGCATCGCGACTGTTGGCGGCGGGCGCGTTGCTGCTGGCTGCGTTGTTCTCCCAGCGATTGATGTTCGGTTTCTATGGCGTTCTGTTGCCGTTGGCGATGCTGCTGGTACTGCAACGGCCCTGGTATTTCGCACTATTGACGGGGCTGGTCTGTCTGGCGGCCAATCAGTGGCAGGTGCTGTATTACTCCGTTCGATTGGGCAATCAGGTTGCGATGGCGGCAGTCGCCACTTGTCTGATTGCGCCATGGCTCGGGCTGTTCTTGTTGCGACATGCCAAGGGCGTAAAACCACCACCGATGCGGCGCTGGGCATATGCGCTGTATCCCGTGCATTTCCTCGTTTTACTGGCCTTACGCCAAGCTATCGCCTAACCCCTGTAGCAGCTGCCGAAGGCTGCATTCGACTGCGCAGCAGTCGCAATCGGTTGTATCCGGGTTTACCTGACCGATGGCGGCATCAGGTTTTACGCCGGCTTCGCCGTCGAACGCAGCCTTCGGCAGCTGCTACAAAGGACCGCTCCTGCAACGCATGTCGTAAACGCACCTTTGCGTGGCGTCCATAGGCATTTGACCACTCGAAGCCGGTCATACCATCGCTATCAAAGGGCACTGCCGAAAAGCCAGTGCCTCACCGAGACGAATGGCGCACCGCCGCCGCTGGGAGAGACGCGATGTTCAGCAAGCAAGACCAGATCCAGGGTTACGACGATGCACTGCTGGCGGCGATGAATGCCGAGGAGCAACGTCAGGAAGATCACATCGAGCTGATCGCGTCGGAGAACTACACCAGCAAGCGCGTCATGGAAGCGCAAGGCAGCGGCCTGACCAACAAATACGCCGAAGGTTATCCGGGCAAGCGCTACTACGGCGGTTGCGAACATGTCGACAAGGTTGAAGCCCTGGCCATCGAACGCGCCAAGCAACTGTTCGGCGCTGATTACGCCAACGTGCAGCCGCACTCCGGTTCCTCGGCCAACAGCGCCGTATACCTGGCCCTGCTGCAAGCCGGCGACACCATTCTCGGCATGAGCCTGGCCCACGGCGGTCACCTGACCCACGGCGCCAAAGTGTCGTCCTCGGGCAAGCTGTACAACGCCGTGCAGTACGGCATCGACACCAAGACCGGCCTGATCGATTACGACGAAGTCGAGCGCCTGGCTGTCGAGTGCAAGCCGAAGATGATCGTTGCCGGCTTCTCGGCCTACTCCAAGACCCTCGACTTCCCTCGCTTCCGCCAGATCGCCGACAAGGTTGGTGCGTTGCTGTTCGTCGACATGGCCCACGTTGCCGGTCTGGTCGCTGCCGGCCTGTACCCGAACCCGCTGCCTTACGCCGATGTGGTCACCACCACTACCCACAAGACCCTGCGCGGTCCGCGTGGCGGCCTGATCCTGGCCAAGGCCAACGAAGAAATCGAGAAGAAGCTCAACGCCGCGGTATTCCCGGGTGCCCAGGGCGGCCCGCTGATGCACGTGATCGCCGGTAAGGCGGTGTGCTTCAAGGAAGCGCTGGAGCCAGGCTTCAAGGCTTATCAGCAACAAGTGATCGACAACGCCCAGGCCATGGCCGGCGTATTTATCAAACGCGGCTACGATGTAGTGTCCGGCGGTACCGACAACCACCTGTTCCTGGTCAGCCTGATCCGTCAGGGCCTGACCGGCAAAGAGGCGGATGCCGCCCTTGGTCGCGCCCACATCACTGTGAACAAGAACGCAGTCCCGAATGATCCACAGTCGCCGTTCGTCACCTCCGGCCTGCGTATCGGCACCCCGGCGGTGACCACGCGCGGCTTCAAGGTGACCCAGTGCGTCACGCTGGCCGGCTGGATCTGCGACATCCTCGACAACCTCGGCGACGCCGATGTCGAGGCCAATGTCGCCCAGCAGGTATCGGCCCTGTGCGCGGACTTCCCGGTTTATCGCTGAGTGCGGTTTTGGAGTAAATGACTATGCAACGCTACTCGGGCTTCGGCCTCTTCAAACACTCTCTCAGCCATCATGAAAACTGGCAGAAAATGTGGCGCACGCCGACCCCTAAAAAGGTCTACGACGTGGTCATCGTCGGCGGTGGCGGGCATGGTCTCGCCACGGCTTACTACCTGGCCAAGGAACACGGCATCACCAACGTGGCCGTGGTCGAGAAAGGCTGGCTGGGCGGCGGTAACACCGCACGCAACACCACGATCGTGCGTTCCAACTACCTGTGGGACGAGTCGGCGCACCTGTATGAACACGCGATGAAACTGTGGGAAGGCCTGTCCCAGGACCTCAACTACAACGTGATGTTCTCCCAGCGCGGCGTCTACAACCTGTGCCACACCCTGCAGGACATCCGTGATTCCGAGCGTCGGGTCAGCGCCAACCGCCTCAATGGCGTAGACGGCGAACTGCTGGATGCCAAGCAGGTTGCCGACGAGATCCCGTACCTCGACTGCTCGAAAAACACCCGCTACCCGGTGATGGGCGCGACCGTCCAGCGTCGCGGCGGCGTGGCCCGTCACGATGCCGTGGCCTGGGGCTTTGCCCGTGCCGCCGATGCCCTCGGCGTGGACCTGATCCAGCAGACCGAAGTGATCGGTTTCCGCAAGGAAAACGGCGTGTGCATCGGTGTTGAAACCAACAAAGGCTTCATCGGCGCCAAGCGCGTCGGCGTGGTCACGGCCGGTAACTCCGGGCACATGGCCAAGCTCGCCGGTTTCCGTTTGCCGATCGAATCCCACCCGCTGCAAGCGCTGGTGTCCGAGCCGATCAAGCCGATTATCGACAGCGTGATCATGTCCAACGCCGTGCACGGCTACATCAGCCAGTCCGACAAGGGCGACCTGGTGATCGGCGCCGGTATCGACGGCTACAACGGCTACGGCCAGCGCGGTTCGTACCCGGTGATCGAGCACACCATCCAGGCCATCGTCGAGATGTTCCCGGTGTTGTCCCGCGTACGCATGAACCGTCAGTGGGGCGGCATCGTCGACACCACGCCGGATGCTTGCCCGATCATTTCGAAAACCCCGGTACCGAACATGTTCTTCAACTGCGGTTGGGGCACCGGCGGCTTCAAGGCCACACCTGGCTCGGGCAACGTGTTTGCCGCAAGCCTGGCCAAGGGTGAAATGCACCCATTGGCCGCACCTTTCTCCATCGACCGTTTCCACAACGGTGCGTTGATCGATGAACACGGCGCTGCTGCGGTTGCCCACTAACAGGAGAAATCCCCATGTTGCATATCTTCTGTCCTCACTGCGGCGAACTGCGCTCCGAAGAGGAATTCCATGCATCCGGCCAGGCGCACATCCCGCGTCCACTGGATCCGAACAGCTGCACCGACGAGGAGTGGGGCGACTACATGTTCTTCCGCGATAACCCGCGCGGTCTGCACCACGAGCTGTGGGATCACGTCGCCGGTTGCCGTCAGTACTTCAACGTCACCCGCGACACCGTGACCTACGAGATTCTAGAAACCTACAAGATCGGCACCAAGCCACAATTCACCGACAAGACCGATAGCCCGAAAGCGGCCAGCACGGCTCTGGGAGAGAAGGTATGAGCCAGATCAATCGCCTGTCCAACGGCGGACGGATCGACCGCAACAAAGTCTTGACCTTCACCTTCAACGGCCAGAACTACAAAGGCTTCGAAGGCGATTCCCTGGCCGCTGCACTGTTGGCCAACGGCGTCGACATCATCGGTCGCAGCTTCAAGTATTCCCGTCCGCGCGGTATCTTCGCCGCCGGTGCCGAAGAGCCAAACGCGGTGCTGCAGATCGGCGCCACCGAAGCCACGCAGATCCCGAACGTGCGTGCTACGCAACAGGCGCTGTATCAAGGCCTGGTCGCCACCAGCACCAACGGCTGGCCGAGCGTGAACAACGACATGATGGGGATTCTCGGCAAGGTCGGCGGCAAGCTGATGCCGCCGGGCTTCTACTACAAAACCTTCATGTACCCGCAATCGTTCTGGATGACTTACGAGAAGTACATCCGCAAGGCTGCCGGCCTGGGCCGCTCGCCGACCGAGAACGATCCGGACACCTACGACTACATGAACCAGCACTGCGACGTGCTGATCGTCGGCGCCGGCCCTGCCGGTCTGGCTGCTGCACTGGCGGCTGCGCGCAGCGGTGCCCGCGTGATCCTCGCCGATGAGCAGGAAGAGTTCGGTGGCAGCCTGCTCGATTCCCGCGAAAGCCTCGACGGCAAGCCGGCGATGGAGTGGGTGGCCAGCGTCATCGACGAACTGAAGAACACCCCGGACGTGCTGCTGTTGCCGCGCGCCACGGTCAACGGCTACCACGATCACAACTTCCTGACCATTCACGAGCGCCTGACCGATCACCTCGGCGACCGCGCCCCGATTGGCCAGGTGCGTCAGCGCATTCACCGGGTTCGTGCCAAGCGTGTGGTGCTGGCGACCGGCGCTCACGAGCGTCCACTGGTCTACGGCAACAACGACGTACCGGGCAACATGCTCGCTGGCGCCATCTCGACCTACGTGCGTCGTTACGGCGTGGCACCGGGCAAGAAGCTGGTCTTGAGCACCAACAACGACCACGCCTACCGCGTTGCCCTGGACTGGCTCGATGCCAGCCTGCAAGTGGTGGCCATCGCCGACGCCCGCAGCAACCCGCGTGGTGCGCTGGTGGAAGAAGCTCGCGCCAAAGGTATTCGCATCCTTACCGGCAGTGCCGTGATCGAAGCCCGTGGCAGCAAGCACGTGACCGCTGCCCGTGTGGCCGCCATCGATGTCAAGGCGCACACCGTGACCAGCCCTGGCGAATGGCTCGAATGCGACGTGGTGGCCAGTTCCGGTGGCTACAGCCCGGTGGTTCACCTGGCTTCGCACCTGGGTGGCAAGCCGATCTGGCGCGAAGACATCCTCGGTTTCGTACCGGGCGAAGCACCGCAGAAACGCGTGTGCGTCGGTGGCATCAATGGTGTCTACGGCCTTGGCGATTCCCTGGCCGACGGTTTTGAAGGTGGCGCCCGCGCCGCTGCCGAAGCCGGGTTCCAGACTGTCGAAGGCTTGTTGCCGAAAGCCCTGAGCCGTCTCGAAGAGCCGACCCTGGCGCTGTTCCAGGTACCGCACGAAAAGAACACCGCACGGGCGCCGAAGCAATTCGTCGATCTGCAGAACGACGTCACCGCCGCCGCCATCGAACTGGCGACCCGCGAGGGCTTCGAGTCGGTCGAGCACGTCAAGCGCTACACCGCGCTGGGCTTCGGCACCGATCAGGGCAAGCTCGGCAACGTCAACGGCCTGGCCATCGCTGCCCGCTCGCTGAACGTGACCATCCCGCAGATGGGCACCACCATGTTCCGTCCGAACTACACGCCGGTGACCTTCGGCGCCGTGGCCGGTCGTCACTGTGGGCACATTTTCGAGCCGGTGCGTTACACCGCACTGCATCAATGGCACCTGAAAAACGGCGCCGAATTCGAAGACGTCGGCCAGTGGAAACGTCCTTGGTACTTCCCGAAATCCGGTGAAGACCTGCATGCCGCGGTGAAGCGCGAATGCAAAGCCGTGCGCGACAGCGTCGGCCTGCTCGATGCTTCGACCCTGGGCAAGATCGACATTCAGGGCCCGGACGCCCGCGAGTTCCTCAACCGCGTCTACACCAACGCCTGGACCAAGCTCGACGTGGGCAAGGCGCGCTACGGCCTGATGTGCAAAGAAGACGGCATGGTGTTCGACGACGGCGTGACGGCTTGCCTGGCCGACAACCATTTCGTCATGACCACCACCACTGGCGGCGCAGCTCGTGTGCTGCAGTGGCTGGAGCTGTACCACCAGACCGAATGGCCGGACATGAAGGTGTACTTCACTTCCGTGACCGACCACTGGGCGACCATGACCCTGTCCGGGCCGAACAGCCGCAAGCTGCTCAGTGAAGTCACCGACATTGACCTGAGCAATGAAGCCTTCCCGTTCATGACCTGGAAAGAAGGCCTGGTGGGCGGTGTGCCGGCGCGGGTGTTCCGGATTTCGTTTACCGGTGAGCTGTCGTACGAAGTCAACGTGCAGGCCGACTACGCCATGGGCGTACTGGAAAAAATCGTCGACGCCGGCAAGAAGTACAACCTGACGCCATATGGCACTGAAACCATGCACGTGCTGCGGGCCGAGAAGGGCTTCATCATCGTCGGTCAGGACACTGACAGCTCGATGACCCCGGACGACCTGAATATGGGCTGGTGTGTCGGTCGCACCAAACCGTTCTCGTGGATCGGCTGGCGTGGCATGAACCGTGAAGACTGTGTGCGTGATCAGCGCAAACAGCTGGTTGGCCTGAAGCCGATCGATCCGACCAAATGGCTGCCGGAAGGTGCGCAACTGGTGTTCAACACCAAGCAAGCGATTCCGATGACCATGGTTGGTCACGTGACTTCCAGTTACCTGCACAACTCCCTGGGCTATTCGTTCGCCATGGGCGTGGTCAAGGGCGGGTTGCAGCGGATGGGCGAGCGAGTGTTCGCACCGCTGGCCGATGGCAGCGTGATCGAGGCGGAAATCGTTTCTTCGGTGTTCTTCGATCCGAAGGGTGAACGCCAGAACGTTTGATGGTTCGGATCCTGTGGAGTGCAGCTGCACCGTGGTGAATTCATCGCGAGCAGGCTCACTCCTACAGGTGATCGCGTAACCCTTGTAGGAGCGAGCCTGCTCGCGATGGCGGCAGTGCAGCCACCACAGGAACCAACAGAATTCAGAACAGGTGCTTTATGACCGCAGCCAATGTTTACCAACAACGCCCAACCTCCGGGGCCAAGGCCGAGTCGTCGTTGCATCATGCCGACCTCGCCAGCCTGGTGGGCAAGGGTCGCAAGAACGCCGGCGTGACCGTGCGCGAGAAAAAACTCCTCGGTCACCTGACCATCCGTGGCGATGGCCACGATGCCGCGTTTGCCGCGGGCGTGCACAAGGCCCTGGGCATTGAATTGCCGGGGGCGCTGAGCGTCATCGTCAAAGGCGAGACCAGTTTGCAATGGATGGGGCCGGATGAGTGGCTGCTGATCGTGCCGACCGGTGAAGAGCTTGCCGCCGAGCAAAAACTGCGCGAGGCACTGGGCGATTTGCACATTGCAATCGTCAACGTCAGCGGCGGCCAGCAACTCCTCGAACTGAGCGGCCCGAACGTGCGCCAGGTGCTGATGAAGTCCACCAGCTATGACGTGCACCCGAACAACTTCCCGGTGGGCAAAGCCGTCGGCACGGTGTTCGCCAAGTCGCAACTGATGATCCGTCACACCGCCGAAGACACTTGGGAACTGCTGATTCGTCGCAGCTTCTCGGATTACTGGTGGTTGTGGTTGCAGGATGCGTCCGCTGAATACGGCCTCAGCGTCCAGGCCTGAATCCCTGTAGCAGCTGCCGAAGGCTGCGTTCGGCGACGTAGTCGTCGTCAAACCTGCGACAGCGTTCTTTCAGACTGATCCGGGATTCAGGTTTTACGACGGCTTCGCCGCCGAACGCAGCCTTCGGCAGCTGCTACACAAAGCGGCGTTGCTGCTACTTTCGAACAGGAGTCACGCATTATGAGCCGCGCCCCAGACACATGGATTCTGACCGCCGACTGCCCCAGTGTGCTCGGCACCGTGGACGCGGTGACCCGCTTTCTGTTCGAGCAGGGCTGCTACGTCACTGAACACCATTCCTTCGATGACCGGCTCTCTGGCCGTTTTTTCATTCGCGTGGAATTTCGCCAACCCGATGGTTTCGACGAACAGTCGTTCCGCGCGGGTCTGGCCGAGCGTGGCGAAGCCTTCGGCATGATTTTCGAACTGACCGCGCCGAACTACCGGCCGAAAGTGGTGATCATGGTCTCCAAGGCCGATCACTGCCTCAACGACTTGCTCTATCGCCAACGCATCGGCCAGTTGTCGATGGACGTGGCGGCCGTAGTTTCCAACCACCCGGACCTCAAGCCACTGGCCGACTGGCACCAGATTCCGTACTACCACTTCCCGCTGGATCCGAACGACAAGCCGTCCCAGGAACGTCAGGTATGGCAGGTCATTGAAGAGTCCGGTGCGGAACTGGTGATCCTTGCGCGCTACATGCAAGTGCTGTCGCCGGAGTTGTGCCGCAAGCTCGATGGCAAGGCGATCAACATCCATCACTCCCTGCTGCCCGGGTTCAAGGGCGCCAAGCCCTACCACCAGGCCTACAACAAGGGGGTGAAACTGGTGGGCGCCACGGCGCATTACATCAACAACGACCTGGATGAAGGTCCGATCATTGCCCAGGGTGTGGAGGCGGTGGATCACAGCCATTACCCCGAGGATTTGATCGCCAAGGGGCGGGATATCGAAGGGCTGACACTGGCGCGGGCCGTTGGATATCACATCGAAAGAAGAGTGTTTTTGAACGCCAACAGAACGGTCGTTCTCTAGATCGCCATCGCGAGCAGGCTCACTCCTACATTGGAATGCGTACATCTGTAGGAGCGAGCCTGCTCGCGATGAGGCCCTTACAAGCAACACAAGAAACAGCATCTGTACCCGAGCACTTAACGCGCTGCCTGCCTGGGCAACGCGGTTCCATAAAAACAACAGCGAGGTGAAAGCATGTCTGGCAATCGTGGTGTGGTGTATCTCGGCGCTGGCAAGGTCGAAGTACAGAAGATTGACTATCCGAAAATGCAGGACCCGCGTGGCAGGAAGATAAACCACGCTGTCATCCTGCGTGTGGTGTCCACCAACATCTGTGGTTCCGACCAGCACATGGTGCGCGGTCGTACCACGGCGCAAACCGGCCTGGTGCTGGGCCACGAGATCACCGGTGAAGTGATCGAGAAGGGCAGTGACGTCGAAAACCTTCAAATCGGCGACCTGGTCTCGGTACCGTTCAACGTAGCTTGCGGGCGCTGCCGTTCCTGCAAGGAAATGCACACCGGCGTGTGCCTGAGCGTCAACCCGGCGCGTCCGGGCGGTGCCTACGGTTACGTCGACATGGGCGACTGGACCGGTGGCCAGGCGGAATACGCCATGGTGCCGTACGCCGACTTCAACCTGCTGAAACTGCCGGATCGCGATCGGGCGATGGAAAAAATCCGCGACCTGACCTGCCTCTCCGACATCCTGCCAACCGGTTACCACGGCGCAGTGACTGCCGGCGTTGGCCCGGGCAGCACTGTGTATATCGCTGGCGCCGGCCCGGTTGGTCTGGCTGCTGCCGCTTCGGCTCGCCTGCTGGGTGCTGCCGTGGTGATCGTCGGTGACGTCAACACCATCCGCCTGGCCCACGCCAAGGCCCAGGGTTTCGAAATCGCCGACCTGTCCCTGGACACGCCGCTGCACGAGCAAATCGCTGCACTGCTGGGCGAGCCGGAAGTGGATTGCGCCATCGACGCCGTAGGCTTCGAAGCCCGCGGCCATGGCCATGACGGCGTGAAACACGAAGCCCCGGCCACCGTGCTCAACTCGCTGATGGGCGTGGTGCGTGTGGCAGGCAAGATCGGCATCCCCGGCCTCTACGTGACCGAAGACCCGGGCGCTGTCGACGCTGCCGCGAAAATGGGCAGCCTGAGCATCCGCTTCGGTCTGGGCTGGGCGAAATCCCACAGCTTCCACACCGGCCAGACCCCGGTGATGAAGTACAACCGCCAGCTGATGCAGGCGATCATGTGGGACCGTATCAACATCGCCGAAGTGGTAGGCGTTCAGGTGATCAGCCTGGATCAGGCGCCGCAGGGTTATGGCGAGTTCGATGCCGGCGTGCCGAAGAAGTTCGTGATCGATCCGCACAAGATGTTCAGTGCGGCGTAAGTCTTCACGCAATAAAAAACGGCGACCTTCGGGTCGCCGTTTTGTTTTGGGCGTAAACCATACCTTGTGGCGAGGGGGCTTGTCGGATCGCCACAAAGGCAATCACAACGCCGCCAACGCTCCTTGGTACAGCACCGGCCCCGTCGGCTGCCCGGTCGGCGAGCCGCCCTTCGGTTCAAGGCTGACCGCCAGCGCAATCGGCTTGCCGATCAGCGCTTTCTGCGTCTCGCTCAATTCGACCTTGCCTTTGCCTCCAGTCGGAATCACGCCGAGGGAGATCGGCTTGCCGTCCGCCGGAATCGCCCACAACTCCAGACTTTGCCCGGGTTCGACAGCCGCCAGCGTCAGCGGCTCGACTTGCAGGTAATTCTCGTGGGCCTGTACGCGCATCGCGGGTTGCGCGTCGGCGTTGACCAACGTGGCGCTGTAGCGGGCGTCGTCGGGGAGGTAGAGCACGCCGAGAGTCACTGCGATCAGCAGCGAGCAAACCGCCGCCGTCACTCGCAGCCAATTCCAGAACGGACGCTTGTGCGGTACGTGCAGCACTTGCGGTTCGATCCGCGCGGTAATGCCATGCCAGACGCGATCCGGCACCGGCTGCTCCGGCAGGGCTTCGGTCAGGCTGAGCAGGCTTTCCTGCCACTGTGCCAGTTCCGCGCGCAAGGCCGCGTCTTCCAGCAACAGCTGTTCGAAACGTCGGCGCGCGGTGGCGGGCATCAGGCCAATGGCATAGTCGGCGGCGAGGGCGCGGCGCAGGGTCGGGGTTCGATAGTTCATGATTCAAGGCACCTGCGCAGACGCTCCATGCCGCGGCGGATCCAGGACTTCACCGAGCCCAGCGGCGCGGCCAGGTGTTCGGCCAGTTCGGAGCACGACAGTCCCTGGAAATAGGCGACGGTAATCGACTGGCGCTGCATGCCTTCGAGGCTGTCCAGGCACCGGTTCAGGGCGTTGGCCTCGCGGGCGCTGGCCAGTTGCTCGTGGACCGATGGGCTTTCATCCACGAGCATCTGTTCTTCGAGATCGCTCAATGGCCGATCGCGGTGTTTGCGCAACTGGTCGATGGCCTGATGACGGGTGATGTTGATCATCCAGGTCAGCGGCGCCGACAGATGCGCTTCATAGCGCGATGCATTGTTCCAGATGCGCACGAAACTCTCTTGCAGCACCTCTTCGGCCAGGTCCGGACGGCCCATGAAGCGCAGCGCTACCCCGTGCAGGCGCGGGCCGACACTGCGGTACAGCGTCTCGAAGGCGCGGCGGTCGCCCAGTGAACACTGGGCCAGCAGTTGCCTGAGCTGATCGGCGTCGGCGATGGGAATGGCGGTTCTCCCGGAAAGCGGGGCAGGGGGCCGGTTGCAGGCAGAGGTTAGTTCACGGCGCGCAGTTGTTCCATTCACGGCGAACACCTCGGGCGGACCGCCGCCCCCGATGCGCGAGGGCGGCGGCACGGCTCAGCTTTTCGGCATAAGCACTTTGTCGATGACCTGAATCACCCCGTTGGACTGGTACACGTCGTAGGTGGTGATGTCAGCGACGTCGCCCTTTTCATCCTTGATGGTGATGTTGTGCGGGCCGTTCATCATTGCCCACAGTTTGCCGCCGGCAACCGTGGTCAGTTCGGCCTTGCCACCACCGGCCCTGATCTTCTCGGCCAGGGTCATCATGTCGAGTTTCCCGGCGACCACGTGGTAGGTGAGGATGTGGGTCAACGTGGCCTTGTTGGCCGGTTTGAGCAAGGTGTCGACGGTGCCCGCGGGCAGGGCGGTGAAGGCCGAATTGACCGGGGCGAACACGGTGAACGGGCCTTTGCCCTTGAGGGTGTCGACCAGGCCGGCGGCTTTTACCGCGACGACCAGGGTGGTGTGATCGGCGGAGTTCACTGCGTTATCGATGATGTCCTTGCTCGGCAGCATGGTCTGACCGCCGACCGTGACGGTGTCGTGGCCCATGTCCGCCGCTTGCACGGTGTTCAAGGCGAGTCCGCCACCAAGGGCCAGGGTCAGCAGGCTGGCAATCAATGGCGTTTTGATCGAAGTGCGTTTCATGGTGATGATCCTTGTGATGAGAATCGGCCAGGAGTGTCTGTCCGTGCTTGATATACGGGCGTGTGGGCAGGCTGGATGCAGTGCGTGGGGAATTTTTTTCTGTAGGAGCGAGCCTGCTCGCGATGGACGCTAACGCTAACGCGTACTTCCTGAATCAACGCGTTGCCCTGGAGTCCATCGCGAGCTCGCTCCTACAGGGGGCTGGGAACAATCCTCGGGGATGCCAGTCCAATGCACAGTTTTTCGCCGCCCATTGCCGGGCGGTGTTCATAGAGGATGTCTGAATGAAGATTTCACGCGGTTTCGCCCTGGCATCGCTCTTGACCCTGGCGGTCAGCCCGGCCTTTGCACAGTTCAACCTGAGCGATGCGGCCAATGCCATTTCCGGCATGAAGGGCGGCAATGCGGCGACCGATGCCGCGCCGACCTCGGAGACAGCCGACCTGCTGAGCACCCTCAGTCAATTGAACATCACCCCACAGCAAGCCCTCGGTGGTGCGGGGGCGATGCTGGGGCTGGCGAAGAATCAGTTGAGTTCGAACGACTATTCGGAACTGGCCAAAAGCGTGCCGGGCATCGACATGCTCTCGGGTGGCGGCGAGTTGGGTGCGCTGGCCGGTCTGCTCGGCTCCAGCGGCAAAGCTGCAGGGCTGGATAATGCCCTGGGCAACGTCAAGAACACCAACGACCTGAACAACGCCTTCAGCGCCCTGGGCATGGACAGCGGCATGATCGGCCTGTTTACCCCGGTGCTCCTGCAATACCTCGGTCAGCAGGGTGTCGGCGGTACGCTGCTGAGCAGCCTGGGCAGCATCTGGGGCACCGGCACCGGTAGCTGATTCAGCGGCGCTCGCTTTTCAGTTCAGCGATGCGCTGATCCTTCTCGATCCAGAGCTGGTTGACCCAGTTCTGGACCTTCTCGCGAAACAGCGGATCGTTTTCGTAATCGCCCTGCCACAGCGCCGGGTCGAGTTCGCGGGTCCGGATATCGATGATGACGCTTGGCACATTGCCGCTGATCAGGTCCCAGAACCCCGGAATCTTCTGTTGCGGATAAACCACCGTCACATCGAGAATCGCGTCCAGCTGTTCACCCATTGCCGCCAGCACAAACGCCACTCCGCCTGCCTTGGGCTTGAGCAGGTGATTGAACGGTGACTGCTGCTGGGCACGTTTAGCCGCCGTAAATCGGGTGCCTTCGAGGTAATTGACCACCGTCACCGGCTGGCGCTTGAACAGTTCGCAAGCTTGCCTGGTGATTTCAAGATCCTTGCCCGCGAGCTCCGGGTGCCTGGCCAGGAATGCCTTGCTGTAGCGCTTCATGAACGGGTAATCCAGCGCCCACCACGCCAGGCCCAGGAAGGGCACCCAGATCAGCTCTTTCTTGAGGAAGAATTTGAAGAATGGCGTCCGTCGGTTCAGCGTCTGGATCAGCGCCGGGATGTCGACCCAGGATTGATGGTTGCTGATCACCAGATACGAGGTGTCGCGGCGCAGATCGTCACCGCCACGAATGTCCCATTGGGTGGGGATGCACAGGCGGAAGATCAGCTTGTCGATCTCGGACCAGGTCTCGGCAATCCACATCACCGACCATGAGGCGTAATCGCGAAAACGGCCAGGCAGGACCAGTTTGAGCAGGGCAAACACCATCAACGGCCCGATCAGGACCAGGGTGTTGAGCAGAAGCAGCAGGGTCACGAAACAGCCGGTGAGCAGGCGGCGCATAAGTCACTCGTGGAAGCGGTTGGGCGCGCCATGATAAGCAGCTTGGGGCGACAGGCCAAATCGGGGGTGACGAATGTTTCACCTTTGGGCCGGTAACCTTGTGGGAACGATCAAGCGAACGACGGTCTAAAATCCCGCTGTTCACTCTCATGGAAGCCCATTACGTGAAATCCCTCCTTGCAGTGCTCTCCCTCATCGCCCTGCCGGCCCTGGCCGCCGAGCCGACCCTCTATGGGCGTTACGAATACATCGCCCTGCCGGAAATCGGCGGGCAAGTCCTCAAGGCGAAAATGGACACCGGTGCACTGACCGCGTCGCTGTCGGCCAAGGACATCGAAACCTTCAAGCGTGACGGCGAAGACTGGGTGCGTTTCCGCCTCGGGACCAAGGATGCGAGCAACCAGGTCTACGAACACAAAGTTGCACGGATCAGCAAGATCAAGACTCGCTCCGAAGAGGAAGAAGATGACAGCGAAGTCATCGCTCCCTCGAAGCGTCCGGTGGTCGATCTGGAGCTGTGCCTGGGCAGCGTCAAGCGCACCGTGGAGGTCAACCTCACCGACCGCAGCAGCTTCAACTACCCGTTGCTGATCGGCGCCAAGGCGTTGCGCGAGTTCGGGGCGGCGGTGAACCCGGCCCGACGCTTTACGGCGGCCAAGCCGGATTGCTGATTTTTTAAACGCAATCAGCTTTGCGCGGCGATCTCAGTGTGTGAGTGCCTAGAGCTTGGGCATCGTCGCAATCATCGAAGGCCGCTGACTCACCTCGAAATACCACGCCGCGAGTTGTGGATTGGCTTCGCGCCAATCCAGATCCGGATGGCGCAGGTCCAGGTAACCCAGCGCACAGGCCACGCTGATCGCAGCGATGTCGAAGTGGCAGGTCAGCTCGGCAATGGCGTCTTTCTCCAGCAGCGCCAAGCTGCGACGGATTTTGTCGCGCTGGCCGTCGAGCCATTCGTCCCAGTGTTTCTCCGGGGCGCGCAGGGCGACTTCGTAGCGCACCAACACGGCCGCGTCCATGATCCCGTCGGCCAGCGAAGCGAGGGTCAGGCGCCGCCAGCGCGCCGAGCCTTCGCGGGGGATCAGCGGGTTGCCGACGTGCTGGTGATCGAGGTAGTCGAGGATCACCCGGCTGTCGTGGATGATGTTGCCGTCGGCCAGGCGCAGGGCCGGGATTTTGCTCAGGGGGTTGTCGTCGATCAGGGTCAGGTCCGGGTTGACCGGGGTGAGTACGCTGGTTTGCAACGCCACGCGGTTCTGTTGACCGGTTTCGTGCAACAGCACCATGACTTTGCGAACGAATGGGGAAAGCGGGTTGTGGTACAGGGTCATGCTCGGGGCGGACATGGCAACGTCTCGGTCGGTGGCGGTGTCGAGCAGCATAGCGCGTTGACTTGATAGCTCAAGACCACAAAAAACACAGATCCTCTGTGGGAGCGGGCTTGCTCGCGAAAGCGGTGTATCAGTCGCATCAGATGTTGCCTGACACTCCGCCTTCGCGAGCAAGCTCGCTCCCACAGGGTTTAGCGGCGTTGCAGCAGACCGCGCAAGGCAAGGACAGCCGGGATTCCCAGGCCAACCCAGCTCAGGGCGTCCCAAACGCCATCCCCCAGCAGCGCGGAAAACAGCCCGGCTGCGCTGAACAGGGCGATTACCGTGGGCGTCGAGAAGACCCTCCAGAAGTTCGACTGCCGGGGTTTCATGCCACGCTCTCCACTTTTTCCGGCACAGGCCTGGCGGCCTTGCGCCGCACCACCCACAAATAGACACCGCTGCCGAGCACGATGATGGTCAGCACATCCAGGGTCGCCCAGAGGATCTTCATCGGCATGCCGCCGTAGTCACCGAAGTGCAGCGGCTGCGACATGCCCATGGCGTCCATGTACCACGGTCGTTCGGCTACGGCAGTGACTTGCAGGGTGCTGGCGTCGATCAGTACCGGCGTCAGCAGGTGCGAGGTCAGGTGCGTGCTGCCTTTCATGAACACCGCATAATGGTGCTCACTGGAAAACCGCGTGCCGGGGAAGGCGATGAAGTCTGGCTGCATGCCCGGCGCGACATACTTGGCAATGTCGAGCAACCGAGTGGCCGGCGCCAGTTGCGTCAGCGGCGGCGCATCGCGGTACGGCGCGACCATGGCGCTCAGGCTATCGTTGCGCCAGGCGGCAATGATCAGGTCGGCGCAGGCACTGATCACGCCTGTCACGCCGACCACCAGGGCCCAGGTCAACGTCACCACTCCGATCAGGTTATGCAGGTCGAGCCAGCGCAGGCGCATGGATTTGTCCTGGCGCACGGTGGCGAACTTCAAGCGGCGCATGAACGGCAGGTACAGCACCGTGCCGGAAACGATCGCCACCACGAACAGAATCCCCATGAACGCCAGCAGCAATTTGCCCGGCAAGCCGGCGAACATGTCCACGTGCAGGCGCAGCATGGTCATCATGAAGCCGCCGTTGGCGGATGGCGTTTCCAGCGCTTCGCCGGTACGGGCGTCAAGCATGAAGGTGTGGGACGAGTTCGGCTCGGTGCCTGCGGTCGCGGCCATGATGGTCAGCACGGCGTTGGGCTCATCGTCCTCGAAGCCGAAATACTGCATGACTTCACCGGGACGGTGTTTCCCGGCCGCTTCTACCAACTGCTGCAAATTCAGGTGCGGGGTGTCCGCCGGCATTTCCTTCACATCAGGTGCATCGCCCAGCAAATGGTCGATCTCGTGGTGGAAGATCAACGGCAGGCCGGTCAGTGCCAGCAGCAACAGGAACACCGTGCAAATCAGGCTGGTCCAGGTATGAACTGCGGACCAGCGGCGAATTGTTTTACTTTTCATTTCATAGCCTTCAGAAAAACCAAAGCCGTCCACAAAGGACGGCCTGGTCATTGGGCGTGTCAGCTCAGAGCGTTACCACTTGTAGGTTGCACTTGCGACGACACTGCGCTGGTCGCCGTAGTAGCAGTAGAAGCTGTCGCAAGTCGAGATGTAGTCCTTGTCGAACAGGTTGGTCGCGTTAACGGCCAGCGAAGCGCCTTTGAGGCTGCTGTCCAGGCGACCGAGGTCGTAGTGAACCACTGCGTCGAAGACCGTGTAGGCGCCGGCCTTGCCCAGCCAGGTGTTGGCCTGGTCGCCGTAGGTGTTGCCGGTGTAGCGCGCGCCGGCGCCGATGCCAAAGCCGTCCAGCACGCCGTTGTGCCAGGTGTAGTCGCCCCACACCGACGCTTGCTGGTTAGGCATCAGCTGCAGGCGATTGCCCTTGTAAATGCCATCTTGCACTTCGGATTTGGCCAGGGTGTACGCGGCGGTGACCTTGAGGTTTTCGGTCACGTCGGAAACGGCTTCCAGCTCCAGGCCTTTGACTTTCACTTCGCCGGTCTGGCTGGTGACTGTCACGTTGCCCACGTTGTTGGTGACGGAAACGTTTTTCTGGGTCAGGTCATACACAGCCGCCGTCAGCAGCGTGTTGCTGCCCGGTGGCTGGTACTTGATACCCAGTTCCCATTGCTTGCCTTCGGTCGGCTTGAACGACTCGGTCGGCGAGGCAACGGCATTGCTGGTCGGCTGGAACGATTCGGCGTAGGACAGGTAAGGCACGAAGCCCGAGTCGAACACGTAGCTGATCGCCGCGTTGCCGCTGAAGTTCTTGTCGCGTTCGGTGTTGGTGGCATCGCCCTTGTTGAAGAACGTGGTTCCGGTGTGGACCCAGTCTTCACGACCACCGAGGGTCAGGCGCCATTGGTCGAAGGCCATCTGGTCCTGGATGTACAGGCCGGTTTGCCGGGTCTTCTGTTCGTAGTCGTAGAAGGCCGTGGAGCGTGCCGGACGCTCGATTGGCAAACCATAGATCGGGTTGTTGACGTTGATGCCCGGCGCGGTACCGAAGATCGACAGGAAGTTGGTGGTGTTGCGTTGGTGGTCCAGGCCGATCAGCAAGGTGTGAGTGACGTCGCCGGTGACGAAGTCGCCCTGGAAGTTGTTGTCCACGGCGAATTGGGCGATGTCTTCGTCGACATTGGTGGTGCCACGGCCGGTGTTGCCTTGATCGTCGACGACAAACCCGAGGCTGGCAAGGTCAGGGTCGTAGCTATTGACGGTCACGGCCTGGAACGACAGCTCCGACTTGGTGTAGCGCAGGTTCTGCCGGAACTGCCAGACATCGTTCAGGCGATGTTCGAAGGCATAACCCAGCGCGTAGTAGGTACGGTCGTAGAAGTCGTAGTTCGGATCACCCAGGTTCTTGTGGTGGGAGATTTCGCCGAACGGCATGTCGATCTTGGTGCCCTGGATCGGATAGAACTGACTGGAGATACCGGTATCGTCACGGGTGAACTGCGTGAGCAGGGTGAACCTGGTGTCTTCGTCGATGTTCCAGGTCAGGCTCGGCGCAATGTTGTAGCGCTTGTCATCGATGTGATCGATCGGCGTGCCGCCGTCGCGCAGGACGCCGCTGAGGCTGTAGAGGAACTGGCCTTCGTCGTCTATCTTGCCGGTGCTGGCGAAGTTGATCTGGCGATGATTGTCGCTGCCGTATTGCAACTGGATCTCGCTGCTGGCTTCGGCGCTTGGGCGACGGCTGACCATGTCCAGCAGGCCGCCCGGCGGGGTCTGGCCGTACACGGACGAGGCCGGGCCGCGCAACAGCGCCAGGCGGTCGAGGTTCCAGGTTTCCTGTTTCGGGTTGGCGTACACACCTTTGGGCAGTGGCAGGCCATCGAGGAATTGAGTCGGTTCGAAACCCCGCACGCGCAACCAGTCGGTGCGGGTGTCGCTGCCGAAGCTGCTGGCGGTGATGCCCGGCAGGTAGCGCACGGCATCATCGAGGGTGTGTACGTTGCGGTCGTCCATTTGCTCGCGAGTGACGACCGAAATCGAACGCGGTGCTTCGACCAGCGCGGTGTCGGTCTTGGTGCCGGCGGCGGTGCGCTTGGCCGTGTAGCCTTGTACCGGGCCCCAGGCACTTTCAGTATCTTCCACGCCGATCACGCTGGTTGCCGGCAGGTCCATCACCCCCTCGGGCACGGCCACCAGGCTGTAGGTGCCCGCATTGCTCTGCTCCAGTTGCAGGCCGGTGCCACGCAGGGCTTCGCGCAGGGCGCCGGCCGCGTCGAACTGGCCTTTGACCGGGGCCGAGGTCTTGCCTGCCGCCAGGGATGGATTCAACGACAGAGCCAAACCGGCCTGGCTGGCAATCTGGTTCAGGGTGCTGGCCAGTGGTGCGCCCGGCAGGTTGTAGGCGCGGACGCTGGTCGCCTGTTCAGCGGCGACCAGTTGGTTGCTGGCCAAAGGGGTGCAAAGGGCAATGGCGACCGCCAGCAAACTGCGGCGTATCAGGGAGTCTAGCGAACGGGGCATACAGCGGCTCCTGAATGGAAATATTTCTCAATTGCCTGTGTGCCGAACGAAAATCAAAAAGTGATAGGGCGGGATGAAAATTATTTCGATTCAGAAGTCGGTTGCGGCTGGTATTGGGTCAAACCGGTTTTTGTGGGGAGTCGTAGGCCGTCATCGCGAGCAAGCTCGCTCCCACATTGGAATGCATTTCAAAATGTGGGAGCGGGCTTGCCCGCGAAGGCGGACTGTCTGGCGCTACGATTTCAGGGTTTGTTGTCGGCCTTGGCCACCACCTTCACCCACCATTGCGTGTGCTGTTCAATCTGCACCGGCAGGGTTGGCAACAGGGCATTGAGTGCCAGGTCGGTGTCGCGCAGCGGGAAGCTGCCGGTGATGCGCAGGTCGGCCACTTCCGGTGCGACCCCGACGTAACCGGGTCGATAGCGGCCGATTTCATGCACCAGATCTTCCAGCCGCGTGTTGTCCACCACCAGCATGCCGCGGGTCCAGGCATCCGCGCCGAGGTTGATGGCCCCAACCGGACCCAGACCGTTGTTGCGGATCAGCACCTGCTGGCCTTCGCGCAGAACCTGTTCGTCAGGGCTGGACTCAGGGTGAACCGCCACCGCTGACTGCAATACGCTCAAGCGCGTTCCATCTTTCTCGCGCTTGACCAGAAATCGCGTACCCAGCGCGCGCATGCTGCCATCACGGGTTTCGACGATGAATGGCCGGGGGTCGCCATGGCCGGTTTCAACGAGGATTTCGCCTTCCTGAAGCACGATGCGTCGCTGCTTTTCATCGAAGCGCACGTCCAGGGCACTGTGGGTGTTGAGATTGACCAGCGTGCCATCCGCCAGGCGCAGGGTGCGCTGCTCGCCAACGGCGGTGCGCTGGTCGGCCAGCCAGTAATCGATCGGCAGGTAACGTGGCCCGGCAAATAGCGCCAGGCCGATCACGGCCACCACGCTCGCCACGCCATTGCCGAGCTTGCGTACCCGCCGGCGAATGCCTTCGCGCGATTGCAACAGGGCAGTGCGGGCCGGGCCGCTGGCCACGCTGAAACGCTGGTCGAGCATGCCCAACTGGCGCCAGGCGCGGGCGTGCTCTTCGTGGGCCGCGTGCCACTTGGCGAATTCTTCGCGCTCTATCGGGTTGGCGCCGTCCATGGACAACTGCCAGGCAATCGCCGCGTCCAGCACGTTGGCCGATACCGGTTTGGAACTGACGGGATTCATGTCGGCTCACCGTATAGCGCGATGTAGCACTGGCGAATGCCTTGGGCCAGGTACTGGCGCACCCGCGGCACCGACACCCCCAGGCGCTCGGCGATTTCTGCGTGGCCAAGGCCGTCGAGACGGTTGTAGAGGAACGCCGCCCGGGCCTTGCTGGAAAGTTTGCCGAGCAAGCGGTCGATGTTTTTCAGGTCTTCGAGGATCAATTGTTGTTCTTCCACCGACGGTTGTTCGGCTTCGGGAATCAGCATCAGTTCGGTGAGGTAGGCCTGTTCCAGGGCAGCGCGACGGAAATAATCGAACAGCAGGCCCTTGGCAATCGCTACCAGAAACGCCCGCGGCTCGCGCGGGACCTTCAGTTCCTCGCGGCCGAGCAAGCGCACGAAAGTGTCCTGGCTCAGGTCTTCGGCCCGCTGCGGGCAGGCAACGTTGCGTCGAAGCCAGGCCAGTAGCCAACCACGATGGTCGCGATATAACGCACCGACGAGCTCACTTTGAGGGCTTGGAACTGACGACACGCCGCATCACCGATTGGGAAATATTAACTAACGAGAATTGTTCGCGATTGTCGCAGAGGCGAGGGAGGTAAGCAATTGGCGTTGGTCGGGTGGGAATTTTGCGACGGCCTTTGTAGGAGCGAGCTTGCTCGCGAAAAACGCCAACGATGACGCGTTTTTCTGGCAAGACCGAGGTGCCTGACGATTTTTCGCGAGCAAGCTCGCTCCTACAGGGATGGCGTATAGGTCAGAAAGACGGCGCCTGCCGCCGACGCTTCCACTGACTCAACCGCTGTTGCAGATTCAACGGGCTATAAATCTGCTGCTGCCGCGCGCGGCTGAACAGGATCAGCGCCAGTTCAGCGGTGGCCAGGGCGTCGGCGCTGGCGTGGTGGCGTTCGAAGACTTCGAGCCTGAACCAGTCGATCCAGTCGTCCAGCCCGGCCTCGCGAATGTGTGCTTGCGGGCATAGCAGCGGTGCAATGTCCGCCACATCCAGAAACGGGTGCTGCAACTTGAAACCCAGATGATCTTTCAGCGCACGTCCGAGCATGTGTTGGTCAAACGGCGCGTGGAAGGCCAGCACCGGACTTTCACCGATGTATTCCATCAAGTCGAGCAGCGCTTGCGCCGGGTCGCTGCCCGCTGCAATGGCGCTGGGGCCAATGCCGTGGATCAGCACGCTGGGGCCGAGTTTCACTTGTGGATATTGCAGGGTGCGTTCGAACTGCTGGCGAAAGTCGATGGCCCCGTCCTCGATCACCACCGCGCCGATGGACAAGACGTGGTCCTTGTTCAGGTTCAAACCGGTGGTTTCCAGATCGAGCACCACCCAACGCTGCTCGCGCAGGCTGCATTCGCTCAGGGCTGCAGCAGCGGGCAAGCGTTCCAGCCGCCTTTGCAGGTCGGCGGGCAGGGCGGGGCTTGCCGGGCGCAGCCAGGAAAACAGGCTCATAGCTGATACCGCAAGGTCAGGCTGCTTTGCAGGCGCTGTGCCTGGCGCAGGGACTCACGCAGGATGCGCCGGTCCAGATGATTGAGGCTGTCGGGATCGACCCGATTGGAATAGGGAAAGTTCTCCCGGGTCTGTAGTTGATGTTGCTGCATGCGGGTTTGCTGGATGAAGTGATAGGCCTCCTCGTACGCGGCGCCGTCCAGGGGTTCGATGACCTCTTTGGCGACCAGTTGGCGAAAACGCTCCAGCGTGTTGTTGGCCTCGATGCCATGGGCCAGGGCCAGTAACCGGGCACCATCGACAAACGGGGTCAGCCCCTGAACTTTCAAATCCAGGGTGGCCTTCTCGCCATTTTTGCGCGCCAGCACGAATTCGCGGAAACGCCCTACGGGCGGGCGATTGCGCAGCGCATTCTCGGCCATCATGCGCTGGAACAAACGGTTGTCGCCGACCTGATCGAGAATGCCCCGACGCAACTGCTCACAGCCTTGCTCGCTGCCCCAGACCACGCGCAAATCGAAATAGATGCTCGAGCCCAGCAGGTTCTCCGGGGTTGCCTCGCGGATAAACGCCGCAAAGCGCCGCGCCCATTCGACCCGGGACAGGCACAGCTCGGGGTTGCCGGCCATGATATTGCCCTTGCACAAGGTGAAGCCGCACAGCGCCAGGCTCTGGTTGATCTGCTGGGCGATGGGCAACAACTTGCCGCGAATCTCGGCGGCATGGGCGGCATCCTTGGCCTCGAACAGAATGCCGTTGTCCTGATCGGTATGCAGGGTCTGCTCGCGACGGCCTTCGCTGCCGAAACACAGCCAGCTGAACGGCACGCCGGGGTCGCCTTTTTCGGCCAGGGTCAGTTCGATCACCCGGCACACGGTGTGGTCGTTGAGCAAGGTGATGATGTGGGTGATCTGCGTCGAAGACGCGCCGTGGGCCAGCATGCGCTCGACCAGTTGACCGATTTCGCCCCGCAGCGCCACCAGGTTTTCTACCTTCTGGGCATTGCGGATAGTGCGCGCCAGGTGCACCAGGTCGACCCGTTGCAGGGAAAACAGATCGCGCTCCGAGACTACGCCGCACAAGCGTTGCTCCTTGACCAGGCAGACATGGGCGATGTGCCGTTCGGTCATGGCAATCGCCGCGTCGAAGGCACTGTGATCCGGCGACAGGAAAAACGGCGCCCGGGTCATGTGCCTTTCGATGGCTTCATTAAAATCACTGCTGCCGTCGGCCACGGCCTGACGCAGGTCGCGCAGGGTGAAAATCCCCAGCGGCGCCTTGAGTTCATCGACCACCACGATACTGCCGACCTGTTGTTCGTGCATTAACGTCACGGCTTCGCGCAACGGCGTCTGCGGGTTGCACGTTACCGGGTGACGCATGGCCAATTCACCCAGTCGGGTATTGAGCGAATATTGGGTGCCAAGGGTTTCCACGGCTTTTTGCTGCACTTGCTGGTTGACCTGATCCAGCAGGCTGCTGACGCAGCGCAGCGCGAAGTTGCGGAAGGTGTCCGATAGCGAAAACAGACGGATGAACGCCGGCTTGTTCAGTTGCAGGCAGAAGGTGTCTTCGCCGGCAAGGTGCTCGGTGCGGGTCGCCCGTTCACCCAACAATGCCGCGAGGGGAAAACACTCGCCAGTGGTGATTTCGAAGACCGTTTCGGTGCCACCTTTTGCCGTATGCGGACGCTCGCCCACCACTCGGCCTTGCTTGACGATATAGAAGTGCTCAACCGGGCCGTCGGCGGGTTTGATGATGCTCTCGCCGGGGGCGTAAAAGCGCAGCTGACATTGCTCGACCAGATACGCCAGGTGAGCGTGTTCCATCTGGTTGAAGGGCGGGAAGCGCTGAAGGAATTGCAACGTGCCCTGGATGTTCTGCAACACCGCGGTTTTCCCTGCCTGTGTGAAGGCGTCCGCTTTACTCATAACCATTACCGCAGTCTTTTTTTGAATTGTTGTTGTCGGATGACCCTGACATGGTCGACCCCTGTGGCCGGGGTGCCCATTGGACGTAAGTCTAGGTAGGCGGTTAGCGCGCTGAAATGTCGGAAGAACCCTACGCAAGTGTGCGAAAAGCCTCTCTACTCCCCTATTGGACTATTATCCGACGAGGTGCACATTGATGGTCTGCTTAGCGATGTCTCACCGCTGTGCCAGGGATTTGTATTGAACATATAGGGAAAGCCATGTCCGACCACGATATTTTGAGCGACGCCGAGCGCGAAGCGCTGAGTGCCGTCATGCTGGAGCCTGACCTGCCGCAGCAGCGGGTGCTGATCGTCGACGACGATGAAGACGCCCGGGCGCTACTGTCAGAGATCCTCGCGTTGGAGGGCATTCGCTGCATGACGGCGGCCAGTGGCGAAGCGGCACTCAAGATCCTGGTGACCGAGGCAGAGATCAAAAAGCCCTCGATCGGTTTACTGGTCACCGACCTGCGGATGGGCCACGTCGATGGTTTGGACCTGATCCGTCAGGTACGCAAATCGGAAAGGGCGGCATTGCCAATCATCATTGTCTCGGGTGACGCCGACGTAAAGGATGCGATCGCCGCAATGCATTTGAGCGTGGTGGATTTTCTGCTCAAGCCAATTGATGCCGGGCATTTGCTGACACTGGTAAAACGCGAACTGGGCATTAAATAACTGGACTCCTGTAATTGTTAGTTAC
This sequence comes from Pseudomonas sp. KB_15, assembly GCF_052114525.1. Taxonomy (NCBI): domain Bacteria; kingdom Pseudomonadati; phylum Pseudomonadota; class Gammaproteobacteria; order Pseudomonadales; family Pseudomonadaceae; genus Pseudomonas; species Pseudomonas sp. KB_15. The sequence goes on along the minus strand of NZ_JBFREX010000003.1, from coordinate 127,517 downwards.
GGCTTGGAGTTGTTTTGGTGAGTTTAACTTGTAATTAAGTTTATCTGGTTGGTCTGCGAAAAACCTACTCACAAATAGCTTGTTTCTTATTTTGATTATTCAGTTATCGTTCGCTTCTTGAAAGCCAATGCAGGCATTTATTTGATGTTGTGCCTGGTTTAATAAAGTCTGTCGCAGCACTATCCAGGTTACCAGTTTGGCACTCCGCTTTTTAGTGGCTTGAGTATGCCGATGGTCGTCGTGTATTCAGTCTGCGGCTAGTTCCTGCAAATAAAATACCGACAAAGGTCATTACTCTTCCTGGGTTGTGTGGTTGTGTGTCGCAATGAGGACGATATGATAAAGAAAATCGAATTTCGCGATCTTGTACTTATTATCGGTGTGACAGTCATGTGGGGCAGTAACTATACGGTAATTGATATCAGTCTTGACGGTATCGATCCGTTCATATTGACAGCGTTGCGCTTTACTTTCTGTGCATTGCCATTGGTGTTCTTCATCCCGAAACCGAAGGGTGTCAGTACTTTTGTAACTATAGTCTACGGTTTGTTGTTTGGTATCGGAATGTGCTGGCTGATGAACTATGGCATGTTTCTTGGTGTCAGTGCCGGCGTGACATCACTGCTCTTGCAATTCAGTGCATTTTTCACGGTCATCTGGGGAGTATTGCTGTTTGGGGAGAAAATGACGGGAATACACTTGGCTGGTATTCTCATGGCGTTGCTGGGGCTGATGTTTATTATTCATGTAACGGACGGTTATGCCGAAAGCATTGGCCTTTTTCTGATACTCCTCGGTGCATTCTTCTGGAGTTTGTGCAATGTGCTTGTCAAGAAAAGCAAGGTGGTTGATATATTTTCCTTTGTCGTTTGGTCGAGTCTGTATGCAACACCGCCTCTATATCTGATGACTTACTGGGTCAAGGGAGCAGCACCTTTCCAGTCGTTGCTAACGGACATAACTGCTCCGGTGCTGGCATCTGTCCTGTTCCAGGCCTATGTGGCGACGGTATTCGGTTATTGGGTGTGGAACCGAATGATTGAGAAGTATCCGGCGAGCCAGGTTGCACCGTTGTCAGTGATTGTTCCGATATCGGGTATCTTGACCTCGTGGTATGTACTCGACGAACCCATTGGTGGCGAAAAACTGTTTGCTCTCATCATCACGGTCCTTGGAATTGCCTTGTTCATGAATGCATCGAGAATAGGCCGCCACATCGCTGCAAACGCGTTGCGTTTCAGGAGATAGTTCTGCATTTGCAGGAAGCAGAAACAAAAATCCCCCGGTTTTCAACCGGGGGATTGCTGTGGAGGGAGCTGGTTTACAACCCGTTCTTCGCCTTGAACTCGCGACGCCGACGGTGCAGAACCGGCTCGGTGTAGCCGTTTGGCTGCCTGGTGCCTTCGACCACCAGTTCGACGGCTGCCTGGAAGGCAATGTTACTGTCGAAGTTCGGGGCCAGCGGACGGTACAGCGCATCAGCGGCGTTCTGGCGGTCAACCACCGGCGCCATGCGCTTGAGGCTTTCCATGACCTGATCTTCGGTGACGATGCCGTGACGCAGCCAGTTGGCGATGTGCTGGCTGGAAATACGCAGCGTTGCACGGTCTTCCATCAGGCCGACGTCGTTGATGTCCGGCACTTTCGAGCAACCAACGCCCTGGTCGATCCAGCGCACCACATAACCGAGAATGCCCTGGCTGTTGTTGTCCAGTTCGTTCTGGATCTGTTCGGCGGTCCACTGCGGGTTCACCGCCAGCGGGATGGTCAGGATGTCGTCCACCGAAGCGTGGGCACGCTTGGCCAGTTCGGCCTGACGGGCGAACACGTCAACCTTGTGGTAGTGCAGCGCGTGCAGGGCAGCAGCGGTCGGCGACGGTACCCAGGCGGTGTTGGCACCGGCCAGCGGGTGAGCGATTTTCTGTTCGAGCATCGCAGCCATCAGGTCCGGCATGGCCCACATGCCTTTACCAATCTGCGCGCGACCTTGCAGGCCGGTGCTCAGACCGATATCGACGTTGGAGTTCTCGTAGGCACCGATCCATTTTTCCGCCTTCATGTCCGCCTTGCGCACCATCGGGCCGGCTTCCATGGAGGTGTGGATTTCATCGCCCGTGCGGTCGAGGAAACCGGTGTTGATGAACACCACACGCTCGCTCGCCGCCTTGATGCAGGCCTTGAGGTTGATCGTGGTACGACGCTCCTCGTCCATGATCCCGACTTTGAGGGTGTTGCGTGGCAGGCCCAGCACGTCTTCGATGCGACCGAACAGCTCGTTGGTGAACGCCGCTTCTTCAGGGCCGTGCATCTTCGGCTTCACGATATAGACCGAGCCGGTGCGGCTGTTCTTGCGCGAGCTGTTGCCGTTGAGGTTGTGGATCGCCGACAGGCAGGTCACCAGGCCGTCGAGAATGCCTTCCGGCACTTCGTTGCCTTGACTGTCGATGATGGCATCGATGGTCATCAGGTGACCGACGTTACGTACGAACAGCAACGAACGACCGTGCAGGCTCAGTTGACTGCCATCGACTGCGGTGTAGGTGCGGTCGGCGTTCATGGTACGGGTAAAAGTCTGGCCGCCCTTGGCGACGCTTTCCGACAGATCGCCCTTCATCAGGCCGAGCCAGTTGCGGTAGATCACCACTTTGTCATCGGCATCGACGGCGGCGACGGAGTCTTCGCAGTCCATGATGGTGGTCAGCGCTGCTTCCATCAGGATGTCTTTGACGCCGGCTGCGTCGGTCTGGCCGACCGGGGTGCTGGCGTCGACCTGGATTTCGAAATGCAGGCCGTTGTTTTTCAGCAGGATCGCGGTCGGTGCAGCGGCATCGCCCTGGAAACCGATCAGTTGCGCGTCGTTGCGCAGGCCGGTGTTACTGCCACCTTTAAGGGCGACCACCAGTTTGCCGTCGACGATCTTGTAGCTGGTGGAATCGACGTGGGAGCCGGCCGCCAAAGGCGCCGATTCGTCGAGGAAGGCGCGGGCGAAGGCAATGACCTTGTCGCCGCGAACCTTGTTGTAGCCTTTGCCTTTTTCCGCGCCGTCGGCTTCGCTGATGGCGTCGGTGCCGTAGAGCGCATCGTACAGCGAGCCCCAGCGGGCGTTCGAGGCGTTGAGGGCGAAGCGGGCGTTCATCACTGGCACCACGAGCTGTGGGCCGGCCATGCGGGCGATTTCGTCATCGACGTTTTGCGTCGTTGCCTGGAAATCGGCCGCTTCTGGCAGCAGATAACCGATGTCTTGCAGGAAGGCTTTATAGGCTTTCGGGTCGTGCACCTGGGCTGTCCCAAGAGCTCGACGTGACTGGTGCCAGCCATCGATACGAGCCTGGAAATCATCGCGTTTGGCGAGTAGGGCTTTGTTCTTCGGCGCCAGGTCATGAATGACCTTGTCGGCACCGGCCCAGAACTTATCGGCGGTGAGGCCGGTACCGGGAATGGCTTCGTTGTTCACGAAGTCGAACAGGACTTTGGCGACCTGCAGGCCACCGACTTGAACGTGTTCAGTCATTGCTTGCCTCACTCTGCTCAGCTATTTCGCTTTTCAGCTCTTCAATTTAACAATGAAGCCTTTGGCCATTTAAACCACAAACCCCTCTACCAGTACATGCCCATGACAGGCGGCTGGGTTGGGACCAATCAACGGCTTGGGGCCTTGCTGACAGGGCTTTCAGGGTTGCGAACGTGCCTGCGGCAGACATCGATCCAACATTATGTAGTGCGCGCTGCGGCATACTACATGATGAATTGCGGTTGTGAAAATTAGACTAATTACGTCGTTCTGCGACCCCATGACGCATTGCGGTCACGTCGGGGAGCGTGATGTTCTCAAAAAACCATTAGATTGTTCCAGTTAAATATCAAAACTTGTACACGATTTGTTGGGCCTGCGGGATCGGCGGTGCCTTCATTCGCGAGCAAGCCCGCGCCCACAAAGGCCCGCGCAATCATTGTGGGAGCGAGCCTGCTCGCGAAGGCGCCGGACCTGTCAGCGCAGATTCAACCCTTGCCTATACTTGTTTTTCCATAACAAAAAACATGACCAGAGGGCTGCGCCATGGACCATCTCGTACTCACCGTTTTTGCTCCGGACAAGCCCGGGCAAGTGGAGCGCATTGCCCAATGTATTGCCGAGCACGGCGGCAACTGGCTGGAAAGCCGCATGTCGCGCATGGCCGGTCAATTCGCCGGCATCCTGCGGGTGGGCGTTCCGGCCGAGGCTTACGATGAGTTGGTCGACGCCTTGCAGGGCTTGTCCGCCCAGGGTATTCGCGTGTTGGTCGCCGAAAGCAGCATCGAACAATCCTGCACCTGGAAGCCGATCGCCATGGAACTGGTGGGCAATGATCGTCCGGGGATCGTGCGTGACATCACACGCTTGTTGAGCGAGCAGGGAGTGAGCCTGGAGCGACTGGTCACCGAAGTGCGCCCGGCACCAATGAGCAGCGAGCCGTTGTTCCATGCCGAAGCGATTCTTGCCGTCCCGCTGACACTGTCGCTGGACGTGCTGCAATCGCGCCTGGAGACCCTGGCTGACGACCTGATGGTTGAATTGGTGCTGCGCAGTGAACCCTGATCAGGTTATCCAGGTTAAACGTGCACCGGCCTGTGGATAACCTGTAGAAACACCCCGCCAGGCCACGCCGGCCGGGGCTCGTCAGAAACTGATCAAAAAACCAGCAGTTTCAGCCACTTGCGCACAATCGGCGGGGATCACGCTGTGGATAACCTTGGGAAGGAATACTACAGGCCACGGGAAACGTGGCCTGTAGATGTTTGTACGTTTTTTGATCAGCTGCGGCGGCGCAAACTTATCCACGCATCGACGCTGTAAATCGCCAGACCGGCCCAGATAAACATGAACGCTACCAAGGTGCTGGACGACAGGTGCTCGCCAAACAGCAGTACCGCTTGCAGCAATACCAGGGTGGGCGCCAGGTACTGAAGAAACCCCAGTGTCGTGTAGGGCAAATGGCGTGCGGCAGCGTTGAAACAGACCAGCGGCACCAGTGTGATCGGACCTGCTGCCACCAGCCACCAGGCTTCGGAGGTGGTCCAGAATTCGGCCTGGGCGCTGCTGGCCGTCGGATTGAGCAGCAACCAGCCGAGGGCAATCGGCACCAGCATCCAGGTTTCCACCACCAGCCCCGGCAGTGCCTTGACCGGCGCCTGTTTGCGAATCAAGCCATAGAAACCGAAGGTCAATGCCAGCACCAGCGACACCCACGGCAGGCTGCCGACTTGCCAGACCTGCTGCGCCACACCCACAGCCGCCAGACCGACGGCAACCCATTGCATGCGCCGCAGCCGTTCGCCGAGGATCAGCATGCCCAGCAACACGTTCACCAACGGGTTGATGTAGTAACCGAGGCTGGCCTCCAGCATGCGTCCGTTGTTCACCGACCAGACGTAAGTCAGCCAGTTGGCCGCGATCAGTGCGCCGCTCAGGGCCAGGATCGCCAGTCGTCGCGGGTTTTCCCGCAGCTCGCGCCACCAGCCGGGATGCTTCCAGACCATCAGCAACAAGGTGCCGAACAGCGCCGACCACAGTACCCGGTGAATGATGATTTCCACGGCGGGCACGCTGGCGATGGCTTTGAAATAAAGTGGGAAAAGTCCCCAGATGATGTAGGCACTCAGGCCCAGAATGTACCCGCGACGCGGGTTGGCGGCTTGCATGCAGAATCCTTGCTTAGGCAGCTAACAAAGAGAGGATTGTAAGGAGATTTGTCTGCGAATGTCTTACAGCAATGGTCAGGAAATTGTGAACACCGAACCCATGTAGGAGTGAGTCTGCTCGCGATGGCGGTGTGTCAGACAACAAAGATGCCGAATGTACCGGCCTCATCGCGAGCAGGCTCGCTCCTACAGGGATTCAAGGTGAGTCAGAAGAGTTTCAGTGGCTCTTCATTGAGCGCGGCCAACTGCTCACGCAATGCCAACACCTGATCACCCCAATAACGCTCGGTGCCGAACCACGGAAAACTGCGGGGGAATGCCGGATCGTCCCAGCGGCGGGCGAGCCAGGCGCTGTAATGCATCAGGCGCAAGGCGCGCAACGGTTCGATCAAGGCCAGTTCACGCGGGTCGAAGTCGTGGAATTCGTTGTAGCCGTCCATCAGTTCCGACAGCTGACTCAGGCAATCCTGACGATCGCCGGCGAGCATCATCCAGATGTCCTGAACCGCCGGACCCATGCGGCAATCGTCGAGATCGACGATATGGAACATCTCGTCGCGGCACATCATGTTGCCGGGGTGGCAGTCACCGTGCATGCGGATGTTCTGGTGCGGGGTGTTGCTGTAGGCATCTTCCACACGCTTGAGCAGGTCGCGGGCCACCGATTCGTAGGCCGGCAGCAGGCTGCGGGGGATGAAGTTGCCGTCGAGCAAAGTATTGAGTGAGTCATGGCCGAAATTTTTCACCGCCAGCGCTTCACGGTGCTCGAACGGTCGGGTCGAGCCGACCGCATGCAGGCGTCCGAGCAACTGGCCCAGGCGATACAGCTGATCGAGGTTGCCTGGCTCCGGTGCGCGGCCACCACGGCGGGGGAACAGGGTGAAGCGGAAACCGTTGTGTTCGTGCAGGGTTTCACCGTTGTGGATCAACGGCGCCACGACCGGCACCTCGCAATCGGCGAGTTCGGCGGTGAACTGGTGCTCTTCCAGAATCGCTTCGTTGGTCCAGCGTTGTGGCCGGTAGAACTTGGCGATCAGCGGCTCGGCGTCTTCGATACCAACTTGATAGACGCGGTTTTCGTAGCTGTTGAGCGCCAGGATGCGCGCGTCGCTGAGAAAGCCGATGCTTTCTACAGCATCGAGCACGAGGTCTGGTGTGAGGGTTTCAAACGGGTGGGCCATGCTGACTCCTGCGCGCAGCAGGCTGCTGCGTCCGGCCAGGCATGGTAGCGCAGACGGGCGCTCTTTAGGGGCAGGGTTACGAGATGTGTTGTCCAGGCTGACGCCATCGCGAGCAGGCTCGCTCCCACAAGTGATCTCCTGTGTGTCACAGATCGTGTTCACACGGAAATCCCCATGTGGGAGCGAGCCTGCTCGCGATGGCGATTAATCAGGCGCCGACGATCCCGCCATCTTCCCGGCTGATCGCCATCACCGATGAGCGCGGCTTGCCATTGGGCAAATGCTCGGGGAAGGTCGAACCGCCGTTTTCGCCCGGATGCTGGATCCCGACAAACAGGGTTTTCTGGTCCGGCGAGAAGCTGATCCCCGTCACTTCACAACCTACCGGGCCAACCATGAAGCGACGAATCTCGCCGGTTACCGGGTCGGCACAGAGCATCTGGTTGTTGCCCATGCCGGCAAAGTCTCCGGCGTTGCTCACATCACCGTCGGTCAGAATCCACAGGCGTCCAGCCTTGTCGAAGCCCAGGCCGTCCGGGCTGTTGAACATGTTCTGCGGCGTGATGTTCGACGACCCGGCCTTTGGCGTACCGGCATGTGCGCCCGGGTTGCCGGCCACTACAAACAGGTCCCAGGCAAAGGTGTGCGAGGCGTGGTCGTCGCGCTCGGTGCGCCAGCGCAGGATCTGCCCGTAGACGTTCTTCTCCCGCGGGTTCGGCCCGCCCACCGGTTGCCCGTCTTCGCCACGCTTGGCATTGTTGGTCAGCGTGCAGTAAACCTGGCCATCCTTGGGGCTGACCACGATCCATTCCGGCCGGTCCATGCGCGTGGCTTTCACCACGCTGGCGGCGAGACGGGCGTGGATCAGCACTTCGGCCTGATCGGCAAAACCGCTGCTGGCATCGATGCCATTTTTGCCATGGGTCAGTTCGATCCATTCACCCTGGCCTTTCGGGTGATCGGCGTTGCCGTCGCCCGCATCGAAACGCGCCACGTACAGCGTACCGTGGTCGAGAATGTCGCGGTTGGCCTTGGGGTTCTTGTGGTCGATCTTGTCGCGGCTGACGAATTTGTAGATGAATTCGCCGCGCTCGTCGTCGCCCATGTACACCACGGCATGGCCTTCGCCGGTTTCGGCCAGGGCCGCGTTTTCGTGTTTGAAGCGGCCCAGGGCCGTGCGTTTGATCGGTGTCGACTGCGGATCGAACGGATCGATTTCCACCACCCAGCCGTGACGGTTGAGCTCGTTGGGGTTCTTGGCCAGGTCGAAGCGCTCGTCGTGTTGATGCCAGTTGATTTCTTTGCTGGTCACCACCGCGCCGTAGCGTTTTTGCGCCGGGTCGAATTTCTGCTCGGCGTTGCTGCTGCCGAAGCAGTCGGTGAAGTTCTCTTCACAGGTCAAATAGGTGCCCCACGGCGTCTTGCCGTTGGCGCAGTTCTGGAACGTGCCGAGAACGTTCTTGCCGTGGGGATCGGCGGCGGTTTTCAGCAGGGCATGTCCGGCGGCCGGGCCGCTCAGGCTGATCGGTGCATTGCCGTGGATGCGGCGGTTGTAGCGCGAGCCCTGGACGAACTGCCAGTGGCCGTTCTTGCGCTGCACTTCAATTACCGACACACCTTCGCAGGCCAGTGCCTTGCGCACTTCCTCCGCCGATTGCGGCATGCCGCCGTGGGCGTAGAGGTAGCGATAGTTGGTGTATTCGTTGTTGATCGCCATCAGCGCCCGGTCTTTTTCGCCGGGAAATTCGAACAGGCTCATGCCGTCGTTGTTGTCGCCGAACTGGGCTTCCTGATGTTCGGCGCTGCCGTTGCCGCTCGGGTCGAACGCCGGGCCGTCCTTGTGCAGAGGCTGGCCCCAGCTGATCAGCACCGAGGACTTGTAGCCCGGTGGCAGGGTGATGGCGTCGCTGGTGGCGGCGGCAATGCTGTCGAAACCCAACAACTGGCTGTTACCGGCGCTGACGCTGGCGGCCATCACGCTGCGGCTCAGCAGGTTGCCGCCGAGGAACATCGCCGCGCCGCACAGGGCACCTGCGCTGATGAAGCTGCGACGACTGAGGCCGACCATGGTTTCGAGGTCGGTGGACTGGTTTTCTTCTAATAGGCTCATTTCAGGCTCCCTGCGGTTTTGCAGACACCTTAATGGTGAGTAATGAACCTTTTGTTGCAGTTTTGCTTAAAGCGGCGTGCCCAGCAGAACCCTGGACGGCGAAAACTCCACGCGCACCGGCTTGCCGCCCGTCAGCCCCAATGCTTGCAAATGACTCGGTTCGTCCAGGGCGCAGAGCGTCAGGCCGTTGGGCAGGGTGATGCGCACTTCGCTGGGGCCATCGTCTGCGTCGAGAATCTTCTCGATGGTGCCACTGAAGCAATTGTTTCCCGGCGTTTCGGCTGAATCGATTTCCAGCACATCGAGCCAGCCGGCCTTGATCAATGCCACGACTTCGGTGCCGATTTGCAGCTCCAGGCGCTCGGTGCTGTCGTGGGTGATCTGCGCGTCGACGATCACACCTTCGGCGACTTCGAGGCGAATCAGGTCATTGCGCCCCTGAGGTTCGATCGCCACCACCTTGCCGTGCAACTGGTTGCGCGCGCTGGTGCGCAGCATCAGACGCCCGAGCAGGTCGAGGTCGCTCGCGTCTTCAGCAGCTTCCAGCACCTGGGCCTGCAAGGCTTGCAGCTTCTGGTACAGGCGCAACACCCGCTCACCTTCGTTGGACAGGCGCGCACCGCCGCCGCCCTTGCCGCCGACAATCCGCTCCACCAGCGGCTTCTGCGCCAGGTTGTTCAGCTCATCGATCGCATCCCAGGCGGCCTTGTAGCTCAGGCCCGCGCTTTTTGCCGCACGGGTGATCGAGCCTTGTTCGGCGATGTGCTGCAGCAGGGCGATGCGCTGCGGACGGCGGACAATGTGCTGGGACAGCAAGGTTGGCAAAGACATGGCTAGTCGCTTTGGGTGGTGACGATGGTGAGGACGTTGGCCGCTTGGGCCGCGCGAGTCAAGTCAGGGTGTCTCGCCGGGTTTTGGCGTGCGGGCCAGGCAATAGACGTCGACCCTCGCCGCACCGGCCTCTATCAGCAGGCGAGCCAGGGCCTGGGCCGTGGCGCCGGTGGTCAGGACGTCGTCGATCAGGGCCAGGTGCTGGCCATTGACGACCGCGCCAGGCGCCAGGGCGAAAGCATTGCGCAGGTTGTTTCGGCGGGCTTCGGCGTTCAAGGCCTGTTGGGCGTCGGTGTCCTGGGTTCGTAGTAGCAATCGTTCGTCACAAGGAATATCAAGACTGGTACTCAACCAGTGAGCCAGCATCGCCGCCTGGTTGAATCCGCGCTGGCGCAGGCGTCGGTTGGCCAGCGGCACCGGGATCAGCGCATGAGGTCGTAGCAGATCGTCTTCGAAGCGATGTTGCAGGTATTGAGCAAGAAGTTCGGCGAGCAGGCGACCAAATGGCCACTTTGCGTTGTGTTTGAAGCGAGTGATCAGGCTGTCTACGGGAAAGCTGTAGGTCCAGGGTGCAATCACTTGTTCGAAGGCCGGTGGCTGCTTCAGACAATGGCCGCAGGTCAGGCCCGCGGCCGGGAGCGGCAGGGCGCAGGTCTGGCAGTGATCGCCGAGCCAGGGCAACTCGATTTCGCAGGCTGTGCAGACAGGAGGGATGCCGTCGGCCGTTTCATCGCACAACAAGCATGATTGTTTGTTTTTTAACCAGATGTAAACCGGTCCTTTGTATCGTGGTTGACAGCGCATCGCTCTTCCTTAAATATGCCGAAACATCTGTGAAGCGGCTGTGACATTCCATTACCCAGCCGCCTGCCAAAGCATAATTCAAAGGAAACGCCCATGAGTGCCAGCACCACTGCAACCCTGCGTCATGACTGGACTTTGGCCGAAGTCAAAGCACTCTTCGTTCAACCATTCAATGACCTGCTGTTCCAGGCGCAGACGGTGCACCGTGCGCATTTCGACGCCAACCGCGTCCAGGTGTCGACCCTGCTGTCGATCAAAACCGGCGCCTGCCCGGAAGATTGCAAATATTGTCCGCAGTCCGGTCACTACAACACCGGCCTGGAAAAAGAAAAACTGATGGAAGTGCAGAAGGTTCTCGAAGAGGCCGCTCGCGCCAAAGCCATCGGTTCGACCCGCTTCTGCATGGGCGCGGCGTGGAAACATCCGTCGGCCAAGGACATGCCCTACGTACTGAAAATGGTCGAAGGCGTGAAGGCCCTGGGCCTGGAAACCTGCATGACCCTCGGTCGCCTGGATCAGGAGCAGACCGAAGCGCTGGCCAAGGCCGGCCTCGACTACTACAACCACAACCTCGATACTTCGCCGGAGTTCTACGGCAGCATCATCACCACCCGCACCTACAGCGAGCGCCTGCAAACCCTGGCCTACGTGCGTGAGTCGGGGATGAAGATCTGCTCCGGTGGCATTCTCGGCATGGGCGAGTCGCTGGACGACCGCGCCAACCTGCTGATCCAGCTGGCCAACCTGCCGGAGCATCCAGAATCGGTGCCGATCAACATGCTGGTGAAAGTCGCCGGTACGCCGCTGGAAAATGCCGACGACGTCGATCCGTTCGATTTTATCCGCATGCTCGCGGTCGCGCGCATCCTGATGCCGCAATCCCACGTGCGCCTGTCCGCCGGCCGCGAAGCCATGAACGAGCAGATGCAGGCCCTGGCGTTCTTCGCCGGTGCCAACTCGATTTTCTACGGCGAAAAACTGCTGACCACCGCCAACCCGCAGGCCGACAAGGACATGCAACTGTTCTCGCGTCTGGGCATCCTGCCGGAAGCCCGCGAAGAGCACGCCGACGAGGTGCATCAGGCAGCGATCGAGCAGGCGCTGGTGGAGCAGAAGAGCAGCGAGCAGTTCTATAACGCGGCGGTTTGAAGTCTGCATCGATTCTTTTGGTGCAACGCAAAACACTGTGGGAGCGGGCTTGCCCGCGATAGCAATCGGTCAGTCAACATGTGTGTTGAATGTGACTACGTCATCGCGGGCAAGCCCGCTCCCACAGGGATCGTGTTTACTTCGATTTTTATGATCTGACCCGAGGCCTGCATGTCTTTCGATCTCGCCGCACGCCTTGCTGCCCGTCGTGCCGAAAATCTCTATCGCCAGCGCCCGCTGCTTGAAAGCCCGCAGGGGCCGCAAGTGGTGGTCGATGGCCAGCCGTTGCTGGCGTTCTGTAACAACGACTATCTGGGCCTGGCCAATCATCCGCAAGTGATCGAAGCCTGGCGCGCCGGCGCGTCGAAGTGGGGTGTGGGTGGAGGGGCATCACATCTGGTCATCGGCCATAGCGCCCCGCACCATGCCCTGGAAGAAGCGTTGGCCGACCTGACCGGTCGCCCGCGCGCGCTGCTGTTCACCACCGGTTATATGGCCAACCTCGGCGCGGTCACGGCGCTGGTGGGGCAGGGTGATACGGTGCTCGAAGACCGGCTCAATCATGCGTCTCTGCTCGACGCGGGGCTATTGTCCGGCGCGCGGTTCAATCGCTACCTGCACAACGACCCGGTGAGCCTGGCCAAGCGCCTGGAAAAAGCCACCGGCAATACGCTGGTCGTCACCGACGGCGTGTTCAGCATGGACGGCGATATCGCCGACTTGCCAGCGCTGGCCCGAGAAGCCAAGGCCAAAGGCGCCTGGTTGATGGTCGACGATGCCCATGGGTTTGGACCGCTGGGTACCAACGGTGGCGGCATCGTCGAACACTTCGGCTTGAGCCAGGATGACGTTCCCGTACTGGTCGGCACCCTCGGCAAGGCTTTCGGTACGGCGGGGGCCTTTGTGGCTGGCAGCGAAGAGCTGATCGAAAGTCTGATTCAGTTTGCCCGTCCCTACATCTACACCACCAGCCAGCCACCTGCGCTGGCCTGCGCCACGTTGAAAAGCCTGGAATTGCTGCGCAGTGAACACTGGCGCCGCGAGCATTTGCAGACGCTGATCCGCCAGTTCCGCCACGGTGCCGAACAGATTGGCCTGGAGCTCATGGACAGCTTCACGCCGATCCAGCCGATCATGATCGGCGATGCCGGGCGTGCGGTACGCCTTTCGCAAATGCTGCGCGAGCGCGGGTTGATGGTGACCGCGATTCGCCCGCCCACCGTACCCGCCGGCAGCGCCCGACTGCGGGTCACGCTCAGTGCTGCCCACAGCGAGGCCCAGGTACAGCTATTGTTAAATGGACTGGCCGATTGTTTTCAACAACTGGGACCGGAGCCGAAGCATGCGTGATCGACTGATTCTGCTGCCCGGCTGGGGCCTTGGTGTTTCACCGCTGGAGCCTTTGGCGGCGGCCTTGCGCGGCCTGGATGAGCACCTGCACGTCGAGATCGAGCCGTTGCCGGAGCTGGACTCGAGCGATCCTGAAGAATGGCTCGAAGAGCTTGATTCGACATTGCCGCAAGACGCCTGGCTTGGCGGTTGGTCATTGGGCGGCATGCTCGCCTGCGAACTGGCGGCCCGGCGTGGCGATCGCTGCTGTGGTCTGTTCACCCTGGCCAGCAACGCTTCTTTTGCCGCGCATGAACAATGGTCAAGCGCCATGTCCGGGGAAACCTTCGATGCGTTTCTGGCGGGATGTGGAGCCGATCCCCGCGCGACGTTGAAACGTTTTTCACTGCTCTGTGCCCAAGGCGCCGAAGACCCGCGCGGCTTGTCGCGGTTGTTGCTCGGTGGCGCGCCGAATACCGCCGCGCCAGTGCTGCTGAGTGGTCTGCAAGTGCTCGCGCAACTGGATACACGACAGGCACTGCAATCGTTCCGCGGTCCGCAATTGCATCTGTTCGCTGGCCTCGACGGGCTGGTGCCGGCGCAAGCGGCGGGCGAGTTGTTGGCATTGCTGCCGGATGTCGAAATCGGTCTGATTGAACAGGCCAGCCACGCGTTTCTCCTGGAGGATCCCCACGGTGTGGCGGGGGCGATCCAGGCCTTTTTGCATGAGTCCGGCGATGACTGATCTATCCTTTCCCAACCTGCCTGGCGGCTTGCCCGACAAGCGCCAGGTAGCTGCATCATTCTCCCGCGCGGCGCAGAGCTACGACAGCGTGGCCGAGTTGCAACGTGATGTGGGCAGCCAATTGCTCGGGCGCTTGCCGCGGGATTTTGTACCGCAGCGTTGGCTGGATCTGGGCTGCGGCACCGGGCATTTCAGTCGTGCCTTGGGTGAGCAATTTCCGGGCAGTCACGGTGTGGCGCTGGACATCGCCGAGGGCATGCTCAACCACGCCCGGCCATTGGGCGGTGCCACGCACTTCGTGGCCGGCGATGCCGAGCGTTTGCCACTGCAGGATTCGACCTGCGACCTGATCTTCTCCAGCCTGGCGGTGCAGTGGTGCGCCGACTTCGACTCGGTGCTCAGTGAAGCCTTTCGAGTGTTGAAACCGGGCGGTATTTTCGCGTTTGCTAGTCTTTGTGCAGGGACGTTGTTTGAATTGCGCGACAGCTGGCGGCAGGTCGATGGCATGGTGCATGTCAACCGCTTCCGGGAGTTTGGTGTTTATCAGCAGTTGTGTGCGGCCAGCGGCTTGAGGATGCTCAGTCTGCAAAACCTTCCACACGTGCTGCATTACCCGGATGTGCGCAGCCTGACCCATGAACTCAAGGCGTTGGGTGCGCACAATCTCAATCCCGGGCGGCCGGGTGGCTTGACCGGCCGGGCACGGATTCTGGGGCTGATCGAGGCTTACGAGCAGTTTCGTCAGGTCCAGGGCCTGCCGGCGACTTATCAAGTGGTGTACGCCGTTTTGGAGAAGCCCTTATGAGCGCAGCCTATTTCATCGCCGGCACGGATACCGATGTCGGTAAAACCACGGTCGCTGCTGGCCTGCTGCATGCGGCGCGTTCGGCGGGTTTGAGCACGGCGGCGGGCAAGCCGGTCGCTTCCGGTTGCGATGTGACGCCCAAAGGCCTACGAAACGCCGATGCGCTGGCCTTGCTGGCGGAGTGTTCGCTGCCGCTGACGTATGCACAGGTCAATCCGGTGGCCTTCGAGCCGGCCATTGCCCCGCATCTGGCGGCGCGAGAGGCGGGCGTGGCGCTGACGGTGCAGTCGTTGCTGGCGCCGATGCGGCAGATTCTGGGCCTGCAGGCGGACTTCACCCTGATCGAAGGTGCCGGCGGCTGGCGTGTACCGCTGGCGGATCAGGACAATCTGTCGGACCTCGCCATCGCGTTGCAGTTACCGGTAATCCTGGTGGTCGGCGTGCGGTTGGGGTGTATCAGCCATGCCTTGTTGACCGCCGAAGCGATTGCCCGGGATGGTTTGCAACTGGCGGGATGGGTGGCCAACATCATCGACCCGAAAACATCGCGGCTGGAAGAAAACCTGGCCACCCTTGCCGAGCGCCTCCCGGCGCCGTGCCTGGGGCGTGTGCCTAAACTCAAGGCCGTTACGGCCGAAGCAGTGGCAGAGCACTTGCAACTGGACCTGTTGGACTGAAGTTTTCGCAATGCGGGCTTTGCCTATGATAAGGCACTGTGCCATTAGTGTTTTTGTCGGGTGTTTTGCCGGCCACTCTGCTTCAATGGCCACTGTTGATCCTTTGAAAGGACGAGTTCTCCCTTGGAAATCTCAGGAAGCACCGCTTTTTATGCCGGTCTGAGCACCCTTCAGGCAGGGCAGAACCGTGTCGATCAAGCCGCCGGGCAGATCGCCAACACAACGATCGAACGTTCGGTCACCAGCCAGTCTTCCGAGGCGCAGGTCGATCGTCTGCGGTCGGTTGATCGCAGCCAGCAATCGGACCTGGCCAGCAACGTGGTCGAAATGGCCCAAGGCAAGATTCAGGCGGAGCTGGGCGTGAAAGTCGCCAAGGCAGCCGATGAAGTGCTCGGAACATTGATCGATACCTACGCTTGATTCCTCGCTGATACCGCACCCTCAACGCCGCGCCTGTTCGCGGCGTTTTTCTGCGTAAGTCTTTCTTGCTCAACTAATCTTTTCTGTGCGGCGGGCTGCCTTGAAAGCGCAGCTGCGTTGTCGTGAGCCCGTGTGTCCGATCCTGCGATGACGAACGGCAAAAGATCGACGCTTGACAAGATTTCGGCGTAAACGTATGTTTCAAACAACTGTTTGATCGCAACAACAAATCAATGCGGTCGTTCATTCCCGGTTACATCAGCAGAGGTTTATCGCTATGCCTGACTACAAGGCCCCCTTGCGTGATATTCGCTTCGTTCGTGACGAACTGCTCGGCTACGAAGCGCACTATCAGAGCCTTCCGGCTTGTGCCGACGCAACTCCGGACATGGTTGACGCCATTCTCGAGGAAGGCGCCAAGTTTTGTGAGCAGGTACTGGCTCCGCTGAACCGCGTGGGTGACATCGAGGGTTGCACCTGGAGCGAGTCCGGCGTCAAGACCCCGACTGGCTTCAAGGAAGCCTACAAGCAGTTCGTCGAAGGCGGCTGGCCAAGCCTGGCCCACGACGTAGAGCACGGCGGCCAAGGCCTGCCGGAGTCCCTGGGTCTGGCGATCAGCGAAATGGTCGGTGAATCCAACTGGTCGTGGGGCATGTACCCGGGCCTGTCGCACGGTGCGATGAACACCATCTCCGAGCACGGTACCCCTGAGCAGCAAGAGGCTTACCTGACCAAGCTGGTTTCCGGCGAATGGACCGGCACCATGTGCCTGACCGAACCGCACTGCGGCACCGACCTGGGCATGCTGCGCACCAAGGCCGAGCCTCAGGCCGACGGTTCCTACAAGGTTTCCGGCACCAAGATCTTCATCTCGGCCGGTGAACACGACATGGCCGACAACATCGTCCACATCGTACTGGCCCGCCTGCCGGATGCACCGGCTGGCACCAAAGGCATCTCCCTGTTCATCGTGCCAAAGTTCATGCCGAACGCTGATGGTTCGGTTGGCGCGCGTAACGCCGTGTCCTGCGGTTCCCTGGAACACAAGATGGGCATCCACGGCAACGCTACCTGCGTGATGAACTTCGACGGCGCCACCGGCTTCCTGATCGGCCCGGCGAACAAAGGCCTGAACTGCATGTTCACCTTCATGAACACCGCACGTCTGGGTACCGCGCTGCAAGGCCTGGCCCACGCCGAAGTGGGTTTCCAGGGCGGCCTGAAATACGCTCGCGATCGTCTGCAAATGCGCTCGCTGACTGGCCCGAAAGCGCCGGACAAAGCCGCTGACCCGATCATCGTCCACCCTGACGTACGTCGCATGCTGTTGACCATGAAGGCATTCGCCGAAGGCAACCGTGCGATGGTTTACTTCACCGCCAAGCAAGTCGACATCGTCAAATACGGCGTGGACGAAGAAGAGAAGAAGAAAGCCGACGCACTGCTGGCTTTCATGACTCCGATCGCCAAAGCCTTCATGACCGAAGTCGGTTTCGAATCGGCCAACCACGGCGTGCAGATCTATGGCGGCCACGGTTTCATCGCCGAGTGGGGCATGGAGCAGAACGTTCGCGACAGCCGCATCTCGATGCTGTACGAAGGCACCACAGGTATCCAGGCACTCGACCTGCTGGGCCGTAAAGTGCTGATGACCCAAGGCGAGGCTCTGAAAGGCTTCACCAAGATCGTCCACAAGTTCTGCCAGACCAACGAAGGCAACGAAGCGGTTCAAGAGTTCGTCGCTCCGCTGGCTGCACTGAACAAGGAATGGGGCGAGCTGACCATGAAGG
Source organism: Pseudomonas sp. KB_15 (assembly GCF_052114525.1). Lineage (NCBI taxonomy): Bacteria > Pseudomonadati > Pseudomonadota > Gammaproteobacteria > Pseudomonadales > Pseudomonadaceae > Pseudomonas > Pseudomonas sp. KB_15. The sequence goes on along the minus strand of NZ_JBFREX010000003.1, from coordinate 109,997 downwards.
TCGGTATGGCCGCCATGAAAGATCGCGAAGAAGTCGGCGCGGCCTCCGTGGACTACCTGATGTACTCCGGTTACGCCTGCCTGGCCTATTTCTGGGCTGACATGGCGCGTCTGGCTGCCGAGAAACTGGCTGCCGGCACTTCCGAAGAGGCCTTCTACACCGCCAAGCTGCAGACTGCGCGCTTCTACTTCCAGCGCATCCTGCCGCGTACCCGCACTCACGTTGCAACCATGCTGTCGGGCGCCAACAACCTGATGGACATGAAAGAAGAGAACTTCGACCTGGGCTACTAACGCAGTCCTTCAAAAGAGACCGCCGCTTCCTCCGGAAGCGGCGGTTTTTTTTTGCGCTGTTGTCAGGCCTTGCTCACCATGGCGTCGGGTCCAGGGGGCCGACGCCAGTCGGAGTGGTCACGCCTTCGCCATTACGTATGAACGGCAGGTGCCAGAAGTCGTTCGGGACAACGGGATCGCCAGGCTTGACGCCTTCCGGAAAGATGAACTCGAACACTGGCGCCACATACTGTCCGGCAATCAGTCCATTGGCGACGGTCAGCCTGCCCGCATTCTGGATGCAACCGTCCACGCCGGCCTGGGACAAGCTTTGCTGTGGAACGCAAAGTGACCGCGCAACGACGCGCAAGGTACGTGTCGGCTGGCTAAGTAGCCCAGTGGGCGCTTTGGTCGCGCGTAGTCTGGCGCGTTGTGGCTGAGGACCAGTGTTCTGTGTGGTGATACCACCCGAGGCTCCCAGGCAACTGGCCGTAAGGCCCAGCCCAGGGTTGCACTCACCTGTCATCTCATAGGGTGTAATCCAGCGGTTGGTTTGCACGCCCGTCGATGGATTGACATCAATCAGATAGATGTCGACCGGGGTCTTGATGTCGGTGGTCGAGGCTTCAAGGAAAATCCGGTCCTGCGTCTCCTGGGCTACTCCGCTGATGGCCGTTGCGGCCGGGTCGGCCGTACCGATGCCAAATTCCCCGATAGCCAGGTAGCTGGGCTGCGAACCAGGCTGAGTGTAGATCCCGACATTCGCCTCGATCGTGTGTGCAGAGATGAAGTCCGGGGCCCCGGTTGTTGCGGACTTGAACAGGGTGCCGGACCAACTGATGAAGTCGCCGACTTCGAAGGGTGCCTGTTGTGTCGGGTCGGGGTCCGTCGCCGTGCGTGTAGCGTCGCTGAATCTCTTCATGACGTACTGGCTGCAATAGACCTGCCCCACCGCTGGCCCCGAGAGCTCCCCGCTGGCAGGAGGCGTGACGCCGGCCTGGCTGAAGTTGCGGCAGTTGTTGGTCGTGGTCGGGGTGACCACTTTTGGCCGGTTTTTCTGCGGGCAGAGCGCATCGTCTCCGGAGATCGTGCGTGGCACGCACATCGGGTAGCCGGTGGCGGCATGGATGGTCGGGTTGGCATCATCGACGGAGAAGCGTGGGTCGGGGCTTTGGGCGCGGCCAAAACGGCCATTCGGATCGTTGATCTGAATGATCGTGGGTTGCGTCGGGTTCCCGCTGTCAACTTCGAGGTTGCCGTTGGTGTAGTCAATCCGGGTGATGACACCGCTGCCTGCATTGACTGATTGCTGGGAGACAAAGATCAGCCCGGCGATTTGTTTGTTGGAGACAGTATTGCCTACCACATGGATCTCGAACGAGGGATAGGCCGCCGGTGATTTTCCGAGCGCCAGGGTTCCACCCCTGACGAAGTCGGCCCAGGTCAGGGTGTTGGCCGGCATCTGCATGACGGTGTTGCAAGGGACAACAATCGTGACGCCGTTCAACTGGACGGTCCCCCCAAAGCGGCCCGGGTCGCTGGTATTGGGGCAATTCGCATTGGTGGTGTCCAGGGTCATGTTTTGGATAAAGCCCGTAACGTCAAACCCATGAATCGCATTCGGGTTTGTAAAAATCGGATCGGGCAGTGTGGGTGTCGTGAACGGCGAGGGCAAACCCGGAGGCTTGGCAGTCCCGCCACCGCCTCCACCGCCACCGCCAGCTCCGTTTTTGGCAAATGCATCTCCACCACCACCAATGGCCAGTGCGATAGCGACGGCACTGGCGAGCAGAGCATGGCGACTGAAGATGCCGTTGAATCGTTTGTGAGGTAGCAGCGCTATGGCGAGCGTTTTTTCGTACAAAGATAAGCTCATGGCTCACTCCAGAATCTTGCAGGACCAATTGCCGGCCGATCGAGATCGCGGATCTGCTGATGCGCTGAATCCTGCGCAAGAAAAACGCAAAGCCGTGAGTGTCGAATTGAGGCTCGATCCAGCGGGATAAGTGTCTGTGTATGGTCGACGCTTGCCGTTCGGATGCTTTCACCTGCGTTGCGTTGGCCGGTTAGGGACGCAAGCGCGAGAGACATTTCCTTGAGCCTGAGGGGTACATAGCAGTAGTCGTGCCTGATTGGAGCAATCGCTTGTTTGCCAGCAAAAATGCGGGCTGCGCTGATGTTGGTGATATACACATAGTTATATGTTATGTGGTTAACACCAAAGTGGGTGGGGATATATGCCCAAGTCTGGAGCTCTGTGAAAACTTTAGGTCAGTGTGTCTCCATTAGTAGTGGTTGAGAAGTGTTGTCTATTAAATACTACTAAGGTCGTAGGTGTGTAAGAGGGAGGTGAAGAGGATGTCGAGAAAATAATCTTGTATGGGGGGATAAATAAAAAAGACAATAGCTGGCGCAGTGCAACTTGCGCACGAATGGGTTTTATATATCTGGTGGATGTTTCTATTGGCTGGCGATGCGGATTTTCAGGAGTTTTTTAAAGTGCCAGTTACACCGCGGTGTTTGGAATAGCAAATACTCTGCCAGCTTCAAAGAAAACGCAGTCTGGTGGCGTTATGTCCTTTAAGTTCTGGCGTTTAGAGGTCGTTGGTGATCGCCTGGTGCGGGCTGTTTGGGGAATGACACCCAATGATGGGTGAAGTTTAACCAGAACTGAGGAATAGTGCGCAGTTGCTGTTGTTAGTAGAAATTCTTGATTTGGCTTAAATTAGAAAAATATCGAAAGTTTCATGTTGAAATATTTTGTTGCGGCTAGAGTTGCATCAAGCGCTATCCAGTAGCGCGAAATATCATTCTTTAAAAAGGCCTGGGCCACGAGAGTGCTTTGCCAGTCAGGTCTCGCATTGTCCATGCAACTTCAAGTTGATGTGGTTACTCGAGCGAGCAGCAAGACTCATGGCGTTGAGCTCATCTCGCAACAGGGCAACCGCGGAGCCTGACTACTCCGTACTGAATCGGGAACGTCATCATGTTTAATTATTTGAGCATCTTCCGAACTACCTGTTTGCCCCGTGTGATGGTGATGACACTGTTCGCCATTGGCCTGCCCGTCATGAACGTTTGGGCCGCAGACCCGGTCGGGGTCGTTCCGGCCGTGCCGGACGTGCCCAGCCTGCAGTCGCTGCACGGCCTGACGCCACCCGACCCATCGGGAACCGAGGGCGGGCGCAAAGTCGACCTGATGACCGACTACGTACTCAATCGCTCGGCGGCAGTGCTCCTGGGCAAGGCACTGTTCTGGGATATGGAGGTCGGCAGTGACGGTTCCACCGCTTGCGCGTCCTGCCACTTCCACGCGGGTGCCGATCACCGCACCACCAACCAGATCAACCCTGGCCAGGCGAACACCAACGCGAACGTCTCGTCGATCTTCAACAAGCCATTCATCGCCTCCGACATCCCGGGCGACGTGCCGACCTACACCACCAGGTCCGGTGGCAAGGGCGGTCCGAACTACCTGTTGAAGAAAAGCGACTTCCCGACCCACGTGCTGGCCGATCCGCTGGATCGCAACTCGGCAATTGTCTATTCAAGCGACGATGTGATCGGCTCCCAAGGCGTGTTCGACGCCAACTTCGTCAAGCCCAATCAGTCGCGGTTCGACAAGTGCATTCAGCAACCGGACGGTATTTTCCAGGTGGGCGGTATCAACGTGCGCCGTAGCACCGGGCGTAATGCACCGACGGTGATCAACGCTGCGTTCAACGTGCGCAACTTCTGGGATGGCCGGGCCAATAACGTGTTCAATGGCTTCTCGCCGTTCGGCAATCGCGACCCTGACGCCGGGATTTTCGTGACCAGCGATCGCAGTGGCGTGGCGACCAAAGTCAGGCTGGCACTCAACGATGCTTCCGCCGCCTCGCAAGCGGTAGGGCCGCCCGGCAGCCCGGTGGAAATGTCCTGCGGCGGGCGTACCTTCGCCGACATTGGACGGCGCATGCTCGACACCTTGATGCTCAAGCAGCAACGAATCTCGTCCACCGATTCGGTACTCGGGCCGGTATCCGGCGGCCATCGGCCGACTTACCGTGAACTGATCAAGAGCGCATTCCAGCCGCGTCTGTGGAATGCCACGCAGCAGGTCTCGCTGGGCGGCGCACCATACACCCAGATGGAAGCAAACTTCCCGTTGTTCTTCGGGCTGGCGATTCAGATGTACGAGTCCACGCTGATCTCGGACCAGGCGCCGCTGGATGCCTATTTGCAGGGCGATCATACGGCCATGAACGATCAGCAGGTCCAGGGCATGAACCTGTTCCTGGGCAAGGGCAAGTGCATCAGTTGCCACGGCGGCGCGGAGTTGAGCAACGCCGGCAGCCGGTTGCTGTTCCATCCTCGGGAACGGATCGAGCGCATGGTCATGGCCGACAACCTGACCACACTGTATGACAACGGCTTCTACAACACCGGGGTGCGTCCGACGTCGGAGGACCTGGCGCTCGGTGGCTCGGATGCCTGGGGCAATCCGCTGTCCTTCACTCGTGAGTACAACACCGTACTCCAGGGCGGCCAGGTCCCTGACCCGCTGGAAGTCGATGTGTGCACCTTCGAAGTGCCTTTGAGCCCGGCGATTCCTTGTGATGCGACGCTCAAGCCCAATGTCGGTTTCCGCGACGCGGTCGATGGCGCCTTCAAGACGCCGACCTTGCGCAACATCGCGTTGACCGGGCCGTACTTCCACAACGGCAGTCGCGCAACGCTGCAACAGGTCATGGAGTTCTACAACCGCGGCGGCGATCGGCGTGGCGAAGATGCCAGTAACACCAGCGGATTCGAACACCCGGCAGTCAATCAGCACAACGGCTCCAATCTTGATCCGGACATGACCCGGCTGAACCTGACCCCGGATGAAGTGGATGCGCTGGTCAAGTTCATGGAAGTCGGGCTGACCGACCCTCGGGTCGCGTGGGAACGGGCACCGTTTGACCATCCGTCGCTGGTGCTGCCACAGGGCGAAAAGGGTGATGAAAACTCCGTCGGACAAAAACCGGCCAGTCCGAAGATTACTTCCCGGCAAGCGAAGGATGCCGAAATCGAGCTCAGACCGGTCGGTGCCGAAGGTCGCACACGTCTGGAAGGGCCGCTGCAACCGTTCAACAACGACCTGTAACCGTATTTGCCCTTGCGTCACTGGCGTCTGATGGACGCCAGTGACGACCTTTTACAAATACCTCAGTATTTCACTCAGCAAATCGGGGGGGCTGCCGTTAAAGTTGTGGGCACAATGCCATCTTTTGAACTGACGGGCCGGAGCTTTACCCTTGCTGCGTTCTTCCGCTGTACGTTTCAGTCATTTCCTGCCGTCATTACTGCTGTTGCTGGCGGGGCTTGCGGCTGCATACATCAAGGATCTGAACGTCTTCTTCACGTCGTTGTTCAACGTGCTGCCCACCCTGGTGTTGTTACTCGGTGGCGCCTATTGCGCGGTGTACCGACGCCAGCGTGAACTGTTTCTGATGGTCACGGTGTACATCGCCTACTTCCTGCTCGACACCCAGACCGACTATTACCGCGACAACGGCAAGGTGCGTGACGATGCCGCCGTGGTCTTTCACTTGTGTTGCCTGCTGCTGCCGCTGCTGTTTGGCGTGTTCGCGGTGTGGCAGGAACGCACCCATCTGTTCCAGGACATGGTGGCGCGTTTCGCAGTATTGCTGGCGGTCGGCAGCGTGGCGCTGGGGCTTGAGCAAAGTTATCCACATGCGCTGCTGATCTGGTTGTCGGAGATTCGCTGGCCCGCCTTGCATGGCGCCTGGATGAGCCTGATCCAGTTGTCCTATCCGGTGTTCATTGCCGCGTTTGTGCTGCTGGCCTGGCAATACTGGCGCAATCCGCGGCCGCTGCATGCCGCGCAATTGGTGGGGTTGCTCGGGTTGTTCTGGATGTTGCCGAAAACCTTCATCCTGCCGTTCACGCTGAACATCATGTGCAGCCAGGTGATGCTGATGATCGCCGCCGCCGTTGCCCACGAAGCCTACCAAATGGCCTTCCGTGACGAACTGACCGGGCTGCCGGGCCGTCGTGCGCTGAATGAACGCATGCAACGGCTGGGGCGCAACTACGTGTTGGCCATGAGCGACGTCGACCACTTCAAGAAATTCAACGACACCCACGGCCACGACGTTGGTGACCAGGTGCTGCGGCTGGTGGCGAGCAAGCTGTCGAAAATCGGCGGTGGCGGTAAGGCGTATCGCTATGGCGGCGAGGAATTTGCCCTGGTGTTTGCAGGCAAGACCCTCGAAGAGTGCATGCCGCACCTGGAAGTCATCCGCGAGTCCATCGCCACTTACAACATTCAGCTGCGTAATCAGGAAAACCGCCCGCAGGATGACAATCAGGGGCGCCAGCGGCGTGCCGGTTCCAGTGCATCGAGTGTATCGGTGACGGTCAGTATCGGCGTTGCCGAACGGATCGAACAGCGCGCCCCCGAAGCGGTGCTCAAGTCCGCTGACCAGGCGCTTTATAGCGCCAAGGGCGCCGGGCGCAACTGTGTGATGGCATTCGGGCAGAACCGCCGTGGTGCCGTGCGCAGGGACGCCGCTACGGTTGAGTGATGATGGCGCATTCAGCGAGCGGAAAGTGATTGTGAGGCGTGGTCGGCAGCAGTAGGTTGGAGAAATCTGCCGACGGAGAATGACCATGCCCGAGTACAAAGCTCCCTTGCGCGACATGCGCTTTCTGATCGACCACGTCTTCGACTTCCAGAGCAACTACGCTGCGCTGGGGGCCACCGATGCCAGCCCGGACATGGTCAATGCGATCCTCGAAGAAGGGGCTAAATTCTGCGAAAACGTACTGTCGCCGCTCAACCGTAGCGGCGATGAAGAAGGCTGCCATTTCGACAATGGCGTGGTCACCACACCGGCGGGCTTCAAGCAGGCATTCGCCCAATATGTCGAGGGCGGCTGGCATGGCCTGGCGGCGGATCCGGTTTACGGCGGTCAAGGGTTGCCGATCTCTCTGGGCCTGGTGATCAGCGAAATGGTGGGCTCCAGCAACACCTCATGGGGTATGTACCCCGGGCTGACCCACGGTGCGATGTCGGCGATCCACGCCCATGGCACCGAGGAGCAAAAGCAGACCTATTTGAAGAAACTCACCGCTGGCCAATGGACCGGCACCATGTGCCTGACCGAAGCCCATTGCGGCACCGACCTGGGCATCATCAAGACCCGAGCCGTGCCTGCGGCCGATGGCAGCTATGCGATCTCCGGCAGCAAGATCTTTATCTCGGCCGGCGAGCACGACATGAGCGCCAACATCATTCATCTGGTGCTGGCCAAATTGCCGGACGCACCGGCAGGGACCAAGGGCATTTCGCTGTTCATCGTGCCCAAGTTCCTGCCCGACGCGACGGGCGAAGCGGGTGAGCGCAACGGCGTGTCCTGCGGCTCGATCGAACACAAAATGGGCATCAAGGCCTCGGCCACCTGCGTGCTGAACTTCGACGAGGCCAAGGGCTTCTTGATCGGCGAGCCGAACAAGGGCCTGAACTGCATGTTCACCATGATGAACCACGCAAGGCTGGGTACCGGCATGCAAGGGCTGTGTCTGGGCGAGGCGAGCTTCCAGGGCGCAATCAAGTACGCCAACGACCGTTTGCAGATGCGTGCGCTGACTGGCCCGAAAGCGCCGGAGAAAGCTGCCGACCCGATCATCGTGCACCCCGATGTGCGGCGGATGTTGCTGACCATGAAAGCCTTCAACGAAGGCAATCGCGCGCTGACTTACTTCACCGCGCAGTTGCTCGATGTTGCACACCTGAGTCCGGATGGAACGGCGCGTCAGGAAGCCGAAGACTTGCTGGCGTTCCTCACGCCGATCTGCAAAGCCTTCATGACCGACACCGGCCTGGAAGTGACCAACCATGGCATGCAGGTGTTTGGCGGCCACGGGTTCATTCGCGAATGGGGTATGGAGCAACTGGTGCGCGACTGCCGCATTGCGCCGATCTACGAAGGCACCAACGGCATTCAGGCGCTGGACTTGCTTGGGCGCAAGGTACTCGGCAGTCAGGGCAAGCTGCTGCGTGGCTTCACCAAAATCGTCCACAAGTTCTGCGCGGCGAACGCCGAACATCCACAATTGGCCGGGTATGTGGCGCAGCTCAATCAACTGAATCAGCAGTGGGGTGAGCTGACCACCAAGGTCGGCATGGCGGCGATGAAAAACCCGGACGAAGTCGGTGCCGCGTCGGTGGATTACCTGATGTACAGCGGTTACATCATCCTCGGCTATCTGTGGTTGCGCATGGCGCTCGTGGCTCAGGCGCAACTCGATACTGGCAGTGGCGATGGCGATTTCTGCCGGGGCAAACTGGCAACCAACGAGTTTTACTTCAAGCGCCTGCTGCCACGCACCGCCGCTCATCGGGCGGCCATCGAAGCGGGGAGCGATTGCCTGATGCAACTGCCGGCGGAGTTGTTTGCGCTTTAGTCATATAAATCCGTTACAAAGAAGCTCGCCTTGTGTGGGCTTTTTTGTTGGTGACTAAAAATTACAAAACGGTCATGATCTGACCCTATGTGTCACAAAAGTTGTTGGGGTACACTCCGGCCCAACGAAAACACTCTTCCTGTGAATCACCTGTATAGATCTTGCGAGGTTTGCCATGGCTGACTACAAAGCGCCCCTGCGCGATATGCGCTTCGTCCTCAATGAAGTTTTCGAGGTCGCCAAACTCTGGGCCGAGCTGCCTGCACTGGCTGAAACCGTCGATGCAGAAACGGTCGAAGCCATCCTGGAAGAAGCCGGCAAAGTCACCGGCAAAAGCATCGCACCGCTGAGCCGTGCAGCGGACGAAGAAGGTTGCCATTGGGCGGACGGTGCCGTCACCACGCCGGCCGGTTTCCCACAGGCCTATCAGACCTACGCTGAAGGCGGTTGGGTCGGTGTCGGCGGTGATCCTGCCTACGGCGGCATGGGCATGCCCAAAGCCGTTTCGGCCCAGGTCGAAGAAATGGTCAACTCCGCCAGCCTGTCGTTCGGTCTGTATCCGATGCTGACCGCCGGCGCTTGCCTGTCGATCAACGCCCACGCCAGCGAAGAGCTGAAAGCGGCGTACCTGCCGAACATGTATGCCGGCATCTGGGCCGGTTCCATGTGCCTGACCGAGCCGCACGCCGGTACAGACCTGGGGATCATTCGTACCAAGGCCGAGCCTCAGGCCGACGGTTCCTACAAGGTCAGCGGCACCAAGATCTTCATCACCGGTGGCGAACACGACCTGACCGCAAACATCATCCACCTGGTGTTGGCCAAGCTGCCGGATGCACCGGCGGGTCCGAAAGGCATTTCGCTGTTCCTGGTGCCCAAGTTCATGGTCAATGCCGATGGCAGCCTGGGCGCGCGCAACACTTTGAGCTGTGGTTCGATCGAACACAAGATGGGCATCCAGGCGTCCGCGACCTGCGTGATGAACTTCGATGAGGCCGTGGGTTACCTGGTCGGCGAGCCGAACAAAGGCCTGGCGGCCATGTTCACCATGATGAACTACGAGCGACTGGGCGTCGGTATCCAGGGCCTGGCTACTGGCGAGCGCTCGTACCAGAACGCCGTGGAATACGCCCGTGACCGTCTGCAAAGCCGTTCGCCGACTGGCGCGCAGAACAAGGACAAAGTGGCTGACCCGATTATCGTCCACCCGGATGTGCGTCGCATGCTGCTGACCATGAAAGCCTCGAACGAAGGTGGCCGAGCGTTTTCCACCTACGTGGCGATGCAACTGGACACCGCCAAGTTCAGCGAAGACGCAACCACCCGCAAGCGTGCGGAAGACCTGGTGGCGTTGCTGACCCCGGTGGCCAAGGCGTTCCTGACCGACCTGGGCCTGGAAACCACCGTTCACGGCCAGCAGGTCTTCGGCGGCCACGGTTACATTCGTGAATGGGGCCAGGAGCAACTGGTACGCGACGTGCGCATCACCCAGATCTACGAAGGCACCAACGGCATCCAGGCGCTGGACCTGGTCGGGCGCAAAATCGTGGGTAGCGGCGGGGCGTTCTACAACCTGTTCGCCGACGAGATTCGTCACTTCACGGCGACCGCCAGCGCGGACCTCGCCGAGTTCACCAAGCCGCTGAACGATGCTGTTACCACTCTCGACGAATTGACCGCGTGGTTGCTGGATCGGGTAAAAAACAATCCGAACGAAATCGGCGCAGCGTCGGTCGAGTATCTGCAGGTGTTCGGTTACGTGGCGTACGCCTACATGTGGGCCCTGATGGCCAAGGCAGCTTTCGGCAAGGAAGCGCAAGACGATTTCTATGCCAGCAAACTGGGCACGGCGCGGTTCTATTTTGCCCGCCTGTTGCCGCGCATTCACTCGTTGAGCGCGTCGGTGAAGGCCGGTAGTGAATCGTTGTTCCTGCTGGATGCAGGACAATTTTGAGTCAGTAGTATTTTGTAAGCATTCTCTTACGCAACGTGCTGCACTTCTCCCATAGATGCAAATTGGATCCACGGCTAATCTACTTCTCATGGACGTAGCGTAGGAAGCGCAAAGCAACAACAGGGACACGTAGGATTCTGCCAGGACGGCGGAGTGAAATGGATGTCAGGGAAACAGTCTGCAAAGCCCCGCTTCGGCGGGGTTTTCTTTTGCCTGAAGAAAAGTGTTCAGCTCGTCCCTTCCAGAGCTTGCGCGCTATTCAAACGTTCATCCGGGCCGTTTATCACTTCTTCCAGCAATGTCCGCAGCAATGCCAGCGAGGCCTGCTGCCGTTGCACATCCCGACACACCAAACCGACTTTCAGCGGCACGCGTGGTTCACTCAGGGGCTTCCATAGCAACTCGTGGTTGCCATGAGTCTTTTGCGAGCGTCCGGGCAGCACCGTCGCAAGGCGCGTGTGCGGCAGGCTGTCGAGGATCCCGGCCATGTTGTTCAGTTCGGCTTGCACCTGTGGGCGACGTCCGAGGCTTGCCAGTTGTGCCTGCCAGATCTGCCTTATTTGAAATTCCTCGCCCAGCAACAACATCGGCAGTTCGGCGGCCTGGCGCATGGACACTTTCTTGAATTCACGCAGCGGATGCTCCGCCGGGATGACCAGGGTCAGTTCATCTTCGTACAGCATCACGCCATGCAAACCAGGCTGGCGGGGTGGCAGGTAGCTGATGCCGATGTCCAGTGAGCCGTTGAGCAGTCGCCGCTCGATTTCCAGGCCGGTCAGTTCATAGATCTGCACCACCAGATGCGGCTGCGCCTTGCGCACCCGCTCGAGCATTTGCGGAACGAGGCTGGTATGCACGGTCTGCAATACACCGATGGCCAGGGTGCGCAGCGCCTGACCCTTGAAGTTGCCGAGCGCTTCCCGTGCCCGTTGCAGGCCATCGAGCAAAGGCAGGGCGTGGTTGTACAGCGTGTGCGCTGCGAGGGTCGGCAACAGGCGTTTGCTACTGCGTTCGAACAGGCTCACATCGAGGTTTTGTTCGAGGTGGCGGATCTGCTGGGACAGCGCCGGCTGGGAGATGGACAGGCGCTCGGCGGCACGGCCCACATGGCCTTCCTCATAGACCGCGACGAAATAACGCAGTTGCTTGAAATCCATAAGTAGTGCTTATCGAAAATGCTGGGAAATCGAAATGGCTGAATGCCTCGTCTGAGCCTAGTCTAACCGCATTCACAGGGCTTACAGGGCCACAGAGCGCGATGAATACCGTTTGTTTCGATGGTGTTTACATAGGTAAGGCAAAAAACCTCAAAAGAGGTTTTTTCAGTTGAATCTGTTCAGTCTGCGTCGCAGTCCTCCCAGCCTTGATGATCTGGTCATGGACGCCTCCCTGCCAACCCAAGGCAGTAACCTTTCCAGCGAGTACTTGATGCCCAGTGTCGAGCGGCCGAAACAGGTGTTTGTGCGTGGTCAGGGTTCATGGTTGTGGGACAGCGATGACCGTGCCTGTCTGGATTTTTCCCAGGGAGGCGGGGCCAACAGCCTTGGTCACAGTCCTTCGGTACTGGTCAACGCAATCACCGCCCAGGCGCAATCGCTGATCAATCCGGGATTCGGCCTGCATAACCGCGGCATGCTCAGCCTCGCCGAGCAACTGTGTACCAGCACTGGCAGTGATCAGGCTTACCTGCTCAATACCGGCAGCGAAGCCTGTGAGGCGGCGATCAAACTGGCGCGCAAATGGGGTCAGCAGCATCGCGCTGGTGCGTCGCGCATCATTGTGGCCAACAACGGTTGCCATGGCCGTAGCCTGGCGACGATTTCGGCGTCGGACAGTTCGGCATTGATCAACCGGTTCGAGCCGCAATTGCCGGGCTTCAGTCGTGTTCCATTCAATGATCTGCCAGCGTTGCATGAGGCGGTCGATGAACGGACCGTAGCGATCATGCTCGAGCCGATCCAGAGCGAAGCCGGCGTGATCCCGGCCACTGCGCATTACCTCAAGGGCGTCGAACGCTTGTGCCGTGAGCTCGGCATTTTGCTGATCTTCGACGAAGTGCAAACCGGCATCGGCCGTTGTGGCACCCTGCTTGCGGAACAGTCCTATGGTGTAACGGCGGATATCGTCGTGCTCGGCAAAGGGTTGGGCGGCGGTGTGCCATTGGCCGCGTTGCTGGCGCGGGGCAAGGCTTGCTGTTTCGAAACGGGCGAGGTAACCGGCACTCATCACGGCAATGCGCTGATGACCGCTGCGGGACTTTCGGTGCTCGATACGGTGCAGGACAAGGGATTCCTCAAACACGTCGCAGAAACCGGTCAACACCTGCGTGAAGGTTTGGGGCGCTTGGCCCATCGTTACGGTCACGGCGAGTTGCGCGGACAAGGGCTGCTCTGGGGGCTGACGCTGTCGGACGATTCCGCCGGCGCGGTAGTCAAGGCTGCGCTGTACGAAGGCCTGCTGCTCAATGCCCCACAACCCGATTGCCTGCGTTTTACCCCTGCGCTTAATGTCAGCCACGCCAACATCGACGAAATGCTCCTGCGCCTGGGGCGCGCCTTCTCCCGAGTACGCACCGCGCAATTGCAGTGCCGCAAAGGCATTGCCGTCTGATCAGACGCGCCCTACACGTATTCCCGAACCGTCTCGCGGTAAAACGCACGCCTCACGCCTGATTCTTTTGGCGTGGGGCGTTTTTTTGTGGCCGGGTTTTGCCATTGGCAATTTCGGCTTGAGCGGTTAGCACATCAATGGCTTTCTAGCGTGCATCGGCAGGGAGTGCCGGTGCCAGCGATTGAACTTTGTTTTGGCGTTGGCTTTGAATTCCATACCACTGGGTGGTATGTTTTTGCGGAAGGGATACCTATGTCGCCGAGGCTGTTCAAGACAAAGCGTTTTGCGATGCAGGCCGCCAAGGCCTGGATCGGTGATGACGAACTTCGGGAGGCATTCGCCGAAATGTTCAATGGCCAGGCTGACAATCTGGGTGGCGGGGTCTGGAAGAAGCGTTTGAACTCCAACCGCCATCGCTCGATTATCCTGGCCAAGGGAGGTGCTTATTGGATCTATCAGTTCCTATATGCGAAGAAAGATCAGAGCAACATCAGTCCCAGGCATTTGCTCGACCTGCGAGAGTTGGCCAAGACATATGGTGGACTGACCGAAATGGAAATTCAGCGCTTGCTGGATGCAAAGGAGTTTGTGGAGATACCAAATGAGTAAAAAATTCAAAAGTGAGCTATCGGAATCGATCCACGAATCGGCCAGTGCCTTGTACGCCATCGGTGCAATCAGCAAGTCGACCATGCGTGAATTCGATGAGTCTTGTCTTGCAACGGTGCCGAATGCGATTCCCGCTGAGGAGATCAAGGCACTGCGCGAGCGCAACAATGTCAGCCAACCAGTGTTCGCGCGCTACTTGAACACCAGTGCTTCCACGGTCAAGCAATGGGAAGCTGGGGATAAGCACCCTAGTGGCATGGCGTTGAAGTTGCTGAGCATCGTGCAGAAACACGGTCTGGAAATACTGGCCTGAGGAATCGGACTGAACCCTGACAAACGGCACAGGTCGACTAGCTGTAGGGTTCGAACGAGCCCACCCCAATCAGGAGCTGCCCCATGGACTTTATTCGCATCATCATCGCCATCCTGTTACCGCCACTGGGTGTGTTTCTGCAAGTAGGATTCGGCGGTGCATTCTGGCTGAATATTCTGCTGACGTTGTGCGGTTATATTCCGGGGATCGTGCATGCGGTGTACATCATCGCCAAGCGCTGAGCTGAGCGTCGGCAGGTCGGCAGCCTTCGCGGGCAAGTCGGATCGCCGCACCGCCGCTCCCACAGGTTCTGTGGTGTGCACAAATTCTGTGGGAGCGGGCTTGCCCGCGAAGGGGGCGCCATTGTTTCAGCTCTGTGCGCAGACCTCAGTCCACTGAACCCATCACCCTTCGATAAAACAACCACTCCTGCTCCAGCGCATGGGCCTGATTTCCAGCCTTGCGGAAACCGTGGCGTTCATCGGCGTAGTAATGCGCTTCGACCAGAATACCGTTGTCCCGTAGCGCCGCGACCATGTCGCGGGTCTGCTGCGGGACGACCACGGCATCCAGTTCACCTTGAAAGAAGATCACCGGCACGCGGATGTTGCCGGCATGCAGCAGCGGCGTGCGGGCCGCGTAGCGTTCGGCGTCCAGCAGCGGATCGCCAATCAACCAATCCAGATAGTCGCTTTCGAATTTGTGGGTCGCGCGCCCCAGCGCCACCGGGTCGCTGACCCCATACAGACTGGCGCCGGCGCGGAACACGTTGTGAAAGGCCAGGGCGCAAAGGGTGGTGTAGCCGCCGGCGCTGCCGCCGCGGATGAAGGTCTTGTCGCCGTCGATCAAGCCTCGCTGGTTGAGGTAACTGACCACGGCGCAGGCATCTTGCACATCAACATCGCCCCAGCTCAGGTGTAGCGCCTGGCGATAGTCCCGGCCATAACCGCTGCTGCCGCGATAGTTGAGGTCGGCCACGGCGAAGCCCCGCTGTGCCCAGTACTGGATACGCGGATCGAGCATCGGGTAGCACGCCGAGGTCGGGCCGCCATGGACGAACACCACCAACGGCGGTTTCGCCTTGCCGGTCATCGCCGGGTAGAAAAAGCCGTGTGCTTCGCCTGAGCCACTCGGGTAGCGCAAGGTTTGCGGACGGCTGATCTGTTCGGGGGGAAGCGGTGCGATGCCGCCGGCCAGTACTTTCACTTGTCGGCTCTGGCGGTCGATGGCGATGACGGCGGTTGAACTGACGGGCGACGCCGCGATGCAATAGATGAACTGATCATCCACGGCAAGATGGCGGAAGCGGCTGTAGTCACCGGTAAAGTCTGCGCTGGAATCGCCGCATACGCCTAATCGACCAAACCCGCCTTCGGTCCAACTGGCCAGATAACTATCGTCGCCCAGCGGCAACCAGGTGCTGCCGCCGAGTTGCCAGGGCGCGGGGCCATGGTCGGCGGCGGCGCTTGGCAATGGGCTCAGGCCTTTTTCGGATTCCATCCAGGGCTGCCAGTAACCCGCGCGATCCGTCAGGCAATACAAGCGGCCGCCGGCATCAAACCGCGGTTGTTGCACAGACTCTTGAGTGCCGTCGCCCGCCACACAACGAGCCTCGGCAAAACCGCCATCGGCCAGGCGTTCGGCAACCATCAAACGGGTCGCGGTCCATGGCTGATCCGGGTGATCCCATTCGATCCAGGCCAGACGCCGGGCATCAGGACTCAGCGTCGGCGCGGCGTAAAAATCAGCACCTTCGGCCAGCAAGTGACGTGCGCCATCCAACAGATCGATTGCCACCAGTCGGTGTTGATCGCGATGCTCCTCGACTGCCAGCACCTGCCCGTGGGCGAACTGTAAATCGCCATACCGGCACGCACCGGACGTCAGCTTTTCGGGCGATTCGCCTTGCAGTGATTGTCGATACAACTGCTGGTCGGCCTCGTTGACGAAAACAACGCCGTTGTCAGTCAGACAAAACGCTCCACCGCCATATTCGTACACCCGACTGCGCACGCTGAACCCCGGTGGCGTCATACATTTCGCTGCACCGTTACGCCAATGCCAGATCCGGCACGCCGCGTCTTCGGGGCGGTACTCGTTCCAGAACAGGCCCTGTCGACCGACCTGCAGTTCGGCAAAGTCGATACCGGCGGCCACGGCTTTGGCAGCGCTGAAAGGTTCAGCTTTTGGCGATGAGGCGTGAGTTTCGTTCATTGCGAAAGGCCAGTTGGTCGATGGTCTGGGTCGCGTGCTCGGCTTCTTCGCGAGCCTTGAGGATCACGCCGTGTTGTGGCGACTTGCTGCACACCGGGTCGGCGTTGCTGGCATCGCCGGTGAGCATGAACGCCTGGCAGCGGCAGCCGCCGAAGTCTTTTTCTTTCTCGTCACAGGAGCGGCACGGTTCGGGCATCCAGTCGTAGCCGCGGAAACGGTTGAAGCCAAATGAGTCGTACCAGATGTGCTGCATGCTGTGATCGCGCACGTTGGGAAACTGCACCGGCATCTGTCGGGCACCGTGACAGGGCAGGGCGGTTCCGTCTGGCGTGACCGTCAGAAAAATACTGCCCCAGCCATTCATGCAGGCTTTCGGGCGTTCTTCGTAATAGTCCGGGGTGACGAATATCAGCTTGCACGGATGCCCTTCGGCTGCCAGTTTGGCGCGGTACTCGTTGGTGATGCGTTCGGCGCGCACCAGTTGCTCTTGGGTCGGCAATAGCCCGACGCGATTGAGTTGCGCCCAGCCGTAAAACTGGCAAGTGGCGAGCTCGACGAAGTCCGCTTCCAGCGCGATGCACAGCTCGATGATGCGGTCGATCTGGTCGATGTTGTGCCGATGGGTCACGAAGTTCAGCACCATCGGATAACCGTGGGCCTTCACCGCCCGGGCCATGTCCAGTTTCTGCGCAAAGGCCTTTTTTGAACCGGCCAGCAGGTTGTTCACCTGCTCGTCGCTGGCCTGGAAACTGATCTGGATGTGATCGAGGCCGGCCTTCTTGAAATCGCCGATTTTCTGCTCGGTCAGGCCGATGCCGGAGGTGATCAGGTTGGTGTAGAAGCCGAGTTTGCGGGCTTCGGCAATCAGCTCGGCGAGGTCCTGGCGCACCAGCGGCTCGCCACCGGAAAAGCCCAGCTGCGCGGCGCCCATCTCCCGTGCTTCGCGGAACACCTTGATCCACTGCTCGGTGCTCAGCTCTTTGCCTTGCTCGGCGAAGTCCAGCGGATTGGAGCAGTACGGGCATTGCAGCGGGCAGCGATAGGTCAGCTCGGCGAGCAGCCACAGCGGCAGGCCGACGTCGGGTTTGGGCGGTACTTGCCTTGATGAATCAGGCAAGTTCGATCCAGTGCTGCGCACGGGCAACCTCCATGAATTGCTCGATGTCGTCTCCGAGCTCTGGCACGCCGGGGAACTGTTGGTCGAGCTCATTGATGATCGCCGCAACATCCCGCTCACCGTCGATCAAACCGCCGATCAGCGCGGCACTTTCGTTGAGTTTGATCATGCCTTCCGGGTACAGCAGCACGTGGCCTTTTTGCGCCGGTTCGTACTGGAATCGGTAGCCGGGGCGCCAGGTCGGGGTCTTGCTGCGATCGAAACTCATAATGTGATTCCTTTGTGCCAGACCCGCTCCCCGGTCACGCTGTGATACGGCGGGCGTTTCAGTTCGTAGGCCATGCTCATGGCATCGAGCATGCTCCAAAGAATGTCCAGTTTGAACTGGAGAATTTCCAGCATGCGCTCCTGGCCTTCCCGGGTCCTGTAGTGCTCAAGCGTGATCGCCAGACCATGCTCGACATCACGCCGTGCCTGGCCCAGGCGGGTGCGGAAATAGTCGTAGCCGGCCGGGTCGATCCATGGGTAGTGCCGGGGCCAACTGTCCAGGCGCGATTGGTGGATTTGCGGGGCGAACAGTTCGGTCAGCGAGCTGCTCGCGGCTTCCTGCCAACTGGCGCGGCGAGCAAAGTTGACGTAAGCGTCGACGGCGAAGCGCACACCGGGCAGCACCAGTTCCTGGGAGCGCAGCTGGTCCGGGTCGAGGCCCACGGCCTGGCCCAGGCGCAGCCAGGCTTCGATGCCGCCGTCTTCACCGGGCGCGCCGTCGTGGTCGAGCAGGCGCTGAATCCACTCGCGGCGGATCTCGCGGTCAGGGCAGTTAGCGAGGATCGCCGCGTCTTTCAGGGGAATGTTCACCTGATAGTAAAAGCGGTTGGCGACCCAACCCTGAATCTGTTCGCGGGTGGCCCGGCCTTCATACATCGCCACGTGGTAGGGGTGATGGATGTGGTAGTAGGCGCCTTTGGCGCGCAGGGCCGCTTCGAATTCGGCGGGGGACATCGGGGTGTCAGTCATCGGGGGGCTCCGGGGAATAACCTGGATATGTGTTGCTGCTGCCGGCCTCATCGCGAGCAGGCTCGCTCCCACAGTTGATCGCGTACCTTTGTGGGAGCGAGCCTGCTCGCGATAGACCGCGCAGCGGTCTCGACTACTTACAAAACAATACTCATGCCGTCATACGCCACTTCAACCTGGCGCCGATCCAGCTCCGCCCGCTCCGGCGAATCCTCATCGAGAATCGGGTTGGTGTTGTTGATGTGGATAAGCACCTTGCGCTGCTCGGGCAGTTGCTCCAGCACTTCGAGCATGCCGCCGGGGCCCTTCTGCGCCAGGTGTCCCATCTCGCGACCGGTGCGGGTGCCGACGCCGCGACGTTGCAT
Source organism: Pseudomonas sp. KB_15 (assembly GCF_052114525.1). Classification (NCBI taxonomy): domain Bacteria; kingdom Pseudomonadati; phylum Pseudomonadota; class Gammaproteobacteria; order Pseudomonadales; family Pseudomonadaceae; genus Pseudomonas; species Pseudomonas sp. KB_15. Next base: position 91,072 of record NZ_JBFREX010000003.1, on the reverse strand, counting down.
TTCATCGTCGTCCCACAACGTTCCATCGACCAGCAGGCAATCGCTGCCGGCCATGATCTCCAGCAGCGCCGCATCCACTTTGCCCAGACCCGGTGCGTAGAACAGTTTGCCACCCGTGCCCCGGTCTTCGACGATCAGGCCGATGTTGTCGCCCGGATGCGGGTCGAAACGGTGCGGCGAATAGGGCGGTGCGGCGCTGCGCAGCGGCAGTGGGGTGAAACGCAGGTTCGGGCAGGCCGGGATGCTGAAGCTCTGGTCGAGTTCGATGCGGTTCCAGTTCAGTCCGCCGTTCCAGTGGGTCAGCATGGTGAACAGCGGAAAGCCGCTGCTCAGGTCTTCGTGGACCATGTCGGTGCACCACACCTGATGCGGGCAGCCTTCGCGCAGCATGAGCAGGCCGGTGGTGTGGTCGATCTGGCTGTCCATCAGGATGATCGCGCCGATCCCGGTATCGCGCAGGGCGCGGCCCGGCTGCATCGGGGCGAAGCTCTGGAGTTGGGCGCGGATGTCCGGGGAGGTGTTGCACAGTACCCAGTTCACGCCGTCATCGGAAATCGCGATGGACGACTGCGTCCGCGCCTTGGCCCGCAGGCTGCCGTTGCGAAAGCCTGCGCAGTTCACGCAGTTGCAGTTCCACTGGGGGAAGCCGCCGCCGGCAGCGGAACCTAGAATCTGGACAAACATGGACGCTCCATCATTTCAACACTGAAAATAAAACGCCTCGGATAACCGAGGCGTTGTGCTGCACGTCTACCAAGGTAGAGATTAGCGGCTTGCGAAGTACATGGTGACTTCAAAGCCGATACGCAGGTCGGTGTAGGCAGGTTTGGTCCAGGCCATAAATTGAACTCCTTCAGGTGGGTGGGACAGCGCTATCTATAGATATAGTCCACCTCAAGTCAGAGATGTTCCAGATAGTTAGGTTGCTATGTTACTCAAAATTTCAAAAAGATTGCCCGTGAAACTTTGAGAAAGCTCCTTACCGCCCCGGTAATGATCATTTTGCCGCTTGCCATGGCTCGCCCGGGCTGGCGGCGCTGGCGAGGCAGTACCAGCCGCCCTCGGCCTGATTCAGGCGTCGGGTCGCAGCCAATAGCGCGGCCCGGTCGATCTGCAAAATGGCCTCGGGTAATTGCGTCAGATAATCCGACGAGCGGCCAGCCAGTTTGCCCTGCCAGAGCAATTCGGCAGCCTGGGCCGTGGTGAGCGTGGCGCTGGAAAACTGATCCGCCAGGGCCTTGCGTTGAGCGGTGAAGGTGGTGTCGTCGAGTGCGTTGATCAGTTCCGGCAATCGATTCAGGAATTGCTCGATGTGTTGCAGCAGGTCCATCGGCGCAACGCTTGGCGATTGCACACCGAACAGCAGCCCGGTTTGCCCGTGAATCTGCCGCAGGGCGCCGAACACCGCATAGCCGAGTTGCAGCTCCACCCGCAGGCGCTGGTAGAACGGCGTCTGACAGACATGCGCGAGCAAACGCCACGCGGCTTCGTCGGCCATTTCCTGGGTGGCTGTCGGACAGAACAGCAGCAGCGCATGCTCGCTGGAGGCGGTATCGACATTGCTCCACAGACGTTGTGAATGGATCGAAGCTGGCGCCGTCAGTTGATTGTCCGGCGTGCCGGGTATACGGCTCAAGGCCAGACCCATGGCCGCCTGAGTCTGAGCTGACAAACCGATGGACAGCCCATCCCAGCGCGCACTTGACCAGAGTTGCTGTACGTCATCCGAATTCGCGGAGTGCCCAATACAGTGATCGGGCAATACCTTGAGTAGTTGTCGAATCGGCATTAACGCAACGCTCGTCGATTCTGATGGTGAGACAGTGGCATCAGGTTTTGTCAGTTCTTTGAGCGCATGCTCCAGGACGGAGGGCATCGGCTCCTGTAGCCCGTTCAGTTTCAGCAACCATTCGTTGCCCGACGCACTGAAGGAAAAGTCCACGCCGGCCTGGCGCGCGTCTTCTCGCAACGGATGCAGGTTATTTTCCAGCCGAGATTGAAGGTTGCTACCGGGAGTCGAGTCCAGACGCCAACGCAGATAGATCGCACCTTCAGCACCGTTGTCCGGGAATGCCTGGCTGAATTGCATCGGAGAACGTTCACGACGGCTGCGCGAGCGATCCTGGGCAAAAGTACGCAGGCCGCGGTGGGCGCTGGTCTGGCCGCGAATCAATCCGGCGTTGGGTGCCGGTGCTTCGCAGCGCAGGAAAGGATTTGGGGCGGGCAATTGCCATGGGCCACTGAAGTTATCCACAGCTCCAATTTGTTGGAGGATTTGCTTGAGGGCTGTAACGCCTTTGTCGGATAACACGACTTCGCGCTGTTCGCTGTCCAGTCGGGCCAGTTGCAAGGCACTGCTGACTTGCTGCTGGCGCTGGAGCAGGGTTGCGTATTCTTCACGCAATCGGTTCCAGTCTTGTTCGGCAAAAAAACCGAGCCAGTCCATCAGGCATTCGCGGATGCCTGTTGCCGAGGTTGCGGCGGGCAAGGTGAATTCGATATGCAGCAAAGCTTGCCCGGCGAACTGGTACAGCGGTTGGGCTTTCAGGTTATCGGCCAGCCCGCGCTCGCGCAGGTTTGCCAACAAGCCGCCGGGTTTTGCCAGATTCAGCCAGTGGCACAGGAACGCCAGCGCTTGCGCAGAGAAATCGGGCAGTGCTTCGAGTGCGAACAGCCAATCCAGACGCCGTTCTCCAGCCTGTTGATAACTTTTTTCTGACGTCGACATCAGTGGCACAGGAGCTTGTTGCTCGACGTTTTCTCCCTTGGTGATGACGTTGCCAAACGCTTCAGCCAGCGCCCTCAGCTCTTCGAGACTCTGCGGCCCAGCCAGGCTCAAGGTCATCTGCCCGGTCTGATAAAACCGCTGATGAAAGTCCTGCAAAGCCTGCTGAAACCCGGGTTGCTCCACCGCCAGACTGTCGCGATTACCAGCATGGAAACCGCGAAGCGGATGCAATTCTGACAGTCCATCGAACAGCGAAAACTGCTGTTGCGCGGCCGCATCCTGGGACCAGGCAACAAATTCAGCGTGTAGCACTTCCCGTTCCTGCTGCTGATCGTTCGGATTCATACGCGGATGAGCGAGCATGTCTGACAGACGCTCCAACCCACCGGCAAAAGCCTGCGCTGGCAATTCGAAAAAGTAATCCGTGGCGCGCTCGCTAGTGCGTGCATTCAACTGTCCACCATGCCGTTGTACGTAGGCCATCAACCCTTGATCGGCGGGAAAACGCGCGGTGCCGAGAAACAGCAAATGCTCAAGAAAGTGCGCCAGCCCCGGCCAGGTCAGCGGCACGTCATGGCTGCCGGTCGCGACGCGCAATGCCGCAGCGCAACGCTTCAAATTCGGCGCATGACGCAGCGTCACCCGCAAGCCGTTGGTCAGGGTTTCAGTGAGGGGGCGAGGGTGATTCAGCGCGGGCATGGGCACTTCCAGAACAGTGAAGTGCCAATGCTAGCGGATTAGGACTTGTTCAGCTCGCCGTAAAGCTCGGGACGACGATCGATCAGGTAGCGATTGGCGGCACGGGAATCGACCATCAACTGTCGATCCAGCTCACCGACAATCAGCGATTCATCCAGTCCCGCCTGAGCGATACGGCTGCCATCCGGCGCAGCAATGCTGCTCTGGCCGCAATAGTGGATGTCGCCTTCATGGCCACAGTAGTTGGCGTAAGCCACATAGCATTGGTTTTCGAAGGCGCGGGAACGCACGGTGACATCGGCAACGAAATCGAATGGAATCATGTTCGCGGTCGGCACCAGAATCAGCTCGGCACCGCCCAGGGCCAGGCGTCGGGCGTTTTCCGGAAACTCCAGGTCGTAGCAGATCAGGAAACCGAGTTTCCAGCCGTTGAGCTCAACGATGGGAAACTCGTCCGCGCCTGCACTGAACATCGAGTGATCGAGGTCGCCGAACAAATGCGTCTTGCGGTAGTTGCACAGGCGCTCGCCATTGGCGTCGATCAACTGCACGGCGTTGTAGATCTGCCCGTCGGCGGTGCGCTCGGGATAGCCATACAAGATGGCGATCCCGGCAGCTTTGGCAATGCGCGCAATCTGCTGCGCCGATTCGCCGTTGTACACCTCCGCGAGGACGCTGACAGCATCGACGCCGATGTTGTAGCCGGTCAGGAACATCTCCGGCAACACCAGCAGGTCCGCGCCTTTTGCCTCCAGCGCCAGTTGTTGCAGGCGTTGCAGGTTGCCGGCGACATCCAGCGGCAACGGTGGACATTGGTAAAGGGCTACGCGCATTTCGGATTCCTCTTACTCGGGCAGGGCGATCGGTCCGATCTCGTTGAATACATCTCCTGGACCCGGATTCTCGGCGTGAGTTGCACCGCCGAAGTGTTTCATGATCCCCCACACCGCGTTGAGCGAGGTCTGCACAGCGCCTTCAACCCAGGCCGGCGTCCACGAAACGTCGTCACCGGCAATGAAGATCCCGCGCTGCTCGGCCGGCATGTCGTCCTGCATGAAGTGCGCGTACATGCGCTGGTTGTAGCGGTAGTGGCCGGGCAGCGCGCCTTTGAACGCGCCGAGGAAATGCGGGTCGGCTTCCCAGGACACCGTGATCGGGTCGCCGATGATTCGCGCGGCGATGTCGACTTTCGGGTAGATCTTTTTCAGTGCATCCAGCGCCAGTTTCACGCGTTTTTCCACCGGGTGCGGGAGCATTTTCAGCGCGTCGCTCATCCACGAGTACGACAGGCAAATCACCCCCGGCTTGTCATCGCCGTTGTCAAACAGGTAGGTGCCGCGGGTCAGGCGGTCGGTGAGGGTCATGCTCATCAGGTCGCGGCCGGTTTCCGGATCCTTGTCCTTCCAGAACGGACGGTCGACCATCACAAAGGTTTTCGACGACTGCATGTAGCGGGTGCGGTCCAGGGCCATCCACATCTTTTGCGAGAACAGGGTTTCGTCGCATTCGATCTGGGTGGTCAGCAGCCAGCTCTGGCAGGTGGTCAACACGGCGGCGTATTCGCGGGTGTCGCCCCAGTTGTCGGTGACGGCGAAACGGCCGCCCGGCGCGTGAGCAATCTTCTTCACACCGGTACGCGGTGCGCCGCTGTGCAGGGAGCTAAGGCTGGTGCCGGCCGGCCAGTGCGCACAACGCTCCGGCACATGGCGCCAGATGCCCTGCGGCACCTGTTCCACCCCGCCGACCACCAGGTGCTGGTGGTCATCACAGTTGGTCATCACCACGCGGAAGATTTCCAGCATCGAGTTGGGGAAGTCCGAGTCCCAGCCGCCGGTACCGAAACCGACCTGGCCAAACACTTCGCGGTGATGGAACGAGAGCTTGGCGAACGCCTTGGAGGTGGCGACGAAGTCGTAGAAGGTGCGGTCGTCCCACAGCGGCACCAGGGTGTTCCACAGTTCCTTGAGGCGCGGCACGTCGCGGTCGCGAATGGCTTGCTGGATATCCGAGAACTGCGAACCGGCCTCCAGGGCATCGGCCCAGGCGTCAGCCACTTCCTGGAACAGTGCAGGAAGGTCCGACAGCTTCTGTGCGTAATGAGTCTGGCCTTCGAGGTCGATCACCGTGCTGCCCGATGCGGGGGTCAGCGGGTTGGGGAACGGCTTGGTTTCCAGGCCGAGCTTGTCGACGTAGTGATAAAACGCGGTAGAGGACACCGGAAAACGCATGCCACCGAGTTCAGCCACAATGCCTTCGGCGCCGTTGAATGCTTGGGAGCGCAGACGGCCACCCATTTTCGAGGCTTCGTAGACGACCGGTTTCAGCCCCAGCTTCATCAGCTCATACGCGGCCACCAGGCCGGCAATCCCGCCACCGACAATCGCCACTTCGGCACCATGATTGTGCTCGGGAATGCTGCCCAGGCCGGCCGGGTGTTCGATCCAGTCGTCGAAGGCGAACGGAAAGTCCGGGCCGAAAATGGTGACTGGTTTTTTACCGTCTGCGGGATGGCGATTGTTCTTGTTCATGGCTGACCTTGCTGGCGACCCGACGCGGAATGCGCATCTGAGTATAGGAAAAGATGCCAGCCATTCTAGAGAGCACAGAACACGTTAATAAGACGCAAAGTGTCGTCGTTTTGCCATTTTATTGGTCAATATGACGTCTTGTTGAGTCAGAGTGACAATCAGATCCCCTGTAGGAGCGAGCCTGCTCGCGATGGCGTCAGCTCAGACACCCATGAAACCTGAACTGGAATGTCAAACCGGCTGCCCCCGATCAATCTTGCTGCTCAAAATGATCGACGTCGTGGTCTTCTCCACCCCATCCACACTGCCAATCTGATCCAGCAACTGATCCAGCTGCTCCGGCGAATCGGTGCGCAGCCACGCTACATAATCAAATTCGCCACTCACCGCACACAACTGCTGCACCTGCGCCATCGCGCTCAGCCGTCGCAGCACTTCCTTGCCGGAACGCGGTTGCACAGTGATCCCCACATACGCCTGTAACCCGCCATCCACCACCCGCTGTCCGAGGCGTACACCGTAACCGGTGATCACTTTGGCTTTTTCCAGCCGCGCCAGGCGCGAAGTGACAGTGGTGCGGGCAATGCCCAGTTGCCGGGCCAGCATGGCCACACTCTCGCGGGCGTTGATCTGCAGGGCGGCAATCAACTGGCGGTCGATTTCATCGAGGACGGGGGGGCGAGTGTCAGGCAAAGGGGGATCTCCATTGGCGCGGATCAATGGTGCAGCATGTTACAGGCTCGTTCGACGGGGCGCTTGTGGTCGTCGAACGGACGGATTGCGCGGCTTTTTGCTGTTGAATGGCCGAAAGACGGTGTGCGTAAATCGGCTAGGGTTAATGCAGTCGAGAGTGCGAGGCGAAGGATATGACGACAAAGCTGCCTGCCGCTGTACGGGACCGTGCATTGCAGATCGCCCATCACGAAATGGGGCACTACGTGGTGGCCCGCTCCTTGGGCTTCGCCACGGGCGGCGTCACCCTGACGGTGACCATGGATTTGCGGCACCAGGGTGGGGCTTGCATTACGTTAGTGCGCCCAATTTCGTCGATAGAAGCCATGAAGGAGCATCTGGAAGCCCGGATGATGATCCTCCTGGCTGGCGCAATGGCGCAGACACTGCCATCAAAACACTCAGCCGGGAAACGCGTCGACAAGTTGAAGGCCACAGCCATCCTCAAAGGCGGGCAGGGGGCGGAACAGGATTACGCAAAAATCAGGGAGCTTCAGCATCTGCTGCGCAACCTCGTCTACCCGGATACCGATCCAGCGTCGTCTGAGCGAATAGCGGCGCAGCTTAAAGCGATGACTGATCAGGTGTGGGATCGGACTCAAAAAATCATAGAGGATCAGGCCGAGACGATTGCGGAACTGGCAGAGGCGCTGGTGGACGGCATGGTCATCGTGGAGCAGTGGGGGCGGGCGGCGGATACGTATGAGGTCGTGTTGACGGGGCAAATGCTGGAGGGGCTGCGGGCAGTGCAGGCCATACCTTCGCTGGGTGTTTGGGCTGACAGCCGCAGTGATGCCGTTCAGCATTGGAAGTAACGTAGGGCCGAAGTGTTATTTGCTCGCAAGCATAGCGTCTTGCACCAATGGCAACAGAGCATCGCGACTTGCGAAGGACAGGGCCGGACTGTGAGCATCCTTCAAACGGTCCGTGGCCGATCCCAGCAGCCCTTCACATTCCTTGCGATCCGGTGGTTCGGCTTTGAGGCCGTCGCTACGTAACAGGTTTTCCAGATTGTCATTACTGCCCATCGGCTACCTCTGCTGGATTGCGGCCAATCAAATCAATTTTGTCCTGTTGCTCAACCCGCACGACAAAGCTGTTGCCGGCCGCCTTCTTGGCTTGCCAGTCGGCCAGGGTGTAGAGCGTTGGGTTAATGGTGCGGCCAAGCTGCTCCTCTATGGGAAGTACCCGTTCCATCAAGTCGCTGTAACTGAGATTCTCGCCAATCAGCATCAGGTCAATGTCACTGCCTGCATGCTCGTTACCCTTGGCAATGGAGCCATAAATAAACGCCCATACCAACTGATCATTCAGTGGAGACAAGGCTGCACGCAGTTGCTCCGCAATACCAAAAGTCTTACGCACTATCCCCAGCAGTTCTGCATAGATAGGGCACTCGGGGTTGGCTTGGTAGTGCGTCTGATTACCTCGCCGACTCATGGTGAGAATGCCTGCGTTGTGCAGGCGATCCAGTTCACGCATCAGGCTGCCCTTGCCGACCTGCGCCCAGCGGGATATTTCATTGGCATAGAAGCTCTGATCCGGTTTGCCATACAACATGCCCAGCACCTTTTGCTGAGTTGCGGTAAAGAGAGCATCGCTGAGCGGGATGGCAGGCATGGTTGACTCTATAAGTCCCAAAAAGGGAACGATAGGTCCCTTTTTGGGAATTTTCAACTCTGCCGTGATTATGCGTTTTTCGATGGAGCTGCTTCCTTTCTCGATTGAACAGGCCGCCGTGTCAGCACCTTCACCACATCATCAATCACCGCTTTGCTCATCGTCGTCAGGTAATGCGCAGCCCAGGCGTGGCGGTCGGAGTCTTGGGCGTAGGCGGCGTCGATGGTCAGGGACTTGGCGAGGAACAACAGGTCGGAGGCTTGGGCCAGGGCGTCGGCGATGGGGACGTCGCGGCAGACGTGGAACAGCGGTTGGTCTGAGAGATACAGGAAGGGTGTGAAGCCGACGGTTTTCAGTTCTGAATGATCAGATGGATTTGCTTTTGTCATGATTTAACTCCTTGGCTTAAAGAGCTGCCTCGTTCGTTTCCAAGCGAATGGGTGGCAGCTGTGCGCAGGTTGGAAACCGGGAGCCAAGGAAACCGGCACGTCCGAAGACGTCCCACGCACAGCTGCCATAACACTGAGTCGCAGCCGTAAAAACGTCTGGAGTCGTGATGGGACTGTTGCGCTTGACTTGACTAGACGGGTTTCCAAGCCCGATCGCTGGATGGTCAGCGATGTCCGGAGACTATCCCGTCAAAGAAAGGCACAACAAGGCGGCAAAGTGCCAAAAAGCAAGATTCGGAGTTTGCCTACAAGGTCTGCAGGCGTCATCCGATAAAGCGAGACCATAAGTAAACAAATCTAAACGTCAGATACGAAAAAGCCGCGCAATGCGCGGCTTTTTTGTTTGGTGGGCCCACACGGACTTGAACCGTGGACCAAAGGATTATGAGTCGCCGACTGATGCACCGAGGTGAATAAAGTCTAGGTTAGATACGTCGAGGGTACAATAGCTTTAACCAGTTGATTACATGGAGGTTTGGCTAGTTTTCATTAGGTGGGTAAAGCTGAGCACTGTACCGCTGCTGTACCTCCATATGGGCTTCGAGCAAGCGAGTTCGTCCTGGCAATGTCGTGACACGTTTTCAGCATTCGAAAAACGTCCCGCGTACCCCAAGGTGCTTGTCCGCTGCCCTGCCGAATTTCGTCGTTCCGGTGAAACGCTGCGTTGTTCTCGCAATGTCAGCCTAAATGGTTCCAATACAGCTGGCTCGGCGAATGCTACCGCGCCTGGGCCGGCAAGGTGAAATTGGTCATCTGCAATCAAGACCCACTCGTGCGAATCCGCTGTAGCGCTCTGTCAGGGACTGGTAGTGGCCTTATGCTTCCATATGCATTGGGTTTCGTTATTCCATTATTCGGGCAAAAAGCTGATGAACAATATGCAAAGAAGCGAACGAATCATTTCTTCGCTTAATGATCGCTCACAAAACATGTACGACATCCTGTTCGGTTTTCAACATACCGCAATCGATAGCTCTGAGATAATTCGGCATCTGCACAGTGGGGCACCAGGAAAAGAGAGAATCGAAGCCCTTGAAAGGGAACTCTCCAAGGAGCCTGAACTGTTGGAGCTTCTTCGGTACGCTTTTAGGGGGCACATCTTTGAAGGAGATCTTGGTCTTTAGATAATGAGGTCTTCCTCTTTGTGGCGAAGGATAGGTATACGGATTGCCGCCACAGACGCAGCACCGACCAGAGGGACGCCACCTCGGCATCAAGCTGATGCAGCGCTGACTGTGTGGCCGACTTGGCGTGCTCAATGCCGGTGTATTGCTCGGCATTGAGCATGAGGTGAGCGGCACGTCGGGTTGCCCATCGTTTGAGCTACCGCATCAGTTACCTCCTGCGCTGGCCATGCACCGTAAGATAGCAATACGTTGGCGACGTAACATGCCTTCGTCCGGTTTTGCCGCACCGCCGGGCTGATCGCAGGCGACCTGGTGGCCATCGATGGCAGCAAGTTTCAGGCGCTCGCTTCCTCGCGGCGCCATATGAACCTCAAGCAATTCAAGCGTCAGGAAGAAAAGCTGGATAAGCGCATCGCTCAGTATCTGGCCGAACTGGATGAGGCTGACAAGGCCGAGGCGGGAGAAGTGATTGATCGCGGCGCGATCAAAACAGCGTTGGCGCAGCTTGAAGTTCGCCAGCAGGACAATCAGAGCTGCCAAGCGCTGATGAACTCGATGGGCCTCGAGCAGTTCGATAATCAAGCAGCGGAAGCCGTGGGAGAAATCCACCGGCCCAAAGACGCTAGATGGCAAAGCTAGATCGGCGAAGCGCGGTTACAAAGGTGGTCGGCGTGAAGAGCTGCGAATGCTGGGCAGATTGTTGAGGGTGCACCGTAAGTTTTTGGAGCTGCTCGCATAGCTAGATAGCTGATGTGAGCGACTATCAAAAGCTCCGCACTGGAGGAGTTTGGTGTGCCTTTTCTCTAGCCTTATCCAATTCCGTTGGTTGTCTAAAAGGCCACTCCAATCCGCGATTCACTTTTTTGTAACTGAACGACTGCTCCGACGTACCGTCAATCGACAGGTGTTTACTTTGGTGTATAGTTAAGAATATCTCTGTACTCATCAGTCGGGTCGCCAATCGTTATGTCAGATCGCTCAGGTATCCTTCAGAACTCGCCGCTTGTCTATGCGCTCGCCTCCATTCGCTTCGCACCTTGGCCGCTGCTGGCAGAACGGTTCCCGCAGATCCAGGATGCGTTTCGAGATATTGCGCCATTGATCAACGAGATCCAGGTCCAGGTCCCGGCTCCTGGCTTATCTATGGCGCCAGAGTTCACTACGTCTAAGATGTGGATGATGCTGTCTGCTGACCGAAGCCTTGGGATTCAGCTTTCGGCTGATCAAGTATTCATTTTCTCTCGCGAATACACGAGCTATACCGAGTTTGAAAAGGTGCTAGAGCGAGTGCTAACGGAATTGCTGCGGCAAATGAGGTTTATCGATGTCAACGCGATGGGCGTGCGCTTCATCGATCACATCAAAACTTCGACCCAGGATGAGCTTCAAAAATACGTCTCTGCTCAGTTATTGGCCCCTGCATTCGAAGGTTTTGAGCAGCTTGGTGGCTCCAGCATGACAAGTTACCGATGTGGCGAAGGCAAGGAGCTTCGTGTGCGCTATACGAATTTCCCGGGGCAGCCAAGCATGAGTGAAGATCTGATGGGCTTACTTATCATGACTCAAGACCCGACGATTGGGGTCAATTTCGATACTCTGAAGCCCGGAGAAGCTGTGATCGATATGGACGCCATTCAGCAGATGAGCCGGCCTCTGCGGGTCGACGCGGCGCCAAAAGCGCTAGAGCATTTGCGAGCACTACACTCAGTCGCAAATGACTTCTTTCGACACAAAGACGTATTCACAGATTATGCATTTTCGTCGTGGAAGGGTGAGAACGTAAAATGAATGCATCACTCGTTAATGCCAGCTCGATGAGCTTTGTGCCTATCAGGCGTTCGCGCGAAAACCAAGCTTCTGCGCCGAGTCTCGTGGCCAAGCTTTTCAACCTCCTGCTAGAAACGGCGAGCTCCACAGCGCCTCAAATGAAGCAAGGTGCCATTTTTTTGATTGATGGCCATCCGGTGCTTATTTCTACACCGAGAGAGCATGCCGCACCTGCTGTTCAGGAAAAAACTGAGACGCTAAGCCTTGTTGATCAGCTAAACGCGATCAAGGATTTTCTAGGGCTGACAGTCACGCAGATATCTGAGTTGTTCAAAGTAACCAGAAAAACCGTTTATGACTGGTACGACGGTGCTGATCCTCGGCCTAACTTCGTCGCTCGAATCAGCGCCCTTTATCATCTGGTTCGCTCGAGAGCAGACAAGCTGGACTTGAAGAACTTGAAGAAAGTCTGGAACCTGCCGCTCAACGGTCAATCCTTTATTGATCTGATCAACACCCCTGCTGACCAGCATCAGCTTGAAGTGGCGCTGAGTGAAAAGCTCGATGAGCTAGCCCCAAGAATGATTTCGCCAATCCCGAGTCCTCAGAAGGACGGTCGGGCACCAAGTAATACTGTAATTGGCGGGATTATTCGTGACGCAGATAGTCGATGACGTACAAGCGGTTCTTGCCAAGCTCAGTGCCGAAATGTGGTGGCAGGGATCGCTTATCCACCAAAGTGAAATTTCTGATTTAGTCACGGCATACGGCGACTGCGAATGGTGGGTTGTCGCCTCGCAGCCGTGCAATATTTACAGTGATGACTTCACAGCTGTCCCGGTGGTGGAGCTGATCGGCGCCTCTGCGATTTCTGAGTTGACTGAGTACGCCACAGGCTTTCACCCGCGTGAGATTCACTTGGCTGCACACCATGGGGCTGACGAGCTATTGATCAGGGTTGATTCACAGAAAAGAGTGTGGATGCCTAGAAGTCGGCTCATGGACCTCCCGCCGCCCCCATTCCGTCTTGAAAATCGACATACACAGCCATTCAGCAGTCAAACGCTCTGGTTAGATAAATTCAGCTCTTGGTTAGCGCGGGGATACACGAGAGCCGCATTACCAGATGACTTCAATCGAATTCTGGCCAAAAGCAAGATTAGAGATGTGCTCGAAGCTAGGCTCGCGAAGAGGAAGCATGACGAGCTTTTCGGAATATTTCTAACGATCACGGCTGAGCAAGATAGCCCAAATCAAGAGATTGGCCTGCTCGAACCACCTTACGATCTTGGAATATTGGTGGCGTGCTACGAGGATATTGAACCGGAGCCGCTCCAGGCTCACCTAGTCAAGCAGCTCTTTAGCGACGAAGTGAAAGACCCCGAGGCGGAGGGGGCGTTCATAACTCGCTCGGACTTGGCCAAAAGATTGGGCATTCGGATTATTAAAGCTGATGTTGAGGTCAAGTCTGTATCGAGCATCGCACTGATCGAGCTGCTAGGTAAAAATACTGTCAGGTACAACCTCGTCGACTTTCATTCAGTTGCGGGCTCATCGCAGATTTGAATTGTCTGCCATATCGTTCCGGCCTCAGAAAGCTACCAGTGATGGTGGCTTTTTTTGTGTGAAGAAGATCCTAAATAGATTAGACGGCCTACAACCACGCCTAACCGCAGGAGCCAAACCTTGACCACCTAGCAAGAACGCTTCGCCGAGGCGAGCAATCGACCAGGCTTTGCAAAGTACCTTGCAGACGCCAAGCGTAAGGGGCTGGAGTTCGCGGTGTTCCAAAACCGTAAGAATATCGGCGAGCGGGAACTGAAAATGGGCGGCGCGCAGGAAATCCGAATTGTCCCTGTGATCATTGGCAGCAAGCGCGCCGGCATTTTTCAAACCGTGCTCGGCGTTGTTTTAATTGCCATGAGCTCGGTTACGAACGGCGCGACCCTGGCACCTGGTATTGCACTGGCCGCAGGCGGCGTCATCCAGATGCTCAGCCCTCAAGCCACAGGACTGAAGCAAAGTACCTCCCCCGAAAACTCCCCCTCTTACGCGATCGGCAGCGCCAAGAACACCACGGCCAGCGGCAATCCTGTGCCGATCTGCATATGAGAGCGCAGGTGGGGCGGGATTATTATCTCGGCCTCGATCCACGCAGAGGACAAAGCTTAAAGACCCCTTTATCAGTCAAACTAGGAGGCAGTACCGAAAATCACTTTCTCTGCGACGAATCTAACAATCGGCAAATATTCCTCAATGATGCTTTCAGAATCTGTTAATGGTATATGACAGTCCTCGCGCTTATACCGATCTGTTGAGTGAACAATTGCATTTCTGACTTGCTTGAGAACTTTTGCCGTATTCGCCAGCGCATGCGACTTATTGATTACAGTGTCTTTTTGTCCGAACAAAACACGAGATTTTGTATATATTTTTTCGCCACACTTTTCTTCAAAATCGGTTAAAAATTCGACCAGATCTTCCTCAGAAATATACCTTGCAAGCACATTACGAAGCATTTCCGTCTCATCATTACGCGAGTCGTGCCCCCGAATTGCAGATATAACTTTATCTAAATTATTTCGCGTCGCACGAAATTTTGTCTCATTTAATATAGATGCCAACCGGTCATGTACTACCAGCTCTGATACCTTGAGAAACTGATATTCAAGGACGTGGTAAAACGCCAAAAAACTTTGACTAGGAAACGGACTCGCTTTAGCAAGCTTGTAATAATTAACGACAGTTTCATCGTAATCGGCTTCCGACAAACAGTCATCATCGACCACATCCCCCCAGAAAACCGACCGATTCCGCTTTTTCTTGGGCTTCCAGACCACCATGCAATCATTCTGCTCAACGGCGAGCTTGAAAAGCGCTCGCTCAATAATTCGTAGCGCTACAGCATTCAGGTCAGGCTGAACCTTTCTCCCTCTTGCAGAATAAGTGACTGTTTGTGGCATAAAGAAGATTTGTCTGACTGTACGCCGCTTGATTCTTGTCGTAAGTCGACGTCTGACTCTGATATCAAAAAATTTGTCATATTCTTTCGACATAAAAAAAGCTACAGCAAATATCGAAGAGCAGTCACCCACTACAACAGCATTTTGACCTTTATCCTTTAGCGTATACGACTCATTATATGAGCCAACATTGGTCAATCGTGCCACTTGCATCTCTACAGAGTTATTTAAAACCAACAATCTAGAATCAGACTCATAGTTAACGCTTCGAGCGGTAACATATGATTTATAACTGGCCTCCCACTCATCACTTACAGTAATAGTAATTACAAAACCATCCTCACCGACAATAATGACATTACCGCCATCACAGTCGCACTTTACCCCAAGTTCTACGAGACGATTTTTGACCACTTCGGTGAACGTCATACTGGCTCCCTGATTCCAAAAACAAGCGCCTCCCAACCATGCAGGCAGAGCAAATAATAGCGAAATGCCACATTTATTCGAGAAAAAACGCTGGTTTGGAGTCGTCCTTTTTGCGTATGCCTCAGCTGATACGCGTAAATTCGCGTTTATTTACCCTTCCAGCTTGATAAGTGACACTCAAAGTGCAACAGTATTAGTGGAGCACCTTAACTGATACGGCAGGCACATCATGTTCATCCGCGCATACCTCCGAGCATCGACTGACGAACAGGATGCCGGCCGCGCCCGGGCATCACTCGAGCAATTCGCTACCGATCACAACAAGGTCATTGCTAGCGTGTACCTGGAGAATGCCAGTGGAGCCACCGCTGACCGGCCTGAGCTGCTGCGCTTACTGAAGGATGCGCGTAAAGGCGACGTGCTGCTGGTTGAGTCGATAGATCGCCTCTCACGCCTTCCAGTGGAGGATTGGCAAAAGCTCAAGACTGCGATTGACGCCAAGGGGCTGCGCATCGTCGCACTCGATTTGCCGACCAGCCACCAAGGAATGAAGGACACCAAGGGCGACGAGTTCACCGGCCGGATGCTGGGAGCGATCAACTCAATGCTGGTGGAAATGATGGCCGCCATTGCCCGCAAGGATTACGAGCAGCGGCGAGAGCGTCAGGCCCAAGGTATCGAGAAGGCCAGGGCCGCCGGCAAATACCAGGGGCGGCCGGTTGATGCCGATTTACACAAGCGAGTGAAAGAGCTATTGGAGGCTGGCCTAGGCATACGCGCGACGGCTAGACACGCCAATTGCTCTACTACGACAGTCCTCCGAATCAAAGCGATAGACGAATAGTGACTATCTGGCCCGAGGAATCTCATTCAGGACTTTTCTCAAGTCAAAACCCCGTATCCGACCTTCCTCAAGTAGCTCCGTAAATTGCTTTATGTAGAGATGCGAATCGGTTTCTGAGGGTTTTTCTGCTCCTTTGAGAAATATTGGGAGCATCCTCTGAATCACATCCTTACCATGAGCAATTAGCCTTTCTTCGCTCCATTCCCTCATATACCTTTCTGCCCGGTATTGCGCCTCTACGAACTCCTGTAAAGACTTGGGGGCCGGCCGAGGACCGTGGTTACGCTCAAATTGGAGATCGGACGTTTCGCTCGTACTTTCATAATTGTGACCCTGCGAGCGCGCCCAAGCTTGCAGAAAAAGCTGAATCTCTTGCTCAATTCTATGATGGCGATGAGCATTGAAGTCATTGCTGATAACGAAAGCCGGCAAGTGCATTGATCCGCCACCGCCTCGCTGCAGCCGGTAGGTAGTCTGGATCAAAATAATAAAATCAATCTCCGAGAACCGGCCCGGATCTTTGCCATCACCGGTGAGCCGGAAGCCGAACCTGTCAGCGAGCCGAGAGGCAGGAATGCTCTCGACGGTGTCATTCAATATGAGCGCGATCCCTGGAGTATCGGGATCAAGACTCAATAGCCTTTTGGATGAGGCGATCTGTTGTTTGGCATTCCTAAGCACTCCCTCAACCATCCTGGTTGCGCTAGAAAAAATTCTGTCTAGATGCTCCTTCCCTCCCGGTGTGTTCTTGATCGCGGTTTCGAGGTCATAGTCACCAAAGATCAGCGGAAACTCATCAGACTCCATCAGCGATTTGGCACCATCCAAAATCTTATCTTTCGGATCAATCTTCAGCGTTTTGAGCTCAACAACCGCTCGCCTGTTGAAGAATAGATAATCCGCGATCTTGACGCCGCTAGGCTGGGTAACATGACCATCAAGAGGCGTCACATGGCTTTGGCTTTGGAGGAAGCTGATCATGCGCTCCTCGATATCCCGCGAGCTTTCCATTCGATACCTATCCATTGATATACGGGTAAGCCTGAGATTCTAGACGCAGCTGAACGCACAGAGTCGCGGTAGGTAGCGCAAGCTCGGAAAAATATCGACCGGTGTTCAACATTTGGGCAGGAGAAATACAAGTAAAGCGGAGAAGGAGGACGGCGGCTAAGGACCTTTAACCAACCAAATTTTCGGCCGTTGCTGCCACCACGCTGTCACGACGAAACTGACAACTCATCGAAAACTGCTGGAGGCCTTGAATTATATGGTGTCCCAGGGCAGGTTCGAACTGCCAACCTTCCCCTTAGGAGGGTCGGTTGGTCCATTCAAAAGTTGACTAATCAAGCAATAAACGTCTTTAGACTTTTTAGCCCGTCACAATGTCATCTGTTTCCAAAAGACTGTTGATATACCCATGATTGCGGTAGTTTTCGACCTTGCAGGGTGCAGTCGAGGCAGGTCAATTTTTTCGGATCGGTCCCATCGAATGCTAATGTCTGACCGTACTTTCTAACATTGTTTTCGGTGTAAACCTCGGTCCAGATTAATGAGGAGCCTTTGCGACGCCCTTCGAAAATGACGAACTTCCCTCGATCGGCGTTCGACCAAATAATGGAGCCATTCCCTTCTTTCCCAATTTTCAATTCGAACCGATCAAGGTTGTATCCAGTCGCTTCGTATACCCCTTCCTTCGGACCATTCTCTCCGCAGCAATCCTCTGCTTGGCCGACAACAATCCCCTTAGTCCACAGTCCATTGCCGACTACATTTGGCACTTTCCCCCATCCTGAGCCTACCAGGGCGTGATACAAGGGTTTTGCTTCGGCAAAACTTGCGAAGTGCTGCCCCTGCGCATCATTCAAATAGAGATATTTTGCTCCCTCAGGATACTCGACCTCAAAATCAGTCTCTCGAGTGCCCGTTGGGGAGCTTTCAATGAGATGAGCGCCGTTATCCTTGATTAGCAAAGTCATGTCCATGAGAGGGGCATAGGATCGATATTTATAGGCACCATCTGCATCGAAAGTTGCCTCGCCCGCATGCGCAATAGATGTAGCAACGAAAGTAATTATAGCGAAATTCACTAATTTCAACGTAAGTCTCCTTTTAACGCATCTTTCAATTGAATGTCAGTTGGGTCGCTATTTTGGCGAGGTGAAGTACTGCCAACTGTTGGGAAAGCCGGTGCCCAATCCACAGTTAAGACAGTCCAGATTTTTTTCATCCAAGGCACGAACAAAGACGAATGTCTTACCTTTGACATTAGTTATAAGAAGTTTTCCGTCTTTGTTTTTAGCACTAAACGTGTCTTCACTCAGGATGAGTTTGCGAAAGGGGTCGATTCTTGTAGCCTTAGCTTCACTACCATTTATCGAAAGTACGATCATGGGACCGATGATCCCGTCCATTGCTCGATACACACCGTTGTAGTTGTTTCCACAACCGCTAAGCATGACCGTGGATGAAACTAAACCTACCCACATCATGTTCTTTAGAGGCATTTTTCCTTCTCCATTGATTTACTGAGTAGTGAATGCTCAGCCCAGCTCATCCGTGCCAGAAGCTCTATGCAACTTTTTTCAGATCATTTCCCGAGGTTGACTCTGGACTTTTTTAATCCACAAAAGGCGAGGGGAGGCAGTCCGTAGATCCGCCTCCCCCTCATCCAGCAGCCTGGGCACCCTTTCATTTCTTGAGTGGAACGCTCCTTCCAGTGCTCTACTGACGCTGCATGGAGCCACTGTATTGGAATTTTAGATCATGTCAATAAGCCATCAGTGGCGTGTGTGAAGCTCTTCACATCACCTCCGATAGGTCAAATTCACGGGCGAATCTCGCTCGTTGCACGGACACATCTGATGACAGGCATCCACCCCAACAGCTATCCAGCAGTTGTTGTCTAGCGACCTCTTGTGTTTCTGCCAAGATGTGCAGCAGACAGTCACGAACGGGCCCATGATTCGTCATTAATGCTATGGCACGGATTGCATAATTCTCAACGGCGTCGGTGTCAACCAACCGGCTACTGACAGTCAGCGCCGGTTCCAATTGAAGAAAGCCCGATTCGAGTACGAGGCTCCAGCTTGAGCTTGAAACGGCTTGTTGAGCCTCATCTATCGTCTCGCCTAAAGCCAGTAATAAGGCTTCGCGAGCTGTCTTGTCAGGGGAGAGTAAGGCTACTGCTCGAAGGGGATTTCTGGCTCGTCTCATGTCTATAGATCCTATCTGTGGATAAAAATCTGCGATGCGATCAGGCCGATTCCTAGGCCGATGAGGACACTGAACAGCTCTTTAGCTAATTGCTTTTCCTGCCTGCTCTGCAAGGCGAATATGGCAGTTGCAGTCGTGAGGAGTGCCAGCGATCCCCAGGCCAGTTGGCCTGTTAGAAAACCCGGCCAGACCGGCACGGCAGCTATCAGCGGTATGCTCAAGAGCAAGGTGGCCAACCAAACAACGCGAATTTGAGTCGAGCTCATGTCAGGCGCTCCCAACGTAAGAGACGGTGGCAGCCGGAAGTTGTTCCACCAAGCGTTGGTACCAGCACAGGTGTATCTCCTCCAGCCGCGCATCTAGTCGATTTCGCTTGTTCAGTTCAGCCAAAACCAAAGCGAAAGTGAAAACATCAATCTCGGGTGTTTCTACCAGCCGTACCTCAATGGGTGTCTGTTCCTGCCAGTCAAACGCAGGGATGCCACTCAGCTGAGGGCGCAGATGCTCCGGGTCGCCACGCAAAACCCAACACAACCCAGGCCATGGCGCGAGCGCATCAAACACGTATCGAAGATCTAGTGGGGCATCCCAGGTTTCGGTCCAATTCGCAGTTAGATAGTCGTCAAATGTCAGGCCCATGATTGCTTCTCAATAGATAGCTAGAAGCCGCATCGTTACTGAGAGTTTTGTGTGCCAGTAGCTATTTCGTATTTCCGATCTTGGGATCTGAAATCAGGGCGTGACGAGTACACAATCCAAAATTAGGTCTGATCATCTTGGTCTTTCGATGGCCTCGTTTTCTGGCTGCGCGGGGTCCGTCCCTGGGCGAACTTGTTGGCGTTGCTCGCCGGACGCGCGCTGTCGAAACTCGGTCGCTTAGGATTCAAGCTTGGTCCGCTGTAATTGCCTCGGCCTGAGCCTTGAGTGTTCTGCCGTGCTGCTTGATCAAAAACAACCGCGTGGCCTCTGATGCTGTTCCCACCACCACCACCACCTCCATCTCCACCGTTGTTTTTCCCGGACGGAGCAGCTTGGGCGGCGAAGTTAAGTGCAGCCTTTTTATGTCCAGCAACCGACGCGACCAAGTCTGCCGTTGCCTTCATCGCTTGAGGTGCCGTCACCGCTTGAGAGCGAGCGGCACCGAGTATTGCTGTGACACTAACTCCGGTGAGTTTGGTGGCAAGCCAGGTCGCAGTTAGTAACAGCACACCAAAAACCATCTGAATCATGCCGTACACCATGTCGATGTCGGCTCCACCACCCTGCCAGCCTGCCGCAGATGCGGCTTGGGCAAGAGCCGCGCTGCTCATTACTACCGACGAGCTAACGGCGATGAGATGAGCGAAAAGAATGCACAGCACGGGAAAGATCAGCATCGAGATCCAACTCGTCAAGCTGTGAAGGCCGCGCAAAGGAGATAGGAGAAACGCAATTGGTCCGGTGATGAAGACAAGCCAAAATATGCCAGCCATCGCTGCCACAAACATCGGAAGTAACGTTTGCAGCTCGAGCCATGCGACCGCGTTTTTTCCCATCTGCCAAGTAGACATTGTTCCAGAGACGATGGCGTTCAGGCCGCTGGGAGGTGCTTTTTCACCGCCCGCAAACGTAGCCTGTTGGACACGCATCCATGCTTTTTGAGCGGCTAACACGCCTGTGTCGCTATCGGTGTTTTGTCCACCGGAGGCTTTCACGCTGCCGGTTTCTACTAGCCCGTTGTAGGCTTGCTCGGCGGCAAATTGGGCGACTTGGTAAGCCTCGACGCAGTTTTTTGGGGTGTAGCCTAATGCAGCTTCCTTGCCTCCTTCCTCAGGTTGCCAAGCGGCGACATTGTTTATCATCTTCGTCGCTAGCTCGGCAGGAGCATCACTTATCTTCAAGAAGCTGGGTTTGGATTCTGAGTTGCCAGAAGCGATCGCCGTCCAATATTCCCTAGAGGGAAGCGCATAGGCTCTGGTGGTTACAAACGGTTTCGACTCTTTCTCTAAGGCGCGGATTCCCTCTGCTCGGCGATCTCGTACCGAGCCAGCATCCAAGATGCTGTTGGCCATGTTTTGCATTGTTTGCATCTGCGACCAAGGCATGCTGCCGATGATCTCTTTCGCACCTTGGCCAGCGATTTTCATCTGCGCGATCCGGCTGACCTTTTCATCCGGTATGCCCAGTCCGCCACCACCCAATAGGCCAACGGCATGGTAGGCCTCTATTGAGGTGCCGTCGGCAGAGTCTTTAATTGCACGCGTGGATGGTGAGCATTGCTCGTTGTAGTCACGAATGAGCCTTGCCAAATCGCTATTGGCATACTGATTCGCCGAACGCTCAACGCTGTATTGAATCAACGCAGAGGTCGGTATGAAGGCACCGTCAACGTGCATCTCCGCCATGGTGTTGCTAAGCGCCGCATTCAGGGTTCTATTGAGTGACATCACAAGGGAATAGGCTATCCGCTGGCCATGAGTCGCCTCAATCGTAGAGCCGCCCGTCAACGTCATGGTGGTCGGGCTGAGGCCATAGGTAATGACTACAAAAATCGCCGCTGTGCTGAAAATTGCTTTGAAAGGACCATCGGTAGACAAACGAACAAGTACGGTAATCAGAGCGATGAAGCCGACTGCTGGCAGCCATGCATTGATGGCTTTACCGATAGCAGAAAAAAAAGGCGCAGTTGCGACAATCAAGAAGTCGAGTGCGCCGTCAAACAATGCGAACAGCCATTCAAGGCCAGCCAGCGAGTCGGCACCCATTGTTATTGGCTCCTGTCGTCGTTGGTTTTTGTCTTGGGAGCAAGCCAAACGAGCAACAAGGTACCTAACAGCAGCCCAGGGGCGTGCCCAATGTAGGGAACCTGATCGATGCCATACCGGGCCAGCCAGCCACAAAGACCAACTACCATGCCCATCCCCACAATTCGAAGAACTCTGATTTTTCTTCCTACCGCTTGATTGCCGCAGGTGTTCATTACCGAGGAATCGGCATCGCCTTTCTTGAGGCGTTCGAACAGGCGGGCGATTTTTTGCGCTGGCGTGTCTCTGCATTTTTTCTTGCTGGGAGAAGGGCACATACTTTTGCTATCACGCATATCAAGCTGTCCTTTTGATGTCCTGCTAGGCAGTAAATCTCACCGTAAATGTGGGTGCCAGCCAAAATAGGCCCTAGAAATTCACCCATGGTGTGATCGACTTATTTACTTGATCCGAGGTAAACGTTGGTGATCGAAATTCGTTCGTGACCGAGCTCCAGCGAGATGAGCTGGCGCGCTTCGCGATCGCTCAAACCCGCGTGGGTCGAGTCTGTGAGCGAAGGTATTGCTCCGACCCGGCCTAGCCAACCAGGCTCAGCCCCGCCGATCAGTTGACCTTGTTCGATACGCTCAACTGAGGCCCTTACCGCAGGGGCTTGTTTACCGGTGAGATCCAAATAACGCTGTTGTGCATAGCGGTGGCGCAGCCCGTGCATACGAGTAAGTCCAGCCGCACGAAGCTGATCTTCGTAGCGCTTCAGTTGTTGCCGATAGTTAAGGTGTGCAGGAATAAGGCTGGCATTACCCGCAAACGCTCTGAGTTCGTCCAACACCGTCCGTTGGAGCAGTGTTCGAACCGGGATGGATCTGGGCTTGCCGCCTTTTGTCCAGGAAGCTTTCAGTTCGATTCGATCTCCCTTGTCGGCGACCGCAGCAATGAACTTGATCGCTTCTTCTCGACGCAGACCGAATGCAGCCTGCAGGCGCAGACTCTGACGGACATGTTGGTCAGTGATTTTTTCGAGATTGGCCGCTGGCAAATCGCGGCCTTTGCTTTCCTGGGCGACATAGGTGCGCCGAGCGATGCCCAGCTCATCATTAGTGATCCGTGCAACACCACTACGACCGGCTTTTTCGAGCGCCCAGCGCAGATGACTCATCCGGTTTTTTAGGACCCCGGGGCTGATGCCGCTTTCCTGCCAATGGGCTACGAGCGCCTTGAGATGTCGCTGCCCAACCGTTTCGGAGCGTAGATTCCGATATCCCAAGTCGCGCAGTTGCTTGGCGCTCAATCTCAGCGTTGCTGCCCGCGCTGCCTGGGTTGAATAAGATCCGTCACGGTTATGCCGTTGCTGTTGGGAGAAATCCCACGCCAGTTTGTTCATAGTTCATCCCATCCTTTGTCGGGAATCCACAAGTTATCGTCGAGTTCGAAACGCCAAATTTCGGTAAGTGTTTGTCCCTGTCCCCAGCCGAAAAATCGGGGGGAGCTGAGCTTTCGCTCAGGAGCGGAACGGCGTTTCCACAGGCGGCCCAGTTGGGCATCGATACGGCATATCCCGGGGGAATTGCGGTAACGATAGGCAGGCGCTTGATCCCGGAGGAGTAGCTGCAGCCGCCATCAGCTGTGCGCGGTTTTAGGCCGCAATCTCGTCGAGCATGGATCGACAATCCAACCAATTCTGGTTGGTGGACGGGAACCCGAGCGCCATGCTGCGCCGGGAGGACTTGCTCCGAAGAGTCTGCCCATTACTGATTAGATCCCTGGTCTAATCACGCCTATTTTCGCGGTGGGCACGACTCAGTTTTAAGTCCGGAGCTGGACGTTTGCTCTACATCCCAAATCAGCAGTTGAGCCATCTACTGATTGGTCCGGTTTACGACTTGGCTGTCGGGTGATGAAGCACATCAGGTCGGTTACCAATCCGATCGATGTTGCCGTGTCGTACACCTGCAGTAGCGGGTGAGCGACTTGGCGACGGCACGTGATCAGAAAGGCTGATCGACGTGCCATCTCTCATCAGCGGGGTCTCAAGAAATAGCGAGAGGCCTTGGGTGCTGATGATGAGAATTCATAAGCCATCACTTGGCTGTCACTGAGCAAATTAGCTCAAAAGTAGACAGTGTCAAAGTGAAAATGAGGGCTGGAAATCCCGTAGACATACTTGGTCATTTTAGGGATTACTGCCTTTGGCGGAATCTACATGCGGCGGCCTGTCTGTCCAAGCTGGGATGATCGGATCACTAAATAACTCCGCTTCCAGCCTGAGTCGCAGCATTTTTTTCTAAATTCGAAAGGGCTGCTGTCGGCTCATATCGCGAGCCGACTGGGGCCGCTATGCGGCCCTACGCTTCGCGTCACTACCGAGCTGTAGTGACGCGAAGCTAAAAGCTGCGTCAGTCTATCCCCGAAGCCCCCACCTCTTATCCCGAAATGCCCTGAGTGCCCCTGACGCACACCTCATTACACCCCCATTTCTCCCCCAGTGTTCAACGTGGGGAAACCACGGTTGCTACCTATTTCCCTCAGAAACCCTCCATCTTCCCCGAAATGGCCGAAGGCACCCCTCATTTCTCCTGATTCAAATCAGGGATCGGGAAACGCCTCATACAGAGCAAATAACGTGTATCAGGCCGGATGAGGGGCGTAGTGCGAAATTGCACTCCGCTTGACCACTCGCTTGCATTCGACCTGACCAGTCATTTGCATTTGTTCTGAACACCAATTGCATCGGATTTGACCAGAACGGCTTGTAATCATGATCGGCGAGAACGGCCAATAACAGACGGTCAAGGCTTGGCGGCTATCGGCCAATAAGCCTTTCGATCACCCTGCACAACCATGAGCGTCGGCATTCCGGGCAATGGGTTGTTCGTATAGCAAGCGGGCGTTATCCGAGGCATGAGGATAGCTAAGTGCCATTTCAACAAATACAAGTATGTGTTATGAAACTGCGCCTCGAAATCAAACACGGAGCTCGGTCTAGAAAGACAGGGCGCCAAGGAAGGACACATGCCATTCGAAATTCATCGTTGGGAAGATATTGCGGGCGACTTTGAGCGGGGGACTGCTCTCATCGGCAACGGTGCAAGTATCGCAGTCGATTCAGGCTTCGATTACCGGTCTCTCTTGGGGGAAGCACGCAGGCTTAACCTGTTCACCGCGGAGGTCGAGGAACTCTTCAGGTCGTTCGAAACCGTGGATTTTGAACTAGTGCTGAGGCTTGTTTGGCACGCGACCAAGGTCAATGCTGCACTCACCATTCCTGATGACCTCACGCATCGGGTTTACCAGGACGTTCGACGAGCGCTCATTGAAACAGTGCGCGCAGTGCACCCAGATCACGGTGAAGTGGTAGCCCGCCTGCCAAGCATGTACCGCTTCCTGAAGCAGTTCAGTACCGTGCTGTCGCTGAATTACGACCTCCTTGTGTACTGGACGATGACATACGGACTAGACGTGCCGGACCAGCATCTATTCAAAGACTGTTTCGTAAACGGGCAGTTCGATGATGACTGGGCACGCTTTAGAGAGCCCTTTCGGGAGCGGACAAATACACTGGTTTTCTACCCTCACGGCAGCTTGGCGCTGTGCCGTGACTTTGTGGAAAACGAACGCAAAATTCATGACCGTGGCGCGGGGCTTCTCGAGTCGATTCTAGATACCTGGAACAGCGAGCGTTACGTCCCTCTCTTTGTGAGCGAAGGCACAGCGACACAAAAACTGTCGGCCATTCAGAGCAGTTACTACCTCTCAACTGTGTATCGAGAGGTCATCCCCTCGTTGGCCGGAAGCCTCACCATCTTAGGATGGGGATTGGGGGAGCAGGAAGTGCACTTACTCCAACGACTTGGCCGAGCGAATGTGACCCGTGTTGCATGTTCGGTTTATGCAGGCAACCAGCGCTATTGCGACGGGGTATACCGAGCTCTCAGAGATCACCTTGGCGATGTCGACGTCGTGTTTTTTGACAGTGCGAGTGCCGGGTGGGCAGTAGACGCATAGCGCTGAGGCGTACGCGAAAGAATTACTCAGGATGGTCCGAGAGGGTTTCATGAAGAGATCGCTGCACCTGGCACTCAGCCAATACAAACCAATCCCCAGTTCGCTTCAAGGAGCTGGCATTGGGAAGACAAAAGAGGTCATCGATGTAGACCTCGCAGGTCTGTACCATCATTACTACCTTGACACCTTAGGTACCGAACCACCGTCTCCAGATCCTGCTCAGTTTGAGCACCTGAGATTTTTGATGCCGAGCGAGGACCTTCGCTTTCAAGGTGAAGGTGTGGGGGCATCAACCAATGCAAAGCGGTCCAAGTCCAGTGAGATGGGGCAAGCTTTCTGCCGCTGGTTTTTGCACGAGCATCTGGGTATCAAATACTTCGCGCATATGGATAGCCTGATTGGTGCTAACAAACCGGATTTCCATGGCTTTGCCGTACAGCGTGCCCTACCAGGAGATATACCGGATTATCTGTGCAGTGATGGATCAGGTTCAGTTGTGCTTGCAGAGGCGAAAGGCCGCTACGCGCCAGTAGGCTTCGGGACCAAAGAGTTTGGGAGTTGGCGACAGCAGTTCACCAGGGTAAGGGTGCTGGACGAAACGGGTACCCCTGTCAAAGTAAAAGGCCATATCGTGGCCACCCGGTTCGCAACCGAGTCAAAACCAAGGGTCAAGAGCAAACTATATGCGGAAGACCCAAGCACAGAAGGTCGAGAGCCGATATCACCACAAACAGCGCGCCGTCTCTCCACGCAAGTCGCTGCTAGTCACTATGCTGATGTACTGATGAAGCTCGACCAGCCACTCCTGGCTCACGCCATCAGGCGATTGCTCCCCTTGGATAACGAGATCCGGATTTTTGGGGTTGTCTGGAAGCTTGCCTTCAAAGGTAGTCACAGGTTATTTG
The DNA here is from genome assembly GCF_052114525.1 of Pseudomonas sp. KB_15. Taxonomy (NCBI): domain Bacteria; kingdom Pseudomonadati; phylum Pseudomonadota; class Gammaproteobacteria; order Pseudomonadales; family Pseudomonadaceae; genus Pseudomonas; species Pseudomonas sp. KB_15. The sequence continues at coordinate 64,322 of NZ_JBFREX010000003.1, read as the reverse complement.
TGGGCGGCTATCACGCAGGAGCTACAGGTCAGCCCTTGATCGAGTTCGTTGATAATCGCATTGTCCGACACAGCTCTGATCCGTTCAGACTGGGGCTCCACACCGGGACATTTGTGGGTATCGATTATTCAGTGTTCAAGCATCTGGTGGGAGTATCCCGCGGAGATAGCTCTTTGCTGGATAATGTGCCGGAAGTTGACCCAATCAAGGATCTTTACAGTGGGATCAGCATGCTTCGGGATGGTTCCATCATCGGGCCATTGCAGATGTTCACTCCTCATGACTTCGTAGATTTTTGAAGTTCGAAGAGTTGGGTGGAGATGGTGTCTCGGGTGATTTGGCAACTCCGAGTAGTTAGAGTCCATGAAGACTGCTTTACCGGAGGTAACACCTGATTGGACCTTCAGACCGCGTTGTTACACCACTGCTTGTACACCAGCAGCGGGGCAACGGTCTGCTTTGGGTCCAGGCTGTGTGAAAGCGCATGAACTATTTTGTAGTCTGCGTTGCCGCGTAAATACAAGATTCCATTGCCAGAATGGCCGGAATATTACGATCCAAAGCAAGGCTTTCTCGATCAGCTGTCTAGAATTGAGGAAATCATGAGGCGGCACACGCAATCGATGGCGTCCGTGATCTAGGCGTTTTTTGCTGCTTGGAAATGCGGTAGAAGAAGGTAGAAGAAGGTAGAGAGCGGATTGATGCCCTGGAAGCCCTATAACTAGAGGCTTCCAGGCTGGGCTATGCGATGCTATGCCGACGAAATGCGCCCCTATGCCGATAAAGCGCGATGCTATGCCGATACCTGGTGCGACGCTATGCCGATACGAAACGCTCTTGCGGGCCTTCATCATGCTTAGAGAGTAAAGAATGGCGGGGCAGGCAGGTTTGGGTGCGCTGAAGCCCAATGACAAATGCCCCATGCGCGATGCTATGCCGATGCTAATGCTTTGACCAAGTCGCCTGGAGAATACCTTTAGTACTGAGCTCAATCCTGCTATTGCTGATGATGTCCACCCGCTCAAGCTCATTCATTGCGCGTATCAAGGCGGTCTTGAAGGCATCTATCCTCCCGCCGTATCCAAGCTTGTCTTTTAACCAGCCAATTTGATAGCGCTGAGTGGTGTCCTTCGAAGTCGCCACGAGCCTCTGAATCGATTTCGCCATATCCTGTGCGCGTCTTATTTGCATTCGTTTTTCCCAGTCAATCAACGCGTACTCTTTATTCTCATACATGCGTATCCATCTCGGATCTATTCGCAAGATGTACGCGCCTACCTCGTCGTCATAATCAAAACTATTGATGAAGTGAAATGCTTTGGTTTTTCCAATAGCTAACTTAGATTTGCCTTTGGTGTGCACCTCAATAACAAGCATTGCTAAAGTGAGTGACTCCATGCTGTTTTTTAGCCATTTATATTGACTGTTACCGGTGTCGCGACCCATGGAACGCAGCAGTTCAGCACGATTTATGATCATAGGCTCACCCAGTGGTTTCTTGCTGGCCAAATACATGATCTGCATCCAAATATCGGCATGGCCCTCATCCAGTTGTTCGCCCCAAAACCGTATCTCAGCGTCGCTGCGGCTGATCATTACAGTGCCTTTGTGCATTGCTTTTTTACCTAGTGCGATTGGCGCAAACAGGCTAGATCGTGCGATATGGTTGGGCATAGCTCTCATAAAACTTTCTAAACCAGGAAGGTAGATTGGTACGCTTGCTGGGGGCGTTACAGTAATTCCGGCGCTATCAGAACGGCGAGCTTTGGCTGCAGCTGCTCGCAGGAATATGGCTTCCCGGCTGTTGTAGGGTTTACTCGAACTCATGTGGAGGCCGCTAGACTAGCGTGGTCGCAATATCACTAGTGCGAAAGTAAACACGCCTTCCTAGTTTGATGCGTGCTCCATTAATCCGATCTGAAAGAGTCCCAGGTCTTGCTAGGGTGAACGACAGACCTTTTGGAGAGCGATGAAGCACTTCGGCTAGCTGATCCAATGTCAGGAGCGGGCCATACCTGTCGAGTAACTGCTGTTCGATTTTTGGAGTGGGGGCGGACATATGGCAATACCTGATTTGGCTCGTAGATACCCTAATAGTGGGTAGCTAGTGATCCATATCTCCCCTTTCACACTTGCCTAGCCTCTGATATTTGAAAAAAACTCAAACTGACCTGTTCCTGTAGATTTTGGAGTAGCTAGATCTGTTTTTTGTTTTCCTGGGACGGGTAGAAAAAGATTCCGCATGCGAAATCTTTTTTTAGCCCTGTTTATCTGAGCTGAATCCAATTTGATCTAGCTTACTGACCAAATCCTCTGCCCGAAGATGGGTGTACCGCTTGAGCATCTGCATCGATTTATGCCCGCTGATCGCAGACACCTCTTGGTCAGACAAGCCTCCCTCGACCAGTCGACTGACAGCTTCGTGGCGCAAATCGTGAAACCTAAAGTCAGGTAACTTAAGCTTCTTCTTTAGCTGTCCCCAGATTTTGGAAAATGCGTATGGCCTGCGTTTCCCGTCCTTTCCGGGTTCCCCAAAGAAAACCAGGTTGCAGTCAATTGGGCGTATTGGGTTATTCATCGCGGCTTGTAGTGCTTCTGTGGCCCGTTTGCTTAAGGGCACGGTTCGTGAAGCATCATTCTTTGTGTCTGAGAGGCGTATAACGCGTTTTGCCAGATCCACCTGTGGTCGACGCAGTGAGGAGATCTCGGACGACCGCATACCTGTTTCTAAGGCGATGCGCACAATCCATCCCAGCATAGGATTGCTGTGTCCATTAACTGCGGCGAGCAAGCGCCGTTCTTCGTCCGGTGATAATCGTCGGTCACGACCGTCGCCCGGGCTCGGCTTGCGAATGTTTAGTACTGGATTGAACGTAAGTCCTAATCCCCATTCCTGAATGGCAACGGTGTACAGGTGGCTCAACAGTGCCAGCTCAAGGCGCACTGTGTTGTTGCTGATGTTTCCATCGCGGCCAGGTTCATTCAGTCGTTTGTCGCGATAGCCTGCGATGATCTCAGCGGAAAGGGCGGCTAAAGAGTATTTACCCAGATGCTCGGTGATTTTCTTGGCTTTAGAAATTTCGCCACGTTGGGTTGTGGGCTTCTTGGTGGGGGTGACGTCGCTCAGATAGCGTTTGAGTGCCGCCTCGAGCGTCGTACGCTCGGAGCCGCTGCGCTGGATATACGCGCCTCTAACCATTTCGTCTTCGGTTCGGCGCGACCAATCTTCAGCGTCACGCTTGGTACGGAAGGTTTTGGATGTTGTCGGCCAACCATTCTTACGAATGACTGCCTTCCATGTGCCAGAGGGGGTTTTTACGAGGGTTGCCATACGGTTCTCCGAGGACGGTCGGTACGGACTGTACCGAAACTGTACCTCGGGAACATCTGATTATGGCGTCAAAATCTGCAGCTGAGCTGCAGGCCTTGATTCATATGGTGGGCCCACACGGACTTGAACCGTGGACCAAAGGATTATGAGTCCTCTGCTCTAACCAACTGAGCTATAGGCCCTCAGTAGGCCGCGGATTATAACGACGGTTTCGCTACTGTGCCATCCGAAAAAGCCATTACGGTTGTACGAAGAAACGTCGCGGCAAATTCGTCCGGGGGCAGGGGCAGGCTGACGATGTAGCCCTGGATTTGTTCACAGCCCTCGGCAGCGAGGAATTGCTGTTGCGCCAGGGTCTCGACCCCTTCGGCAATCACGGTGAATTGCATGCTGCGCCCGAGCGCGATGATGGCGCGTACGATCGCTGCATCGTGGGGATCGTCCGGCAGGCCGCGGACGAAAGACTGGTCGATCTTGAGGATGTCCAGTGGCAGACGCTTGAGGTAGCTCAGGGACGAGTAACCGGTACCGAAGTCATCAATGGCCAGTTGCACGCCCAGTTGTTTGAGTTGATGCAGCACCGCCAGCGCTTCCTCGGCCTGGCTCATGATGAAGTTTTCGGTGATTTCCAGTTGCAGGAAACCGGGATTGAGGCCGTTGTCCTTGAGCAACTGTTCGATACGGCCCAGCAGAGTGGGTTGGCGCAATTGGGCGCCGGCAAGGTTGACCGACAGCGGGCCGGGATTGTCGTACAGCCGATGCCATTCAGCCATTTGCCGGCAGGCGGTTTCCAGGACCCAGTCGCCGAGTTGCAGGATCATGCCGTTTTCTTCAGCCAACGGGATGAAGTGTTCCCGCGGCACGTCGCCAAAGGTCGGATGGCGCCAGCGGATCAGGGCTTCGGCGCCGACCAGGCTGTAGTCCACGAGGCTGATTTTCGGTTGGTAGCACAGGTGCAACTCGTTGCGTTCGATGGCGCGGCGCAGTTCGTGTTCCAGCGCTACACGTTCGCTGGCCTGGGCGGTGAGGTCGCGGGTGTAGCTTTCGACACGATTGCGGCCCTTGGCCTTGGAACGGTACATCGCGGCGTCGGCGTTCTTGATCAGTGTGGCAACGTCGCAGCCATCCTTCGGATAGAGGCTGGTGCCGATACTGGCGCTGATGAAAAACTCGTGTTCACCGGCCTGGAACGGCGCGGCGAAACAATTGAGCAGTTTGGTGGCGATGTGGTCGGCATCGCTGGATTGTTGCAGACCCGGCAGCAGGATGATGAATTCGTCACCACCCAGGCGCGCCACGGTGTCGATGTCACGCAATTGCTCCTTGAGACGTACGGCAATGCCTTTGAGCAGCAGGTCGCCGACCGGGTGGCCAAGGCTGTCGTTGATGTGTTTGAAGCGGTCAAGGTCGAGGAACAGCACGGCGCCCTGACCGCCGTTTTCCTGCTGGCTGTTGAGCGCCGTCAGCAAGCGGCTTTCGAACAGCGTGCGGTTCGGCAGGCCGGTCAGCGGGTCGTGGTGCGCCTGGTAGTCGAGTTTGGCCTGTGCATGCTTGAGGCTGGAAATGTCGGCGAACACCGCGACAAAATGGGTGATGAACTTGTCGTGGTTGCGCACGGCACTGATGGTCAGCCAGCTTGGATACAGCTCGCCATTCTTGCGCCGATTGGAAATCTCGCCCTGCCAATGACCTTCGGCGGTCAATTGATGCCACATGGCCGCGTAGAACGCGCTGTCATGCAGGCCCGAGGCGAGCAGGCGCGGCGTGTGGCCCAGGGCTTCGTTTTCGCTGTAACCGGTGATTTCGGTGAACGCACGGTTGACCGCGCTGATGTGCTGTTGGGTATCGGTGATCAACACGCCTTCGGCGGTGCTTTCGAACACGGTGGCGGCCTGTTGCAGTTTTTCCTGCATCAGGTGCCGATCGGTGATGTCCCGGGCGATGGTTAGCATGCAGTCTTCATCGCCAATCGGCAGAGGACGGCTGGACACTTCACAGAGGCGGATCTGCCCGTCGCTGCGGCGGATGTGGCAGCTGAAGTCGCGGACAAAACCGTCGCGGTGCAGCAGGTCGAGCATTTGCTTGCGTTCATTGAGGTTGACCCAGATTCCCAGGTCAAGCGCCGAACGATCCACCGACATGGCGCTGTTGAACCCGGTGATGCGGCTAAAACCCTCGTTGACCTCCAGCAGCAAGCCATCGCTTTGCCGCGACAGCAGCAAGCCGTCGGGGGAGGCGTGGAAGGCCTTGGCGAATTTCTCTTCGGAAGTTTGCAGCTGTTGCTGGGTTTCCTTGAGCTGGGTGATGTCCCGCACCACGACCACCAGCGCCGGTGTCATGTCGAGGTTGAACGGTTCGGCGGAGATCAGGCCGGTAAACACCTGGCCGCTGCTGCGACGAAAGGGCATTTCCAGGTTGCGGATGCTGCCGGCCTGCAAGCGTTGCAACAGGCCCGGCCCAACACCGGGAATCCCCCAGATGTTCAGGTTGGTGGCGGTCTGGCCAATGACGTCCTCGGCCTTGAGGCCGATCTGTTCTTCGAACGCTTCGTTGACTTCCAGCAGGCAACCGTCGCTCAGGCGCGCAATCACCAGAATGTCCGGGCATTGCTGGAACACGGATGCAAATTTCTGTTCCGACAGGCGCAGCGCTTCCTCGGTGCGCTTGGCGTCGGTGATATCGATCATTAACCCGCGCAACACCGGCTCATGCCCGTGTTCGATCAGGCTGACGATATCGCGCACCCACAGGCAGCGGCCGTCGGCGGTGATCACACGGTAATCGAGGCGGTGATCGCGCCCGGCCAGCACTTCGTGATCGCAGAAGGTCTGGGCGCGGATAAGGTCGGCGGGGTGAATGATGTTGCGCCAGAAGCCCGGAATCAGCCAGTGGGACAGGGGATAACCGAGAAGATCCTCGGCGTGGGGCGATACATAGCTGTAGGTGAAGTCGGTGACTTTTGCTTCCCAGGCGATGGCCGACAGGCTCTCCACCAGGCCACGGTAGTGGTATTCGCTGCTACGCAGTTCCTGTTCAAGGTCGACACGGCGGGTGATTTCCGAGCTCAAGCGGCGGTTGATGCGGATAACCACCACCAGCACGGTAGTCAGCAGCAGCAATCCGGGCAGGCCATACACCAACAGATCATTCCAGAAAGGTCGATGATCGAGGACGTTACCGACCCAATGTTCCTGAATGGCGCTGATTTCGGCGGGGCTCATGTCCGCCAGGACTTTGTCGAGAATGCCGACCAGCATCTTGTTGTCGCGGGGTACAGCCATGGCCAGTTGATAGCGATAGGGGGTTTCACCGCTGACATACAACCCGTCGAGCTTGAGTTGGCGCAGGCTCCAGACGCTGGAAGCCAGATCGCCCACCACGGCGTCCACTGCGTCGGTGGCCAGCGCCTGTAGCGCCGAGCTGACGTTGGGCATCGCCACCAGGTTCAAGTCGGGATGGTGGCTGCGCAGCAGTTCGTGGGGGGCGTAGTTTTCCACCACGGCGATTTTCAGGCCGTACAGGTCTTGCAGGTTATGTGGCTGGGGGCCCCCGACATGGGCCAGGATGACAATCGGAAAATCCAGATAGGGGCGGGTGAACGACAGGTATTTCTGGCGTTCCGGGGTCGACATGATGCCTGGCAGCAGGTCCAGTTTGCCCTTTTTGGCTTGTTCCAGGACGGCGGTCCAGCTCACCGGTTCGATGGGTGTGAGCCGGGTTGCCAGCCTTTTGCGGATGATCTCGATGTAATCCGCGGCAAGACCCTGGTAGCGGCCCTCATCGTCACGAAACTCGAAAGGCGGCCACGACGCATCGACCCCCAGGCGCAAGTCCGGGTGAGCCGCCAGCCAGCTACGTTCATCCTCAGTGAGAGTCAGCGCGCCAGCCGTTGCGGTCCAGGTCATCAGCGACAGCAAAAAAAGCACGGTCGGCAGTCTGGGCATAACGGTCTCGTTATGGCTCTGGGGAATGTTTCGAGTGTAGACGGGCTACAGGGAGGAGGGGGAGGTGCTGAGATATTAATCTGCCATAAAACAAAACCCCCGGCCTGGGCCGGGGGTTCTGGTATCACTCGTCGAGGAAGGAGCGCAGATGCTCGCTTCTCGTCGGGTGGCGCAGCTTGCGCAGCGCCTTGGCTTCAATCTGACGAATCCGCTCACGGGTCACGTCGAACTGCTTACCAACCTCTTCGAGGGTGTGGTCGGTATTCATGTCGATACCGAAGCGCATGCGCAGTACCTTGGCTTCACGGGCAGTGAGGCCGGACAGTACTTCGCGAGTCGCTTCTTTAAGGCTCTCAACGGTTGCGACATCGATTGGCGACTGCATGGTCGAGTCTTCGATGAAGTCACCCAGGTGGGAGTCTTCGTCATCACCGATCGGGGTTTCCATGGAGATCGGCTCTTTAGCGATCTTCAACACCTTGCGGATCTTGTCCTCAGGCATTTCCATGCGTTCGCCCAGCTCTTCCGGGGTCGGTTCACGACCCATTTCCTGCAGCATCTGGCGGGAAATGCGGTTGAGCTTGTTGATCGTCTCGATCATGTGCACCGGAATACGGATGGTGCGGGCCTGGTCGGCGATCGAGCGAGTGATCGCCTGACGGATCCACCAGGTGGCATAAGTCGAGAATTTGTAGCCGCGGCGGTATTCGAACTTGTCTACCGCTTTCATCAAACCGATGTTGCCTTCCTGGATCAGATCGAGGAACTGCAGGCCACGGTTGGTGTACTTCTTGGCGATCGAGATCACCAGACGCAAGTTGGCTTCGACCATCTCTTTCTTCGCGCGGCGGGCCTTGGCCTCACCGATCGACATGCGACGGTTGATGTCCTTGATCTCGGCGATCGTCAAACCGGTTTCGGTTTCCAGCGCGGTCAGCTTCTGCTGGCAACGGACAATGTCCGGCTGCAGGCGGCCAATGGCTTCAGCGTATTTGCTTTTGCCTTTGGCCAGGGCATCACTCCAGCTTTCGTCGACTTCGTTGCCCGGGAACTGGCGCAGGAAGTCTGCACGCGGCATGCGCGCATCACGAACGCAGAGCTGCATGATTGCGCGCTCTTGTTGACGCAGGCGATCCAGGGCGCTGCGAACACGCTCGACCAGGGCTTCGAATTGCTTCGGCACCAGTTTGATCGGCATGAACAGGTCGGCCAGGGCCAGCAACTCGGCAATCGTTGCCTTATTGTTACGACCATGCTTTTTCAGCGCCTTGCGGGTGATCTCCATCTGATCGGCCACAGCGCCAAAACGCTGGGCGGCGATGATCGGATCCGGACCGCTTTCGGCTTCTTCCTCGTCATCCGAGGCTTCACCGTCTTCGTCGTCGGAATCGTCATCCGCCTTGACGGCTTTCGCGTCAATCGGCGGCGGCACTTCTGCCGCAGGCGGCGCGATGCCGTCGTCCGGGTCGATATAACCGCTCAGGACGTCAGACAGGCGGCCACCTTCGGTGGTGACGCGGGTGTACTCGGAGAGAATATGATCAACCGTGCCAGGGAAGTGCGCGATTGCGCTCATCACTTCACGGATGCCCTCTTCAATACGCTTGGCGATTTCGATTTCGCCTTCGCGTGTGAGGAGCTCGACCGTACCCATTTCGCGCATGTACATGCGCACCGGGTCGGTAGTGCGACCAATGTCGGTCTCGACCGCAGCCAACGCTGCAGCGGCCTCTTCGGCTGCGGCTTCGTCGGTATCGGCGTCGGCCAGCATAAGGGAATCCTTATCTGGCGCAACCTCGAATACGTTGATCCCCATGTCATTGATCATGCGGATGATGTCTTCCACCTGTTCCGGATCTGAAATATCCTCCGGCAGGTGGTCGTTGACCTCCGCGTAAGTCAGGTAGCCCTGCTCACGACCAAGGGTGATCAACTCTTTGATACGAGACTGCTGTTGCGCTTTTCCGGACATAACACCCTATCCACTGAAGGTCTTGGCGGGCAAAAAACAAGCCGAGGATTATACCTGAGCTATGACCTCACGCGCCAGTTGAGGTCGGGTTTGTTGCGGAAACATTGCGACTCAAGAGGTCGCGCAGTTGATTTTTCTCTTCGCTGGTCAATTCGCTTTGACGTGCTTTTCTAAGAAGTTGTTCCAGGTTTCGCTCGCGTTGGCGGGCTGACAAGCTAGTAATGGTGTCAAAAAACTGTTGTTCAAGGTTATCTCCATCAATCAGCCATTCCTTTTCCGCCAGGGCCTTGAGCAATCGGCCTTGTTCTGTACCGTGCCAACGCGCAATCAGTTGAATTGAGTTTAGCTTGGGATTCTTCTGCACAGCTTCGAGCAGCGCCACCAGCAATTGTGTGTTGGTGTGATCCTCGGCGGCGAAGTGTCCGGCATCCTCGACTTTTTCGGCCAGTTGCGGGTGATGCAGCAATGTGCGCAAGGCGGCGAGGGTCGGCGGTTCTACGGCGGCGGGCACCCGTGGCGCTCGGGGTTGATCGCGATCACCGCCCCGTTTGCCATTCTTGTCCCACGGTTTCTTGTCCCATTTCTTGCCTCCTGCACCGGGTTTCTTCGGCGTCCATTCCTGCTGCGGCACATACATTTCCTGTGCCTGCGGCTGATGATAGTCGCTGTAATCAGGCATCGCGTCGTAATCGATGCCCGGGTCGTAGGCCGGCGGTGCTTCTTGCGGGGCGCTTTGTGCCAGCTGGCTCACCGCTTCGCCGCTCAGGCCGGTGATTTCACTCAGGCGCTGGCGCATCAGGGTACGCAGGTTGGCACCGGGGACTTTGTCGATCAACGGCGCGGCGAGGGTGGCCATATGGGCCTTGCCCTCAAGCGAGCGCGGGTCGGCTTCTTCCGTCAGTTGCTGGAAGAAGTAATCGGCCAGAGGCTGCGCGTGCTGGTTGATGCGTGCGCGGAAGGCATCGGTGCCTTCGGAGCGGACCAGGGTGTCCGGGTCCTCGCCTTCAGGCAGGAACAGAAAGCGTGCGCGGCGACCGTCCTGCAGGCTCGAGAGTGTCGCCTCCAGCGCCCGCCATGCCGCATTGCGGCCGGCCTGGTCGCCGTCGAAGCAGAACAATACGCTGGGCACGACGCGAAACAGCCGCTTGAGGTGTTCCTCGCTGGTGGCGGTGCCCAGGGTCGCGACGGCATTGCGCAGGCCTTGCTGGGCCAGGGCAATGACGTCCATGTAGCCCTCGACGACGATGATCTCGTCGAGGTTGCGGTTGGTCTTGCGCGCTTCGTACAGGCCGTAGAGTTCCTGGCCTTTATGGAAAACCGGGGTTTCCGGGGAGTTCAGGTATTTCGGCTTGTCGTCGCCCAATACCCGGCCACCGAAGGCGATGACGCGCCCGCGACTGTCGCGGATCGGGAACATCACGCGGTCGCGGAAGCGGTCGTAGCGTTTGCCGCTTTCGGCATTCTCGATCAGCAGGCCGGCATCGATCATGGCTTTTTGTTGCAGGGTATCGCTACTCAAATGCTTGAACAGGTTGTCCCAGCCAGGTGGGGCAAAACCGAGACCGAAGTCCCGGGCGATTTCGCCGGTCAGTCCGCGCCCTTTCAGGTAATTCACGGCGGCCTTGCGTGATGGATGGCTTTTCAGAGCCTGGCGATAAAAGTCGGCAGCGGCGCTGAGTAGCGGATACAGCGGCGAATCGGTCGGCTGTCGCGGTTTGTGCGGGCGGCCGCTTTCTTCGCGGGGGATTTCCATGCCGGCGGCTTTGGCCAGTTCTTCGACAGCCTGGACGAAATCCAGATTGTCGTGGTCCATGATGAAGCCGAGGGCGTTGCCGCCAGCGCCGCAGCCGAAGCAGTAATAAAACTGCTTGTCGGGGCTGACGCTGAACGACGGAGTCTTTTCTTTGTGGAACGGGCAGCAGGCGGTGTGGTTCTTGCCGGCCTTTTTCAGTTGCAGGCGCGAGCTGACCACATCGACGATGTCGGTGCGGTTCAGAAGGTCGTCAATGAAGCTCTGGGGAATTAGCCCGGCCATGGCGTTCTCGTCGTCTGCGCTGAAAGGAACCCGAAACGTACGGCGATCGAACGCGGTCATTGTTTGAGACGCGCAAAGTGTGCGGCTCGACCAGTGTCGTCTGCGTAATCGCTGTCGGGAAGTGTATCTGCCGAAAGTCCACTGACGTTAATGCCAATCAGTATTCGACCGTTTGAAAGTGTTGCGCTGAATCCGCTGCGGCCAACTATCGGCCTCGGATAGCTCATCATTTGGCACGCAAGCAGGTGCCTTGGGCTGATCGTCGTGAGAGGAATCAGTGGGTGTGCTCGTCAGTAGCCTTGAAAGGCTCGTCAGAAAAGACGTGCACCGCTGGCAAAAGAGCCAGGTCTGACGCGGTGAAGCAGATTTGTCTCGGTCGCGTCTGCGGCTTTGACGGTGAAGCATCAAGCGTTTTACGCAAATGCCATAAGCCCGGCTGAGGGCCGGGCTTGGCAGAAGCTTGCTACGATCGTCTGTGTATTAGTACAGGCGAACGGCGCGGCGCTGTTCGCGCTGAACTTTCTTGGCGTGACGCTTAACAGCGGCTGCTGCTTTGCGCTTACGCTCAGAAGTTGGCTTCTCGTAAAATTCGCGGCTACGAACTTCAGCCAGTACACCGGCTTTTTCGCAGGAGCGCTTGAAACGACGCAGAGCTACGTCGAAGGGTTCGTTCTCTTTTACTTTGACGGCTGGCATCCAGAGCTACCTTCATTCATTACCGGGGTCAACATCCTCGCGGCAAAAGAGCACTTGAAGACGTCGGTTTTTAAGGGTTGCGGATGTTAACCCCTCAACGCTCGGAATGCAAAGCCTCTGATCGAAAACCGCTGGTCGGGGCATCACGCGACGACTATTATGCGCGCCTTCGAATTCAGCCTAAACAAGGCGCAAACCCATGCTAGTACTGGGATTAGAAACCTCCTGCGACGAAACCGGTGTCGCACTTTACGACAGTGAACGCGGCCTGCTGGCCGATGCGCTGTTCAGTCAGATCGACCTGCACCGCGCCTACGGCGGTGTGGTGCCGGAGCTGGCTTCGCGCGATCACGTCAAACGCATGCTGCCCTTGATTCGTCAGGTGTTGGCCGAAGCCGACTGCGTGCCGACCGAGATCGATGCGATCGCCTACACCGCGGGTCCTGGCCTGGTTGGCGCGTTGCTGGTAGGGGCTTCCTGCGCGCAGGCGCTGGCCTTTGCCTGGGGCATTCCGGCCCTCGGCGTGCATCACATGGAAGGCCACCTGCTGGCACCGATGCTGGAGTCGCAACCGCCGGAATTTCCGTTCGTCGCTTTGTTGGTGTCGGGTGGTCATACGCAACTGGTTCAGGTCGACGGAATTGGTCAGTACACGCTCTTGGGCGAGACCCTGGATGACGCCGCCGGCGAAGCGTTCGACAAGACGGCGAAGATGATGGGCCTCAATTATCCGGGGGGGCCTGAGATCGCTCGCCTTGCAGAACAAGGCGTTGCAGGACGTTTCGTCTTCCCGCGTCCGATGTGCGACCGTCCGGGCCTGGATTTCAGCTTCAGTGGCTTGAAAACCTTTGCGCTGAATACCTGGCAGCAGTGCGTCAGCGCCGGGGACGACGGTGAGCAAGCCCGTTGCGACATCTCGCTGGCGTTCCAGCAGGCCGTGGTGGAGACTTTGACCATCAAGTGCAAGCGTGCCCTGAAAGCCGCCGGCATGAAGCGCCTGGTGATCGCAGGGGGCGTCAGTGCCAACAAGGCGTTGCGGATTTCTCTGGAGAAAATGCTCGGCGACATGAAGGGCGATGTGTTTTATGCCCGTCCGCAGTTCTGCACCGATAACGGTGCGATGATCGCCTTTGCCGGCTGCCAGCGCTTGCAGGCCGGTCAGCAGGAAAGCCTGGCGATCAGCGTGCAGGCACGCTGGCCGATGGAGCAGTTGTCGGCGTTGTGATGAGCGGTGCTCATGTCCCGCCGCTAGAAATGCCGTTCGCGCCCGGCAAACAGGTCGCGTAGATTGCCGCGATGGCGCCAGACGATCAACCCGGTGAGCGTGCTCATGGGCAGCAGGGCTGCAGGCTCTTGCCAGGCCAGCAACGGCAGGGTCAGCGGCGTGGCAATCAGGGCAGCCAGTGAGCTGGTGCGGGTCAGGTAGAACGTCAGCAGCCAGGCGCAGACCGCCAGAAGGGCTGCGGGCGGGTAGAGTCCCAGCAACATGCCGGCAGCGGTGGCGACACCCTTGCCGCCGCGAAAGCGGAAGTACAACGGAAACAGATGGCCGATGACGGCATAGACGCCGATCCAGGCTTGCTCCTGCTGCGAAAGGCCTGCAAGACGCGCAATCAGTACCGGCAGCAGGCCTTTGCAAAGGTCGCCGAGCAGGGTCAGGATGGCGAGTTTCTTGCCGGCCAGGCGCAACATGTTGGTGGCACCGGCATTGCCCGAGCCACTCATTCGCGGATCGGGGTTACCGGTCAGACGGCTGAGCAAAATGGCGAAGGACAGAGAGCCGAGCAGGTAGGCGAGGATCGCCAATAACCAAAACATGCTAACTATTCCGGGCGAGGAAGCCCTGATTCTAACGGCGCATTGCGCCCTTGTCGTGTAGCGGAGAGAAGTGCTTGGACAGAGTGTTTATCGAGGGCCTGGAAGTCGACACGGTGATTGGTGCCTACGACTGGGAACGAGGCATCCGACAGTGCCTGCGTCTGGATCTGAGCTTCGCCTGGGACAATCGCCCGGCCGCAGCCGGTGATGACCTGACCCTGGCGCTCGACTATGCCAGTGTTTCCTCGCGCATTCAGGCGTTTGCCGAGCAGGCGCAGTTCCAGCTGGTTGAAACCTTTGCCGAGCGCCTGGTTGAAGTGCTGATGAGCGAATTCAAGATCACATGGGTGCGCCTGAAGCTGACCAAGCCCGGCGCCGTCCCGGCTGCCACCGGTGGTGTGGGCGTGGAGATCGAGCGCGGATGTCGCTGACTCAGGTGTACCTCGGGCTTGGTAGCAATATCGAGCGTGAAACCCATTTGCAGGCGGGGCTCGATGCATTGGCGGCGTTCCTGGTGGATATCCGCTGTTCGGCGGTATTCGAAAGCCAGCCGGTGGGCATCAAGAGCGGGCCGTTCTTCAATTTCGTGGTGTCGGCGTATACCGATCTGCCGCTGATGGAGCTCGATCGCCGGCTGAAATTCATCGAGGCAGATAACGGTCGTTATGCACCGGATCGCCGAGGTTTGCCGTTGGATATCGACGTGTTGCTGTTCGGCGATCTGGTGGGCAACTTCGATGGTCTGATCTTGCCGCGGGCAGAAATTCTGAAAAACGCGTTCGTTCTGTGGCCGTTGTCGTTGATAGCACCGGATCGAGTACACCCGGGTGTAGGTAAAAGTTTCGCCACATTGTGGGCCGAATCGCAGATCGATCAGGTGCTGGCGCCGGTGGCGTTTGAGTGGCGTGGCGAGCAATTGACGCCTTCAGATTTGCTGTGAACTGACCGACGCCTTCGCGAGCAAGTGGGAGCGGCGGTGCGGCGATCCGACTTGCCCGCGAAGCTTTTCAGGTAGACGCCGCTTCCTTGTAAGCCTTCAGCGCCTTTAGCCGCTCGCGCTTGATCGCCTCTCCCAGCTCCGGTCCCTTGAATCCCTTTTCCAGCAACGGCTGAACCGCCACGCTGCGAGCCGCGGTTGCCGCGCCACGCAGATAATCCGCCTGTGGGTAACTACTGTCTTCCCGCCCTTTGCGCCCACGCGCATCCATCTCACATGCCGCGATGAACTCCTCGAACCGCTGCGGCCGACGGTAAACGTCGAAGCTTTGCAGCAATTCCAGCAGCGTCGATGGCTTCAGCTCAAGGGCGCGATGGCCGTGGGTGTGATATTCGCCCACCAACACTGCCAGTTCCTGGCAGTCTCTCGGCACCTTGAAGCGTTCATTGACCGCTTTGATCAGCCTCAGGCCTTTGAGCTCGTGGGCAATGTGTCGCGGCCATTCTTCCTCTGGCGTCAGGCCTTTGCCCAGGTCGTGCAGCAGGCACGCCCAGCGTACGGTCAGTGGCTGTTTGTGTATGGCGGCTTGCTGCAAAACGCTCAGGGTGTGTGCGCCAGTATCGATTTCCGGGTGATGGGCCGGGGGTTGTGGTACGCCGAACAGCGCGTCGACCTCGGGCATCAGTACCTTGAGTGCGCCGCATGCGCGCAAAACCTCAACAAACACCTGTGGCTGATCTTCCATCAGGGCGCGGGAAATTTCCTTCCAGCTGCGCTCCGGGGTCAGCGCCTCAAGCTCGCCTGACTCGCTGAGTTGGCGCATCAGCTCCAGGGTTTCCGGGGCAACGGTAAAACCCAGTGCCGCGTAGCGCGCCGCGAAGCGGGCAACGCGCAGGACCCGGAGTGGATCTTCGGCAAATGCCGGGGAAACATGGCGAAGCAGGCGTGCTTCGAGATCGCGCTGGCCGTGGTACGGGTCGGTCAGGTTCTGCTGATCGTCTTCGGCCATGGCATTGATGGTCAGGTCGCGACGGATCAAGTCTTCTTCGAGGGTGACTTCAGGACTGGCGTGAAAAGTGAACCCGCCGTAACCGCGCCCGCTTTTGCGCTCGGTGCGGGCGAGGGCGTATTCCTCACCGCTTTTTGGATGAAGGAACACCGGGAAATCCGCGCCCACCGGGCGAAAGCCCTTGGCGAGCATTTCTTCGGTGGTGGCGCCCACCACGACCCAGTCGATATCGGTAACCGGTTTGCCCAGCAGGCGATCACGTACCGCACCACCGACTTTATAAATACGCATAAAAAACCTCCGTTAGCTCGACAGGATAACCGTTGCATCGAGCTTTCGGAGGCACAAACCGGATCAAAGATGGATGACGGCCAGGTCCAGGCGGCCGTAATCACCTTCGCCGTGCTCGCTTCTGGGTGGCACATGGTGGGTTTTCATCACGGTTTCCCCTTGCAGGGTTTCCAGGTGAATATCGAAGCCCCAGAGGCGGTGCAGGTGTTTGAGCACTTCTTCGGTCGAGTCCCCCAGCGGTTTGCGGTCGTGCTGCTGGTGACGCAGGGTCAGGGAACGGTCACCACGCCGGTCGATGCTGTAGATCTGCACGTTGGGCTCGCGATTACCCAGGTTGTACTGCGCCGCAAGGGTTTCACGGATGATGCGGTAGCCACCTTCGTCGTGAATGGCGGGCACCAGCAGGTCGTCCTTCTGGTCGTCATCGAGAATGCTGAACAACTTCAGGTCTCGAATCACCTTAGGCGACAGGTACTGCAGGATGAAACTCTCATCCTTGAAGCTGCTCATGGCGAACTTGATGGTCGACAGCCAGTCGGTGCCGGCAATTTCCGGGAACCAGCGGCGATCTTCCTCGGTGGGTTCTTCGCACATGCGCCGGATGTCCCGGTACATGGCAAACCCGAGGGTGTAGGGGTTGATTCCGTTGTAGTAAGGGCTGTCGAAGCCTGGCTGAAAGACCACGCTGGTATGGGATGTCAGGAACTCCATCATGAAGCCGTCGGTGACCAGGCCTTCGTCGTACAGGTCATTCATCAGCGTGTAATGCCAGAACGTGGCCCAGCCTTCGTTCATCACCTGGGTTTGGCGTTGTGGGTAAAAATATTGAGCGATCTTGCGCACGATCCGCACGATTTCCCGCTGCCACGGCTCCAGTAGCGGAGCGTGTTTTTCGATGAAGTACAGGATGTTTTCCTGAGGTTCGGCGGGGAAGCGTGCATTGTCCTTGTCGCTGTACTTGTCAGCGCCTTTTGGAATGGTGCGCCACAAATCGTTGATCTGCTTCTGCAAATGCTCTTCCCGATCCTTTTGCCGGCGCCGTTCTTCTTCGGCGGAAATCGGGTAGGGGCGTTTGTAGCGGTCGACGCCGTAGTTCATTAGCGCGTGGCAGGAGTCGAGCAAGTCCTCCACCGCGTCGATGCCGTGGCGCTCCTCGCACTGCATGATGTACTGCTTGGCGAATACCAGGTAATCAATGATCGAACTGGCGTCGGTCCAGGTGCGGAACAGGTAATTGCCTTTGAAAAAGCTGTTGTGCCCGTAGCAGGCATGCGCAACGACGAGCGCTTGCATGCAGATGGTGTTTTCTTCCATCAGGTAAGCGATGCACGGGTCCGAGTTGATCACGATCTCGTAGGCCAGCCCCATCTGTCCGCGAGTATAGGATTTCTCCGTGCTGAGGAAGTGTTTGCCATATGACCAATGGTGATAACCCAGTGGCATACCGACAGAGGCGTAGGCGTCCATCATCTGCTCGGCGGTGATCACTTCGATCTGGTTGGGATACGTGTCGAGTGCGTAACGAGCCGCCAGGCGACTGATTTCACGGTCGTAGGCCTGGATCAGCTCGAACGTCCATTCGGAGCCGGTGGAAATGGGGTGGCGCTTCTGCTCTTTGGCGGTCATGTCACTAACCTGCGCTGGAAGAGTTCACGGAAGACCGGATAAATATCCCCGGCCGAGACCAGTTGTTGTTGGGCAAAAGTGTCGGAAAAGGCTTCGGCGATGCGCTCGTACTCGAACCACAGGGCCTGGTGTTCGCGCGGGGTGATCTCAACGTAAGTGTAGTACTGCACGAATGGCATGATCTGGTTGATCAGGATGTCGCGGCAGATCGGAGAGTCGTCGTTCCAGTTGTCACCGTCAGAGGCCTGGGCAGCGTAGATGTTCCACTCGTTGCTCGGATAGCGCTCGGCCATGATCTCCTGCATCAGTTTCAGGGCGCTGGAGACGATGGTGCCGCCGGTTTCCCGGGAGTAGAAAAATTCCTCCTCATCCACTTCGCGGGCGCTGGTGTGATGGCGGATGAACACGACGTCGATCTTTTCGTAGTTACGCTTGAGAAACAGGTACAGCAGGATAAAGAAGCGCTTGGCGATGTCCTTGGTCGCCTGGGTCATCGAGCCGGACACGTCCATCAGGCAGAACATCACGGCCTTGGAACTGGGGTTGGGTTGCTTGATGAGCAGGTTGTACTTGAGGTCGAATGTGTCGAGAAACGGTATGCGGTGAATGCGTGCGCTGAGTTTTTCGATTTCAGCTTCTATTTCCTGAATATCGCCGAAGTTGTCCGGTTCTTCCTGCTTGAGTCGCAGAAGTTCTTCCTTGGCTTCGCGCAGTTTTGCCCGGCTGCTGCCGGACAGGGCGATTCGCCGCGCGTGGGCTGAACGCAGGGTGCGGATGATGTTGATCCGCGACGGGTTGCCTTCGTTACTGATCCCGGCCCGCACGGTCTTGAAGGTATCGGTGCCGGTCAGGTTGCGCTTGACCAGGTTGGGCAGTTCGAGATCCTCGAACATGAATTCGAGGAATTCTTCCTGGGTGATCTGGAAGACGAATTCGTCCATCCCTTCGCCGGAATTGCCGGCCTTGCCGGGGCCCCGACCGCCACCACCTCCCGGTGGACGGGCGATATGTTCGCCGCTGGTGAATTCCTTGTTGCCCGGGTGCACGACCGTTTGCTTTCCGCCGCGGCCGTGGTGAAGCACCGGTTCGTCGATGTCACGGCCGGGAATGCTGATTTGTTCGCCGTGTTCCATATCGGTAATGGAGCGCCGGCTGACCGCCTCTTCGACAGCCTTTTTGATGTGATCACGGTAGCGCCGCAGAAACCGCTGGCGGTTCACCGTGCTTTTGTTCTTGCCATTGAGACGTCGGTCGATCACATAGCTCATGACTGCTCCTTAGAAGCTGTCCTGAAAGGGGCGAGCGGTGATGCAGCATCGAACCGAGAGCCGAGGGGTATTGAACGCTCCCCCAAGCGCTTTGGATGCTGCCTGAACTCGCTACCGACTTTCGAACACCTTCCAGAGGCCTGTGTAACAGAAAATGCGTACACAGGTCTCTGGCTGACGACAACCGGTCTGACCGGCGCGGGTTATTGTGATTTTCTGACCCGCAGGTACCACTCGGACAGCAGTCGTACCTGTTTGTCGGTGTAGCCCCGCTCGACCATCCGTGTCACGAAGTCGTTGTGTTTTTGCTGGTCCTCCTTGCTGGCCTTGGCATTGAAGCTGATGACTGGCAGCAGGTCCTCGGTGTTGGAGAACATTTTCTTCTCGATGACCACCCGCAGTTTTTCGTAGCTGAGCCAGGTCGGGTTCTTGCCGTTGTTGTTGGCCCGGGCGCGCAGGACGAAGTTGACGATTTCGTTGCGGAAATCCTTCGGATTGCTGATGCCGGCCGGTTTTTCGATTTTCTCCAGTTCTTCGTTCAGCGCTACGCGATTGAGGATTTCGCCGGTTTCCGGATCGCGGTATTCCTGGTCCTGGATCCAGAAGTCGGCGTACAGCACATAACGATCGAAGATGTTCTGGCCGTATTCGCTGTAGGACTCGAGGTAAGCGGTCTGGATCTCCTTGCCGATGAATTCGATGTAGCGCGGTGCCAGGTATTCCTTGAGGAAGCGCAGATAGCGTTCGCGGGTCTCGGCCTGGAACTGTTCCTGCTCGATCTGTTGTTCCAGCACATAGAGCAAATGCACCGGGTTGGCGGCGATTTCGTGCGGATCGAAGTTGAACACCTTCGACAGGATCTTGAACGCGAACCGGGTGGAGAGTCCGTTCATGCCTTCGTCGACACCGGCGTTGTCGCGGTATTCCTGGATCGACTTGGCTTTAGGATCGGTGTCCTTGAGGTTTTCGCCGTCGTACACGCGCATCTTCGAGTAGATGTTGGAGTTTTCCGGCTCCTTGAGGCGCGAGAGCACGGTGAACTGAGCCAGCATCTTCAGGGTATCCGGCGCACAATGAGCCTTGGCCAGCGAGCTGTTGAACAACAGCTTGTCGTAGATCTTCACTTCGTCACTGACCCGCAGGCAGTACGGCACTTTGACGATGTAGATCCGGTCGATGAAGGCTTCGTTGTTCTTGTTGTTGCGGAAGGTATGCCATTCCGATTCGTTGGAGTGCGCCAACAGGATCCCGGTGAACGGAATCGCGCCGAGGCCTTCGGTACTGTTGTAGTTGCCTTCCTGGGTGGCGGTCAGCAGTGGGTGCAGCACCTTGATCGGTGCCTTGAACATTTCGACGAACTCCATCAGGCCCTGGTTGGACCGGCACAGTGCGCCCGAGTAGCTGTAGGCATCGGCGTCGTTCTGTGGGAATTCTTCCAGTTTGCGGATATCGACCTTACCCACCAGTGCCGAGATGTCCTGGTTGTTTTCATCGCCCGGTTCGGTCTTGGCCACGGCGATCTGGTTGAGGATCGACGGATAGAGCTTGACCACGCGGAACTGGCTGATATCGCCGCCGAATTCGGCCAGGCGTTTGGTGGCCCATGGCGACATGATGGTGTTGAGGTAGCGCCGTGGAATGCCGAAGTCTTCCTCGAGGATCGCGCCATCTTCGGTGGCATTGAACAGACCCAGGGGCGACTCGAAAACCGGCGAGCCCTTGATCGCATAGAAGGGCACTTTTTCCATCAGCTGTTTGAGCTTTTCGGCCAGGGACGATTTACCGCCACCGACGGGGCCGAGCAGGTAGAGAATCTGTTTCTTTTCTTCCAGACCCTGAGCGGCGTGACGGAAATACGACACGATCTGGTCGATGCATTCTTCCATCCCGTGGAAGTCTTCAAAGGCCGGATAGCGGCGGATCACCTTGTTGGAAAAGATTCGCGACAGTCTCGAGTTGGTCGAGGTGTCGAGCAGCTCCGGTTCTCCGATGGCCAGCAGCAGACGCTCGGCGGCGGAAGCGTAGGCGCTGCGGTCCTTTTTGCACAGCTCCAGGTACTCTTGCAGAGAGAGTTCTTCCTGGCGTGTGGACTCGAAGCGTTGTTGGAAGTGGCTAAAGATACTCATGACGTCACCTCGCTCGATACGTGGAGCCGACGCCGGATCACTCAGTCGATGCTGGCAGCAACCGAACAGGCGGTTGCTGTTTACCCCCCAGAACTCCCTCAAGGCTTACCGCCCCGAAAGCTACTCCCGATGACCCGTGCGCCGGTGTACCGGCTCTCCCCTGTTTTGGATGGCCTGCGCTTAAGGATAGTTGGGAATTCGGCAGGTAAAGGCGAGATACGTAATTGTTTGTGGCAGACCGTTCGTCTGCCACCGCGCCAGCCCGCAGGAGCCGGGGCTTGCAACGTTACAAAAAAATTATTCGCAGGTGCCTTGCGCCGTTTCCGCAGGGTACGTCGTACGCCACAACTCAAATCCGCCATCCATGCTGTAGACGTCGGAGAAGCCCTGGCTGATCAGGTAGGCGGCCGCGCCCTGGCTGGAATTGCCGTGATAGCAGACCACCACGGTGGGTGCATCGAGGTCGGCACCCTGGATGAAAGCGTGCAGGGAATGATTGTCCAGATGCTTCGAGCCTGCGATGTGCAGGGCGGCGAAAGTGGCCGGGTCGCGGACGTCGACCACCACGGCGCCTTGTTCGCGCAGGGCCTGGGCCTGTTCCGGGGGGATACGTTTGAATTCGCTCATGGCGGGCTCCTGTGGCTCGGCTGAATGGGCAGTCTAGCGCGGGGCGCTGGCTGGCGATGTTTGGGGAATGGATGAGGCGACTGACGGCACGGCAACATGGCCGTGTTCGTCGCATTTGCAGGACAGGCGCTCAAAGCTGTCGACGTTCATCAGGGTCAGGGCGCCGCCCCAGACACAACCGGTGTCGAGGGCCGAGATACCCGGCTCGTCGCACTTGCCTTCCAGTGCAGCCCAGTGACCGAAGAGGATTTTCAGACCTTTGGTCTTGCGTTCCTTGTGCTGGAACCAGGGCTTGTAGCCAGGTGGTGCGGTATCGAGACCTTCCTTGCTCTTGAGGTCGAGTTTGCCTTCGGCGGTGCAAAAACGCATGCGGGTGAAATAGTTGGTGATCACCCGCAGGCGCGTCACGCCTTTGAGGTCGTTGTCCCATTTCGCCGGATCGTTGCCGTACATGCCATCGAGGTAGGGCGGCAACAGGTTGTCGTCACGCAAGGCTGTCTCGACTTCGGCGGCACACTTCAAGGCTTTGCGCAGCGACCACTGGGGTGGAATGCCGGCATGGACCAGTGCCACGTTGCGCTGTTCGTCGTAGTGCATGAGCTTTTGCTGGCGTACCCATTCGAGCAGCTCGGCGCTATCAGGCGCTTCAATGATTTCGCGCAGGGTATCGGCCTTCTTCAGGCGTTCGATGTTGCGTCCGGCCGCCAGCAGGTGCAGGTCATGGTTGCCGAGTACGCACACCAGCGATTCGCGGATGCCATAGAGGAAGCGCAGGGTTTCCAGTGACTGCGGGCCGCGGTTGACCAGGTCGCCCACCAGCCACAGACGATCCCGTTGTGGGTCGAACGCCACTTGTTTGAGCAGGCATTGCAGGGCCTGAAGGCAGCCTTGCAAGTCGCCGACCGCGTACGTTGCCATCAGTGCAAGGCTCCGGGCACCGCCAGGCGGAAGGGCGCGATGATGGCATCGAAATGTTTGCCGTCATCGGAAAGCATCTGATAGGTGCCCTGCATGGTGCCGACCTTGGTGGTCATGACCGTGCCACTGCTGTAGGTGTGACTCTTGCCGGGGTCGATCAACGGTTGCTGGCCTACCACGCCTGCGCCGCGCACTTCTTCGACATGCCCGTCACCATCGGTGATGACCCAGTGCCGAGACAGCAATTTGGCGGGCACCAGGCCATTGTTTTGCACGGTGATGGTGTAGGCGAAGGCAAAGCGGTCGTGCTCGGGTTGCGATTGTTCTGCCAGATAGCGGGTGACGACGCTGACGTCGACCTGATAACGAGGATCGGACATGCAAGGGGCCTTAAAAACGAAGCGGGACGCGGGGCGTAGCTGATGGGGTTCAGTCTAGGCCAAGTATCGGGTAGTAGACCAGAGTGGCGTCCTACCCGATAGCGCTCATCGCCTGTCAGTCAGCGGCAGGCTTTTGTGGCGCCTGCTCGCTGAGCTTGTCGGCCAGGCGCACGAAGGCGGCCAGGTCGAGTTGCTCGGGACGCAGGCTGCCATCGACGCCGGCGGCTTCGATTTCGGCATTGCTCAGCAGCAGCTTGAGGGTGTTGCGCAGGGTTTTGCGACGCTGGTTGAACGCTTCGCGCACGACGCGCTCCAGCAAGCGGTGATCCTTGGCCGGGTGCGGCAGCACCGCGTGGGGTACCAGACGCACGATGGCCGAGTCGACTTTCGGCGGCGGGTTGAATGCGCCCGGGCCGACATTGAACAGATGTTCGACCCGGCAGTGGTACTGAACCATGATCGACAAGCGGCCCCAGTCACCACCACCCGGGCCGGCAGCCAGGCGCTCGACCACTTCCTTTTGCAGCATGAAGTGCATGTCGCGAATCAGATGCGAGTTGTGCAGGAGGTGAAAAATCAGCGGCGTGGAGATGTTGTACGGCAGGTTGCCGACCACTCGCAGGCTGCCTGGCGCGGCATTCAGGCTGTTGAAGTCGAACTTCAGTGCATCGCCCTGATGCAGGTTGAAGTTGCTCTTGCCGGCAAACTGCTGGTTGAGGATCGGGATCAGGTCCTTGTCCAGCTCCACCACATCGAGTTGGGCGCCGCTGCTGAGCAGGCCTTGGGTCAGTGCGCCCTGGCCCGGGCCGATTTCCAGCAGGCGGTCTTCTGCCTTGGCGTGAATGGAACGCAGGATGCGGTCGATAACGCCGGCATCGTGCAGGAAGTTCTGGCCAAAGCGTTTGCGCGCCTTGTGTTGGTATTGCTCGGTCATAAACGGGTCTCGGCCATCTGGTAGGCGGTTTCCAGGGCGACTTGCAGGCTGCCGGTGTCGATCTTGCCGCTGCCGGCCAGATCCAGGGCGGTGCCGTGGTCGACCGACGTGCGGATGATCGGCAAGCCAAGGGTGACGTTGACTGCCGCGCCGAAGCCTTTGTACTTCAGCACCGGCAGGCCCTGGTCGTGGTACATCGCCAGCACTGCGTCGCAGTGCTCCAGATATTTGGGGGTAAACAGAGTGTCGGCGGGCAGGGGACCACGCAGGTCCATGCCTTCGCCGCGCAGGCGCTCTAATGTGGGTTCGATGATATCGATTTCTTCATGGCCCAGGTGTCCGCCTTCACCGGCATGGGGGTTGAGCCCGCAGACCAGGATACGTGGCCGGGCGATGCCGAATTTGTTTTGCAGGTCGGCGTGCAGGATTCGCGTGACGCGTTCCAGGCGCTCCGGCGTGATTGCATCGGCAATCTCGCGAAGGGGAAGGTGAGTGGTCACCAGTGCCACGCGCAATCCGCGTGTGGCCAGCATCATCACCACTTGCGCGGTATGGGTCAGGTCGGCGAGGAATTCCGTGTGCCCGGAAAAGGCGATACCGGATTCATTGATCACACCTTTGTGCACCGGGGCGGTAATCATGCCGGCGAAATGTCCGTCCAGGCAGCCCTGGCCAGCGCGGGTCAGGGTTTCCAGAACGAAGGCAGCGTTGGCCTTGTCCAGTTGCCCGGCAACGACCTTGGCATTGAGTGGTGTATCCCAGACATACAGGCTATTGGCTGGCGCGGGTGCATCCGGCCAGTTGTCCGGTGTGACCGGCAGCAAGTCGACAGCCACGCCCAGTTGCGCGGCCCGCTCAATGAGCAGGTCGCGGCTGGTAACGGCAATCAGGGGGTGGGGCTGGGCTTGCGAGGCGAGCAGCAGGCACAGGTCGGGACCTATGCCGGCCGGTTCACCGGGTGTCAGCGCGAAACGTTGAGGTTTCACTGCGCTGCCTGGTCGGCGCCAGGGAGTTTGATTTCCACGTACGCTTCGTCACGGATCTGACGCAGCCAGGTTTGCAGCTCTTCGTCGTATTTGCGGTTACGCAGTACGGTCATTGCTTGCTGTTCGCGAGCCTGTGTGGTGCTGTCGGTGGCGCGACGACCAAGGACTTCCAGAACGTGCCAGCCGTATTGCGTCTGGAACGGCTTGGACAGCTGACCTTGTGGGGTCTTGGCCATCACTTCGCGGAACTCGGGCACCAGCGCGTTCGGGTCGATCCAGTTCAGGTCGCCGCCATTGAGGGCGGACCCCGGGTCTTCCGAGTAGCTTTTCGCCAGCTCGCCGAAGTCTTCGCCAGCCTCGATACGGCTGTAGAGCGACTGAGCCAGGGCCTTGGTTTTCGCTTCGTCGCGGATCGGGCTCGGTTTGACCAGGATGTGGCGCACATGCACTTCATCGCGCATCTGGGTTTCGCCGCCACGCTTGGCGAGGATCTTCAGGATGATGAAACCGCCCGGCGTGCGCATTGGCTGGGTGATATCACCCACCGGCATGGTGCTCAGCAGGCGATCGAATGGCGGTGGCAATTGAGCGGCTTTACGCCAGCCCATGTCACCACCTTCCAGTGCGGTTTCGCTGGCGGACTTGGCGATGGCCAACTGACCGAAGTCAGCACCTTGCTTGAGTTGCTGGTAAATCGCATCGGCCTGTTTGGCTGCATTCTGAATTGCGTCGGAGTTGGCGCTTTCCGGCGTAGGAATCAGGATGTTGGCCAGGTGGAACTCTTCGGACAGCTGCATTTTGCCCAGGTCGGAAGCCAGGAAGTTCTTCACCTCCTGCTCGGAGACCTGAATGCGTTCGGCAACCCGACGCTGGCGCACACGGCTGATGACCATTTCGCGACGAATCTGCTCACGCGCGTCGTCGTAAGACAGGCCGTCGCGAGTCAGGGCGGCGCGGAACTGCTCGACCGACATGTTGTTGCGCTGGGCAATGGTGCCGACAGCCTGGTTCAACTCTTCATCGGTAATGCGGATGCCGGAGCGTTCGCCAATCTGCAATTGCAGGTTTTCGACGATCAGGCGCTCCAGTACCTGCTGCTCCAGCACGCTGGCCGGCGGCACGGCAGAACCACGCTTGGCAATGGTTTGCTGAACGTCATGAACGCGTTGGTCCAGTTGGCTCTGCATGACCACGTCGTTGTCGACGATGGCCACCACTTTATCGATGGACTGCACTGCAGCGCTTGCCGCCGTACTCAGGAACAGCGCGCCCAGCATCAGCGGGCGCAGACAATCAGAAAGCTTGGTCTTCACGTTCACGATAACCTTGAATGCCTTTGTCGAGGAAGCTCTCTGCCTTGGCGCCGGTGAGGCCGCCGAGTCCCTTCAGAACAATTTGGAGGAAGACGCCATGGTCGCCTTTTTCGTTTTGCGGTGCTTGTTGGCTGAACTCGTCGTAATCAACGAAGTAACGGTTGATCAGGCGTAGTTTCCAGCAGCAGCTGTCGTACTCGAAGCCACCGAAGGCTTCCAGGGTACGGTTGCGGTTGTAGTCATACTGCCAACGGCTGATAGCGCTCCATTGCGGCACGATCGGCCAGATCACCGAGAAGTCGTGCTGTTTGATCTTGTAGTAATCCTTCACGAAGCCAGGCTGACCTGGGGTGCCGTAGTCACCGCCGAACTGCCATTGACCGGTGTTCTGGTTGTAGATCACCTGGTCGTTACGATAGCGATAGCCGACGTTGACGACCTTGTTCGGGTTGTCTTCAGGCTGGTAGTGGAACATCGCACTGCCCGAACGAGGGCTGCGGCTGTCCGGGTCCCAGTTGTAGTCGGCCGTGGTGCGCCAGTCGCGGTTCCAGCGATATTCGTATTCCAGTGCATAAGGCGAAACATTCGAATGTGCATCGGCGCGGGTTTGTGGATTGATGCCCGGCAACTGGACTTCGCGATCCTTGAAGAACAAGGCCTGGCCAACACTGATGCGCTGGCGCTCGAAACCGTTGTCTTCGATCCAGCGGCTGGTCACGCCCAGGGACAGCTTGTTCTCGTCGCCGACACGGTCGGAACCGGAGAAGCGGTTGTCACGGAACAGCGACGCATAGTTGAAGGTGTATTCGCTGGTATCGAATACCGGGATGTCTTCCTGGTCGACCTCAGGCACGTACAGGTAGAACAGGCGCGGCTCGAGAGTCTGGCGGTAATTCTTGCCGAAATACTGGGTATTTCGATCGAAGTACAGACCGCTGTCGATGCTGGCGATCGGCACGCCGCGGTTCTGGTTGCTGTCAAAATTGCCATTGAAGTTTTTAGTCCCGGCTGCAGCCGCGGCTTGATCCTGAGTCACGATTTGACTTTTGCCGATATTGTCCAGGTCCAATTGGTACTGAGTGTACTGGTACTTGAGCTTCGGTGTCAGGAAGCCGTACGTCGTGTTCATCGGCAGGCTCATGGCGGGCGCGAGATTCAGACGGTCGCCATTGGCACGTGCCAGACCTTGTATGTTGTTATCAAGACGTGGCGTCACGTTCCCGTCTTCGTCGGAGTAATTGCCGTTCTGCAGATCACGGTCAAACCGTACGAGTTCGGTGTTGTATGTGAAATTCAGGCCTTCCGGATGATAAGGCAGCATGCCGTCGAGGGTGAGCTGCGGCAGGCGGTCGTACGGCGTAATGTTCGATACGCTCGCCAGTTGGTATGCCTGGGCATTCACGCGAGCGGTATAGCTGTCGCCACGATAGGTGACGGAGCCCTGCTGGTTCACGTAGTCGTTGCTTTTCACGCCGATCTGGTCGGTCTGCAGATCCTGGAAGTAATACGGATCGCTGATCTTGGTGTAGTCGACTTGCGTGAGTACCCGCGAGTCGAGACCGCCCTTGTGCTGCCAGTTGTACATGTAGCGGGTTTTCTCGGCGTCGGACTGCTTGTCGCGTTCGTTGCTTTCGTCGTTGAGGTACGCCGCACCGAACTGGCCTTCGCTGGTCTTGGTCAGGTAGCGGAATTCGCCTTCCATCAACAAACCGTGCTTTTCCATGTAGCGCGGGTACAACGTGGCATCGTAGTTCGGCGCCAGGTTGAAGTAGTACGGGGTGACCAGCATGAAGCCGGTATCGCTGCCGGTGCCGATGGTCGGCGGCAGGAAGCCGGACTGGCGACGGTCGTCGATCGGGAAATAGATGTACGGCGTGTACAGGACCGGAATGTCCTTGACCCGCAGAGTCACGTTGGTCGCTGTACCGAAACCGGTGGCCGGGTTCAGGGTGATGTTATTGCCCTTGAGCTGCCAGGCGTTGCTGTTCGGTTCGCACGTGGTGTACGTACCATCCTTGAGGCGGATGATCGCGTTCTCGGCACGTTTGGCGTACAGCGCATTACCGCGGACGCGGGATTTGTGCATCACGTATTCGGCGTTGTCGACCTTGGCTTCACCGGTGTCGAGCTGTACGTCGGCGTGGTCGCCAACGATCAGTGCGCCGTTGTCGCGAATGCGCACATTGCCGTTCAGGTCACCACGGCTCTCGGCCTGGTACAGGTTGGCTTCGTCGGCTTCGACCTGCATGCTGCCCTGACGCATGACAACGTCGCCGGCCAGGGTCGCGACCTGCTCATCCTGCTTATAGCGGGAGGCTTTTGCGCCGATGAAGGTTGGAGCGTCACTTTTATTCGTCTTGTCATTCATGCCAGGACGAATCGGTTCGATATAGGAGCCAGAGCAATAAGGACCGGTTTCGGCCAATTGTGCGGCGGTGAGCTGTTCGCGCGGAACCCAGTCGAGGTGACTATAGTCTGCGCTACGCGACTTCAGGCCACGGCCTTCGGATTCGGTGACCAGTGCCGGCTTGGCGCCAGTGTCTTCGCTGGAACCGTTCTCGGCCGGGGCTTCGCCGGTGGCGGAAACAGCGCTGCCGTCATGGACGGGACGCGGTGGCAATGCAGCCGCCGGCGACTTTGGCGCACAGTCCCAGGAACCCGAAGCAGAGACTGAACAGTCAAACTGTTCCGCGGCGACCACGTAGGAAGTGGCAAGGGGTTGCAGCGCCAGCAAACTGCCGGTAACCAACAACGGAAATTTTTTACGAAACGCGGGGGATTTCAATGCCATCTTATTAGTCCGGGCTTCCTGCGTGCCATCTGCCCGCGGTGTGGGCCGCACGCCTCTCGATGGTCTGAAAAAGATGCTGGATAATAAAGCATGACCCGCTTGACGGCTAGCGCCGTCGGAGACCCTTGCAATGCCTGATCAAGATGTACGCTTGCAACACCTGAAAGTTTGGCTCGATGAACAATTGGCGACCCTTTTCGCCGGGCAGGATTGGGGTGTCGTACCCCCGGCCACGTTGACTGCGGCCAGCAGCGATGCGAGTTTCCGGCGGTATTTCCGTTGGGAAGGCGGTGGCAAAAGTTTCATCGTGATGGACGCGCCGCCGCCCCAGGAAAACTGTAAACCCTTCGTGGATATCGCCTTTCTGCTGGCGAAATCCGGAATAAATGTGCCGAAAATTTATGCCGAAGACCTCGAGCGCGGTTTTCTTTTGCTCAATGACCTGGGCAACAAGACCTATCTGGACGTCATCGACAGCGAAAACGCCGACGATTTGTTCAAGGATGCCCTGCAAGCGTTGCTGGCTTTCCAGCAGTTGCCGATGGCTGCGCCTCTGCCGAGCTATGACGTGGCATTGCTGCGTCGTGAGCTGGAACTGTTCCCCGAGTGGTACGTGAAGCGCGAATTGGGCATCGAATTCGACCCGGCCCAGCAAGTGCTCTGGCAGCAGGTCAGCGAACTGTTGATTGACAGCGCCCTGGCTCAGCCAAAAGTCCTGGTGCATCGCGACTACATGCCGCGCAACCTGATGCTCAGCGAACCCAACCCCGGCGTGCTGGATTTCCAGGATGCGGTGTATGGCCCGGTGACCTACGACGTGACCTGCCTGTTCAAGGACGCATTTCTCAGCTGGCCGCAAGAGCGCGTGCACGGCTGGCTCGAAAGCTACTGGCAGCAAGCGGGCGCCCTCGGCATTCCGGTTCAGCCCGACTTCGAGGATTTCCTGCGTGCCAGCGACTTGATGGGCGTGCAACGTCACCTGAAAGTCATCGGTATTTTCGCCCGTATCTGCCATCGCGACGGCAAACCGCGTTATCTGGGTGATGTGCCGCGTTTCTTTGCGTACATAGAAGCCGTGATCGCGCGCCGTCCTGAACTGGCCGGGCTGGATGTGTTGCTGGCCAGTCTGCGTGCCGGAGTGACAGCATGAAGGCAATGATTCTGGCCGCGGGCAAAGGCGAGCGCATGCGCCCGCTGACCCTGACCACGCCAAAACCGCTGGTTCGTGCTGGCGGAGTCCCGCTGATCGAATATCACCTGCGAGCGCTGGCCGCCGCCGGGTTCACCGACATCGTGATCAATCACGCCTGGCTCGGTCAGCAGATCGAAGACTATCTGGGCGATGGTTCGCGCTATGGCGTGAGCATTCAGTACTCGGCGGAAGGCGAGCCCCTGGAAACCGGCGGCGGGATTTTTCGCGCGTTGCCGTTGCTGGGGGATGAAGCGTTTGTCGTAGTCAACGGCGACATCTGGACCGATTACGACTTCAGCGTGCTGCATCAGCCCATCAATGGTTTGGCGCATCTGGTGCTGGCGAGCAACCCACCCCATCATCCGGCCGGGGACTTCAGCCTGGTCGGAACCCTGGTGCGCGACGGTCAGCCGGAAGCTGCCACCCTGACCTACAGCGGCATCGCCGTGTTGCATCCGCAGTTGTTCGACGGTTGCACCGCGGGAGCCTTCAAGCTCGCGCCGCTGTTGCGCAAAGCCATGGCTGACGGGCAAGTGAGCGGCGAGCCATTGAAGGGGCACTGGGTTGATGTCGGCACTCACGAGCGCCTGGCCGAAGTTGAAACATTAATAGAAGCGAGCCGCTGACATGCTGTGGCCAGGGACTCTGATTGGAGCCGGGGCAGGCTTTGCCATAGCCAGTCTTCCGGGGGCCATGCTCGGTGCGTTGTTGGGGCAGGCGCTGGACCGGCGCTTGCACTTGCAGAGCTGGGGGCACTTGCGGGAAAAGCTGGGCGGCCGCCCGGTGCTGCGTAACGATGAATTGCTGTTTGTCTTGTTGGGGCGCCTGGCCAAGTGCGACGGCCAGGTGACGGCCGGGCACATCGATCAGGCTCGGGCGGAAATGCGCTCGCTGGAAATGTCCGAGCCGGCCCAGCGTCGTGCGATTGCCGCGTTCAATCGCGGCAAGTCGGGCCGCGACCGGCTGCACGGTTATCTGCGTCGCCTGAGTGCCCAGCCCCATGCGGCGGAAGGCGTGTTGCGCGCCTGCTGGCGCATGGTGTGGGCCGATGGTCGTGCCGGCCGCAGTGAGCGTGAGTTGATCGGCCAATGGGGCAAGTGGCTGGGCTGGACGCCGTACCAGGTGCAAGCGTTGGCCCATGACTACGAGCCGCAGAAACGGCCATTGGGCAATAGCGTGCCAAGTTATCAGGATGCCTTGAGGCTGCTGGGCGTGTCGGCCACCAGCGAGCCGGCGCAGATCAAGCGAGCCTATCGGCGCCTGCTCAGTCGCCATCATCCGGACAAGATTGCCGGCAGTGGCGCGACGGCGATGCAGGTGCGTGAGGCCACCGAGAGAACGCGTGAATTGCACAATGCCTATACGCTGATCCGGGAACGGCGGGATTTTCGCTAGCCGAATAGCTTTGTGTTGCCTGTAATGACCCCTTCGCGAGCAAGCCCGCTCCCACATAAGATCCTGAGTGATCACAAAATTTGCGAGCACCCTGGGACAAATGTGGGAGCGGGCTTGCTCGCGAATGAAGCGACTCGGTCCTTCAGTCTGTCGCAGGCTGCGGATTCAACCAGCCCCGCACCCGACGGAACAGTTGCTCCTGTTCGGCCTTGCTATCCGGCAACGCCTTGAGTGCGACCTGGCTGAATGCCGACGACTTCAGGCGTTTGCTGGCCTGCAGGCGTTCCAGTGCTGCGTTGCGATCCGGCGCCTTGTCCTTGTAGAAAATATCCGCGGTCGGCAGTTTCAGGGTCGGAGTCAGCTCTGCCAGCCCGGGCGTGGCCGCCACAGGTGTCCGGGCGGCAACCATCACCAGTTTTTCGACCTGCGATGGCTGCTTCTCGCTCAGGTAGCGCGCGGCCCAATAGGCGCCGGAACCATGCCCCAACACCACGATACTGCGAGCGCTTTGCTGTTCGGCGAACGCGATTGCGGCGTCGATCCGGGCAAAGATGCGCTCGGCATCTGTACTGGACTGTTCTTCGGTGGTCTCGGCGATGGCCTTGTCGGCCACATCGGCCTCGCCAGCGGCCACCTGTTCGATGGGGCCCGCGGTGGTCGAGTCTTTACTGCCGGTTTCGGGGGCCTTGGGAGCCGGCGTCGCTTCCACGATTCGTGGCGCAATGGCATCGCTTTGCAGGTCCGGCAAGGTGATACTCAGGCTGCTCCACTCGGCATCCGGCAATTTGCGCCGTAAAGGGCCGACCGCTTGCGGCCAGTCAACGGTTTCGCCGGCGCCCGGGATGATAATCACCGCGCCTTTGGGTTCGGCGGCGTTGGCCGGTTTCCACAAGGCCAGAAACGTGTCGGTGCCCGCTTGCAGTTGTTGCTGTTCCTGAGCCGGGATCTTTCGCTCAAGTGCAGTCGCTTCTTCCTGACTACGTTCAGGCAGCGGCTGACGTTCGAGTGGCTTTTCTTCGGTGGTTTTTTCCTTGGCGGCGGGCGCCGGGTCGGCCGCCTCGACGGAAAAAGCGCAAGGCAGGATCAACGACAGGCACAATGCTGGCAGTGCCAGGCGGTAGACAGGGGGCATCGGATATTCCAGGCCAGAAGTTGTTCCGGCAGCCTAATGGGTTGGTCAGT
This sequence comes from Pseudomonas sp. KB_15, assembly GCF_052114525.1. Classification (NCBI taxonomy): domain Bacteria; kingdom Pseudomonadati; phylum Pseudomonadota; class Gammaproteobacteria; order Pseudomonadales; family Pseudomonadaceae; genus Pseudomonas; species Pseudomonas sp. KB_15. Next base: position 31,551 of record NZ_JBFREX010000003.1, on the reverse strand, counting down.
ATTTGTCAGTGTGTGAGAGTTCAATGATGCGTTTTCGCTGCCTGTGGGTTATCGGCTGTTTGTGGTTTCCCTTGATGGGCTGGGCGGCAGTCGTGCCCCCGGTGCACGTTGCCCAGCTGTCACCGAAACAACAGCACTGGCTGGCGCAGCAAAGCGAGTTGCGGGTCGGCGTGGTGTTGCAGGCACCCTATGCGCAATACGATCGCCGCTTGCAGCGCCTGTCAGGGGTGAACGTCGAGCTGATGAAGTGGCTCGCAAAAAACCTCAATGTCGAACTGAGCTGGCGCAATTTTTCCGACCTTGAACAATTGGAAGCCGCGGCCCGGGAGGGTGAAATCGACATCGCCCCGGGGCTGACCCAGACACCCGGCGGACTGCGCCTCTGGCAGTTTTCCGACCCCTACATGCGGGTGCCGCAACTGGTGGTCAGCGACCAGAAAAGCGCCGGCGCGGTCGAGCTGGAAAAACTCGACAGCCAGACCCGCGTCGCCGTGCGCATGCCCAGTGCCATTGCCGATTACCTGCGCGGCAACTATCCGCACCTGAATCTGCAAGGCGTACCGATGGAACGCCAGGCATTGCAATTAGTGACTGGCCAACAGGCGGCCTATGCGGTGATCGATGAGGCGCAACTGGGGCGCCTGTCCGTCGAACCGGAGTTCGCCGGGTTGGTGGTGGTGGGGGATGTCGGCCTGCCACAGCTGCTGCGGGTGGCCACGCGCCGCGACAAGCCGGAACTGGCGGGCATTGTCGAAAGTGCATTGCGGGCGATCCCGGCCAAGGATCTGGAACAACTGCACAATCAATGGCTGCAACCCAAGTATCCGCGCCTCACCGAGTCTCCGGGGTTTTGGCAGAACCTCTGCCTGTTGCTGGCCGTGCTGGCGTTGAGTTGCATGGCCATCGTGTTCTGGCAACGTCGCCAGCAGCACAACCTGGAGCAACGCTTGTTGGCCGCGCAGGAAGACATTGCCTTGCGCGCTGCCAGCGAAGAGGCCTTGCGGCTTACCCAGTTTTCCATCGACCAGAGCACCGTCGGAATCCTCTGGGTCAACTGGGACAGCCATGTGCGCTACGCCAACCGCGCGGCGGAAAGCATGCTTGGCTATCCGGCCGGGGGGATCATCGATCGGCCACTGATCGATTTCGAACCCGGCCTGCACATGGACCGCTGGCTGAACCTGTGGAAGCGTGCCCGGGCCAGTGAAGAGGGCCCGCAAAGCTTCGAAACCAATTGCGTGCGCGCTGATGGCAGCATTCTGCCGGCCGATGTCTCGTTGAGCTTCCTGCGCTTTCGCGATGGCGAATACCTGGTGGTTTACCTCAACGACGTCACCGAGCGACGCCGCGCCCTGGCCGCCTTGCGGGAAAGCGAGGCGCGACTGCAAGGCATCGCCGCCAACGTTCCGGGACTGGTTTTCCGGCTGGAGCGGGCGCCGGTGACGGGCCAGATCGACTTTGCCTACATCAGCGAAGGCAGCGAAAGCCTGGTGGGTTATTCGCCGGCCACGCTGGCGCATCGCGATAAAGGCCTGCGCAGCCTCGTGCATCCGGATGACAAGGCCAGTTATCACCAGACCCAGGATCATGCGCTGGACACCGACAGCGACTGGTCGTGGCAGGGGCGAATCCTCACGCGCCAGGGCGAGCAGCGCTGGGCGGAAATCAAGGCCATCACCCGTCAACTGGAAGACGGCGCTTATGTCTGGGACGGGATCGTCTGGGACATCAGCGAGAGCAAGCGCATCGAACTGGAACTGGCCAGTTCCCGGGAGCAACTGCGTGAATTGTCCGCGCACCTGGAGAGCGTGCGCGAGGAAGAAAAAGCACGCATCGCCCGGGAAGTTCACGACGAACTGGGTCAGATGCTGACCGTGCTCAAGCTGGAAACCTCCATGTGCGAACTGGCTTACGCGCAACTTGATCCCGGTCTGCATGAGCGCCTGAGCAGCATGAAGCGCCTGATCGCTCAACTCTTCCAGTTGGTTCGCGACGTCGCGACCGCATTGCGCCCGCCGATTCTTGATGCCGGCATTGCCTCGGCCATCGAATGGCAGGCCCGGCGTTTCGAGGCGCGTACGCAGATTCCGTGCCTGGTGCAGGTGCCGGACAACTTGCCGGTGCTCAGTGATGCCAAGGCTATCGGTTTGTTCCGGATCCTTCAGGAAGCGCTGACCAATGTCATGCGCCATGCCCAGGCGCATACTGTTGAACTGACACTGGCGCTGGAAGGTGACGAGTTGTGTCTGACGGTCAGCGATGATGGCGTAGGTTTTGTCGCTGCACCCGGCAGGCCAACGTCCTTTGGGATTGTCGGAATGCGTGAACGGGTGTTGATCCTGGGTGGTGAGTTATCCCTTGAGAGTGAGCCGGGTGAAGGAACGACCCTGAGTGTGCGAGTGCCTTTGGATGGTGCCTGAACAGGTTGGGTTGACTGTACCGACGCCTTCGTCGGAACGCCGCCCGGGGCAAGCCCGCTCCCACAATGTTTTGTGTAAATGCACAAATCCCAGACATGTCCAAATCCAATGTGGGAGCGGGCTTGCTCGCGAATGATCTTGAATCTGGAGAAGAACGTGATCCGTGTACTGGTAGCCGAAGACCACACCATCGTCCGCGAAGGCATCAAGCAGTTGATCGGCCTGGCCAAGGACTTGCTGGTGGTGGGGGAGGCGAGCAATGGCGAGCAGTTGCTCGACACCTTGCGTCATGTGCCCTGCGAAGTGGTGCTGCTGGACATCTCCATGCCGGGCGTCAACGGCCTGGAAGCCATTCCGCGGATTCGCGCCCTGAACAATCCGCCGGCGATCCTGGTGTTGTCGATGCACGATGAAGCGCAGATGGCCGCTCGGGCGCTGAAGGTCGGGGCTGCCGGTTATGCGACCAAGGACAGCGACCCCGCGCTGTTGCTGACGGCCATACGCAAAGTGGCGTCAGGTGGACGTTACATAGACCCGGAGCTGGCCGACCGCATGGTTTTCGAGGTCGGCCTGACCGACTCGCGTCCATTGCACTCGTTGCTCTCCGAACGCGAATTTTCCGTGTTCGAACGCCTGGCCCAGGGCGCCAACGTCAACGACATCGCCCAGCAACTGGCGCTGAGCAGCAAGACCATCAGCACCCACAAGGCGCGGCTGTGTGTCAGTTGACATATTTGGGCCTGATACACGGCTTTCGCGAGCAAGCCCGCTCCCACAGAGATGTGTTGGCATGTCCATTTGCGACATCCTGCAAACTCGCTTTTGCCTTTGCTTGTGGCTTGTAGCTGACCGCTTGCCGCTGCGTTTGCCAAAACGCGCCATCCTTGTAGGGCAATCCCTACCCCCAGCCTTCCATCCGGCTGAGGCGAATCTCTCTTGCGCCCCGATTTGCGTGACCCTCAGCGTCCACTAGGCTTAATCCCACAGCAGTCATCAATAACAAAGGTGTGGGTATGAGCCAGGTCGATTCAAGCGCAGGGGCCAATGATGTTCTGGTCAGCTTCCGTGGAGTGCAGAAGAGCTACGACGGCGAGAACCTGATCGTCAAAGACCTCAACCTGGACATTCGCAAAGGCGAATTCCTCACGTTGCTCGGGCCGTCCGGCTCCGGCAAGACCACCAGCCTGATGATGCTCGCCGGTTTCGAAACCCCGACCGCGGGCGAAATCCTGTTGGCGGGGCGCGCCATCAACAACGTGCCGCCGCACAAGCGCGACATCGGCATGGTGTTCCAGAACTACGCGTTGTTCCCGCACATGACGGTGGCCGAGAACCTGGCGTTCCCGCTGACCGTACGCGGCATGAACAAGAGCGACGTCAGTGCCCGGGTCAAGCGCGTGCTGAGCATGGTCCAGCTCGATGCATTCGCCCAGCGTTACCCGGCGCAGCTCTCCGGCGGTCAGCAACAGCGTGTGGCATTGGCCCGGGCGCTGGTGTTCGAACCGCAACTGGTGCTGATGGACGAACCCCTCGGCGCACTCGACAAGCAACTGCGTGAACACATGCAGATGGAAATCAAACACCTGCACCAGCGCCTGGGCGTAACCGTGGTCTACGTGACTCACGATCAGGGCGAAGCCTTGACCATGTCCGACCGTGTGGCGGTGTTCCATCAGGGCGAAATCCAGCAGATCGCGCCGCCGCGCACCCTCTACGAAGAGCCGAAAAACACCTTCGTCGCCAACTTCATCGGCGAGAACAACCGCCTCAATGGCCGACTGCACAGTCAGAACGGCGACCGCTGTGTAGTCGAACTGGGGCGTGGTGAAAAAGTTGAAGCGCTGGCGGTGAATGTCGGCAAGACCGGCGAGCCGGTGACCCTGTCCATCCGCCCGGAGCGAGTGAGCCTCAATGGCTCCAGCGACCAATGCATCAACCGCTTCTCCGGGCGAGTCGAGGAATTCATCTATCTGGGCGACCACGTCCGGGTTCGCATGGAAGTCTGCGGCAAGACCGACTTCTTCGTGAAACAACCGATTGCCGAGCTTGATCCCTCGCTCGCCGTCGGCGACGTGGTACCGCTTGGCTGGCAGGTCGAGCACGTTCGCGCGCTCGACCCTCTTTTAGAGGCGAACTGATCGCCCGGGCAATACCAACACCAACCCTGCACGTGGAGAGAACAATAAATGTTGAGATCCCTGAAATTCACCGCTTTGGCACTGGGCATGATGGGCGCGGCGCACGCTATGGCGGCCGGCCCGGACCTGACCGTGGTGTCCTTTGGCGGGGCGAACAAGGCAGCTCAGGTCAAAGCCTTCTACGCACCGTGGGAAGCGGCAGGTAACGGCAAGATCGTGGCCGGCGAGTACAACGGCGAAATGGCCAAGGTCAAGGCCATGGTCGACACCAAGAGCGTGTCGTGGGATCTGGTAGAGGTTGAATCGCCGGAACTGTCCCGTGGTTGCGACGAAGACATGTTCGAACAACTTGATCCGAAGTTGTTCGGCAAGACCGAAGACTACGTCAAGGGCGCCATCCAGCCTTGCGGCGTGGGTTTCTTCGTGTGGTCGACCGTGCTGGCCTACAACGCCGACAAACTGAAATCCGCACCGACCAGCTGGGTGGATTTCTGGGACACCAAGCAGTTCCCGGGCAAGCGTGGCCTGCGTAAAGGCGCCAAGTACACCCTGGAATTCGCACTGATGGCCGACGGCGTTGCGCCGAAAGACGTCTACAAAGTGCTGGCCGGCAAAGACGGTCAGGACCGCGCGTTCAAGAAGCTCGATGAACTCAAGCCGAACATCCAGTGGTGGGAAGCCGGCGCACAACCGCCGCAATACCTCGCTTCCGGTGACGTGGTCATGAGCTCGGCCTACAACGGCCGGATCGCTGCCGTGCAGAAAGAAAGCAATCTGAAAGTGGTGTGGAACGGCGGTATCTACGACTTCGACGCATGGGCCATTCCAAAAGGTCTGGATGCCAAGCGTGCTGAAGCGGCGAAGAAATTCATCGCCTACTCGGTACAGCCACAGCAGCAGAAAACCTACTCGGAAAACATCGCCTACGGCCCGGCCAACACCCAAGCCGTACCGTTGCTGGCCAAGGATGTCCTGAAAGACATGCCGACCACCCCGGAAAACATCGCCAACCAGGTGCAGATCGACGTCAGCTTCTGGGCTGACAACGGCGAGCAACTGGAACAGCGCTTCAACGCCTGGGCTGCCAAGTAAGACCGCACCGCGGGCTTACGCTGTAGGAGCGAGCTTGCTCGCGAAAGCGGTGGGTCAGTCAACACAGATGTTGAATGTGCTGTCCTCTTCGCGAGCAAGCTCGCTCCCACAGGTTGCGGTGTTTCAACACAACAGGGGCGGTTCGCCGTCTCTGTAACGATCAAAGATTCCCGGAGTACGTCATGGCTATCGCCGTTCCCCTGAACGAGGGCACCAGCCCCACCTTGAAGCAGCGGCTCAAGCACGCCGAGCGGGTCAACCGCTGGAAGGCCCAGGCGTTGATCGCGCCGCTGGTGCTGTTTCTGTTGCTGGTGTTCCTGGTGCCGATCGTGGCGCTGCTCTACAAAAGCGTTGGCAACCCGGAAGTGGTCGGCGGCATGCCGCGCACCGTGACCGCCATCGCCAGCTGGGACGGCCGCGGCCTGCCCGCTGAACCGGTTTACAAAGCGGCGGCCGAAGACCTCGCCGACGCGCGCAAGAACCAGACCTTGGGCGATCTGTCCAAACGCCTGAACATGGAACTGGCCGGCTACCGCAGCCTGCTGACCAAAACCGCCCGTGCCTTGCCGCTCGCCACTGAGCCGGCTTCCTATAAAGAAGCGCTGGAAGGCCTCGATGAGCGCTGGGGCGACCCGGCCTACTGGCAAGCGGTACGCCGCAACACCAGCAGCATCACCCCGTATTACCTGCTGGCGGCTGTCGATCATCGCATCGACGACCTCGGCGAAATCGCCCCGGCCACCCCGGATCAGGCGATCTACCTCGACATCTTCGCCCGCACCTTCTGGATGGGCCTGATCATCACCGCGATCTGCCTGGTGCTGGCGTATCCACTGGCTTACCTGTTGGCGAACCTGCCTTCGCGCCAGAGCAATCTGCTGATGATTCTGGTGCTGTTGCCGTTCTGGACGTCGATCCTGGTACGGGTCGCGGCGTGGATCGTGTTGCTGCAATCGGGTGGCCTGATCAACAGCGGCCTGATGGCCATGGGCATCATCGACAAGCCTATCGAGTTGGTGTTCAACCGTGTCGGTGTCTACATCTCGATGGTGCACATTCTGCTGCCGTTCATGATCCTGCCGATCTATAGCGTGATGAAAGGCATCTCGCCGACCTACATGCGTGCTGCGATTTCCCTCGGCTGCCATCCGTTCGCCAGCTTCTGGCGGGTGTACTTCCCGCAGACCTATGCCGGTGTCGGCGCCGGTTGCCTGTTGGTGTTCATCCTCGCCATCGGCTACTACATCACCCCGGCATTGCTGGGCAGCCCGAACGATCAAATGGTCAGCTACTTCGTCGCCTTCTACACCAACACCAGTATCAACTGGGGCATGGCGACCGCACTTGGTGGGCTGCTGTTGCTCGCGACGGTCGTGCTTTATCTGATTTACAGCTGGCTGGTGGGCGCGAGCCGCCTGCGCCTGAGCTAAGGGGAGAACGAAATGCTGAGTCCTTATATGTCGCCCATCGAACGGGTGTGGTTCTACAGCTTGCGGATTCTCTGCGGCTTGATTCTGTTGTTCCTGATCCTGCCGGTGCTGGTGATCATTCCACTGTCGTTCAACTCGGGGAGTTTTCTGGTCTATCCGCTGCAAGGCTTTTCGCTGCACTGGTACCAGGACTTCTTCGCCTCGGCGGAATGGATGCGTTCGTTGAAGAACAGCATCATCGTGGCCCCGGCCGCGACGGTGCTGGCGATGATCTTCGGCACGCTGGCGGCGATCGGTCTGACCCGAGGCGATTTCCCGGGCAAGCCGCTGGTGATGGCGCTAGTGATTTCGCCGATGGTGGTACCGGTGGTGATCATTGGTGTGGCCAGTTACCTGACCTTCGCTCCACTGGGATTTGGCAACAGCTATACCTCGCTGATCGTCGTGCATGCCGTACTCGGTGTGCCGTTCGTGATCATTACCGTGTCGGCGACGTTGCAGGGGTTCAACCACAATCTGGTGCGGGCCGCTGCGAGCCTGGGTGCTGCGCCGCTGACCACGTTCCGCCGGGTGACCTTGCCACTGATTGCACCGGGCGTGATCTCCGGGGCGCTGTTTGCCTTCGCGACATCGTTCGATGAGGTGGTGGTGACGCTGTTCCTCGCCGGCCCTGAACAAGCGACCCTGCCTCGGCAGATGTTCAGCGGCATCCGCGAAAACCTCAGCCCGACCATCGCTGCCGCCGCGACGCTGCTGATTGCCTTCTCGGTGATCCTGCTGCTGACCCTGGAATGGCTGCGTGGGCGTAGCGAGAAACTGCGTACCGCGCAGGTCTGACGCCGAACCCGGTAAAAATGTGGGAGCGGGCTTGCTCGCGAAAGCGGAGTGTCAGTC